>DASYAE010000081.1:0-27902 GCA_036501535.1 Actinocrinis sp. | reverse complement strand
GCAAGCGCCGATCCGCGCCCGAGGGGAAGACCGACCCGCCCCCCGCTGTCGGGCTGCGGCCCGAACCCGCACGAGTAGAGGCGCGCGTGGCTCATTGTGGTCTGGATGCTGATTGCTGCAGGAATATACATCGCGTGATGTGGCGTCAGTTCTATCTGGTGAACGGGTGGCGGGTGTTGGAAGTTCCCGGATTTCCCTGCCCAGAATAGTAGACACATTGATTATATCTCTGATATACTTGCTGTAATATACGGGGTCTCGGGGATGGAGCGGGCGATGCACTCGGAGCGAACTGAACGGATCGCGGAACAGTTGAACGCGATTCGGAATGAAGTGCTGGCCGAACTGGCGGGCGACGCAGAGCGCGATCCGGCGGGGTTGATGGCGTTGGCTCGTTCGGCGGATCGGATGGAGCGGGTGGCGCACGGGTTGTTGTTGCGGGTGTTGGGGCGGATGGATCAGGTTCGTGCGGTACGGGGCGGGGTGGGTCCGTGGTTGACCTCGCAGCTTGGATATTCGCCGGGGCGGGGTCGGAATGTGGCGAGCGATGCCCGGAGGTTGGGCGCTGTGCCGGAAGCCGAGTCGATGCTCGGCAGTGAGCGGCTGCCGGTCGGTGCGCCGCGGATGATGGCGCGGGCGTTGCATGCGACGCGCGGTACGAGTCAGGATCCTGTCCAGGCAGTCACCGATACCCTCTCAGCGTTGGAGGATGGTGGGGTGGCGCGGGCCGAGGCTCAGGTCAGGGTTCTGGAGCATGCGGTCGAACCCGGGCGGGCCGAGACGTTGCAGGCCCGCCAGCGCTCTCGCTGCTTCGCCCGGTTCGGCGAGGTGGGGGAGGGGATGATGCGGTTTGAGGCGTTGCTGGATGCGGCGCGGGCCGAGCTGGTGTGTTCGGCGTTGGATGTGCAGACCGCCGGTTGGGTGCGGGCGCGCCAGTACGACGGCACGAACCCGCTGCCGGATGACATCGTCACCATCGAGCAGATGAACGCGGAAGCGCTGGCGCGCTTGGCGGAGGTGTTCTTGAACGCCACCGAGGCCGAGCGGGCCAGGCCCCATGTTCCCAGTGTGGTGTTCATCGCCCCGAGCCCAGAGCCTGACCCGGCCGCCGTGCAAGATCTTGCCGCGGTATCGGTATCGGTATCGGATTCAGCTTCGGTGTCCGCGCAGTTCCCGCGGGATTCCGCCGCACCGGCACCGGCACCGGCACCGGCTTCGCCCCACCCGGCCGTGCCCCGGGTGCCGATTCCTGCCGGTTGCGTGGAGACTGTGCGCGGGCAGTGGATTCCGGCCCCGTCCTTCGTGCCGGAATCTGCAGCGATCCGCCTGACCGTCACTCCGGACGGCGAACCGGTCGCTGTCAACGGCCGTCCGCTGGATGACGACCCCACCGCCCGGCTGGCCAGCGTGGATCAGCGCATCGCCCTGTATTGGCGCGACCGGACCTGTACGCATCCCGGCTGCTCTCGCCCAATGACATGGTCCTTACACGCCCACCATCGCACCCCCTACTCCACCGGCGGCCCGACCACCGTCGACAACCTGGACCTGCTGTGCGGAGAGCACCACACCCTGATCCACCACCCTTGATGCAGGATCCCGCACTATCGGCCCGGCAGTCGGCATGACGGCCTACTCTGCTGCAGTCGATCCGCCAGCAGGCTTATGCCATTCTCGCAATTGCTCGGCTGCGGCCTCGTCACCCCGCTCAGCCAACAACCGGGTCAAGCGCTGCCACTCGGTGAATGCCCAATCTTCGGGGTCGTCCTCTTCCAGCCGCTCTTCATCAGTCAGCGTGGAGAGATGCTGCGCGTGAAGGCCGATCGGGTTCTGCCACACCGAGTCGCAAACCTCCCACGTCCGGACGGCTCCTATCAGGTCGCCATCCTGTGCCAGCAACTCGGCCAACTCCTTCGTCGTCCATGATTCGTCACCGTAAGCGTCTGTCCACACCTGGATCGCGCCTTCCAGGTCGCCCTCTCTCGCGAGCAGTTCTCCCAGCAGCCCCGCCGCATCGCGCTCGCCGGCATCGGCGCGAACTCGCAGTTGTGCGATTTGCTCCGCGATCGGTACGTCGCCGCCTGATGGATGTTCCATGATCAGCCACCTCATCAATCCACAGGGTGCTGACAGCGCGGCCTTCAGAGCCCGGCCGCTACACACCCGGAATGGACGTTCACGTCAGCATACGGCCATGTCAGTGCGGCGCACAGGCACTCACTAAGGACTTCCTCACCTGCCTGAACGCCTGGCTCGCCGGCGTCCCACTCGGCCGCATCCACGTCTCCCACCTCGCCGCACTCCCGCGTGGCCGGATGCGATCCATGGGGCGCTGGCGTAGAAAAGATCTGGGGCGGTTGTCGATCCCGGCTCGTTGCCGTTCGTCGCAATAGTAGATAGGGGCTCGCCGGGAGCCTCCGGCCACAGATCGGAGTATGGAAATGTCCCAGTACCTGGTGCTTATCTATGAGGACGAGGCCGCTTACGCCACCGGCGACGCCGCCCTGTTCCAGCGGGTCATGGAGGCGCACGGCAAGTTCGGTGCGGAGAACAAGGATGCCCTGCGCGGGGGCGAGGCGCTACAGCCCACGTCCACCGCGACCAGTATTCGGGGCGGCGTGGTGACCGACGGGGCGTTCGCCGAGACCAAGGAGGCGCTTGGTGGCTACTACCTGATCGAGGCCGCCGACCTGGACGCCGCGTTGGCTATCGCCAAGCAGGTCCCGGCCGAGTTCGGCGGGGTCGAGGTGCGTCCGCTCATGGTGTTCGACCAGCAGTGACCGGTGCCGACTCGCGGGGCGCCGGGCCGCAGGCGGACGGCGCCCCCGAGCGGTTGGCGGACGCCGTCGCCGAGGCCGTGGCGGACGCGCACCGCCGCGAGTGGGGCTTCGTGCTTGCCGCGACGGCGCGCGTGACCCGCGACCTCAACCTCGCCGAGGAGTGCGTTCAGGACGCCTACGCCAAAGCGCTCACCGCGTGGGCTGAGTCCGGCGTCCCCGAACGCCCTGCGGCCTGGCTGACCACCACGGCCCGCAATCGTGCCGTCGATCTTCTGCGACGCGAAGCCACGCTGCGCAGCCGCCTTCCCCTGCTCGTCGACGACGCTCCCGAACCCGAGCACGACATCCCCGACGAGCGGCTGCGCCTGATCTTCACCTGCTGCCACCCGGCCCTCGCGCTCGACGCGCAGGTCGCCCTGACTCTGCGGCTGCTGTGCGGCCTGACTACGGCCGAGGTCGCCCGCGCGTTCCTGGTCAGCGAGCCGACCATGGCGGCGCGCATCACCCGCGCCAAGAAGAAGATCGCCGGCGCGGGCATCCCCTACCGCGTCCCGGATTCCGAGGATCTGCCGCAACGCGTGGAAGCCGCGCTGACCGTCGTCGACCTGGTCTTCACCACCGGTCACACCGCTCCGCGCGGCGCCGACCTGGTCCGCGCCGACCTGGTCGATCGCGCGCTGGGCCTGGCCCGCATGCTCAGGATTCTGCTTCCCGGCGACGCCGGGGTCGCCGGCCTGCTGGCTTACATCCTGCTCACCGACGCCCGCCGCGCAACCCGGGTCGACGCCGAGGGCCGCTTGGTGCTGCTCAAAGACCAGGACCGCACCCTGTGGAACCGCGACGCCATCGCCGAGGGCCGAGCCCTCGTCCGCGAAGCGCTGCGCCGCCGTCCGCCGACTCGCTTCGCGTTGAGGGCGGCGATCGCCGCCGTCCACGACGAGGCACCGTCGTGGGAGGAGACCGACTGGCGTGAGATCGTCGGCCTCTACGACGTCCTGCTGCGCTACCACCCGTCTCCGGTCGCCGCACTCAACCGCGCGGTTGCGCTGAGCTTCAGCGAAGGTGCCGAGGCCGGCCTGGCCGCGCTCGACGAGCTTGCGCTGGAACCGCAGCTCGCCTCCTACGGCTACGTCGGCGCGGCGCGCGGGGACATGCTCGCCCGCCTCGGCCGCCGCGACGAAGCCCGCGCCGCCTACGAGGAAGCCCTGCTGTTCACCGAGAACGAGGTCGAGCGCGAGTTCCTCGCAGCCCACGTCGCCGAGCTCTAGGACTTCCGGGCGAGGTCGTGCGGACCATGACAGCATGTCGCGGCCGACGTCGCCGGTGGAAAAATCGACCACGGCGGCGAATGCGTAAGCGGGTTCGGGCCGCAGCCCGCCCCCAACCCGACCACAGACAAAAAACCGCACCCGGCAGACCACCCCGGCAACCCACCCCCCTTCCCCGAGGGTTGCAGCCGCTGCCTTTGCCTTTCCGCCTCAGCTCTTCACATTCAGAGCCTGTCAGCGTCCATCTCCGGCAGCGTGAACTTCCCGCCCAGGTGCTGCAGCACCGGATCCGTCGGGTCCGGGTCGCCGAACTCTGCGATCAGGTCCTCGGCGAACTGCTCGGCGTCGCCGGTCGGCTCGAAGCCCAGGGCTCGGGCGCCGTCGAGGGAGACCCAGCCGCCGCGGGTGTTCGGGGAGACGCCGTAGACGACCCGGTAGCCGGGCTTCTGGCCGGCGAGGCAGGCCTCGAGCAGCTTGGCGCAGTCGTCCGGGTCGAGCCAGGTGGACAGGCCGCGCAGGTCGCGCGGGCGCTCGAAGCAGGTCAGGATTCTGATGCTGGTCACGTCGAGGCCGTACCGGTACGCGTACAGGGCGCCCAGCGCCTCGCCGGTGACCTTCGAGACGCCGTAGAACGTGTCCGGCAGTGGGACGATCGCTTCGGGCAGCGGGTAAGCCTCGGGCGTGTAGAAGCCGACCGCGTGGTTCGAGGAGGCGAAGACGACCCGGGGCACGCCGGCCTGGCGCGCCGCCTCGAAGACCGTGTACGTGCCCTGGATGTTGACCTCGAGGATCTCTTGCCACGGCCGCTCGCCGGAGAGGCCGCCGAGGTGGATCACCGCGTCGACGCCACGGCAGGCCTCGATCATCGCGTCGAGGTCGGTCACCGAGGCCTCGACCGCCTCCTCGCCCGCGCCTGCGCCCGCCGCGCCCGCCGCAGGCTCGAGCGGGGCGACGTCGAGCAGGCGCAGCACCCGTCCGGGGCGGGCCAGCCGGGGCCGCATCAGGCTCCCCACGGCGCCCGCCGCGCCGGTGATCAGGATCGTGGACAAGGCTGCGGCTCCCTCTCTGTCTTCCCTCGTTCTTTGCCGCCATTCAGCGTACTGTACATCGTTCAGCGATGTGAATGACGCCTCTTGTGGCCTGAGGTAACTTCAGATCTGTGCTGCTCACCGAGTACACCCACTCGTGCGTTCGGCTGGAGCGCGACGGCGCGGTGCTCGTCATCGACCCGGGCACGTGGAGCGAGGCTTATGCCCTCAAGGGCGCCGATGCCGTGCTCGTCACGCACGAGCACACCGACCACATCGACGTGTTGCGGCTCGCGGGCCTCGGCGTGCCGGTCTACGCCCCGGCCGGCGCGGAGATCGCCGGGCTCGAGGTCAACCGGGTGGTGCGCGGGGAGACTTTCACCGCCGCGGGGTTCTGGGTGACCGCGGTCGGCGGTCGGCACGCCGCCGTCTTCGAGGACGAACCCGCCTGTGCGAACCTCGGCTATGTCGTCGAGCAGGACGTGTACCACCCCGGCGACGCGCTGCACGTGCCCGACCTTCCGGTCGCCACGCTGCTGGTGCCGATGCAGGCCTCGTGGCTCAAGTGCGCCGAGGCGATCGGCTTCGTGCGTGCGGTGGGCCCGCGCCGTGCGATCGGGATCCATGACGGGCAGATCAACGCTCGCGGCCGGTCGAGTATCAACAGCTGGCTCGGCGGTGCGGGCGGCAACGGCTACCGCTATCTCGAATCGGGCCAGAGCCTCGACCTCGAGGCCTGACGCCCGGCCGGACTCCACGTGCGTGCGGCACCCATCCGGGAGGAGCGAATGGATGCCGCACGCACCTGAAGCCGGGCGGCGGCCGCCGAAGCGGGCGTCGCCGTTGAACTACCCACGCGCACCGTGCCCTACGCGCTGCTTCGACCCCGGTCCGTTCCGGGGCCCGGCCCCGCGGGGCGGCCGCCCGACCCCATCCGATCCCTGCTAACCCTTGAGACTGCCGGCGGTGAGCCCTGACATGATGTTGCGCTGGAAGATCAGGAACAGGATGATCGTCGGGATCGCGGCGATCGCCGAGGCCGCGATCAGCACGTTCTGCGGCACGCCCTGCGACAGGGAGTTGATGCCCGCGTTGAGCGTCTGCTTGGTCGGCAGCGGCTCGGCCAGCAGCGGCCACAGGAAGTCCTTCCACACCGCGACCACCGCGAAGATGGAGACCACGCCGAGGATCGGCCGGGACATCGGCAGCACGATCGAGCGCAGGGTGCGCAGCGGGCCGGCCCCGTCGATCGCAGCCGCCTGCATCAGCTCCTCCGGGATCGAGTCGAAGAACCGCTTGAGCAGGTAGATGTTGAACGCGCTGGCCACCGACGGCAGCCAGATCGCCTCCGGCGAGTTCACCAGGCTGATGTGGACGATCGGCAGGTCGGTGATGGTGACGTACTGCGGCACCAGCAGCACCGTGGCCGGGATCATCAGCGAGGCCAGCATCATGCCGAGCAGCGCGTTGCCCAGCCGCGGCCGCAGCTTGGAGAACGCGTACGCCGCGGCCACGTCGAAGATCAGCTGGAACACGAGCGCGCCGAACGCGTAGAGCAGGGTGTTGAACAGCAGCTCGCCGAGGTCCATCCGGCTCCAGGCCTGCTGGTACGTGCTCGGGTGGACCTGCTGCGGGAACAGCGTCGGCGGGTTCTGGATCACCTCCTGGGTGGACTTGAGCCCGTCGGTGAACAGGAAGTAGATCGGCCCGAGGAACACCAGCGTGAAGACCGCCACCACCACGCCGAACACGGTCCAGTACAGGGCCCTGCCACGCGGGCGGTTCAGCTGCGCCCGGGAGATCAGGGTGCGTCCGCCCTGCTGGCTCCGCACGGTCCTGCGGCGCTGGGCGACCGCGGCCGGGGTCTGTGTGATCACTGCCATCGTGGACTCCCTCTCTCGCCTAGTCGCGGTTCCGGCTGACGGCCAGGAACAGCCCGGAGAACGCGCCGAGCACCAGCAGCATCACCACGCCGAGGGCCGAGGCGGCGCTGTACGTGTTGGTCGTGTTGTAGATGAACGCGTAGTTGTACAGCAGGGTGACGATCGTCAGGGTCGAGTCCTGCGGCCCGGCCCCGCCGTTGGTCAGGATGAAGGGCTCGATGAAGACCTGCATGGTGGCCACGATCTGCAGCATCAGCAGCATGGTCAGGATCGGGCGGGTCTGCGGCACGGTCACGTGCCAGATCCGCTTGAACACCCCGGCCCCGTCCAGCTCGGCGGCCTCGTACAGCTCGCCCGGGATGTTCTGCAGCGCGGCCAGGTAGATCAGCGTGGCGCTGCCCATGTTCATCCAGGTCGACGCGACCACCACGCAGAGCATGGCGACGTGCGGCGACTGCAGGAAGCCCGAGACCGGCAGGCCCACGGTCTGCAGCGCGTGGTCGAACAGGCCGTAGCTCGGGTTGTAGAAGTACTGGAACAGCAGCAGCGCGGAGACCGGGGTGATCATCACCGGCAGGTAGACCAGGATGCGCAGATAGCCCTGGAAGTGCCGGATCTCGTTGAGCAGGATGGCGACGAAGAACGGCACCACGAAGCCGAGCAGCAGCGCCAGCCCGGTGAACTGCAGGGTGTTGCGCCAGGCCTGCCAGAACGTCGGGTCGGCGAAGATCCGCCGGAAGTTGGCCAGGCCGACCCACCGGGTCTGGCCGAGATGCGTCTGCTGGAAGCTCCAGACGAACTCCCGGATCATCGGGTACCAGGTGAACAGCGCGAAGCAGATGACCGCGCCGGCCAGGAAGCCGTAGCCGGAGGCGTTGCGTCGCAGCTCCCGGACGAGCTTGGTGGTCGGCGGCCGCGCGGCGGCGGCGGCGGACCCGGGCCGGGCCGGGCTGCTGCGGCTCTTGCTGTGTTTGACGACGGTGTCCGTGGTGTCCGTCATGGTGGGCTCCTGGTGGATCCGGCGGGAGGCGACCGGAGTGGGGTGGCCGGTGGTAGCACGCAGGGGCCGGCCGACGGATCGGCCGGCCCCGCGCCGGGACTGAGGTTACTGCGAGTTGGAGATCAGCGTATTGACCTGGGTGGCCGCGCTGGAGAGCAGCTGCTGGTAGTTGGCGTTGGGATCGGTGAGCACCCCTGACATCACGTTGTCGAGCGCCGCGTAGATCGGCTGCGCGAGGATCGACTCGGGGATGCCGGGCACCGCCGCGTTGATGTACTTGGTGTAGTACTGCACCGGGATGGTCGCGTACTGGGTCTTGAGCTTGATGTCGTCGGCCAGCGCCGGGCTGCCGGCCTTGAACAGCTCGGGCTCGGGCAGGCCGACCGCCTGCTTGTCGGCCTTCAGCCGCTGGTAGTTGAACTGGCCGTCGCCCTCGGTCAGGTACTCGAAGTTGACCCACTTGATGCCGGCCTCGATCTGCGCCGGGGTGTCCTTCTTGGCGAACATCACGTCGTTGCCGCCGAGCAGCGAGCCGGCCGGCTTGCCGCTGATGCTCGGGATCTGGCCCATGCCGTAGTCGTTGTAGTTGGCGCCCAGCGACTGGACCATGTACGTGATGTCGTCCGGCGCGGCGATGTACATGCCGAGCTTGCCGGCCGCCATCTGGGCCTGCAGGGTGCCCCATGCGAGGTCCTGCGTCTGGCCCATGTCGTTGTCGACGTACCGCATCTGGTGCAGGATCTGCAGCAACTGCACGGCGTTGTTGTTGTTGAAGTTCGCCGTGGTGTTGTCGGCGTTGAGCACGTGGGTGCCGAGCGCGTCCATCTCGGAGACGAAGTGCCAGCCGCCGTTGTGCCCGGCGCTGTAGTCGCCGTAGCCGGCGATCCCGGTGCCGAGCGCCGCGATCTTCTTGGCGTCCGCCTCGACCTCGGCCCAGGTGGTCGGCGGGTCGTCCGGGTTCAGGCCGGCCTGCTGGAACAGGTTCCGGTTGTACACCAGGCCCATGGTGTAGATGCTGGTCGGCAGGCCGTAGAGGCTGCCGCCGGCCTTAACGGCGTTCATCGCGGTCGGCACGATGTAGTTCAGGTTGGGCACCGTGCTGGTGGTCACGTACTGGGAGATGTCGGCGGCCTGGCCGTCGTCGAGCACCTGGCCCTGATCGGTGTAGTACGTGTAGAAGACGTTCGCCTCGGTCCCGGCCTTCAGCGCGGCGGTGAACAGCGCCGGGGTCTCGCACGGGAACGTGCGGATGCTGTTGATCGTGATGTTCGGATTGGCCTTCTCGAACGCGGCGACGTCCTCGTTCCACTCCTTGTACGCCACCGGCTTGCTGGCCGGCGCGGCGCAGTCCACGGAGATGGTGACCTTCGAGGTGGAGGCGCTTTGGCCGCTGCTCGAGCAGGCCGCGGCGGAGAACCCGAGAGCCGCGGCGACGGCGACGGCGGCTGCGTTGCGATACGCCGGTCGCCGGTGAACCGTTCTGTTCATCGATCAACCTTCCCTGAGCTGGATCGTGCCTGACGATGGTCTTCCCGCCGCGGGTGCGGTCCGCGGGGCGGCTTCGGGGGGCGGCTGCATGAAGATCGCGGGGCCTTCCGGAAACCTCCGTGGGACGGGGCGCCGGTGCGCGCCGCCGTGCTGGGTGGGTTCACCGTACTGACGTAGACATGTGTCCGCAAGATATCGATGAAACATCGCAAGGACACGACTTGATTACGACGATCACGTTGCGTAACGGAGAAATCAGGCCACAACGTGACGTCCGTCACCTGGTTCCGGACATGCGGCAGGTCACCGCACACGGTCGGTGGCGAGGCGTTCGCGGCAGGTCCGAGCGGCGCCGCCGGAGGACGCGGAGAGTATGCAGAACGCAATCGCGCAGAGTGCTGAAATTCCTTGCCCGCGGCGGTTGAAACGTTGCGAAAGCCGGACCGGGCGGGTCCTGATCCCGTCCCGATCCTGTGGAAAACTGCCCGAAACGCTTGCGGGACGCCCCGGTCGGGCGTCCCGCGGTCGCTCACTCCAACCGGCCCGCCGGTCCGCCGACAGGCCGCCGGCCTACTCCACGGTCACCGACTTGGCCAGGTTGCGCGGCTTGTCGATGTCGTGGCCCAGATGCAGCGCCGCGTGATAGGCGAGCAGCTGCATGGGGATGGTGAGCAGGATCGGGTCGATCTCCGGCTCGTTCTTCGGCACTGTGATCGCGTCGCACACCAGGCTGCCGAGGCTCACGCCCGGGTGCGTCACCACGGCCAGCGGGCCGCCGCGGGCCAGGATCTGCTGGCAGGCGGACAGGTTCCGGTCCACCAGGTCGTCGTCCGGAACGACCGCCACGCTCGGCAGGTCCGCGCAGATCAGCGCCAGCGGGCCGTGCTTGAGCTCGCCGGCCTGGTACGCCTCCGCGTGCCGGTACGAGATCTCCTTGAACTTCTGCGCCCCCTCGCGGGCCACCGGGAAGCCGCCGACCCGCCCGATGAAGAACAGTCCCGGCGCCTCGGCCAGCCGCTTGGCGACCCCGGCGATGTGCTCCTCGCCGGCCAGCACCTCCCGGATCTGCTCCGGCAGCGCGCGCAGGCCCGCGACGATCCGCCGCCCGTCCCGGATCGACAGGTCGCGCACCCGGCCCAGCAGCACCGCCAGCATCGCGAACGCGATCACCATGTGCGTGAACGCCTTCGTGGACGCCACCGCGATCTCAGGACCCGCATGCAGATACACGCCGCCGTCGCACTCGCGGGCGATCGCCGAGCCGACCACGTTGACGAAGCCGACCACCTGCCCGCCCTTGCACTTGATCTCCTGCACCGCGAACGCCGTGTCGGCCGTCTCGCCGGACTGGCTCACCACCACGTAGAGCGTGTCCGGTTCGATCAGCGGGTTGCGGTAGCGGAACTCGGAGGCCGGCTCGGCGTCCGCCGGGATCCGGGCCAGCCGCTCGATCATCTCCGCGCCCATCGCCCCGGCGTAGTACGCCGTGCCGCAGCCGAGGATCTTCACCCGGCGGAACCCGCGCAGCTCACGCGGCGTCAGGTTCAGCCCGTCCAGCCGGGCGGTGCCGTAGCGCTCGTCCAGCCGGCCCTGTATGACCCGCCGGACCGTGGCGGCCTGTTCCTGGATCTCCTTGTACATGAAGTGCCGGTGCCCGTCCTGGTCGAGCTCCTCGGCGGTCAGCTCGACGGTGACCGGCTCGTGTCCGGTGTCGTCGCTCTCCCGGGTGAAGGTGCGGTAGCCCGCCGCGGTGACCGTCGCCGCCTCGCCGTCGTCCAGGTGGACCACCGAGGTGGTGTGCCGAACCAGCGCCATCACATCGCTGGCGAGGAACATCTCCCGCTCGCCGACGCCGAGGATGAGCGGGGACCCGTTGCGGGCCACCACGATCCGGTCCGGGTGCCGCTCGTCGACGACGGCCAGCGCGTAGGTCCCGGCGATCCGGCCGACCGCGTCCAGCACCGCGGCCTCGAGGGTGTCCGCGGCGGAGCGGGCGATCAGGTGCGCGACCACTTCGGTGTCGGTGTCCGAGGACAGCTCCACGCCGTCCGCGGCCAGCTGGGCCCGCAGCGCGTCCGCGTTGTCGATGATCCCGTTGTGCACGACGCTGATCCGGCCGTCCGCGCTGCTGTGCGGGTGCGCGTTGGCCTGGGTCGCCGGACCGTTCGTGGCCCAGCGGGTGTGGCCGATCCCGGCCTTGCCGGCCAGCCGGGCCGGCAGCGCCGCCTCCAGGTCCCGCACCCGGCCGACCCGGCGCACGATCCGCGCGCCGCCGGCGCCGAGCACGGCCACCCCGGCCGAGTCGTAGCCCCGGTACTCCAGCCGGCGCAATCCCTCGATCAGCAGCGGCGCGGCGTTCTGGTTGCCGATGTACCCGACGATCCCGCACATGGACGCGTTCTCCTTCAGCCGTAGACGATGCGGCGCAGCTGGCGCTCCGAGAGGGCGGGCGGGGCGACCAGCCGCCGCTCCAGTTCCCCGGCGATGAGCTTGAATGCCTCGGCGTTGCGAACGCCGTGCAGCTGGTGGTGCGCGTGCCGGCGGCGTACGAAGTCCTCGACCGGCTCGCGGTACCAGGCCAGGACGTCCTCGACCACCCGGGCCGCCTCGGCCGCGCTCAGGCCGGTCGAGGCGGCGAGCGCGGCGGCCAGGTCGGGTTCGTCCATGACCGGCAGGGTAGGGACGCCGAGGCCGAGTGGCAAAAATCTGCCCGGAATCGGGCACGGTTTCATGATCGGCAAAAAGGTCATCCAATCCTGACGCTGCTGCAATTTTCTTGCAATCGGATGCCGTATGATTGCGGCATGGCAGGCAAACTCTCCGACGTGGCGAAGAAGGCCGGGGTCAGCGAGGCCACGGTCAGCCGGGTGCTCAACGGCAAGCCCGGCATCTCCGAGGCGACCCGTGCCACGGTGCTGACGGCGCTCGACGTCATGGGCTACGAGCGGCCCACCCAGCTGCGCGGGGAACGCGCCCGGCTGATCGGGCTGGTCCTGCCGGAGCTGCAGAACCCCATCTTCCCGGCGCTGGCCGAGGTGGTCGGCGGGGCGCTGGCCCAGCGCGGCTTCACCGCGGTGCTGTGCACGCGGACCACCGGCGGCCTGAACGAGGCCGACTACGTCGACATGCTGCTGGAGCGCCAGGTCTCCGGCATGGTGTTCGGCGGCGGCCAGTACGCCGAGGCGGACGCCCCGCACGAGCACTACCACCGGCTGCTCGACCTGCGCCTGCCGGTCGTGCTGGTCAACGCGGCGGCCGACCACCTGGACTTCCCGCGGGTCTCCACCGACGACGCGGTCGCGGTCGAGCAGGCCTTCGGCCACCTGGTCTCGCTCGGGCACGAGAACATCGGCCTCATCCTCGGCCCGCCGGACCACATGCCGTCCAGGCGCAAGCTGGAGGCCTTCCTGGCCGCCGCGGACAAGGCGGGCCTCCCGGCGCCGCGCAACCTGGTCGAGCGGATGATGTTCTCCATCGAGGGCGGCCAGGTCGCCGCCACGCGGCTGATCAAGCAGGGCGCCACCGGCATGATCTGCGCGAGCGACCCGCTGGCCCTCGGCGCGGTGCGCGCGGTGCGCCGGGCCGGCCTGCAGGTCCCGCTGGACGTTTCGGTGGTCGGCTACGACGACTCGGCCATGATGAACTGCACCGACCCGCCGCTGACCACGGTGCGCCAGCCGCTCGAGGCGATCGGCCGGGCCGCGGTGGCCATGCTGACCGGGCAGATCGAGGGCTTCGAGGTCACCGCGGAGGAGCTGCTGTTCGAGCCGGAGCTGGTGGTGCGCGGCTCGACCGGCCCGGCCGCGCCGCCGGCCGCCTCGGCGGCGGGATCGGCCGCGAGCGTCGGCGCGGCCTGATCGGGCCGTGCACGAGCGCTGCCTGACGACCACACTGCCCCACGAGCACTGTGACGAGCACCGGCTGACGAGCGCTGCCTGACGAGCACCCACTGAGCGCTGCTCGAGCGGCGTCTGACATCGCCGCGTCATCGAAGGCTGCGCGCACCGCAGCCATGCATCCGGCGCGGCATCACGTTCTGCGCATGAAAGATGACGCAGCGTCGGATTCGGACTGCGGCACGCCCCGGATCTGGCGTTTGTGCAGTCCGCGAAGCGGCCGTTGTCTGCCCAATGGCCTGCGCATTACCGATGAGAACGTTTACGTTGCACGGTCCCGGTGGCGGGGCGGGCCATCCGGTTCGCCCCGTTTTTTGATGTTTGCACCGACCTCGCCCTGCCTGCGCGAAACGAAATTCGGTTCTTGCATGCCCATCATCGATCTCTTGCGCTGATGTGATGGCTTCTGTATGTTGTGCGCAACCGGACGTGCCGCGCACCGCCGATCGGCTCCGGATCGGACCGCGCCCCGCGCCCGCCCCACCCAGGAGGGATCCGTCAGTTGAGAACGCCCTTGCCGCGACTCTGACCGCCCGCTGCGCGCCGCGACCGCGCGCGGAATCCCCCCGCGGTGCCGCCGGGCCGGCCGCCCCATGCCCCAGAAGAGACAGGAGACCGACTCCCGTGACCCCACATCGCACCGCCGCTCCCCGCGGACCGCAGACCGCCGCGCCGGCCCGCACCGTCGTCGGCGGGCAATGGTGGCGCGACGCGGCCACCTACCAGGTCTACCCGCGCAGCTTCTCGGACGCGAACGGCGACGGGATCGGGGACCTGAAGGGCATCCGCGAGCGGCTCGCCTACCTCGCGGACCTCGGCATCGACGCGATCTGGCTCAGTCCCTGGTACCCCTCGCCGATGGCCGACGCAGGGTACGACATCGTCGACTACCGCGACATCGACCCGATGTTCGGCACCATGCCGGAGGCCGACGCGCTCATCGCCGAGGCGCACGCCCTCGACATCAAGATCATCATCGACGTGGTGCCGAACCACTGCTCGGACCGGCACCCGTGGTTCCAGGCCGCGCTGGCCGCCGAGCCGCGCTCGGACGAGCGCAACCGGTTCTGGTTCCGGCCCGGCCGCGGCCCCGGCGGCGACCTGCCGCCGAACAACTGGGTCTCGCACTTCGGCGGCCCGGCCTGGACCCGGGTCACCGAGCCGGACGGCTCCCCGGGCCAGTGGTACCTGCACCTGTTCGCCCCCGAGCAGCCGGACTTCAACTGGGAGCACCCGGCGGTGCGCGAGGAGTTCCTCAACATCCTGCGGTTCTGGTTCGACCGCGGCGCCGACGGCATCCGGATCGACTCGGCCGCCATCCTGGTCAAGGACCCGTTCCTGACCGACTTCGACCCCGCGGCCCCGGCCGGGTCGCCGCACCCTTACACCGACCGGGACGGCATCCACGAGATCTACCGCGACTGGCGCCGGGTGGCCGACTCCTACGAGCAGCCGCGCGCCCTGATCGGCGAGGTCTGGCTGCCGGACACGCAGCGCTTCGCGATGTACCTGCGGCCCAACGAGATCCACACCGCGTTCAACTTCGCCTTCCTGTCCTGCCCCTGGGACGTGGACGCGCTGCGCCGGGTGATCGACGAGACCATCGCGGCGCACCTCCCGGTCGGCGCGCCGGCCACCTGGGTGCTCTCCAACCACGACGTGACCCGGCACGTGACCCGGTACGGCCGCTCGGACAGCAGCTTCGACTTCGCCACCCGGCGCTACGACACCCCGCTCGACCTGGTGCTCGGCACCCGGCGGGCGCGCGCCGCGGCGCTGCTGAGCCTCTCGCTGCCCGGCGCGGCCTACCTCTACCCGGGCGAGGAGCTCGGCCTGTGGGAGGTCGAGGACATCCCGGACGAGCGGCGCGAGGACCCGATGTGGCACCGCACCAACGGCGTGGACCCGGGCCGGGACGGCTGCCGGGTGCCCCTGCCGTGGTCCGGCCAGGAGCCGCCGTTCGGCTTCAGCCCGGACGGCGCGAGCGCGCAGCCCTGGCTGCCGGACCAGCCGGGCGCCTGGCGCGCGATGACCGTGCAGGCGCAGCTCGGCGACCCGGACTCGATGCTCGAGCTCTACCGCAGCGCCCTGGCCCTGCGGCGCACGCTGCCCGGCCTGGCCACGGACCGGGAGCCGCTGCGCTGGATGCCGCTGGGGGAGACGGTGCTGGGCGACAAGGTGCTCTCGTTCAGGCGCGGCGAGGACTTCGCCTGCCTGGTGAACTTCGGCGCCGCCGCGGTCCCGCTGCCCGGGAACGCCCCGGTGCTGCTGGCCAGCGGGCCGCTGGAGGCGGGGCGGCCGCTCGACGGCGCCGGGGTCGCAGGGCTCGTCGACGGGACCCCGGTCAACGGCTCGGCGGAGCAGTGGATGCTGCCCTCTGACACGGCGGTGTGGCTGAAGCTGGGCTAGCCGGGACGGTGCGCCGGGCCGCGCCGGGCCCGGCGCACCGGGAGTGCACGGTACGCGGGGGGCGGGGGGCAGGGGGACGCCGGTTCGCCGGGGGAGCGGGGCGCAGGGACGTGGGGGTCCGCAACACCGCTACTCAGGTACAGCGCGACCAGGGGAGTCCCCCGGCCGGCCGGCGCAGCGAGAAGGGGAGCGCCGGCCGGCCGCGGGATCGCCTGTGTTTCGAACATGGATCAACGGCGATCACCGCCGGCCCCGCTGCGCCGCGGGCGCCGGCGCCTCACGAAAGGCGACGAAGCCTATGTCCGCGCTCGAAGCCGGGAGACGCAGTCCGCTGCGGCGCCTGGCCATGCTCACCGCCGCGTTGCTCACCGCGCCGGTATTCAGTGTCGTGATGGGGGTCGCGACCGCAGCACCCGCCCACGCAGCGGGCAGTCCCGGAGCCCCGGTGCCGTTCACCGAGTATCTGGCCGCGACCAGCTCCGGCGTCTCGACCAACGGCACGGTCCTGCCGGTCGACTACGACCTCGGCACGCTGCAGTCCGAGGCGACCGGCCGGCAGGCGGTCGAGCTGATCGGCCAGGGCCAGTACATCTCCTTCACCCTGACCAGCGCGGCCAACGCAGTCGACTTCCACTACTCCATTCCGGACTCGCTCGGCGGCGGCGGGATCACCGAGCCGCTGGACCTGTACACCGGCAGCACGCTGACCACGTCCCTCTCGCTCTCCTCGCAGTACGCGTGGCTGTACGGGACGCAGGCGACGGTCACCAACACCCCCGGTGTCGGCGAGGCCGACACGCTGGTGCCGCACGACTTCTTCGACGACATCCGGTACCAGTTCTCCTCCACGCTGCAGGCCGGCACCGTGGTCAAGCTCCAGGTTGACGCCGGCGACAACTCGCCCTGGTACGCGATCAACACCGCGGACTTCTACGACGTGGCCGCGCCGATCGCCCAGCCGTCCAACGCGATCAACGTGACGCAGTCGCCTTATAACGCGAACAACACCGGGTCCGCGGACGACACGCAGGCGCTGCAGAACGCGATCAACGCCGCGCAGAGCTCCGGGCAGACCGTCTACATCCCGCAGGGCACGTATTCCATCAGCAACCCGCTGAACGTGAACAACGTGACCGTCGAGGGCGCCGGCGAGTGGTACACCACGATGACCGGCTCCAACGTCGAGTTCGCCGGGAACGGCAGCAACATCAACGTCTCGAACCTGGCGATCTTCGGGAACGTCAACACCCGGGTGGACAGCGACGGGTCGGTCAACGGCTTCAACGGGACCTTCAGCAACTCCACGATCAACGACGTGTGGATCCAGAACACGAAGGTCGGCGCCTGGATCCTCGGGCCCACCAACGGCCTGACCATCGAGAACGTGCAGATCCAGGACACCACCGCGGACGGCGTGAACTTCAACGCCGCCGCCGGCGCCATCACGAACTCGACCGTCGAGGACAGCTTCCTGCGCAACACCCAGGACGACGGCCTGGCCATGTGGGCGGAGAACTCCGGCGACACCAACGACACGTTCACCCAGAACACCGTCGACTCGCCCGGCGTGGCCAACAACATCGCCCTCTACGGCGACACCGCGGGCGGGCAGGTCACCAACAACCTGCTGCAGGACACGGTCACCCGCGGCGGCGGCATCGGCATCGGCCAGCGGTTCAGCTCGACCGCGGTGTCCGGCACCACCACCGTCAGCGGCAACGAGCTGGTGCGCACCGGGCAGTACGACCCGGGCTGGAACTACGGCATCGGCGCGGTCTGGTTCTGGCCGCAGCAGGGCAACATGAACGCCACCTACAACATCGACGACAACACGATCCTGGACAGCCCGTATGAGGCGTTCATGTTCCAGAACGAGAACATGTACGACGGCTCGGCCGTCACCACGCCGCCGACCGCGGGCTTCAACATCACCGGCGTGACCCTCAGCGGCAACACGGTCACCAACGTGGGCACCTTCGTCTTCCAGGACCAGGCGCCCGGCTCGGTCGAGGTGGACAACACCACCGCCACCGGCGTGGGCGTCGCCGGCCAGTTCGTCTGCGGCTCGGGATTCACCCTGACCCAGGGCAGCGGCGACTCCGGCTTCTCGAGCACCACCTGCGGCATGCCGAACTCCTGGCCGATGTGGGCCTACCCCGGCGTGACCACCTTCGAGAACGCGACCGTCGGCCAGACGACCCCGACCCAGCGGATCGCGGTCATGAACACCGGCGCGGCCGGCGCCTCGCTCGGCGCCATCTCGGCCAGCAGCGGCTTCGTGGTCTCGCAGGACTCCAGCGACCCGTGCGGCTCGACGCTCGCGCCGACCGTCCCGGGCTCGACCGCGGTCTGGTGCGCGGTCGACGTCTCCTTCACCGCGCCCTCCTCCGGGATCACCACCGGCACGCTGACGATCCCGAGCGGCGAGCCGGGCAGCCCGACGACCGTGCAGCTGGTCGGCAGCACCGGCAGCAACACGGTGAACACACCGCCCACGCTCACTCCGGGCGGCCTCTCCTTCGGCTACGTCAACGTCGGCTCGACCAGCGCGGCGCAGACCGTCACCCTGAAGAACCCGGCCGCCTCCGCGATCACCGTCGCGTCGGTCGGCGCCAGCGGGCCGTTCGCGCAGACCAACAACTGCGTCGGCACTCTGGCCGCGGGAGCGTCCTGCACGATCTCGGTGACGTTCACGCCGACCGCCGGCGGCGCGCAGTCCGGCCAGCTGTCGGTGACCAACAGCGCCACCTCGTCGCCGATCGTCGCAGGGCTCAGCGGCACCGGCCTGAGCTCGACCACGAACCTGGCGCTGACCGCGTCGATGACGTCGAGCAGCACCGAGTCCGGATTCCCGGCGGGCAACGCCAACGACGGGAACACGAGCACGTACTGGGAGAGCAGCGACGGCGCCGGCTACCCGCAGACGCTGACCGCGAACCTCGGCCAGAGCTTCTCGCTCGGCTCGGTGACACTGACACTGCCGCCGTCCACCGCGTGGTCGACGCGCACTGAGACGCTCTCCGTGCTCGGCTCGACCAACGGCACCTCGTTCACCACGCTGGTGCCCTCGGCGAACTACACCTTCAACCCGTCCAGCGGGAACAACACCGTCAGCTTCAACCTGCCCTCCGGCACGAACGAGCAGTACCTGCAGCTGAGCTTCACCGCCAACACCGGGTGGACCGCGGCGCAGATCTCCGAGTTCGAGATCTTCCCGGGCAGCGGCACCAACACCGGCGGCGGCAGCGCGACCCTGAGCGCCTCGCCGACCTCGCTGAGCTTCGGCAGCCAGACGGTGAACTCGACCAGCGCCTCGCAGACGGTGACCGTCTCGAACACCGGGACCGCGGCCGCCTCGATCTCCTCGATCACCGTGCCGACCGGCTACAGCGAGACGAACACCTGCGGCAGCTCGCTGGCCGCGGGAGCGTCCTGCACGGTCAGCGTGACCTTCACCCCGACCGCGGCCGGATCCGCCTCGGCGAACCTGACCGTGAGCAGCAACGCATCCAACAGCACCCTGACGATCGGCCTGTCGGGCACCGGCACCAGCGGCGGGGGCGGCGGCACGCCGACCAACCTCGCGCTGAACGCCCCGATCACGGCGAGCAGCAACACCCAGACCTACGTGGCCTCCAATGCCGACGACGGCAACACGAGCACGTATTGGGAGAGCGCGACGGGCGCCTTCCCGGCGACCCTGGCGGTCAACCTGGGCGCGTCCGACTCGCTCAGCAGCGTCGTGATCGACCTGCCGCCGGCGACCGCCTGGTCGACCCGGACGCAGACGCTCTCGGTGCTCGGCAGCGCGAACGGCTCGTCGTACACCACGCTGGTGGGTTCGGCCACGTACACGTGGAACCCGTCTACCGGCAACACGGTCACCATCACCCTGCCCTCCGGCACCACGGACCAGTACGTGGAGCTGAGTTTCACCGCCAACAGCGTGCAGAACGCCGGGCAGGTCTCCGAGTTCGAGGTCATGGGCACCGGGGGGAGCACCAACTCCAACACGAACCTGGCCCTGAACAAGTCGGCCACGGCGAGCAGCTTCACGCAGACCTACGTGGCTGCCAACGCCGTGGACGGCAACACCGGCACCTACTGGGAGGCGACCGACGGCACGTGGCCGTCGACGCTGACGGTGAACCTGGGCTCCGCGCAGACGCTGGGCAGCGTCGTGATCGACCTGCCCTCGTCGTGGGGCACTCGGACCCAGACCCTGTCGGTGCTGGGCAGCGCGAACGGCTCGTCGTTCACGACGCTGGTGGGTTCGGCCACGTACACGTGGAACCCGTCCACCGGCGACTCCGTGACGATCACCCTGCCGTCCGGCACGAGCGAGCAGTACGTGGAGCTCAGCTCCACGGCGAACGACGTGCAGAACGGCGCGCAGGTCTCCGAGTTCGAGATCTTCGGCTGACCTGAGCGGCGGCTGCGGCGCGCCGCAGCCGCACGCGCGGCCGGGTGGCGGACGGGTCTTCGTCCGCCACCCGGCCAGGCTCATTCCCCTTTGTCCCGCACTGTGTCCCACACGTCCGCACCACATGTCTCCCGAAAGGCTCTTCCATGTCCGACACCGTGTCAGATCCGCTGCCCGGCCCGCGAACACCGGGCAGGCGGGAAGCCGGCCCCGCCCGCCGGGCCGGGCGCGCGGCGGGCCTCGGCCTGGCCGCCTTCTCGCTCGCCGCCGCGGGCGTGTTCGCGCTCGTCTCGGCCGGCACCGCCACCGCCGCGTCGTCCGCGCCGCTCTCCTCGTTCGACCCGGCCTACGACGCCGGGGCGCACATCCCGGGCATGGCCGAGTACCTGGCCGTCGGCCCGAACGCGAGGACCGACGGCTCGGTCATCGGCCCCGACTACACCCAGGGCACGCTGGCCAGCGAGGCGGTCGGCCGCGAGGCCGTCCAGCTCACCGCGGCCGGCCAGTACGTCCAGTTCACCGTCGGCCAGGACGCGAACGCGGTCGACGTGGACTACGCGCTCGCGCAGGGCGCGTCCGGCACGCTGTCGGTCTACGTCGACGGGCACAAGCTGTCCCGCGAGCTCTCGCTGACGTCGCAGTACAGCTACATCAGCACGCCGCAGATCTTCGGCAGCCAGACGCACCACTTCTTCAACGACGCCAGGATGCTGTTCGGCTTCGAGCTGCACCGCGGCGACACGGTCCGGCTCCAGGCCGACGCGTCCGACACCGCGCTGCCCTACACGATCAACCTGGCCGACTTCTACCAGGTCGCCGCGCCGCTGCGGCAGCCCCCGCACTCGATCTCCGTGGTGAGCGAGGGCGCCGACCCGACCGGCGCGGCCGACTCCGCCCCGGCGTTCAACGCGGCCATCGCGGCGGCGAATGCGAGGCACGAGTCGGTCTGGATCCCGGCCGGCAACTTCGCGATCGACGAGCCCTTGCAGATCGACAGCGCGACGATCGAGGGCGCCGGCGACTGGTACTCGCAGATCCGCTCGGACGAGTTCATCGACAACACCGCGGCCGTGCCCGGCCCGGTGAACCTGAGCAACTTCGCGATCTTCGGCTCGACCGTCGGCCGGCACGACGACAGCACCGAGAACGCGATCAACGGCTCGCTCGGCACCGGCGCCACGGTGAACGGCCTGTGGATCCAGAACACGAACGTCGGGTTCTGGCTCCAGTACGGCAACACCGGCGTGACCGTCGAGAACAGCGAGGTGCTCGACACCGACGCGGACGGCCTGAACCTCAACGGCAACGCCACCGGCGTGACGGTCCGCAACGACTACGTGCGCAACACCGGCGACGACGGCCTGGCCATCTGGTCCTACCCGGCCGAGGACTCGCACGACACGTTCGCCTGGGACACGGTCGAGCAGACCAACCTGGCCAACGGGATCGCCGAGTACGGCGGCACCGACAACACGATCACGCACGACGTGATCGCGGACACCAACGCGCTCGGCTCGGGCCTGACGGTCTCCAACGAGCAGTTCGCCAGCCCCGGCTTCACCACGCTGGGCGGCACGATCACGGTCTCGCACAACACGGTCATCCGGGCCGGCGCGATAAACCCGAACTGGGGCCACCCGATGAGCGCAATCCAGATAGACGCGTACGACTACGCGATCAGCGGCGTGGCGATCGACTTCTCCGACACGACCGTGCTCGACACGCCGTACAGCGTCTTCGAGCTCGTCTGCGGCGACGGCACCGGCCTGCCGATCTCGGGCCTCAGCATCGACGGCGCGACCATCCGCAACGTCGGCACGGTCGTCTTCCAGGGCGAGACCGCCGGATCCGCCTACGTGGCCAACGTCCACGCCAGCGGTGTCGGCGTGGCGGGCACGGTGCAGGACCAGTACCCGCCGGCCACCCCGCAGTTCGCGTTCGACCTCGGCCCGGGCAACACCGGCTGGTCGCTGACGACGGTGCCGTTCTTCCCGACCCCGGTCCCCGCAGTGCCGTGATTTCGCCGTGAAAGCGGGTACCCGGATCGGCTCGGGTGCTCGGCGCGGATCTGATATTGCGTTGTACACCAGGCAATATCTCGTTAAACGCATAGTGCAGTACCCGCAATAACAGCAGTACCGTGATAGCGGCTCGGCCCCGCCCGTTCACCGATGGAGGCGGGGCCGAGGTGCGTCGCTTCCGCCCCGGCCGTCGCACGCGCCGCTACAGCCCGCCGCGATCGGTCCGCAGCCGCCGCCGCTGGTACCGGGCCTCCCAGCCCATGCCTGTCGTCATGAAGACGGTCAGCGCTAGGAAGACCCACAGCTGTGCGTTCCCCGGCCAGGTGACCGCCAGGGTGACCACGGCGCCGACGAAGAGCACCGCCCACACCGCGGCCAGGATCGTGAAGCGCCGGGCGTTCTTGTCCGTCACGGTCACCGCGTCACCTCCGGCTCCCCGGATGCCCGCGCCGGCGCAGCTCATGCGGCTGCGCAACCGCCCGCTACCGCGGCATCAGACCCCGAGGTACCTCAGCACCGCCAGCACCCTGCGGTGGTCCGCGGTCGAGACCGGCAGCGAAAGCTTGGTGAAGATGTTCGCGACGTGCTTCTCCACCGCGCGGTCGGTGATGAACAGGCCTGCGGCGATCGCATTGTTGGAGCGGCCCTCCGCCATCATCGCCAGGACCTCGCGCTCGCGCGGGCTGAGCGTGTCGACGCCGCTGTGCGTCCCGCGGCCGGCGCCGACCAGCTGGGAGACGACCTCCGGGTCGAGCGCGGTGCCGCCGGCCGCGACCCGGGCCAGCGCGTCCATGAAGTCGCGCACGTCGAGCACGCGCTCCTTGAGCAGGTAGCCGATGCCGGCGGAGTCCCCGGCCAGCAGCCGGCCGGCGTAGTCGGTCTCCACCCACTGCGAGAAGAGCAGCACGGGCAGGCCCGGGTCGCGCCTGCGCAGCTCCAGCGCCGCGCGGACGCCCTCGTCGGTGTGCGTCGGCGGCATGCGGATGTCCGCGATCACCACGTCGGGACGGTGCGCGGCGACGGCGGCCTTCAGCGCCTCCCCGTCGCCGACCGCCGCGACGATCTCGTGGCCCTCGTCCTCGAGCAGCTGGACCAGGCCCGCGCGCAGGATCGCCGCGTCGTCCGCGATGACGACTCGCATGGCTCGCTCCCACCTCCCACCGGCCGGCCGCGCCCGCCGCCTCCCCGGTCGCGGCCTGCCCGGCTCATGGTCTGACCGGCACCGTCATGGTGATCGTAGTCGGCCCGCCGGGCGGGCTGCTGACGTCCATCGTGCCGTCCACCGTGCGGACGCGCTCGGCGAGGCCGCGCAGGCCGCTGCCGGACTCGGCCCCGTCGAGCCCGCGCCGCTCGTCCCGGTCCCGGACCTCCCGCTCCAGCGTGGCGCCGCCCTTCCCGTCGTCCGTCACGATGAGGTGCACGCTCTCGCCGTCCGAGAGCACCGCGATGCTCACCGCGCTCGCGCCGCTGTGCTTGCCCGCGTTCGCCAGCAGCTCCGCGGCGCTGAAGTAGAGCATCGTCTCGACCGACGCGGCCGGCCGCTCCGGCAGCTCGACCCGCGCCGTCGCAGGGATCGAGGACCGCGCGGCGAGGGTGTGCAGCGCCGGGCCGAGGCCCGAGTCCAGGGCCGGCGGGTGGATGCCGCGGACCAGCTCGCGCAGCTGCTTGATGATGTCCTTCGTGTCCTGCTGGGAGTCGCGCAGCAGCTCGCCGGCCGCCGCCGGGTCCTGCGCCTCGAGCCGGCGCTCCGCCCGGCCGAGCCGGATGCCGAGCGCGACCAGCTGGACCTGCACCCCGTCGTGCAGGTCCCGCTCGATCCGGCGCACGGTCAGCGCCGCCTCGTTGATCGCGTTCGCCCGGGTCTCCTCCAGCTCCCGGATGCGCACCGTGCTGCCCGGGCTGAGCAGCCGGGCCGCCAGCCAGCCGTCCAAGATGTTCAGCACCCTGATGTAGTAGGTGATGATGAGCAGCGCCACCACGCCCATGCCGATGACCATCAGCTGGCTCGGAACGCTCTGGAATTTGTAGGTGCCGAAGTTCAGCGGGTCGTGCTCGATCGGCAGCAGGAGCGGGTAGGCGATAAGCGACAGGCTGATGATCCAGGCCCCGATGCCGACATAGGTCTGCAGGGCGGCGAGCGGGAACTTCAGCAGCAGGTAGCCCAGCGCCTTCCAGGTCCCCGGATCGGCCAGGTGGTGGGCCAGGAAGCCGAGCACGCCGGGTCGGCGCGGCGGCCGGACCGGCTTGGGGATCCGCTGGTGCAGCAGCCTGCGGATCAGCCGGCGGTGGACGTTGCCCAGGCCGCGCACCACCGTCATGAACAGCGGCAGCAGCAGCAGCGTGATCGCGCCGACCGAGCCGAGGCTCAGCACGACGGTGAGCAGCGCCGCCGCGAGGCCCAGCGTGGCCAGCGGCAGGGCGATGACCGCGTAGAGCAGATCGCGGCGTGCGCGTGCTGTGAAGGGGATTCGCAGCACGCGCACGACGGTGGTCATGGTCTCATTCTTCCGTATCGGGGGGATTCGGTCGCTAGGTTCGGGCGCATCGGCGCTCACGCCTTGATGTCACGCTTCTTGAACGAGACGAAGGCGAGGGTCAGCATCACCGCGGCCCACGCCACGACGATGCCCAGGGCCTCCAGCTGCGTGTAAGGCACGCCGGGCTGGACCGTGCGGTCCATGACGATCTGTGCGGCCTGCGACGGCAGGGCGTTGTCGATGTGCTCGCCGGCCGAGCCGGGAATCAGGCTGACCAGGACCGGGGCCACCAGGAACGCCCCCAGCCCGATGGCCATGGCGGCCGCGGTGTGCCGCACCAGGGTGCCGATGGCCAGCGCGACCAGGCCGGCCAGCACCATCACGACGCCGAAGCCGAGGATGGCGCGCAGCGTGCCGGGCGTGGAGAGGGTGACGACCTGGTACTTGTGCGCGATCGAGGAGCCGACGAAGAACGAGATCCACGCGATCGCCTCGGACAGCACGAACACCACGGCCGAGAGCACCACGGCCTTCGCGGCCAGCGCGGAGAGGCGGCGCGGCGCGGCCAGGACCGTCGAGCGGATCATCCCGGTCGAGAACTCGGAGGCGATCAGCATCACCCCGAGCACGACCACGAACAGCTGGCCGAACTGCTGGCCGGGCTGGAGGAACAGGCCGATGGTGTCGTCGTGGAACTGGGCCAGGGTGGACGCGTCGAGCGTGTGGTACGAGGCCGTGACCAGCGAGGTCGCCAGGATCGAGATGCCGAGCGAGACGACGACGGTGACGGCCAGCGACCACCAGGTGGAGCGCAGCGACCGGAACTTGGTCCACTCGCTGCGCAGCAGATCGGTGAAGCCGGGCCGATGGCTCGGCCGGACGGTGTTCGGCCGTGCGACGGCGACAGTGGATGTGGCGGACGTGCTGGACATGGCGGTGGGTTCCCCTCGGTCGGGTCGCGGGTAGGAGAGGCCTGTCATCGGTGCTGCCAGGGCTCGGTGCTGTCGGGGCTCTGCGCTGTCGGGGCTCTGGCTCAGAACTGCGGGGCGGCGGAGGCGCGGAACTCGGCCGAGCCGGCGGTCAGCCGCATGAAGGCCTCCTCCAGCAGCGCCGGCTTGGCCACGTCGGGCGTAGCGGCGTAGACCGCCGGATCGGTGTGCCGGGCGATGAACTCGCCGGTCCCGCAGTCGGCCAGCAGCCGGCCGCGCCCGATCACCAGCAGGTGGTCCGCGGTGACCGCCATCTCGTTCATCAGGTGCGAGGAGACCAGCACCGCCCGGCCCTGCGCGGCCAGCCGCTTCATCAGGTTCCTGATCCAGAGGATGCCCTCCGGGTCGAGCCCGTTGACCGGCTCGTCCAGGAAAACGATCTGCGGATCGCCGAGCAGCGCGGCCGCGATGCCGAGCCGCTGGCTCATCCCCAGCGAGTAGCCGCCGGCCCGCTGCCCGGCCGCGTCGCGCAGCCCGACCATCTCGATCACCTGGTCCACCCGGCCGGCCGGCAGCGCCTGCGACTGGGCCAGGCACAGCAGGTGGTTGCGCGCGGTGCGGCCCTTGTGGAACGACTTGGCCTCCAGCAGCGCGCCGACCTGCGAGAGCGGCGCGCTCAGGTCGGCGTAGGGCTTGCCGTGGATCAGCGCGGTCCCCGAGTCCGGGCGCTCCAGGCCGAGCAGCAGCCGCATCGTGGTCGACTTGCCGGCCCCGTTCGGCCCGAGGAAGCCGGTCACCCGGCCCGGCTGCACGGAGAAGCTGAGGCCGTCCACGGCGATCTTCTTGCCGTACTTCTTGGTCAGCCCCCGCGCCTCCACGGCGGGCGGCGCGGCGGCGAGGGTGTTTGTCGAGGTCATGCCTCTACTCTGGCGTCACCGGGGACCGCCTTCGAGGGCGCTGCCCCCCGAAACCCGGGTGGTGCCAGCACGAGCAAGCCCCTGACACGCGCGGGCGGAAAGCACCGCGCCGTGTGTCCGAGCCGACAGCGCGGTGCCCCGGCCGGTCGGTTACCCTGCGAGGGAAGCCGCCCGCCGCGGCCGCGCAGCCAGAGAGCAGGGAGTGCCCATGAGCAGGCAGACCGGTCCGATCCGGGTGGTGATCGCGAAGCCGGGCCTCGACGGGCACGACCGCGGCGCGAAGGTGGTCGCCCGCGCGCTGCGCGACGCCGGCATCGAGGTCGTCTACACGGGCCTGCACCAGATGCCCGAGCAGATCGTCGCCACCGCGATCCAGGAGGACGCCGACGGGGTGGGCCTGTCGATCCTGTCCGGCGCGCACATGACGCTGTGCCCGAAGGTGATCGAGCTGCTCGAGGAGCGCGACGCGGCCGACATCAAGGTCTTCGTCGGCGGGATCATCCCCGAGGCGGACATCCCGCCGCTGCTCGAGGCCGGGATCGCCGCGGTCTTCACGCCCGGCACGCCGACCCGGACCATCGTGGACTGGGTCAACGAGAACCTGGGCCAGGGCGCCGCCGTGTAGCGCTGTGTAGCGCCGGACACCCTGCGACTCAACGGTCTGCGAGCCGGACCCGCACCGCAGCGGGATCGATGCCGAGTTGACCGAGCAGGTGTGCCGCGGGCTCGGTGGGCGGCCCGGCGAGCACTGCGGCGAGCAGGTGTCTCGGGGTCAGGCCGCGGGTGTGCGAGCCGTTGGCGCGCACGGCCTCCGCCAGCGCGTCGCGGGCGCCGGCCGTGAGGGTGTTGCGCGTCACGGTCCGGTGCTTGGGCATCGGCAGGCCGGGCAGGTCCGGCCCGCCCACGTCGAGGCCGATCGCGGCGAGTGCCGCCCGGTCCAGGTCGGCGATCGCGGCGCGGCCTTCGTCGACGCCGATCCCGAGGGCCGCGGCCGACGCCGGGTCGTGCAGCAGTCCGAGCAGCATGTGATCGGTGCCCACCTTGCGGTCGCCGCGGCGGCGGGCCTCGTCGAAGGCGGCGCCGATCACCGCGCCGACGCCGCTGCCCTCTGTGCTGAAGCGCTCCCACTTCACCGGTCTCTCACTTCCCATGTTTGGTGTGCGCCGACTGGCGGGTGACGCCGAGCGCGTCCCCGATCTGCTCCCAGGTCCAGCCCTCCGCCCGGGCGCGGGCCACCGCGGCGGCCTCGACCTGCTCGGCGAGCCGGTGCAGCGCGCCGACCGCGCGCAGGCCGACGGCGGGGTCGGTGGAGCGCAGGCGCTCGGCGAGCTCGTCCATCTCCATGTCTGTCAGTTTGATTTGACAGGCCGGCTCCTGTCAAAT
>DASYAE010000080.1:0-37090 GCA_036501535.1 Actinocrinis sp. | reverse complement strand
CTCGTGCTGGACCTGCCGCCGTCCAGCGCCTGGGGGACGCGGACCCAGACGATCCTGATCCAGGGCAGCACGGACGGGACGAACTACAGCACGCTGGTTGCTTCGGCGAACTACACCTTCACCAGTCCGGCCAACACGGTGACGGTCACCTTCACCGGCGCGAGCGTGCGCTACCTGAAGCTGACCTTCACCGCCAACACCGGCTGGCCCGCCGGCCAACTCTCCGAACTGCAGGCTTACGCCAGCTAAGCGCGCTCCACGCTCCCCGCCGATCACCACGATCGGCGGGGAGCGCCCACGTCTGCGCGGCGGCGCACCGGCGGTCCGAAAACTAAGGTGAGGTTCGCGAGAACGCCGTGCCCGCGGATGTCGTTATCGCGCAGTCGGCTCCGTCCTTGGGATGAGCGCGCCGGAAGCGAGCGCGATATGCGGAGAAGGAGCTAGGACCATGACCCGATACCTGCTGGCAGTCACCTTCGAGGACGGCCCGGGGATGCCGCCGATGACCGAGTGGAAGCCGGAGGAGGTCCAGGCGCACCTGGACTACTACACGGCGCTGAACCAGGAGCTGGTGGAGTCCGGCGAGCTGGTCGGGGGCCTCGCGCTGACCGGGCCGGAGCACGCCTGCATCGTCACCGGCGACGGCGTCTCGGCCCCGGTGCGCACCGACGGCCCGTTCGCGGAGGCCAAGGAGTGGATCGCCGGGTACCAGATCGTTGACGTCGACAGCGAGCAGCGCGCGGTCGAGATCGCCGGGCTGGTCTCCGCGGTGCCGGGCCCCGGCGGCCGGCCGACCCGCCAGCCCGTCCACGTGCGGCGGGTCATGGACGTCGCGCCGAGCGACGCCGCCGAGATGGACACCTACGTGCGCACGGGTGAGTGACTGACGGGTGGCGACACCATCAGGCATCGAGGACCTGCTGCGCGAGCTGGCGCCGCAGGTCCTCGGTGCGGTCGCCCGCCGGTTCGGCGACTTCGACCGGGCCGAGGACGCCGTGCAGGAGGCGCTGCTCGCGGCGGCGCGGCACTGGCCGCAGGAGGGCGTCCCGCGCGATCCGCCGGCCTGGCTGATCCAGGCCGCGGCGCGGCGGATGACCGATCAGATCCGCAGCGAGCAGGCCCGGCGCCGGCGCGAGGAGGCCGTCGCCCGGGAGCCCGGGGCGCCGAGCGTCAGCGGCTGCGACGACACGCTGATCCTGCTGTTCATGTGCTGCCATCCGGCGTTGCCCCCGGCCTCGGCGATCGCGCTGACCCTGCGGGCCGTCGGCGGGTTGAGCACGGCCGAGATCGCGCAGGCGTTCCTGGTGCCGCCCACGACGATGGCCCAGCGCATCAACCGCGCCAAGGGGCGCATCAAGGACTCCGGCGTGCCGTTCGGGCTTCCCGCCGCCGAGCAGTGGGCCCCGCGCCTGCGCTCGGTGCTGCACGTCCTCTACCTGATCTTCAACGAGGGCCACGCCCCCACCGCCGGCAGCACGCCGGACCGAGTCGATCTGTCCCGCGAAGCGATCCGGCTGGCCCGCGCCCTGCGCCGCGCGCTGCCCGACGACGCGGAGACCACCGGCCTTCTGGCCCTGATGCTGCTCACCGACGCCAGGCGCCCGGCCCGGACCGGCCCCGGCGGCGAGCTGATCCCGTTGACCCACCAGGACCGGGCGCGGTGGGACCGGCGCCTGATCGCCGAGGGAACCGCCCTGCTGGACGAGGCCATCTCCCGCAAGGCGGCCGGCGAGTACCAGGTCCAGGCGGCGATCGCCGCCGTGCACGACCGGGCCGGCACGGCTCAGGACACCGACTGGCCGCAGATCGACGCCCTCTACGGCATGTTGGAACGCATGACCGGCAACCCGATCGTCACGCTCAACCGCGCGCTCGCCACCGCGATGGCCGACAGCCCGTCGGCGGGCCTGGCCCTGCTCGACTCGCTCAACGACCGGCTGGCCGGCCACTACCGCCTCGACGCGGTGCGCGCCCACCTGCTGGAGCTGACCGGCGACACCGAGGCCGCCGCGGCGCACTACAGCGCCGCCGCCGCGCGCACCACGAACCTGCCGGAGAAACACCACCTGACCGCGCAGGCCGCGCGGCTGCGAACGCGCGACTGAGTTTGCTTTGTAGGGCCCGTACATCCCGTCTGCCCGCCCCATCGCCGCACCGGTTCCTTGACCGGTCACAGCTAAAGTGATATCACTTATCGGCGATAACTGATATCACTTTTTCTGAGGTCACGGGAGCCGCCATGTCACCACGTCCTGGATCACCCGATTCCGTTACGGCCGGCCATTGGCGCCGTGCCGCCCTGGCGGTCGGCGCGTCCGCCGCGGCTCTCGCCCTCGGCGCGGCGGTCTGTGCTCCGGCCGCATCATCCGATTCCGCCGACAGCGTGGCCACGGCCACAGCCACGGCGTCAGCGCAGTCCTGCGCATGGCCCACGCAGTTCAGCATCCAGACCTCCGATGTGGGCGCGCCTGATTCGGCGGCGTCCTATTGGCTCCAGCCCATCGTGGCGGGCCAGGACACGCGGTTCACCATCCTCGGCAAGTACCCGGATGCGCGATACACCTCGCTGAGCGTCTACACGCCCGGCGGCACCGCCTTCACCAGCAACGGTGTCAGCAACTCGCTGACGGATTACCAGATCGCCCCCGATTTCGGCTCGCGCAATCCCTGGCGGCAGCACGCCGCGCCCGGCGGCCGGTACACCGCCTCGATCCGCTCGGACGCGTCACCGCGTCAGATCAACACGCTGCCGATGCCGCCCGGAACCACCGCGCAACACCCGGGCTACCTGCTCCTGCGCGTCTATGCGCCGGCCGGCGGCGACTTCTCGCGGGTGCCGCTGCCCACGGTGGTCGTGCGGCAGGGCCGCACGACGCAGACGCTGTTCCCCTGCCGCGCGCACAACGCGCCGGAGCCGGCGCCCGCGGTATCTGCCGCCCAGAGCGCGAGCCCTACGGGCACCCCCGCGCCGGCGCCGCCCGCATTCGAGTTCTACAAGCCGAGTGAAGCCCTCATCGGCTCGACCTTTCCCAATGCCGACACCGGCTACGCCATCGCCGTCGTCACCCGCCCGGCGGCCGCATCCGACGTAGTCGTCGTGACGGCTAAGGCGCCGACCGCCGCGCCCGGCGACCACCCCTCGCCATGGCCGGCGCCGGGTGAGGACATGCGCTACTGGTCGATGTGCATGATCGAAGGATCCGCCGCTCTCCCGACCGTCATCAACACCCTGCCGAACGGGCAGGCCGACTACGGGTGCCGCTCCGACGAGAACACCCTGACCGACTCGGCCGGCGACTACACCTACGTGATCGGCGCGGAGTCGCAGCGCACCGCCATCGACGGCGTCCCGGGCGCCACGTTCCTGCCCTTCGCCACGAACCAGACGTCGCCGTACTACATTCTCGGCCTCCGGGACATGCTGGTCGCCCCTGGGTTCACCCAGTCCGCGCAGAGCATCGTCCAGGCCAGCGACCCCGCCGCCGCAGCGGCGGCGATGGGGCCGTACTACCCGCGCATGGCGGTCTGCTCACTGACGGTCCTGACCACTCAGGGCGTCCAGGCCTGCATGTCGTCGGGCGCATCGGCAGCCAACGCCTGATGACAGCGCGACCGAGCCGGCAGGCGAAGCGCCCGCCGGCTCGGTCGGCTGATCCGTCGGCGCGTCAGTCCGCCCGGAGGGTGAAAGCGCTGAGCCGCTCGGTGGCGTACACGACGATCACGACCACGGCGATGACCGCGAGGATCACCGAGGGGGTGAGGGTCAGGTGCGAGTTGAGGTTGCCGTTCTTCGAGATGGCGTGCGCGATCCCCAGCGACCACTGCTCGACCGAGAGGTACTTCGCGCCGCCGACCAGGTTGCTGATCAGCTCCTCCCACAGCGCCACGTACGCGAGCGCGTAGATCACCGGGTGCCGGAAGGCCGCGGAGAAGAACACGAACAGGCACGAGTAGACGACCGAGCCGAGCAGCGCGCCGACGAAGCAGCCGAACGCCAGCGCGTGCGCGCCCTGCGCGATCAGGCCCGCGATCAGCACCGGGACGGCCGCGAAGACGGCCACGACCGCGGCGGAGACGAGGATCTTCGACACGATCACGCTGCGCCGGGAGACCGGGGTGGCCAGCAGGTGCAGCACCGAGTTGTCGTCGATCTCCGAGCCGAGCACCGAGGTGCCCACCAGCAGGGCGGTCAGCGGCACCACGGCGCCGACGCCGACCTCGCCGAGGATCGTGGCGGGCCAGTCCGCCACCGTTCCGCTCGAGTTCTTGATCACCAGGGTCAGCACGATCAGCACGAGGGCGGGCAGCGCGAACAGCAGCGCCCGCCTGCGGCCGAACAGCGCCCGCGAGGTGATCCAGACGACGGTGGAGTTGACCATGGCTCAGGCCCCCACGAGATAGGCGAACACGGATTCGAGCGACTCGTCCGAGGGGATGACCTCGCGCAGCCCGATCCCGGCGGAGCGGCTCGTCTTGGCCAGCTCGCGGGTGAAGGTGCCGTGGTCGCCCGCGTGCACCTCGAGGCCGTCCTTGGTCACGCTGACCCCCTGCACCGCCGGGCTGGCGATCAGCGCCACCGCCAGCGCCCGGTCGTCGGTGCTGCGCACCACGAACACGTGCGGCCGGTTCGTCATCAGGCGCCTGATGGTCCGGTAGTCGCCGGAGGCGGCGAGCCGGCCGGTCACCACCACCTGGACCGTCTCGGCCAGCTTCTCCACCTCCTCCAGGATGTGCGAGGAGAACAGGATCGTGCGGCCGGCGGCGCCGAGGTCCCGCAGCAGGTCCATCATGTGCATCCGCTGGCGCGGGTCCATGCCGTTGAACGGCTCGTCCAGCAGCAGCACCTGCGGATCGTGCACGAGCGCGGCGGCCACCTTGGCGCGCTGCCGCATGCCCTTGGAGTACGTCTGGATCGCGCGGTCCGCGGCGTCCGTCATCTCCACGCGCTCCAGCGCGCGCTCGGCCGCGGCCTTCGGGTCGGGCAGCTGGTGCAGCTTCGCCGATGCGGTCACGAACTCGCGCGCGGTCAGGAACGAGTAGACCGAGTCCCGCTCCGGGACCAGGCCGACCGAGCGGAAGATGTCCGGATTGCGCCACGGGCTCGCCCCGCCGATCGTCACCGAGCCGCGGGACGGGGACAGGAAGCCGGAGAGCAGGTGCAGGATCGTGGACTTGCCCGCGCCGTTCGGCCCGAGCAGGCCGGTCACGCCCGGCCCGAGCTCCAGCGAGATGTCGTTGACCGCGACCACGTTGCCGTACCAGTGGGTCACGTGGTCGAACTTCACGACGGTGGCGTCCGTCGCGGCGTCGTGCGACGCGGTCGCGTTGTCGACGGCGGTCATGAGACGCTCACCCTCCGGTATCGCAGCAGCAGTCCGCCGGCGCCCGCGACGACGAGCACGGCCAGCTCGGCGGCGTAGATCGGGCCGATCGGCGAGGGGTTGGGGATCTGGCCGTCGGTGGCGTCGAAGGCCCAGATGCGGGTGCCCTCGACCAGGCGCACCGGGTTGGTCAGGCCGCCCGCCTTGGCCACCATCGAGTAGACCGGGGTCTGGTACTGCACGATGATGTCGGCGTATCCGGACCTGGTCGGGTCGGGCGTGCCGTCGACGTTCGTGATGTTGTCGTTGTTGACGTCGACGCCTGCGCACAGCGACTGGACGGCCACGGTCGGCGGGCCGTTCGGGCTGCCGCCGATGCCGTAGATGTCGCCGTTGACGTTCCGGTCCTGCGGGTTGACGGTCGGCTCGACGCAGCTGATCGTGTGCGTCTGCCAGGTCCGGCCGACCACGTTCGCCAGCACCGCCGAGATCGCCGTGGTCACCAGGAAGAGGATCGCGATGACGCCGGTGGCGATCACCCGGCGGCCGGTGGACGAGGCGATCAGGAGGCTGATCACGGTGAAGATCGCGGACTGCAGCACCGCCGCGGCCAGGCCCGGGAACGCCGACCTGGAGTCGGTCCATATCTCGTGCCCGCTGGTGGCCGAGGCCACCTGGCCGAGGTAGGTGATCAGCAGCGGGAGGAACTCGACCAGGAACAGCCCGGTGTAGAGCGCGAGCAGCTTCGCCACCGGGTAGTCCGAGCGGCGCAGCGGCCGGGAGAAGTAGAGCGGCAGCGTGTGGTGCCGCAGGTCGCGCGAGACCAGCTCCGGCGCGGCCGCGGCCACGAAGAGCACGCTGAACAGCATCATGTTGTAGGTCATGTGCGCGTACGAGAGCACCAGCGACTTGTTCACCGAGCTCATGTACACGTTCAGCGCGGCCGGTACGAGCATCGAGATGAGCACGAACCAGGGCACGATCTTCGCCCTCGGCCCGCGGCCCAAGCCGAACACGGTACGCAGGCTGTGTACGTAGAGCGCGCGCACGATCTGCCTGCGGCCGAAGCGCGGACCGGTGTACGGCTTGTAGCCGATGTCGTGGATGACGCTTGTCGGCGCTGATGCGCTCACGGCTGTGCCTCCATTGCGTCGGCCAGTTCGCGGGTGGAGAAGAGCTCCTCGACGTGGTGCCGGCGGTGCTCCATCCGGGTCAGCGGGAGCTCGAGGTCGGCGATCGCGTCGCGCACGGTGTTGAACACCGGGTCCGCGTCCACCTGCACCAGCAACTGGCGGCCCTGCGGACGCACCGTCAGGCCCTTGCCGGCCAGGCTCGCGGCCAGCGCCTCGGTGCCCTCGTCGACCTCGAGCGCCAGCCACGGCACCGCCTGGGTCATCGAGACCAGCGAGGCGGCGCGCAGCAGCCGGCCGCCCTCGACGGCGACGAGGTGGTCGCAGATCCGCTCGATCTCGCTGAGCAGGTGCGAGGCGACCAGCACGGCGATGCCGAACTCGGTGCCGATCCGATGGATCAGCGCCAGCATCGCGTCCCGGCCGGCCGGGTCCAGGCCGTTGGTCGGCTCGTCGAGCAGCAGCAGCCCCGGATCGCCGACCAGGGCCTGGGCCAGCTTGACCCGCTGCTTCATGCCGGTGGAGAAGGTCCCGATCTGGCGGTACCGCTCCTCGTGCAGGCCGACGTGCCGCAGCGCCTCGGCCGCCTGCTCCTTCGCGGCCGTGGGCGGCAGCCCCGTCATCCGCCCGAGGTGCGTGACGAACTCGGTGGCGGTCACGTCCGCGGGCAGGCAGTCGTGCTCGGGCATGTAGCCCACCCGCCCGCGGATCTCCTCGCCCCGCTCGCGCGCGTCGAGGCCGAGCACGCGCACCTGCCCCGAGGTCGGCGTGAGCAGCCCCAACAGAATCTTGATGAGTGTGGATTTGCCGGCGCCGTTCGCGCCGACCAGGCCGGTAATCCCCGACCCCACCGTGAGCGTGAGGTCGGTCAGCGCAGTCACGCCGCCCGGATACCGCATCGTGAGCGCAGTCGCCTCGATAGTCGGCTGATCGTGATCGATTTCTGACACGTTCATGAAAGTATCGCCACGCACACTGCTGTGGCGTCCCTCCCGCGATTGATTCCACGTCATCCCCGAGGATGGCGATCCGGCCGGTCGGCTCAGGGTTTCCCCCTAATGAACCGCGCCGTCTCCATCTCCCCGACCAGCGATTCCGCCCTCGGCCGGGACGGCGTGCCCGCCGAACATCATCCAGCCTTCGCCACCGCCGTGCATAGGCTGTCCCCGTGTCATATGCCCATCCGCTCGTCCGCCAGAACGCGGCCGCCGCCTCAGGAAGGTCGCATTGATCCGCTACGAGCAGGCCCGCGCGATCGTCGAGCACAGCCTCGCCCACGCCCGCGAACACCAGTTCCCTCCGATGACCGTAGCCGTCCTCGACGCGGCGGGCCAGCTCGTCGCCTTCGCGCGGGAGGACGGCTCGTCGCTGCTGCGGGAACGCATCGCCCGGGGCAAGGCGCGCGGCGCCCTGAACATGGGTGTGGGAAGCCGCACGCTGGCCGCCTGCGCCGCCGCGAACCCCGACTTCATCCACGCGGTGACCGCGCTGGCCGGCGGAGAGCTCGTCCCGGCCCCCGGCGGCGTGCTGGTGCGCGACGCGGCCGGCGGCATCATCGGCGCCGTGGGCATCAGCGGCCACGCCTCCGACGACGACGAGGTCTGCGCCCTCGCCGCGATCGCCGCCGTCGGCCTGGCGGGCGACCCAGGCGCCTGATTCATCTGCGCCTTACAGATGTGCGCCTGACACATCAGCGGCGGCCTCTGGCGGCCGTCCCTGTCCTCACCCGCCTCGCTCAGCCGGGCGTGTCCTGATCGTCCCGCGCGGCGGCCGCCGTGATGATCGGAGTTGCATCGGCGGTACCGGGTACCAGGAGCCGAGCATTCGGCACGTGGAGGACGAGGAGCTGATGGGCACGCCCGGAACCGATACGGAGTCAACCGATACGCAGCCGACCGATCAGCGGCGGGACCGGCCGGCCGCCGTCGCGCGCTGGCGCCGGCGCCTCGCCGGCGGCGGCAGCCACTCGTCGGTCTACGCCGCGCTGGCCGCCAACCTGGTGATCGCGGCCGCGAAGCTGGCCGCCGGGCTGCTCACCGGCTCTCCGGCGATGATGTCCGAGGCGGCGCACTCGATGGCGGACAGCGTCAACGAGGTGTTCCTGCTCGCCTCGCTCGCGCGGGCCGGGCGGGCGCCCGACAAGGTCCATCCGTTCGGGTACGGCATGGAGCGCTACTTCTGGTCGTTCCTGGCCGCGGTCGGCATCTTCGTGACCGGCGGCTGCTTCTCCCTCTACCAGGGCGTGCGCGCCTGGCTGTCGCCGACCAGCGAGACCGGCGCCGACCTGACCGTCGCGGCGGTCGTGCTGGCCCTCGCGTTCCTGGCCGAGGGCGCGTCGCTGACCAAGGCCCTCTCCCAGTCGCGGTCGCACGACGGCGGCCGCAGGCTCTCCCTCAAGGCCATGACCGCCGAGCCGGCCCTGCGCACGGTGATCGCCGAGGACTCCACGGCGGTCGTCGGCGTGGTCCTGGCGCTCGGCGGAATCGGCATGCACGCGCTGACCGGCAACATGCGCTGGGAGGCCGTCGCCTCGTGGGCGATCGGCCTCCTGCTGCTGGCGGTGGCCACCCGCCTGGGCATCCAGGCGCAGCACGAGCTGATCGGCCAGGCGGTCGACCCGCAGCTCCAGGACAGCGTGACCGGGTTCCTGGCCGACCAGCCCGAGATCGACGCGGTGCTCGAGCTGCTGACCATGCGCCTGGGGCCGGACAGCACGCTGCTGGCCACGCGCGTCGACCTGCGTCCGGGCATCGACAGCGAGGCCCTCGAAGACGTCTGCATCCGGATCAAGCGCTCTTTGCGCCAGAACTGGCCGGCCTTCGACCACGTCTTCCTCGACATCACCGACGCATCCGAACACCGCCGGCACGCCGTCATGAGGGACGGGCGATGAGCTCCAACGCGCGCCGCTGATCGTCGGACCAGTCGGTGCGCGTGCGGCGCAGCAGGCACAGCTGCCCGAGCAGGTCCCCGGACGGGGTGACGACCGGTATCGAGGCCGACGCGCGGACGCCCGATTGGCGCAAGGCGTTGAGTTTGCGCGGCTCGTGGTAGACCGGAGAGGTGAGAACGTCGTCCACGTAGACGGGGCGCAGTTGCTCCGGTCGAGTGATGCACATGGGCTCTGCGCCGTGCATCGTCTCGAAGAAGCTCGGCAGGAGCCTGCCGACGCCGCGGCGCGCGACGACCTTCAGCTCGCCGTCCGGCGGTTCCGCCGCACGGGCGTAGCCCATCGGCGCGTGGGCGACGCGCATCGCCGAGTCGAGCACCTGCCGGAAGCGCGCGGTGCCGAGCCCGGCGGGCGCGGCGTGCGCGGAGCCCGGCCCCGACTCGATGCGCAGGTGGTCCAGCTCGCCGAAGGTCTTGAGCACGTGAAGCACTGCATCGGAGGGGCGCTGCACGATCAGCTCGCCGTCGCACGCCTCGACCCGGTCGTGCAGCATCAGCAGGATGCGCATGCCGGCGGTCGCGCAGAACGTCACCCGGCTCGCGTCGAGGATGATCCGTCCGGCGCAGTCCTGCGGCTGGGGGACGGTGCGCATCAGCGCCGACGCGGCGAGCATGTCCAGCTCACCGGCCAGTTCCAGTGTCATCTCGTCGTCGGTCCGGGCCACGGTGAGGTGGAAGGTTCCCGGGGAGTCGGACGATGCCATGCGATCACCACCAGCCGTGGGAATAGGCGTGCAGCCAGCCTACTGCGCCAGCAGGTTTATGCTGCGGGGTCGGACGCTCTTACTATTTCGCCATAGCGCGATATGCATCACAGTATAGCTATATAAACATTTTCTAGTGCTGCTCCGTTTACGCTGACGGCCGTTAAGCCCAGCGCAGTGCCGCGACGAGGACGACCAGGCCGGCCGCCGCATAGGCCGCGTAGTCGTTGGCCGAGCCGTTATGCACCGCGCGCAGGAGCCGCACCGGCGCGGGCTCCTTCGAGCGCAGATACACGGCGACGCCGAGCACCGCCAGCAGGACGGTGACGGCGACGGTGCCGAGTTCCGCGAGGTTCGCGTACTGGAAGCCGGTGCTGAGCGCGGCCACCGTCCCGTGCCCGGCCCGGGAGAGCACCGCGCTGCTGTAGCGGCCGGCTTCGAGCAGGCCGCCGGCCGCCGGTCCGACCAGGTGGTCCAGCACGAACTGCGGCAGCACGCCGAAGGCCAGGCAGCAGCCGCCGAGCCCGATCAGGCCGGCCGCCATGCCCGGCCGCAGCGGCTCGTGGCCCTCGTACGGCTCGCGGCGCGGCCGGAAGAACGCGAGCCACGCGGCGCGGCCGAGCGCCATCGTGGTGATCAGCTGCGCGATGAGCATCACCGCGAACGGGACCGTCTGGCCGCCGTCCCTCAGGCCCTCGTGGATCAGGCTGAGCGAGACGTATCCGGTGAACGGCGGGATGCCTGCGATCGAGGCCGCGCCGACCGCGAAGGCGACGGTCAGGGCCGGCCAGCGGCGGGCCAGGCCGCCCATCTCGCGCAGGGAAGTGATGCCGGTGCGGTGCACGATCGCGCCTGCACACAGGAACAGCAGCGACTTGAACAGCGCGTGGCTGATCAGGTGGTAGACGGCGCCTGATACGCCGGCCGCGTTACCGGTGGCGAACCCCACGGTGATCACGCCGGTCTGCGAGACCGTGTCGTAGGCCAGCAGGCGTTTGAGGTCGTCCTGGGCCAGCGCGAGCACCGCGCCGAGCACGGCTGAGACCAGGCCGACGACCATGAGCGCGCCGAGGATCGGCACGTGGTCGTCCGGGAAGATCTGCAGCGCGATCCGGGCCAAGCCGACCAGCCCCAGGTTGACCATCAGGCCGGAGAAGAGGGCTGAGACCGGGCCCGGCGCGGCGGTGTGCGCGTCGGCGAGCCAGCCGTGAAAGGGCATCAGGCCGGCTTTGGTGGCGAAGCCCGCGATCAGCAGGCCCAGTGCGACGATGTCGAGCGCGCCGGCGGGCGCGGTGAGCGAGTTGTGCAACTGCGCCATGCTCAGTGCGCCGTGCTTGGTGTAGAGCAGCCCGGCGCCGATGAACACCGTGAAGCCGGCGAGGGTGGTCAGCACCAGGATCTTGAACGCGGCCTCCAGCGCGATCGGCCGCTCCAGGAAGAAGCCGGTCAGCCCGTAGCTGGCCAGCGCCGCGACCTGGAACCAGACGAACAGGTCGAACAGGTCCGCGGTCAGTGCGGCGCCGATCAAGGCTGCCAGCAACAGCTGGAATAGACACGCGTAGCCGCCTAACTCCCGTTTCGCGAGACCGCCGAGTTCGGAGAGCGTGTAAAGCAACAACAGTCCGCCGACGACAGTGACGACGAACGCGAAGATGAGCCCGAACGGGTCCGCCGCGAAGGCGATGCCGAGCGCCTGGCCGTTCGTCGGCGTCCAGCCGCCCATGTAGTGTGTGAGGATTGTGCCGTCGAATACGCGCGGCGCCAGCAGCAGCAGGACTGCCTGCGATCCGCAGAGCGTCATAAGGCAGCCGGCCAGCGCGGCGCGCGGAGACCAGCGCGCGAGGAGGGGCGCCGCGACGGCGCCTGTGAGCGGGGTCGCGACGGTCAGCGGCAGCAGCGAGGCGAGCGCGGCATCGGTCATCTCCGGTCAGCCGCGCAGTTCGCGGACTTCGCCGGCGTCGATGGTGCGGTAGTGCTGCGCCGTGCGCACGACGACCGCGAGAAACACGGCGGTCACCGCGACGCCGATCACGATCGCAGTCAGGCAGAAGTTCTGCAGCACCGGGTCCGCGACGTTCCCGTTCGCGAGTGCCTGCGGGCTCTTGCCGTCCGGCGGGTTGAGCAGCACCGGGGCCGTCGAGCCGGCCCGGTAGGCCAGCGAGACGAACAGCAGGTAGGTTGAGCCCTCCATCAGGGACAGGCCCATCACCATCTTGATCATGTTGCGGCGGGTCAGCACCGTGTACAGGCCCAGGCAGAACATCGCCGCGGAGGCCAGGTAGTTCGCGAGGATCACCGGTCGGCCTCCTGAGCGCGGGACTCGTCGGATTCATGGGACTCGTCATCCGACGCCGGCTTGTCCGCCTCGTCGCCGCCGGGCGCCCAGTCCCGCCGGATGCCGAGCATCGCGAACACCGCGATCATCAGGCCGGTGGAGACCTCGACCAGCTCGCCGGCGGAGAAGAGCTGCGCCACGCCGCCGGAGGGGATCGTCCCGACCTGGGCGAGCGGCAGCCAGTTCCCGCTGAACGAGCCGCGCAGCAGCAGGCCCAGCAGCTCGGTGACGATGATCACCGTGGCCCCCGCCATCTCCGCGGTCTCCAGCAGCACCGGGCGCGCGATCCGGGCGATCCGGCGCCGCCCGACCGCGGCGTAGACCAGCAGCACGACGCCGAGCACGACCGCGCCGCCCGGGAACCCGCCGCCGGGGGAGTAGCCCCAGGCCACGAGGTAGAAGCCGGTGATCGCGAGGACCGGCGCGGCGACCCGGACCGCGGTGCGCACGACCACGGTCATCGCCTCCGCGCGCTCCGGCCCCGGGGTGCCGAGCGCCTGGTCGTCGGGCGTGCAGGGCGGCCGGGCGGTCGCGCCCTCGTCCCGCTCGCGCGACTCCGCCTCGCGGGAGCGGCGCTCCTCGGAGTCGGCGGGGGCGACCGGGTCGATCTGCGCCTGCTCCCGCTCCCCGGCGACGTGCTCGCCGAAGTAGCCGCGGCGCGGCTCGCGCGGCCGGGTCAGCATCACGACGCTGATGACCGCGGCCAGCAGTAGGAAGGTCTCGCCGAAGGTGTCGAAGCCGCGCGAGCCGTAGACGACCTCGTTGACCGGCTCGAGCAGCTTCCAGTCCGGCAGGGCCGTGATCATCGCGTACCGGGCGACGTAGGGCAGCGCGGCGTGCTCGCGGGGCGCGGCGATAAAGCCGACGGCCAGCACCGCGGCCACGCCGAGCGTGATGAGCGCGCCGATCGCGCTGCGGTGCGTCGGCTCGTGGTTGACGCCCTTGCCGGGCGGCTTCGAGCCGTGCGGGCCTGATGCGGCGTCAGTCAGTGTCCTGGTCGGCGTCGTCGTCGGACTCGCCCTCCTCCCGCAGCTCGCCCTCGTCGGCCACCGATGTGCGCACCTTGCCGATGGCCAGCAGGTAGAGGACCGGCAGCGCGATCGCGCCGACGACGACCTCGGAGTGCGCGTCGTCGGGGGCGCCGAGCACGACGAAGATCACGGAGAGGAACGTGCCCGCGGCGGAGAGCGCCATCGCCGCGCCGAGCAGGTTCCGCATCCGCACCACCATCACGGCGCAGGCGAGGATGATCGCCAGCATCGCGTAGTCGAGCACCCAGAAGCTGCTCACGGCGCCCGGTCTCCCGCCTCGTCATCGTCGTCGTTGTCGCTGCCGCTGGCGCTGGCGCGCGCCTCGGCCACCTCGTCGCGCACCGCGCCCGGCCACATCGGCAGGCCGGTCTTGTAGGCGGCCCGCGCCAGGGCGTGCGAGGCGGTGGGATTGACCACCAGCAGCAGGAAGGCGACGATCAGCGCCCGCGCGGTGTACGTGGTCACCAGGCCCTCGCCGACGACCAGCGCCGCCAGCGCGGGCAGCGCGCCCATGGTGATCGTCTTCGAGGAGCACTGGATACGGCAGTAGACGTCCGGCATGCGCAGCACGCCGACCGCTCCGGAGAGCGAGAAGCAGAGGCCGATCGCGGCCAGCACGATGAAGGCGACGGTCCTCACAGCAGCCCCCGTTCGAGGTAGCGCGACCACACGATGGCACCCAGATAGCTGAACGAGGCCAGCCAGATCCCCACGTCGAGGTAGATCGGCCGGTCCGCGGCCGCGGCGAAGAACAGCACCGCGAGGGCGGCCTGCGTCGACATGGTGTTCAGCGCCACGATCCGGTCGCACACGCTGGGGCCGGCGGCCAGGCGGGGGAGAAGCATCAGCGCCACCGCGGTCTGCGCGATGGCGACGAACAAGTAGATCTGATGGCTCATCAGGCGCTCCGGCTCGCGTCGCCGGACGGCAGGAACCGCTCGACCGGGCCGTTGATCGCGGCCCGCACCGCCTGCGGGTCCCGCGGCGGCACGCTGACCGCGTGGTACTGCAACCGCCGGCGCCGCCGGTCCAGGTCCACGATCTGGTTGTCGACGATGACCGAGGTGACCAGGGCGACCGTGGCGAGGCCGAGATCAGAGCGCTGATCCGTGGGCGTGATCACCATGCCGCTGCGCAGCGGCCGGCTCGGCGCCCAGATCCGTGCGGCGAGGCTCACGTTGGCCCGTACGATGCGCACCGCCGCCGAACCGGCCAGCCCGAGCACGGCCGCCGCGGTGCGCGGGCGCAGGAGCTTCCAGGGGCCGGCGACCGGGCCGAGCGGTGCCAGCGCCGCCGCCACCACGAGCGAGATCGCCGCGCCGAACAGCAGCTGGTCGGCCGTCCGGGTCCAGGTCAGCAGCACCCATACGAGGTAGCACCAGGCGGCCATCCCGGTGAAGCGCAACGCCGCCGCCCGCCATCGCGCCGAGCGCGTGGATCCCCCCTTGGCGTCGGGGGAACGTGAGGTCTCGGCACCCATCGGCGTCCACCACCTTTTCGCTCGCACGCCAGTCGGCGCACGTACCCGTGCCGCCCGCCGACATGCGCGCACTTCCCCCGAACGGCTCAGATGGCGGATAAAGCGGGCCCGATCCCGATTGACGCCCGCGCACGGGGTAGACGGCGCAGGCTGGAGGGCGCCGACACCGAAAGGCGCGCACGGCCCGATGCGAGGGAGCGAGGATGGCCCGAGTCGGCTACTTCCTGTCCAGCGAGGAGCACGGCCCACGGGAGCTGGTCGAGCAGGCCCGGATGGCGCAGGACGCCGGGTTCCAGGCGCTGTGGATCTCCGACCACTACCACCCCTGGAACGACGCGCAGGGCCAGAGCAGCTTCGTGTGGGGCACCATCGGCGCCCTCTCAGAGGCCGTCTCACTGCCTATCACCACCGCTGTGACCTGCCCGACGGTCCGCGTGCACCCGGCCGTGATCGCACAGGCCGCCGCCACCGCCGCGGTGCAGACCGGCGGCCGGTTCACCCTCGGCGTCGGCTCGGGCGAAGCGCTCAACGAGCACATCACCGGCGCGCACTGGCCGCCGGCCGCGGTGCGCCAGGCCATGCTCGAAGAGGCGGTCGGGGTCATGCGCGAGCTGTGGGCCGGCGAGGTGGTCAGCCACCACGGCGAGCACTACACGGTCGAGGACGCCCGTATCTACACCCTGCCGGACGAGCCCCCGCGCGTGTTCGTCTCCGGATCCGGCCCGAAGGCCGCCCGGCTGGCCGGCCGGATCGGCGACGGCTACATGTCCGTGTTCCCGGACCGCGGGCTGGTCGAGGCCTTCCGCGCCAGCGGCGGCGGCGACAAGCCGGCGCAGGCCGGGTGCAAGGTCTGCTGGAGCCGGGACGGCACGCAGGCGCTCAAGCATGCCTACGAGCTGTGGGCGAACGACCTGCTGCCCGGCGAGCTGGCCCAGACCCTGCCGCAGCCGGCCCACTTCGAGCAGGCCTCGCAGCTGGTCACCGCGGACCAGGCGGCCGGCCACTTCGTCTGCGGCGCCGACCCGGACGAGCACGTCGCGCAGCTGAACGAGTACTTCGACGCCGGATACGACGAGGTCTACGTCAACCAGATCGGCCCGGAGCAGCGCGGTTTCTTCGAGTTCTACGAGCAGCAGGTGCTGCCGCAGATCACGGCGCCGAGCGAGACAGCCCAGACCGACACAGCTCCGGCCGACACAGCCCCGGCCGACACAGCGGCCGCCTGACCCGACCCCCGCACGAGCCGACGAGAGAGAGCGAGAGCCATGTCCACGAAGGTCTCCGACTACATGCTGCAGCGGCTGCGCGACTGGGGCGTCGACCACGTCTTCGCCTACCCGGGCGACGGGATCAACGGCCTGCTGGCCGCCTGGGGCCGGGCCGACGACAAACCGACCTTCATCCAGGCCCGGCACGAGGAGATGGCCGCCTTCGAGGCGGTCGGCTACGCCAAGTTCTCCGGCCGGGTCGGCGTGTGCGCCGCCACCTCCGGGCCGGGCGCCATCCACCTGCTCAACGGTCTCTACGACGCCAAGCTCGACCACGTGCCGGTGGTCGCCATCGTCGGCCAGACGAGCCGCAGCGCGATGGGCGGCTCGTACCAGCAGGAGATCGACCTGCTCAGCCTCTACAAGGACGTGGCCGGCGCGTACTGCGAGATGGTCACCGTGCCGCAGCAGCTGCCGAACGTGCTTGACCGCGCCCTGCGGGTGGCGTCCTCGCGCCGCACCGTCACGGCCCTGATCATCCCGTCCGACGTGCAGGAGCTCGACTACGAGGCCCCCGGGCACGCCTTCAAGATGGTGCCCTCGAGCCTGGGCTTCGTGAACTCCACCGCGGTTCCCCCGGACGAGGAGATCGAGCGCGCCGCACGGCTGCTCGACGAGGGCGGCAAGGTGGCGATGCTGGTCGGTCAGGGCGCCGCGCACGCCCGCGCGGAGGTCACCCAGATGGCCGACCTGCTCGGCGCGGGGGTCGCGAAGGCCCTGCTGGGCAAGGACGTCCTGTCGGACGACCTGCCCTACGTCACCGGCTCGATCGGCCTGCTCGGCACCCGTCCCTCCTACGAGCTGATGCGCGACTGCGACACGCTGCTGGTGGTCGGGTCGAGCTTCCCCTACTCCCAGTTCCTGCCCGAGTTCGGCCACGCCCGCGCGGTGCAGATCGACCTGGACCCGACCATGATCGGGCTGCGCTACCCGTTCGAGGTCAACCTCGTCGGCGACGCCAAGGCCACGCTCGCCCGGCTGATCCCGCGGATCAAGCCCAAGGAGGACCAGTCCTGGCGCAAGACGGTCGCGGCCAACGTCGAGCGCTGGCACGAGGTCATGCGGCGGCGCGCCGAGGTCGAGGCCGACCCGATCAACCCCGAGTACGTCGTGCACGCGCTCGACCAAGTGGTGCCGGACAACGCGATCATCTCCGCCGACTCCGGTTCGTCGGCCAACTGGTATGCCCGCCACCTGCGCTTCCGCGGCGAGATGCGCGGCTCGCTCTCCGGCACGCTGGCGACCATGGGGCCGGGCGTGCCCTACGCCATCGGCGCGAAGTTCGCGCACCCGGACCGGCCGGCGATCGCCCTGGTCGGCGACGGCGCGATGCAGATGAACGGCCTGGCCGAGCTGATCACCGCGGCCAAGTACCGGGACCACTGGAGCGACCCGCGGCTGGTCGTCGCAGTGCTCAACAACCACGACCTGAACCAGGTCACCTGGGAGATGCGGGCGATGGAGGGCGCGCCGTCCTTCGAGGCCTCACAAAGCCTTCCCGACGTGCCCTACGCGCAGATCGCGGCCGCGTTCGGCCTCGACGGCGTGCGGGTCGAGGAGCCCGGCGGCGTCGAGGGCGCGTGGCGCCGGGCGCTGGCCGCGGACCGGCCGTTCGTGATCGACTTCCGCACCGACCCGGCCGTCCCGCCGATCCCGCCGCACGCGACGCTGGACCAGATCGAGGCGGCGGCCTCGGCGGTGCTGAAGGGCGACCCGGATCGCGTCGGCATGGTCAGGCAGGGCCTGAAGGCCAAGGTCCAGGAGGTCATGCCCAGCCTGCACCGGTCCTCCGACGACAAGTGAGGCGGGCGCGGCGGATGGGCGACCAGGTGACGGCTCCGCTCGAGCACGTATCTGCGACGGCTTACACCGTCCCGACGGACGCGCCGGAGGCGGACGGAACGCTGGCGTGGACCAGCACCACGCTCGTGCTGGTTCAGGCCAGTGCCGAGGGCCGGACCGGCCTGGGCTGGACGTACGGCGCTGCGCCGGGCGTCGCAGTGGTCGATGACCTGCTGGCCGGCGAGGTGGTCGGCCGCAGCGCGCTCGACGTGCCCGCTCTCAACGAGGCGATGAGCCGCGCGGTGCGCAACGCCGGGCGCCCTGGCCTGATCGCCGGAGCCATCTCAGCCGTCGACATCGCGCTGTGGGACCTGAAGGCGCGGCTGCTCGACCTGCCGCTGGTGCGCCTGCTCGGCGCCGCGCGCGAATCAGTGCCCGTCTACGGCAGCGGAGGCTTCACCACGTACTCGGCCGAGCAGCTGGAGAAGCAGCTGCTCGGCTGGGTCCAGGAGCGGCGCATCCCCCGGGCCAAGATCAAGATCGGCGAGTCGCGGGGGCGCGGCGAGGCGCGCGACCTGGCCCGGGCGCGGCAGGCCCGGAAGGTGATCGGCCCTGAGACAGAGCTCTACGTCGACGCGAACGGCGGCTACACCCGCAAGCAGGCGGTGCGGGTCGGCCGGGCGCTGGCCGGCGAGGGCGTCACCTGGTTCGAGGAACCGGTGTCCTCCGACGACCTGCCGGGCCTGAAGCTGGTGCGCGGGATGGTCCCGCAGGACGTCGCAGCGGGCGAATACGGCTACGACCTCCCGTACTTCGACCGGATGGCGACCGCCGGCGCGGTCGACTGCCTCCAGGCGGACGCGACCCGGTGCGGCGGGATCACCGTGTGGCTCAGGGCCGCGGCGCTGGCCGGCGCCAAGGGCCTGGAGATATCAGGGCACTGCGCCCCGCACGCCCACGCGCACGCGGCCGCCGCCGCGCCGAACACGCGCCACCTCGAGTGGTTCCACGACCACACCGCCATCGAAGGGCTCTTCTTCGACGGGGTCCTCGACCCGGCCGGCGGGGAGATCCGGCCCGGCGCCTCCGGAGCGCCCGGGCACGGCCTCGCCCTGCGCGAGGCCGACGTGCAGCGCTTCCGGGTGAAGTGAAAGCCAGTGATCTGCGACCGTACGACACCGCGGAGGTAGCCGTGACCGAGACCGTCACCGTGCTGGGAACCGGCATCATGGGCTCCGGGATCGCGCGCAGCCTGGCCCGCGAGGGCTTCGAGGTGCGCGCCTGGAACCGCACGCCGCAGAAGGCCGAGCCGCTGAAGGAGGCGGGCATCGCCGTCGTGCCGGCCGCGGCCGAGGCCGTCTCGGGCGCCGACATCGTCCTGACCATGCTGTTCGACGCGGACGCGGTGGCGCAGGTGATGGAGCGCGCCCTGCCGCGGATGGGCGGCGCCGTCTGGGTGCAGTCGAGCACGATCGGCCCGGAGGCGACCGAGCGGTTCGCGCAGATGGCCGAAGGCCGCGGCATCGCCTACGTCGACGCGCCGATGCTCGGCACCAAGCAGCCCGCTGAGAAGGGCGAGCTGATCGTCATCGGCAGCGGCCAGACCGCGCTGCGCACCCGGCTCGCGCCGGTGTTCGGCGCGGTCGGCGCGCGTACCGTGTGGGCCGGCCCGCGGCCGGGCGACGGGCAGCGGCTCAAGCTGGCGGCCAACGCCTGGGTGCTCTCCCTGGTCGGCGCGGCGGCGCAGAGCGTGCGGCTGACCGCGGACCTCGGCCTCGACCCGCAGCTGTTCCTCGAGGCGGTCTCCGGCGGCCCGCTGGACTGCGGCTACCTGCAGGTCAAGGCCGACGCCATGATCACCGGCGACTTCGAGCCGGCGTTCCCGCTGGACGGCGCGGTCAAGGACGGCGGGCTGATCCTCGAGGCCATGCGGGCGGCCGGGGTGGACGACCAGCTCATGCGCGCGCTGGCGGCCGGGTTCGAGCGGGCCTCGCACTCCGGCCACGGCGCGCAGGACATGGCGGCGGTCGTGACCGCATTCCAGCGCTGAGACACCTCTTCACATAAGAATTCGAAGGAAAGGCTGCCGTATGACCTCCGTCGACCTGCCGTCCCCGATCACCGGCCGGCCCCCGGCGCCGCAGATCGACGTCGCCGCGCTGGAACGCGCGCTGCGCGGCCGGGTGGACGGCGAAGTGCGGTTCGACGACGGCACCCGCGCGGCGTACTCCACCGACGCCTCGAACTTCCGGCAGGTGCCGATCGGCGTGGTCGTGCCGCGCGACGTCGAGGCGGCGGCCGAGGCGGTCGCGGTGTGCCGCGAGCACGGCGCTCCGCTGCTCTCCCGCGGCGGCGGCACGAGCCTGGCCGGTCAGTGCACGAACACCGCCGTGATGATCGACTGGGCCAAGCACTGCAACCGGCTGCTCTCGGTGGACCTCGAGCGGTGCACCTGCGTCGTCGAGCCCGGCATCGTGCTCGACGTGCTCAACCGCGAGTTGGAGCAGTACGGCCTGCGCTACGGCCCGGAGCCGGCCACGCACCCGAACTGCACGCTCGGCGGCATGATCGGCAACAACTCCTGCGGCGCGACGGCGCAGCGCACCGGCAAGGTGGTCGACAACATCGCAGGCCTCGAGGTGCTGCTCTACGACGGCACCCGGTTCTGGTGCGGCGAGACGGACGACGACGAATACGCCGAGATCGAGCGGCGCGGCGACAAGCGCTCCGCCGTCTATCGCAACCTTCGACGACTACGCGACCGGTACGCCGACGAGATCCGCGCCCGCTATCCGGACATCCCGCGCCGGGTGTCCGGCTACAACCTCGACTCGCTGCTTCCCGAGCACGGCTTCGACGTCGCAGGGCTCTTGGTCGGCAGCGAGTCGACGCTGGTCACGGTGCTGCGCGCGGAGCTCAAGCTGCTCCCGGTGGTCAAGGAGCGCACACTCGTCGTGCTCGGCTTCGACGGGATCGGCCGGGCCGGCGACGCGGTCCCGGCCATCCTGCCGCACCAGCCGATCGCGCTCGAGGGCCTGGACCACCGGCTGATCCACGACCAGGAGATCAAGCACCTGAACCTCAAGCCGCTCGGCAAGCTGCCCGAGGGCGACGCCTACCTGATGGTCCAGTTCGGCGGCGACACCAAGGAGGAGACCGACGCGGCTGCGCACCGCATGCTCGCCGCGCTGCACGACAGCGAGCACGAGCACGACGTCGAATTCCTCGACGAGCCGGAGCGCGAGGACGAGCTGTGGCGGGTGCGTGAGGCCGGCCTCGGCGCCACCGCGCACGTGCCCCGCGAGCACGACACCTGGGAGGGGTGGGAGGACTCTGCGGTGCCCCCGGACCGGCTCGGCGACTACCTGCGCGAGCTGAACAACCTCTACAGCGAGTTCGGGTACGCGGACGACAGCGCGCCGAGCTTGTACGGGCACTTCGGCCAGGGCTGCGTGCACACCCGCATCCCGTTCGACCTCGTCGACGCCGAGGGGGTCGCGACCTACCGCAGGTTCATGGAGCGCGCGGCCGACCTGGTCGCCTCCTTCGGCGGCTCGTTCTCCGGCGAGCACGGCGACGGCCAGTCCCGCGGAGAGCTGCTGCCGCGCATGTTCGGCGAGACCATCGTGCGCGCGTTCGGCGAGCTCAAGGCGGTCTTCGACCCGGAGGACCGGATGAACCCGGGCAAGGTGGTCGCCCCGTACCGGCTGGACGAGCACCTGCGGCTCGGCAACACCTGGGCGCCGCACTACGACGGCCCGCTCTACTTCAGCTACCCCGACGACGGCGGCTCGTTCTCCGCGGCCGCCGCCCGCTGCGTCGGCGTCGGCAAGTGCCGCCAGCACGCGCATCCGCAGGGCGCCGTCATGTGCCCGTCGTATCAGGCCACGATGGAGGAGGAGCACTCCACCCGCGGCCGGGCCCGGATGCTCTTCGAAATGCTCGACGGGCACCCGGACTCGCCGATCACCGACGGCTGGCGCTCCACCGAGGTGCGCGACGCGCTCGACCTGTGCCTGGCCTGCAAGGGCTGCAAGACCGACTGCCCGGCCAACGTGGACATGGCCACGTACAAGGCCGAGTTCCTGGCGCACCACTACCAGGGCCGGCTGCGGCCGCGCGCGCACTACGCCCTGGGCAACCTGCCGGTGCTGGCCGCCGCGGTGACCCGCGGCCGGCTCTCCGGCATCGTCAACGCCCTGTCGCACGTCCCGATGCTGCCGCGCCTGGCCACGCTGGCCGCGGGCCTCGAGCCGCGCGAGATCCCGCTGTTCGCCGGCGAGACGCTGCAGCAGTGGTGGCGCCGCCGCGGCGGCGGGAGCGGGGGATGGCGCGGCAGCGTCCTGCTGTGGCCGGACACGTTCACCAACTCCTTCCACCCGCACATCGGCCGCGCCGCCGTGGCGGTGCTGGAGCAGGCCGGCTGGAACGTGGTCATCCCCACCGAACCGCTGTGCTGCGGCCTGACCTGGATCTCCACCGGCCAGCTGGACACGGCGCGCAAGGTCCTGCGACGCACGGTCAACGCCCTCACGGACCACGTGCGCGACGGCGGCCTGGTGGTCGGCCTCGAGCCGAGCTGCACCGCCGTCTTCCGCTCCGACGCCGCCGAGCTGATGGGCGACGACCTGGACGTCAAGCGCCTGGCCGAGCAGACCGTCACCCTCGCCGAGCTGCTCACGCAGCACACCCCCGGCTGGCAGCCGCCCCGCATCGAGGGCCGGCACGTCCTCGCCCAGGTGCACTGCCACCAGCACGCCGTGCTCGGCTGGGACGCCGACCAGGACCTGCTCGAGCAGTGCGGCGCGCAGCCGGAGCGGCTCGACTCCGGCTGCTGCGGCCTGGCCGGCAACTTCGGCTTCGAACGCGGCCACATGGAGGTCAGCGAGGCCTGCGCGGAGAGCGTCCTGTTGCCCGCGCTGCGCAGCTCGCACCCGGACGACGTCGTGCTGGCCGACGGCTTCAGCTGCCGCACCCAGATCCACGAGCTCGACAGCGGCGGCCGCGAGGGCATCCACCTCGCCGAGCTGCTGCACCGGGCCGGCAGCCGGCGCGAGGGCGCACAGCCCGAGGAGCGGGACCGGACCGTCCCGGCGGGCGCCGACCTGGAGCCGGGCGACCGGCCCGAGACGCCCGGACGCCCGGCCCGCACCGCGGCGCTCGGCATCCCGGCCGTGGCGGCGACGGCCGTCGCCGCGGTCGCATCGGCCCGCCGGATCCGCAAGCGGCACCGCTCGAATCGATGACCGCCGCCGTCGCCGGCCCGCGCCGCCGCTGAATCAGACGGCTGCCGTCGTGGACGCCTCGGCGGCCGCCTCCGTCCGCTCGGCCGGCTTCCCGCCGCGCGTGAGCGCCTTGGCCAGCACGCTCGGGCGCAGCAGCGCGGTCGGCGCGGCGACCATGTTCGCGACCTTCGCGAAGCTGGTCCACACCGCCGGGTCGCGCACGGCGACGTTCAGCACGCGGTTGTTGTACCAGTGCGCGAAACGCGCGGACAGCGGCCGGCGCTCGGTGCTCCACATGAGGTCCGAGTTGCTCGACAGGGTCCACGGCGCGAGCACGATGCGGGCGACGCCGCGCTGGTAGCCGGCGCTCAGGCCGTCCAGGCCCCGGCCGCGCGCGGCCCGGTCGGCCAGCGTGCGGTGCAGCAGGTCGGCCTCCATCGCGGCCACGGTCAGGCCCTGCCCGTAGATCGGGTTGAACACGCAGACCGCGTCGCCTAGGGCGATCAGCCGCTCCGGCCACTGCTTGCAGGAGTGGTAGGGGCGCCACTGGTTGTTGACGTTGGTGTAGCGGCGCACCGGCTCCTGCGCGGTGCGCCGCCCGAGCTGGTCGGACATCCGCGGGTTGTCCAGCGCCTCGGCGAACCTCTCGAACCCGGCGTCGTCGGTCGGCGGCATGCGGTCGTCGAGGCCGAACAGCGAGCAGGTCCACCGCCCGCGCTCGACGGCCAGGATCACCCCGCCCTCCGGGATGTGCGGAGCGAACATCATCTGATATGCGACCTCGTAGTCGGCGCCGGCGTCCTCCCCGCGCGGGAAGATCATCGTCGTATACGTGATCTTCGCCTTCACGACCCGCCGCTCCGGCACGTCGACCCCGGCCTGTCTGAGCCAGTCGTCCAGGGCGCTCGAGCGTCCCGAGGCGTCCACGACCAGGTCGGCCTCCAGCTGCGCGGCCTCGCCCGAGTCGCCCTCGCCCGCGGGTTCGGCGGCCTGGTACCGCACGCCGCGCACGCGCCCCGACCCCGGCTCCATCAGCAGCCCGTCGCACCGCGTCTCGCTCAGGATCCTGGCCCCGGGCAGCGCCAGGACGCGCTGTCGCAGCAGCCGCTCGAGCTCGTCCCGGGTGAACGTCTGGATCAGCACGCCGGTGCGGCACCGCGGCGCGTACCCGTCCGGGAGCAGGAAGACGGTGCCCTCGCCGTAGTCGAACACTGGTGCGCCGAGGTCCTGCAGTTCGTCGCGCAGACCGGGGAAGTACTGCTCCAGCACCTGCGCGCCCTTCGCGAGCATCGCGTGGGCGTGGTACCCCTGCGGCGCGTGGGCGTGCGCTCCGGTGTCCGCGTCCACCCTGTCCCGCTCCAGGACGACCACTTCGGCGAAGTGGTCGCTCAGCACGCGCGCGGCGACCAGGCCGCCGTACGCGCCCCCGATGACGACCGCTCTGCCCCACCGGCCGGGCTCTTCGCGCCGGGACGCATGGACCTCCATGAGCACCACTCCTTCACGACGCGACCGCACCGCCGCGTCCCAGAACCCTGTCAGGATGCTTCCGGGGGGAATCGTATACGTCCCGTGTACGCCCGATTACCGGTCGCCGGGCTTCGCCCCGGGTGAACCCGGTGCACGGCGCGGTCGTGCGCCGTCGGGGAAAGGCGCAAGCCGCGCAGGACCTGCCTGCGCGGCTTGCGCCGATGATGCTCCAATGCTTGGTCAGCGCTGCCTTGGTCAGCGGCCAGCCGGCTCCGGCGCGGCCTTCGGCTGCTGGTCGGCCGGCGCCGGTGCGGCCGCCGCGGCGGGCCGGATGAACAGAGCACAGACAAAGCCGGCCAGGATCAGCACCGCGGCGACGACGAACGCGCGGTGGAAGCCGGCGGTCAGGACGTCGGCGGAGCTGCCGCGGACCGCGTGGGAGCGGTCGACCGCCGCGGTGGCGAGGGCGGCCAGGCCTACCGACCCGCCGATCTGCCGGGAGGTGTTGAGCACCCCGGACGAGAGCCCGGCCTGGTTGAACGGGATGCCGCTGGTGGCGGCCGTGGTGAGCGGGGGGAAGACCAACCCCATCGCGAAGGTGATCAGGCTGCTCGGGCCCAGCACGTGGGTCGCGAACGCGGCGTGCGCCGGGATCTGCGCGAGCCAGTAGAACCCGATGGCCGTGAGCAGCAGGCCGACGGCGAGCAGCGGGCGCAGGCCCGTCTTCGGCAGCAGGCGCGGGCTGAGCTGCGCGCTGACGATGATGGTCAGCGCCATCGGGATGAACGCGAGCCCGGCGCGCAGCGCGCTGTAGCCGAGCACGTCCTGGAAGTAGAGCGACAGGAAGTACCACAGCGAGAAGAACACCGCGCCGACCGTCAGCATCACCACGTTCGCCCCGGTCACCGACCCCCTGGTGAACAGCGAGAACGGCACCAGCGGCGCACTGGCCAGCCGGGTCTCGATCACGGCGAAGGCCACCAGCAGGAGCGCGGCGACGGCGAGCATCGAGAGGGTGTCGGCCGACAGCCACGGGTGCGTGCTGGTCTCGATGATGCCGTAGACCAGTGCGCTGAGCCCGCCGGTGATCGTGACGACGCCGGCGATGTCCAGGCGCTGCTTCCCGCCCGCGCCGGCCCGGCGGCCCTGGTTGGTCATGTGGAGGGCTGCGCCCGCGACGCCGATGATGCCGACCGGGATGTTGACGAACAGGACCCAGCGCCAAGACAGCTCCGCGGTGAGCACGCCGCCCAGCACCGCGCCGGCGGCGCCGCCGACCCCGCCGACCGCGCTCCAGAGCCCGATGGCCTTGGCGCGCTTCTTGGGGTCGGTGAACGTGGTGACGATGATCGTCAGGGTCGCCGGGGACAGGAACGCGCCGCCGAGGCCCTGCAGGGCGCGGGCCGTGGTCAGCCACGCGGCGTCCTGCGCCAGCCCGCCGGCGAGGCTGGCCAGGGTGAACAGGGAGAGTCCGAATATGTAGATGGTGCGCCGCCCGAACAGGTCGGCGGCGCGCCCCCCGAACAGCAGGAACCCGGCGAAGGTGAGTACGTAGGCGTTGACGACCCACTGCAGCCCGGAGGCGCTGTAGCGCAGATCGTGGCCCATGGAGGGCAGCGCCACGTTCACGATCGACACGTCGAGCACGACCATGAACTGCGCCAGGCACACCAGCGCGAGCACGAGACCGTCATCGGCACGGCGTTTCTGCGTGGCGGGTTGCGCCGCCTGTGTTACCTGCGTCACCGCTTCACCTCCGGCGTAGACACCGTGACCGTCTCCCGTCCGTTTCGCGCATCGCGTGCATCGGGCGTCGGACCCGATATGCCGATACCCAGGGCAATTCTCCCGGCCGCGGCTCGACTCTCACTCGATTGCGGATCCAGCCCGGCGCCGGCTAGGCGGATCAGCGCACCGGCCCGGCGGGGATCTGCGCGTCGGCGGCCAGGACGGGAACCTCGACGCCGACGGTCTCGGGGTACTTCAGGCCGGTGCCGGTGTTCAGGACCACGACCTCGTCGCGCGCCCCGAAGAAGCCTGATTCGCGCAGCAGCGCGGCGGCGGCGAGGCAGGCCGCCCCCTCCGGGCAGACGAACAGGCCTTCCGCGCAGGCGAGCTTGCGCTGCTCGGCCAGCAGCGCCTCGTCCGAGACCGCGACCGCGGTGCCGCCGGTCGCCCGCACCGCTTCGAGCATCAGGAAGTCGCCGAGCGCCTTCGGCACGGTGATCCCGAACGCGACGGTGTGCGGGTTCTCGACCGGCACGCCGGCCTGCGCCCCGGCCTCGAAGGCCCGCACGATCGGCGCGCAGCCCTCGGCCTGCACCGCGATCAGCCGGGGCGGGGCGTCGGCGGCGGAGATCCAGCCGAGCTCGCGCATCTCCAGCACGGCCTTGTGGATGCCGATCAGCCCGACGCCGCCGCCGGCCGGATACAGGATCGCGTCGGGCATCCGCCAGCCCAGCTGCTCGGCGAGCTCGTAGCCCATGGTCTTCTTGCCCTCCAGCCGGTACGGCTCCCGGAGGGTGGAAACCTCCTGATAGCCCGGCCGGGAGCGCACCGCCGCGTTGATCAGCCGGCCCGCGTCGCCGATCAGCCCATCGACCAGATAGAGCTCCGCGCCCGCGATCGCGCACTCCGCTCGGGTGATGGACGGCGCGTCGACCGGCATCGCGATCAGGCTTCTCAGACCGGCCCGCGCCGCGTAGAGCGCCCAGGCTGCGCCGGCGTTGCCGTTCGTCGGCATGGCCACGCCCTCGACCCCGAGCTCCGCCGCCCGCGACACGCCGACCGCGGCGCCGCGGGCCTTGAACGTGCCGGTGGGGATGACGCCCTCGTCCTTCATCGCCAGCCGCGGCAGGCCGATGGCCGCGCCGTAGGAGGCCAGCGGCAGCAGCGGCGTCATGCCCTCGCCGAGGGTCACGATGTTCGCCGGATCCCGTACGGGCAGCAGTTCGTGATACCGCCACAGGTCCGGCGGCCGCCCGGCGATGTCGGCCGGGGCGACGGTCGCGGCGACCCGCTCCAGGTCGTAGCGCGCCAGCAGCGGGGCGCCCGCCGCACTGACGCCCTGCACCGCGTCGGCCTCGTAGCGCTCGCCGGTGCGCGAGCAGTCGAGGTGGCTCAAGGTGGAAAAGTTCATGGGTGCAATCAAACCCGCTTGGGGCACACGGCGACGACCCGGGCCGGGGAGGCCTCCACCTCGAGGTTGAGCGGGAGCGCCCACACGTCGAACCCGGCCGCCGCGCGGGATGCGAGCGCGGCGAGGCCGACGAGGTTCTCGGCGATCAGGATGTCGTGGGAGAGCAGCGCCTTGTGGATCGCGAAGGGCTCGTTGTCGATGCTCCCGGCGTCGATACCCACCATCTTCACGCCGCGCTCGACGAGGTGGTCCACCAGAGCCGTCGTCAGATCCGGGACTCTGGCGTAGTAGTCGGCCTTGTGGCGGGCGTCGCTCAGGCCGGTTCGCAGCAGGACGATGCAGTCGGGACCAATCTCCGTGGCTTCCGTGGCTTCCGCGGCGTCCGGGTCCGGCGCGGGGCTGTCGGCGCGCACGTCGAGCAGGACACCGCGGCCGTGGAAGCGGTCGAGCGGGTAGTCGTCCAGCATCCTCCCGCCCGGGACCATGTGGCCCTCGGCGTCGATGTGCGTGCCGTTGTGGGAGCCGAGCGAGAGCCGGGTGTTGAAGAACCCTGCGTCCTCGAAGCCCGCTGCGACGCTGACGCGCACCGGCGGGTCGCCCGGATAGACGGGCGTATCGTCGGTCAAACGCATCGTCAGATCGATGATGTCGGGGTCGGCGCCCCTCAGCGCGGTCACTCGGCGAGCTGGCGGGCGTTCGCCGCGGTCGCGATGGCCCAGATCACCAGCAGCACGGTGACGACGAACAGCAGGATGTAGCCGGGGCCGATGTGCGCCTCGGAACCCTGTGCGGACAGCGTGCCCTGCGAGATCTGGTGGTCCAGCGAGACCTGGAGGAAGACCTCGGCGACGAACAGCAGGACGCCGCCGGCCGCGGCGGTCACGCCGCTGGGGAAGGTGAAGGACAGCGCGGCCCAGGTCGCCAGCGCCATGGTGAGCAGCAGCAGGAACAGGACCAGCACCGCCTGGCCGCCGACCCCGACGCGCAGCGCGGTCAGCCCCCAGGCGTCGACCGCCGCGGCCGGGGCACCGGACTCGGGGACGTTCAGCCACGGCCCCATGGTGCAGGCGAACAGGGCGCTGATGAGGATGACGCCGACGGCCCGCGCGGCCGCGTGCGCGCGCGCCCGCTGCACGGCCTGCCGGGAGTCCTCCGACCTGAGCCGCTGCTCCTTGGCGAGCCCTTCGATCCGGCTGCCGAGCTGGCCCAGCCGGGTCCGCAGCTCGGCGGCCTCCCGGTCGGCCGGGCGCTCGTCGTCCTGGCTCACTGCGCCTCCCTTGTCTGCTGTCTGCGTCGCTGCATCACTGCGCGCCGCCCCGGCCTCAGCTCGGCCACGATCCCGTGCCGTACGCCGTCAACGGCCCGAAAGCCGCGGCTCCGGTGCATATGGCCTCCGAGCACTGGGGCATGGCCAGCAGCGTGTGGCCGGCCAGCATGAAGGTCGGCTGGGAGCCGTGCCCGATGTCGATCACGGTGCCCGGCCCGTAGGACAGCGCCCCGTTCGACGCCGCGAGCATGGCCAGCGTCACCCGTGCGGTGTTCTCGCCGCCGTTGATGTTCTCCATCAGGTCGAAGACGCCGTCCGCGTCGGCGCCGAGCAGGTTCACCGGATATGAGGAGCTGTCAGATGACTCGTCCGGCATCGAGACCGTCTGCTCCCAGCGGACCGTGGCGGTGGCGAGGTCGATCGCGGCGATCTGCGTGATTTCCTGGTCGTGCGGCAGGTTGACGTCCTCGTCAACGTACAGGCTGTCGCCTGATGCGACGATGTCCGGCGGGCCGATCGTGGTCTGCACGGAGTCGTCCGCGTACTTCACGGTGTACTGCATGGAGCGCTGCCGGACGCCGCCGGCCGGGATGATGAGCATGTCGGGGCCGCCGTTGCTGTCGCACGCGGTGAGCACGTAGCCGGGCACCGCCCAGATCGTCGGGCCCCCGTCGGCCAGCTGGCAGGAGGTGTCCTGGAGCGGGGCCTCTTCGCTGACGGCGCCGGTCTGCAGCGACAGCCGGTAGAGCTGGTCGCCGGTGGGCCCGGTCGACTCGTTGCAGAACACGACCGCGTAGACCGAGGGGCCGAGGATCGTCGCGTTCTCGGCGGTGCAGCCGCTCGGCGCCAGGCTCGCCGCGGCGACCGACCAGGCCGGCGCCCCGGTGGCCAGGTCGAAGACGTCGATGTCGCCGGACGAGCTGTCGGACGGGCCGACGGTCAGGGCCAGGCGGCCCCCGCCGACCCAGAGGGCCGAGGTGTCCGACGACTGCAGGGCCATCGGCAGCTGCCACAGCACGTGGCCGTCGGAGAGCCGCAGCCCGACGACGTATTTGGTTCCCTGGCCGTAGGTGTACTCGACGACGCCGACGCCGTCGTCCACGCCGCCGCCGGACGCGCCGGTGCTCAGCTGGAGGACGGCCGGGATGCCGGAGGGCACCGGCGGCGGCTTCCACGTCCAGGCGACGCTGCCGGTGCCGAGGTGCACCGCGGCGAGTCCGCTTCCGGAGCACGCCACGGCCAGGCCGCCCGCGATCCAGGGCGTGTTCTCGGCCGCCAGGTCCCCGCAGCCCTGACCGGCGTGGCCGTCGGTCCACAGACTGCTGAGCCCGCCGGTCGGCGGACCGTCGCCGGAACTCAGGCGCACCGCCAGATAGTCGCCGCCCACGGCCAGCGCGGCCACGACCACCACCAGCGGTATCAGCCACCGCCACGGCCTGCGCCGCGCCCGATCGGCGGCGGTTTCATCCGGTACCGCCATGTTCGACCCTCTCCCCGGCGAGACGCCGCGGCGCCTGCCCCGGACCGCCCGGCGCACGGGACACTACACGCTCCGTCTGACCAGCGGAACGCCCTGCGTCGTACGGGATCGCAGTGCTCGGCACGATCCTTACCCGGCCTGGTCCGGGCCCTGCGATACCGTGTGCGCGACGCGACGCGCTGGAAGAAAATGCCGCTTTCATGCTGTTCTGCCCGCTACGATCGGCATCGTCAGTCACGGAACAGACGTGCGAGGGGCGCGATGATGAAGCGCGGGCGGTTGGCAGTGGCCTTGATCAGCGTGGCTGCGGCCACGGCGGGTCTGGTCGCGGTGGAGGCCGGGGCGTCCCGGCCGGCCGCCGAATCAACACCCTTGCGATCAGCGCACTTGGGATCCTCGGACCCGACCGACCCGGCGACCGTGTCCACACCGGACGTCTCGCCCGGCGTGAACTGCCCCGGCTGCCCGCCCGACTGGGGCAGCGACCCGTCCGGCTCCGCCTCCTGACCTTCCGTCACCCTCCGGCCGCCGCGATCGTCACGGCGTGTGCGCGATCGGGAGGGTGGCACGCAGGTGGGTGCCCCGGTCCGCGGCCATGATCTGGAACGTCCCGCCGAGCTCCGCGGCGCGCCGGGCCACCGACTCGAGGCCGACCCCGCCGCGCACCGCGTCAGGCAGCCCCACACCGTCGTCGCGCACATCCAGCACGAGGGCGGTGCCGTCCGCGGTGAGCCGGACCTCGGCCCCGCGCGCCTGGGCGTGGCGGGCCGCATTGTTCAGCGCCTCGGCGGTGATCCGGTAGGCCGCCGCCTCGACCGCGGCGGAGAGGTCGGAGCCGGGCCGGTACGCCTCCAGCACGCAGGCCACCGTCAGGCCGCCGACGCTGAACCGCCGGGCCAGCTCGGCGACCGCGTCGGCCAGGCCCAGGTTGGTCAGCGCGGCCGGCCCGAGCCCGTCGTGGATGTCGCGGCGCAGCCTGCGCCGCTCCTCCTCGCGCGCGACGACGAGGCGCTCGGTGCTGTGCTGCAGGTCCTTGTACAGCCGCAGCGCGGTGATCGCGGCGGCGACCTGGTCGGCGAGCGAGTCGAGCACCTCCCGGTCCTGCGGGGCCAGTTCGCGCTCCGCCGCGCGCAGGCCCACCCGCATCCGGCCCACGATCTCGCCCTGATATACGAGGTCGAGCGCATGCGAGCCGTGGTCGAACGTGCCGACCTCGGCCTGGATCCGGGTGCCCGTGCGGGAGCGGGCCTGCAGCGCCACGCCGGGCAGCCTGAGCGCGTCCGCGATGCTCCGGCACAGCGCTTCGGGCACCCGGTCCGGGTCCGGGGCGCGGCCGGCCGCGGCGGCGAGGCCACGCAGCAGCCGATAAGGCTCCGCGCGGTGCCCGTAGTAGAAGCGCTCGACGCAGCGGCTGGTCCACAGCGCCAAGGGCCGCAGCCCCGCCCCGGCCATGAACGCGAGCCCGGCCAGCGCCGTCGCCGCCGGGCCGGGCCGGGCGATCTGCGCGCAGGCCTGGGCGAACTGCGGCAGCACGGTGGCCACCGCGGTCGCCGAGAGCACCCGCCCGGCGACCCGGGCCGCCCGGTTCGCCGCGACCAGGAGCCCGGCCATCGCGAAGGCGCCGCCGGGGACCGCGAAGCGCAGCGCGCCGGCGACCAGCGAGGTGCCGACCCGCCCGGCCGGCACGAAGACCGCGACGATGAGCCATCCCGCCGCCAGCACGAGGTACGCGGCCGCGGCCGCCGCGGCGATCGCGAGCGTCCGGTCGTGTCCGCGTGCCATGGTTCTCACTCCGGGCAGGCTGACGAGCGCGGACGCGCGCGCCGGGCCGACCCGCCGCACGCGCCCGCGCTGCGCGCCGTTTCCGACCTTGGGCCCTACCTGGAGGTCCGCAGCCGGAAGAGGTATCCAGCCATTGCGACGGCGGCGACGGTCAGGCCGCAGAACCACAGCAGCGTCGCCTGGACCTGCCCGCCGGTCGGCTGCCCGAGCAGCAGGGCGCGCACCGCGTCGATCGCGTGGGTCATCGGCTGGTTGTCCGCGACGACGCGCAGCCAGCCCGGCATGGTCCGGGTCGGCACGAAGGCGCTGCTGAACAGGATCGGGATGATGAGCACCAGCCCGAACTGCTGCACCGCCTCCACGCTGCCGCCGAGCATGCCGAGGCACGCCGCGATCCAGGACAGCGCGAAGGTGACCAGGAGGGTGAGGCCGATCGCGCCGAGCCAGCCGGACACCCCGGCGTGCGGCCGGAAGCCCACGGCCAGGCCGAGGCCGACCATCACGGCCATGCCGACCACGCTGCGCGCCAGGTCGGCGATGACCTGGCCGGCCGGCACCGCCGACGTGACCATCGGCAGCGACCGGAACCGGTCGGTCGCCCCGCTGCGCAGGTCGACCGCGACCGCCGTGCTGGTGGAGGTGGCCGTCAGCGCGGCGGTCTCGATGAAGACCCCGGCCATGAGGAAGTTGATGTAGCTCTCGCCGCCGCCGGTGTCGATCGCGCCGCCGAACATGTAGCGCAGCAGCACCACCAGGATCACCGGCTGGACCGTCACCGAGACGAGCTGGTCGGGGTCCTGGCGGATGTGCAGCAGGCTCCGCTTTGTCAGCTCCCAGATGTCGCTCAGAGCCCAGAACGCGCGGGAGTGCGCCGCCGGGGTGAGATCGAGCTCTGCGTCCGAGGCGGCCATCAGCTCTCTCCTGATTCCGAGTCGATGGTGGTGCGGCCGACCAGCTGGAGGAACGCCTCGTCGAGGGTCGGGCGGCGGATGGTGTAGTTCTCGATCGCGACGCCGGCCTCGAGGACGGTCGCCAGCAGGCCGTGCAGATCGCGCAATCCGTCGGCCCCGGTGTCGCGCACCCGGAAGACGACGGTGCGCGCCGCGGGCTCGCCGCCCGCCACCCGGTCGGGGTACAGAGCCCTGAGTCGCTCGAAGTCGGCCCCGGTGGCGGCGGCGATCTCCAGGCCGGTGCCGCCGTTGCGGCTCTTGAGCTGCTGCGCCGTGGTGTCGGCGACCACGCGCCCGCGGTCGATCACCGCGACCCGGTCGGCGAGGCGGTCCGCTTCTTCCAGGTACTGCGTGGTCAGCAGCACGGTCGTGCCGCCGCGGACCAGGTCGCCCACGATCTCCCAGAGGGCGGTGCGGCTGACCGGGTCCAGGCCCGCGGTCGGCTCGTCCAGGAACAGCACCGGCGCGGCGGTGATCAGGCTGGCGGCGAGGTCGAGCTTGCGCCGCATGCCGCCCGAGTACGTCCTGACCGGCCGGGCCGCGGCCTCGGCCAAGCCGAAGCGCTCGACGAGCTGGCGTGCGCGGGCCCCCGCGGTGCGCCGGCCGAGCCGGTGCAGCCGCCCGAGCATCGCAAGGTTCTGCAGGCCCGTCAGCTTCTCGTCGACCGAGGCGGACTGCCCGGCCGGCCCGATGACGCCGCGGACCTTGCGCGGCTCGCGCACCACGTCGAAGCCGCCGATCAGCACCCGCCCGCCGTCCGGCTTGAGCAGCGTGCAGAGCATCCGCACCGTGGTCGTCTTCCCGGCGCCGTTGGGGCCGAGCAGCGCCAGCACGCGCCCGCGGGCCACCTCGAGATCGATCCCGCGGACCGCCGCGACCCTCCCGTAGGACTTGGCCAGCCCCACGGCGCTGATCATCGGCCCGTCGGGCGAGACCCGTGTCTCGCTCAAAATTCCCTCCCCGTGTGTCATGCCACGCCGATGGACGAGCAGGGCCTCGAGGAGCAGTTCGAGCGCGGACTCGCCGCGATGATCGACGGCCTGGCCCGGCGGTTCGGGCTCGCCGACGGCGAGCGGGAACGGTAGACCGCGCCTCCGCCTCCGCCGCCGCCGCACCCACACCCACACCCACACCCACACCGCGCGGCACCTTTTTTCTCATAACCCTGATTCAGCGTGCCCGATGCCCTGTGCCGCGCCCGAGATCCGGCGTTGACGTCCCGCACCTCCCGCACTAGCATCGCCGCTGAATCGATTCATCAATGGTTTCCGGACACCGCTCCGCGCCATTGCCGGTGTCCGGCAGAACTGAAGCAGCCACCCACACCTGCCATGCCTGCTGCCTGATCCGGGAACGCCGCCGAGCACCCACCGCCGGTCCCACTCCGGAAGGCAGGCGATGAAACGATAAATCACCCGGCGCTGCGCTGCGCGGCGCTACGACGCGGCCTCCCCCTGCGCTGCCGCGAACCATCCCAGCCCACGTATTCGCCCGCCTCCGAAAGGTAGGGATCCTTGACCAGGCAACCGCACACAGCGCCCGCGGCGCCCGGCGGCATCCGGCGCCTGCCGCGCCCCCGCGGCAGAACCCGGATCATCACGCCGCTGATCGTCTTCGTCGCCGCCCTCGCCGCCGCGCTCGGCCTCGGCAGTGGACCGGTCGCCGCCGCCACGGCCAGCACGCTGGTCAACTTCACCGCGAGCGGCGCCCAGCAGCAGCGCTTCGACACCGACGGCAACGCGCTCGACGCGCACGACGGCATGATGGCCGACTTCAACGGCACCTACTACCTCTACGGCACCAGCTACGACTGCGGCTACCGGTGGGGGGTGAACTCGACCTTCTGCGGGTTCAAGGTCTACTCCTCCCCGGACCTGTCGCACTGGACCGACCGCGGCTTCGTGGTCCCCGCCTATTCGTGCGCCGACTGCTTCCGGCCGCACGTCGTCTACGACTCCGCGACCAAGCAATACGTCCTGTGGACCAACGACAGCTCCGCGTCCGGCGACTTCCGGGTCTACACGGCCCCGACCCCGACCGGGCCGTTCACCCAGCAGGCCGAGCCGACCCTGGCGTTCAGCAACTGCGGCTGGGACTTCGGCCTGTACACGGACACCGACGGCACCGCCTACATGGTGGACACCGACTGCGCCGCGGCCAATGCCAGCGGGCTGATCGTCCAGCAGTTGACTGCGAACGACCTGACCAGCGACGGCCAGTACACCCAGATCCCGTTCCCCGGCCCCGCCGAAGCGCCGTCGATGTTCAAGCGCGGCAGCACGTACTACATCACCATGTCGTATCCCACCTGTGGATACTGCACCAGCACGGGCACCGGGTACCTCACCGCGAGCAGCCCGCTGGGACCCTGGACCGGCGCGGCCGGCAGCACCGGCGCCTCGGCCTGGAGCGTCCAGAACGGCGAGCTCTACGCGAACGGCGGCGGCCCCGTCACCGCGAAGACCGGCTCGACCTGGACCGACTACACCGAGTCCTTCTCCACCACGCCGCTGGAGACCGGCACGAACGGCGGCGTCGCGGTGACCTACGCGCAGTCCGGCTGGCTGGCGCGCGCGGACAACTACGGGAACGGATACGGCTTCCTACTGTCGAATTACCCTTACACGTCGGCGAACGCCCCCGGCTACATCGCCTTCGTGAAGTTCGCCAACGACCAAGCCGTGTCCGTCGACCCGGTGGCCCTGCCGTTCGCCGTCACCGCCGGAACCTCATATCAGGTCTCGACAACCGTGTCCGGAGACACCTACTCCGTCGCGGTCAACGGGACGACCGTCGCAAGCTTCAGCGACTCGTCGTACACCAGCGGCACGATCGGATTCCGGGAGTACGGCACGGAATCGGCCTACTTCTCCGACGTCTCCGTCACCGACCCGAGCGGCAGCAGCCTGTTCTCGGACGACTTCGGCGGCACGCTGTCCCAGTGGAACGTGCCGGAGGCCGTGACGACTCCGGCGATCGTCAACACAACGTCCTGCGGCGGCCAGCCCTCCTTCGTCAGCGAACTGCCGCAGGCCGGCGGCGGCGACGTCTACCTCTACGGCAGCGACCTGTGGGACGCGCAGAAGAACGAAGGCCTGGCGAACTTCTTCTGGACGCCGCTGCAGTTCTCCACGTCCGGCGCGATCGACCAGATCCCCTGCTCCGCGTCCGCGACCGTCGCACTGTCCGATGGCCACCCCGGCAAACAGAACCCCGTCCCCAACATCGACCAGAGCAGCGGGGTCGACGGGTTCCAGACCACCTGCCCGATCACCGGCTCCGCCGACGAGGTGATGCAGACCTTCACGGCCGGCGCCACCGGCACGCTGCGCGACGTGGACCTGACCGCCTTCCAGGAGACCACGCCGACCGGCCTGACCGGCGGCGCGACCACCAACGGCACGCCGGTCGACGCACCGCTCACCGTGCAATTGGCCACGCTGACCGCGTCCGGCGGGATCGGCCAGGTTCTGAGCACGCAGACCTTCGCCACCTCGGACGTCGGCTGGGCTCCGGAGAACCTCGTGTTCGCCCCCGACATCGAGGTGACCAGAGGGCAGACCTACGCGGTGATCGCCTCGTCGAGCCTGACCGGCGGCTGCTACGGATTCGCCGAGAACACCGCGAACCCGTATCCCGGCGGGCACATGGCCGTCAGCACCGACTCCGGCAGCACCTTCACCGCCAGTACGTCGACCGACCTGAAGTTCTACACCACGGTACTGAACTGACAGCCGATCAGCCCTCGTCGTCCTGCGCCCCGGCAGCAAGCCGGGG
>DASYAE010000079.1:0-48497 GCA_036501535.1 Actinocrinis sp. | reverse complement strand
TGCCACACCGGCAGCCCTGGTCCAGGTCACGGTCTCACTCGAAACACTCCTCGCGCTCAACGCGCAACCCGCAGAACTCGAACGCTACGGCGCGATCTCCGCAGACACCGCCCGCGCACTGGCCATGGCACCAGGCTCCCTGTGGCGCTGGCTCGCCTACGACCCCGACACCGGCGCCCTCATCAAGACCGCACCCCGGGTATACCAGCCAACGGCCGAAGTACGCCGCTTCGTGCAAGCACGCGACCGGACCTGCGCATTCCCCGGCTGCACACGCCCGGCGTGCCGGTGCGACCTGGACCACGTCGAACCGTTCGACCACGACTGTCCGGAGCGTGGCGGGCAGACCTGCAAGGAGAACCTGGTCCCGTTGTGCCGCCACCACCACCGGATCAAGACCGCTGGCAGCTTCACGGTCAAGGTCACCAGATCTGGCTACAGCATCGAGTGGTGCTCTCGGCGCACCGGGCGCGTCTATCCGGTAGACCACGCCTACGACTACCGGACCGAAACCACAGACACGCTGCAATGGCACTGAAGGCGAACGCCGGTCAGGTGGCCGAGCAGATCGAGCGCATCAGAGTTGAGCCGGTCGAGGGACAGTACGGCGGCGGCGGACAATCAGTGTACTGACTGATTGTCCGCCGCCCGGGGCCGGTCATGGTTCTGTCAGGAGGGATAGTCCGAGGCGATGTCCCAGCCGGCTTCGCGTAGCCGCTCGGCCACCCGTTGGACGTCGCCTTCGGACGGCGGCTGGTGCGTGGCGTCCCAGATCGCCTGTGCGATGGCGGCGGAGGGATCGGCTGAGTCGGCGCCGCCGAGGGAGAGGTCCTGCGCGATGTGCGCCACCTCGTCGTCGGTCAGCCGGCGCCGCAGGAGCGCGAGCAGGGGGATGTAGTCCTGCTGCGGGACGCCCTGTGGGTAGCCCTTGCGTACGAAATCGATGACTGCCTGGAGCATCGGGGGAACGGGCATGTCAGCTCAGCTTCCGTGGACGATGCTGTAGATACCCCAGCCTACGCCGGCGAGCACCGCGGCGAAGCAGAGCCCCGCGATGACCGTGCCGCCGCTGAGGCTGATGCCGCTGCTGGCGCTGCCGCGGGCTTCGGCGGGCGCCTCGGAGGCCGAGCTCGGGTTGAGCGCGCGTAGCCCGAGGGCGAACACTGCGGGCAGGCCCGCGCCGGCCGCGAGGCCGATCACGATGATCTTCCACAGTGCGGACAGGTTGATCCAGGTGTTCACGGTCCCCAGTCCTCTCAGGCCGACGCACCGGCGGTGGCGCGCTCCTCGGGAGCGACGCCGATACCGCCGGTCCATTCGGCGTTGACGTTGTTCGCGTCCACCTTGGTCTGGCGGGAGCGCAGGTAGAACACCGTCGCCGCGGCCACCAGCACCACGAAGATGACCGCTACGCCTCCGGTGCCGCCGATGCCGTGCGCCGCGTAGTAGGCCAGTGCTCCGACGATGCCCGCCATGGGCAGGGTGAACACCCAGGCGGTCGCCATCCGGCCGGCCACGTTCCAGCGCACCTCGGCGCCGGCCTTGCCGACGCCTGTGCCGAGGATCGAGCCGGTGGCCACGTGCGTCGTGGACAGCGAGTACCCGAAGTAGCTGGAGAGCAGGATGACCGCGGCGGAGGAGGACTCGGCCGCCATGCCCTGCGGCGACTCGATCTCCACGAGGCCCTTGCCCAGCGCCCTGATGACCCGCCAGCCGCCGATGTACGTGCCCAGGCTGATCGCCAGCGCGCAGGAGACGATCACCCAGGCCGGCGCCTTCGACCCGCTGGTCAGCGAGCCGTTGGCGATCAGCGCGAGGGTGATGATGCCCATGGTCTTCTGCGCGTCGTTCGTGCCGTGCGCGAGCGAGACCATGGACGCCGATCCGATCTGGCCGATCCGGAAGCCGCGGTTGCGCACGCCCTCGATGACGTTTCGGGTGATCCGGTAGACCAGATAGGTGCCGATCGCGGCGACGCATCCGGCGATGACCGGAGACATCACTGCGGGGATGATGACCTTGGACACCAGGCCGTGCCACTGCACTCCGTGGCCGCCGGCCGCGGCGATGGTGGAGCCGACGACTCCGCCGATCAGCGCGTGCGACGAGCTCGACGGGATGCCGAAGAACCAGGTGAACAGGTTCCACAGGATGCCGCCGCACAGGCCGGCGAACACCACTGTGGGGGTCACCAGTTTCGTCTCGACCAGGCCGCTGGCGATGGTCGCCGCGACGCTGAAGGACAGGAAGGCCCCGACCAGGTTCAACACGCCGGAGATGGCGACGGCGATGCGGGGCGGGAGGGCACCGGTCGCGATCGATGTGGCCATCGCGTTGCCGGTGTCGTGGAAACCGTTGGTGAAGTCGAATCCGAGCGCCGTGATCACTACGAGCGTCAGAAGGATATCGTTGCCGGTCACGGCGCAGACGCTAACTGCGGGCCGGGCAGCGCGAAAGTGCAGGCGGCCGATTGTGTCGAGATATCAACCGATGTTCACCTGAGTTCACCTCTAGTTCACCTACGCTCCAGTCTTCCCACCTGTCGCAGCGTCACGGCCGCTGCGAGGCGGGCGATCAGGTACCAGGCGGCGGCGCCGACGCCGACGAAGAAGCCGGGCGACCAGTTCGTCTGGAACGACAGCGCGATCGCGCCCCACACGGTGGCCAGCGCGAGGACCACGCTGAGCGCCATCGCCGGCGCCGGGTGCTTCGCCAGCGCCCGGGCGGCGGCCGGCGGGCCGACCATGAGGCTGAACATCAGCAGCGCGCCGACGACCGGCACGGCCGTCGTGGTGGCCAGCGCGACCAGGCTCAGGAACAGCAGGTCGATCCGGTGCGCGCGCACGCCGCGGGCCTCGGCGACCTCCGGCAGGGTGCTGGTCAGCAGCAGCGGCCGGTAGACCGCGGCGAGCACGGCGAGGCAGACCGCGGCCAGGACCGCGGTCACGGCCACCTCGCCGGCGCTGACCCCGAGCACCTCGCCGAACAGCAGCGAGTAGATCTCCGGGGCGTACTCGGTGCTCCAGGACAGGAACAGCGCGCCGAGGCCGAGCATCAGGGCCACGATGAGCGCGGTGACCGCGTCGTGCCTTCCGCGGCGGGAGAGCAGGCCGATGCCCAGCGCCCCGCCGAGCGAGAAGACGCCCAAGCCGAGCAGAGTGCTGACACCGAGCAGGCTGGCTCCGGCGGCGCCGGCGAAGGCTGCGTTGGGCACGGCGTGCGCGGTGAACGCCGCGCCGCGCAGCACGACGAAGAACCCGACCAGGGCCGCGATCACGGCGATGATGCTGGCCGTGATCCAGGTGTCGGTCATGAAGGGGGCGAACATGTCGGACATCTCAGACCGCCTCGACAGAACAGGGGTCTGCGGCGCACTCCGACTGCCCGGCGCGCAGCCGGGCGCGCTGGCCGCGCCGCTCGCCGAGGCCGCTGAGCAGGTACGCCAGGAAGATCAGCGCGACCACGAAGAAGCTGACCGGCCAGGTGCCCGTCCTCGGCGGCCAGTAGTAGCTGTCGTACGCGAGCAGGATGCCGATCCAGGTGGCCGCCAGCCCGAGCCCGCCGGCCAGCGCCATCGCGGCCAGCGGCCGCCGGGTCAGCCGCAGCGCCGCGGCGGCCGGCCCGATCAGCAGCGCCGGGCTCAGGATGGTGCCCACGACCAGCGAGGCGAGCGCGACGGTGACGCCCATCGCGGTCATGAACAGCAGCCCGAGCAGCCGCACCGGGATGCCGCGGGCCGCGGCCAGGTCCGGGTTGACCGAGCTGAGCAGCAGCGGCCGGTAGAGCAGCGCGAGCAGCAGCAGGCCGACGGCCCCGCACACGGCGACCGCGGGCACCGTGTAGCTCGCCAGTGTGAATACGGACCCGAACAGCACCGTCACGGTCACGCCGGTGGTGGTGCTGCTCGTCGAGTCCAGATACAGCAGCAGTGCGGACACGCCGAGCACGGCGCCGAGCACGATGCCGGTGGACACGTCGCGCGAGCGCTTGCGCTGCTCGCCGAACAGGTCCATCGCGCCGGCCACGACCACCCCGGCGCCGACGAAGCCGAACACCGGCGCGACGTTGAGCAGGTACGCGCCGGACCCGCCGAGCGTGCCCAGGTCGCTCAGCGCGTGGCCGGCGAACGACTGGCTGCGCAGGACGGTGAACACCCCGACCGCGCCGGTGACGACCGCGACGACGGCCCCGGTGAGCAGCGCCGCGTGCACCGGGCCGCTGCCGAAGAAGCCCGGTTCGAAGACCACTGAGAGCGCCCCTGCCATCAGGCGCCGGCCCCCACCGGCCCGGCGTCCGTGGTGACCGTCGAGCCGGCGACCACCAGCACCCTTCCATCGACCCGCAGCACGCTGACCGGATGCCGGTACAGGGTGCTGAGTACCTCGCTGCGCACGACCTGGTCGGTGGGCCCGCTGGCCGCGCGGCCTTCGGCCACGTAGACCACCTTGTCCATGACCGGAAGCAGGGGATTGATGTCGTGTGCGGAGAGCAGCACGGCGACCCCCTGCTCCCGGGCCACCCGGGAGGTCAGCTCGACGATCTCCTGTCCGCTGCGCAGGTCCAGGTTGGCCAGCGGCTCGTCCATCAGCAGCAGCCGCGGCCGGCCGATCAGCGCGTGCGCGATCAGCACCCGCTGCTGCTCGCCGTCGGACAGGGTGCCGACCCGCTCGTCCGCGAACCGGCCGGCGTCGACCGCGTCGAGCATCGCCTCGACCTGCTCGCGGCGCCGGCGCGAGGGCAGCCGCGGGCCGATCCGCTCGCCGTCGAGGCCGAGCGCGACCAGGTCCCGGGCGCGCAGCGGGGCGTCCGGCTCGATCAGCACCTTCTGCGGGACGTAGCCGACCTGCCGGCCGCGCCGGGCCAGCGGCGCCCCGTCGATCAGGACGCTGCCGCGGTCGGGCGGGCGCAGGCCCATCACGGTGCGCAGGATGGTCGTCTTGCCGGCGCCGTTCGAGCCGATCAGGCCGGCGAACTCGCCGGCCCGCACGGAGAATCCGACCCCGTCCAGGATCTGCCGGCCGCCGAGCCGGACGCTGACGCCGTCCAGCGCGAGCACCGGGGGTGTTGGTTGCGACGGCCGTGCCGACGGAGTCGGCTGCTGCGCTTCGGCCTGCGCCGATTCGATTTCGGCTGCTTCGATCGCGGACTGTGGCGTCATGGCTTCTCGGGCCTTACTCCAGCGGTTACAGGGTCGGGGCGGACCGGCCGGAGCCCAGCGCGTCACTCAGGGCGCTGACCTCGGCGAGCATCCACTTCTGGTAGTCGTAGCCCGGGGCGGGCATGGTCTCGTAGACACCGACCACCGGAATGTCGTTCTGCTTGCTCAGGGTGAGCAACGACTGCGTCAGCGAGTCGGTGACCTGCTGGTTGTATACGAACACCTTAACCTTGTGCTGCGTGAACAGCGCCTGCTCGGCGGCGACGTCCTGCGGCGAGGGGTCGGTGCCGTTCATCACGTCGGACTGGAACGAGAACGGGGTCACGTTGTCCAGGCCGGCCGCCTCGAGCAGGTAGTCCGCCACCGGCTCGGTGGTGGCGACCGGGGCGCCGGCGTACTGCGACTTCAGCGTGGCGATCGCGGTGTTCCAGGCGGTCAGCGAGCTGTCGAAGGCGGTGAGGTTCGCGGCGTATGCGGACTTGTGCGCGGGGTCGAGCGACTCGAGGTCCGCGGCGATCGCAGCGGCCACCGCCGGCATCGTCGAGGGCTTGTACCAGAGGTGCGGGTTCGGCGTGGAGTCCGGCAGTTTGAGCAGGTTCTGCACGTCGACGACGTCGCGCGAGCCGCCTCCGGACTGCTCGATCCTGGTCATGAAGTCGTCGTAGCCGAGGCCGTTCTGCACCACCAGCTTCGCGTCGTGGACCTCGCTGGCGACCCGCGGGCTGGCCTCGAAGGTGTGCGGGTCGGTGTTCGGGTCGCTCATGATCGCGGTGACGGAGACGTACTGGCCGCCGATCTGGCTAATCACGTCGGCGTACTCGTTCTCCGCGCCGACCGCGGCGATCTTGCCGTCGGAGCCGGAGGAACTGGAGCAGGCGGTGCCGAGCAGGGCCACGCCGGCCAGCGCGGCGCAGGCCAAGGCGGTCCTCGACGGCACTCGGCGTATAAGCATGAGGTGGCGGGCTTTCTAGGCATGGCTCGGCGTACTGGCCGAGGGCGTAATGGGAACGGTAATGATTTTCATACTCGGCGTCCAGCCGGCAGTCCCTCGTGTGAGGGACCCGCTGGCGGGACTGACGCGGTGGATATGAAAATCGTTTTCAACTAGGTCCTAGTTTTCGGCACGAACGGACCGTTGTCAAGGCCGGGGAGGGGCGGAGGGGGAGAGGGGAAGAGATGCCGAGGCCGGCCGCCGTGTGGATCGGCGGCCAGCCTCGGAGCGATCGGTGCGCGGGACGGAAACGGAGAGAACGGAGAGAACGGAGAGTCAGCAGCCCTGCGTCGCGACGTCGACGTTGTACGCGTCGTCGTCGTAGATCCAGCCCTTGGCGACCGGGCCGTCGGACGGTGAGCCGCTGTCGTTGACCAGGACGCCGTCCTGGCTTTGTGCGTAGCTGGTGTAGCCGTGGTCGAGCTTGTAGACCAGGTCGAGGGTGCCGACGTCGTACTGCGCCGCGGAGGTGGCCGTGGAGCAGGAGAAGTCGCCGATCGCGGACATGACGACGCGGTTGCCGGTGACGTTCATCCAGCCCTCGTAGACGTAGAGCGCGGAGCTGCGCAGGCCGCCGGAGTCGGTCGAGTCGAATTCGTGGCCCATGCCGAGCTGGCCCTGCTCGGGGCTGGTGGTGCCGTCGGCGATCTGCGCGGTGACGGTGGCGCCGTTGGAGGTGCCGGTCACCGAGCTGGTCACGGTCAGGTCGAAGGTGTCGGCGGCGAGCTGGTTCCAGATGCCCATCAGGTCGGCGGCGCTGTGGCTCTTCCACACGAAGGCGGGCTGGATCGCGGCGTTCGCGGCGGTGCCGGCGGTGGTGAAGCAGCCCGCTGCGTTGGTCAGGCCGGCGGCGGTGAGGGTCGATGCCTCGGCGGTGTCGTTGAACGCGGCGAGCATCGAGTTCCAGGTGGCGGCGCCGAAGTACTGGATGGCGGCGGCTTCGACGTCGACGTATCCGTCCTCGTAGTTCGGGTTGTTGGTCTTGCTGAAGTCGCCGAAGCCACAGATGCCGGAGGAGAAGCTGTTCGCGTCGTTGTAGGCGTAGTTGCCGCCGTAGCCCATGGCGGCTTCGAGCAGGGTTACGTTGTTCTGCTGGCTGCCGGTCAGCTGGTTCCATGCGGCGCCGTGCTTGAGCAGCAGCAGTGCTTGGGCGACGGGGGCGGCGGACCAGCCTTCCAGGCCGCCGTCCGCGTCCGGCTCGTGGCCGCCGCCGACCAGATTGGCGACCTGGGCGAGCAGCGCGCTCTGGACCGTCGTGCCGTTGCTCGCGGCGGCGGCCGGGTCCTGCAGCTCGACCAGGGCCAGGTAATACAGCACCTTGGCTTCGTAGATGTTCGTCGGGCTGGTGCCGGGGCGCGGCACGGACGAGGTCGGCGCAGCGAAGGCGATCAGCGGCGCGGCGACCGCGTTGTTGATGTCGGTCTGGTCGAAGGCGGAGCCGGTCGGGCTCGGCGATCCGGACGGCGAGGACGAGGGCGATGACGACGGCGATGCGGACGGGCTCGGCGTGCCGCCGGTGTTGCTGCTGCACGCGACGCCGTTGACGGTGAAGGCGGTCGGCGTGTCAAGGGCGCCGCTGAGGGTGAAGTTGGCGCCGATCGCGGTCGAGCCGCCGGAGGCGATGGTGCCGTTGTAGCTCTTGTTCACCGCGGTGATCTGCCCGCCGCTCTGCGACCAGCCCGCGTTCCAGCCGTTGGACAGCTTCTCGGCGCCGGTGTACGAGTACTGCAGCGTCCAGCCGGTCAGCGCCGGACCCTGGTCGGTGATGGTGATCGAGGCCTGGAAGCCGGTGCCCCAGTCGTTCACCGTGTAGTCGATCGCGCAGGCCGGTGCGGACGAGGCGGCGGGGGCCGGGCCGCCGGCGGCGACCGCGCCGGTCGCGGCGGCCACGACGAGCGCGGTCGAGCACAGTGCGGTGAGCGCGGCGGTGCCGCGCGGGCCGGGGCGGGGTCGCAGGGTTCGCATCATCGTCGGGTTACCTCCGGGAGTCGGTCGCCGCGCCGGGCCCACCTGAATCAGGACTTTTCACCCCAGGATCAGGGCATTGCGCCGGTCACTATCCCCGCGCCGCGCCGGGCCCGTCAACCGGCGCGCCGCCCGGATCCGGCCGCCGGATCGCGAAGCCGCCGCTCGGCGCGGTGCGCGCGGCGGCGACATTGTGGAGGTTTCATCCGCACTTGGGGGACTGCGACGATCTGCGGCTACCGCGCGGCGGTGGTGGCGAGGCCGAGCCGCTCCCGCTCGGTCTCGATGATCCGGCGGGCCAGCGCGGCCTGCGTGCCGTCCAGCGCCTCGGGGGTCGTCTCGGCGAGCTCGCTGCGCCGGGCGTAGGAGTTGAACAGCTGCGACTTCTCCTCCAGCAGCTCCAGCATCCGCTGGTCCACGCTGTCCGCGACCAGCAGTCGGTGCACCTGCACCCGGTGGATCTGGCCCATCCGGTGCGCCCGGGCCACCGCCTGCGTCTCGAGGGTCGGCTTCACCTGCGGCTCGCACAGGATGACCACCGAGGCGGCCTGCATGTTGAGGCCCACGCCGCCGGCCTGGATCTGGCTGACCAGCACCGCGTGCCCCTTGGCCGCGGCGAAGGAGTCCACCATCTCCTGCCGGCGCGGCGGCGGCACGGCCCCGGTCAGCGGCCCGAACGCGGTGCCGTCGAGGGCCTTGCAGACCGTGTCGAGCACGTCCCGGAAGTTGGAGAAGACCACGACCTTGCGGCCGTTCTCCCGCGCCTCCTCAACGATCTCGAGCAGTCGGCGCAGTTTCGCGGAGGTGCCCGCATCGCCGGAGGCGTAGGCGGCCCGGCGCATCGCCATGAAGTTGCGGGCGGCCACCGCGTCCCGGTAGGCGTCCGCGTCCTCGTCGCCGAACTCCTCCCACTCGTCGACCTGCACCATCTCCGGCAGCTCGGCCAGCACGTCCTCCTGATTGCGCCTCAGGTACGCCGGCGCCACGGCCTTGCGGAACGCCTTCGACCCGGCCACGCCGTACGCGTCGTCCACCGAGGGGACCAGGTCGGGCTGGAGGTAGTCGACCAGGTTGCGGAACTCGTCGACCCGGTTCTCCATCGGCGTGCCGGTCAGGAAGAGCACCCGTTCGGCGCGCAGGGCGAAGGTGCGCACTGAGAGCGAGCGCTGCGTCTCAGGGTTCTTTACGTAGTGTGCCTCGTCCACGACCAGCATGCTGATGCGCACAGAGCGCGGCACGTCCAGGCCGCGCACCGCCTCGAAGGTGGTGACGCCGACGCCGCCGCGGGAGATCCACGTCTTCGCGGCATCATCGCGGCCGGCTCCGTGGATCCGGTGCGGGCCAGGACGCAGCGAGCTGTGCGAGGTCACCTCGCGCATCCAGTTGATCAGCACGCTGGCCGGGCAGATGACCAGGAAGTGCTTGGCGCCGTCCTGGGCGCTCAGGTGCGCCATCGCGGCTATCGCCTCCACGGTCTTGCCGCAGCCCATCTCGTCGCCGAGGATGACCCGGCGCTGGGCCAGCGCGAACCGGGCGCCGAACTCCTGGTAGCCGCGCAGCGAGACCTTGAGCTTGGACTGGTCGAGCGGCTGCATGGCGATGCGGCCGGCCAAGTCCGCGGGCAGGAAGCCGCGGGACGCGTCGACGTCCTCGCGGGCGCCCATGATGTTGCTCAGGGTGCTGAAGTAGGTGGCCGCGTGCTGCTCGAAGTCCTTGCGCAGCCTGCTGCCCGTCGGCGCCTTGGTGCGCAGCCGTTGGCTGGCCGTGTCGATGCGGTCGAGTTGGCCGCTGCTCTCGGCCTCGCCGAGCACCGTCTCCAGGCCGCCGGCCGCGGACCGGGCCTCCTCGCGCTTCCGCGCGCCGGTCAGTGCCCGGCGCAGCCGGCTGCGCAGCGGGCTCGCCGCCTCCATCAGGAAGCCGAGCTGCTCGCCGAGCCTGCGGGCCGGCTCGCGCAGCTTGGCCAGCGCGCGGTCCGCCGTGCGGGCTTTGTAGAGGGCTGAGAGCAGGGCGAGCGCGTCCCGGTCGGTCAGGTCCAGGTCGGCGGTGATCTGCACGCCGTCCTCGGCGCTCTGGGCGATCCGCTGCGCTGCGGCGGCGATGTGCGCGGCGGCCTTCGCGCTGACCCCCGGGATCGCCTCCAGCCGCTCGGCGTCTGCTTCCAGCACCGAAGAGACGGTGGCGTATCCGGCCTTGCGCAGCTTGGCGATCGGCAGCCGGGCGCCGCCGACGTCGTTCAGCCGGTCGACCGGGATCGCGTCGATCTGCCGCTGCGACTCGTTGGCGTGGTAGGTGCGGAAGGCCGAGCGCACCGCCTCGTGGATCTGCTCCTCGCCCTCGCGCAGGTCACGCACCGCGGCTACGGCCCTGGCGGCCCGGCTCAGCAGTGCGCGCACGGCGGACGGGCGGTGCGACGAGGTCTGTACGCTCACGCCACGCCACTCCCGGTATCTCGCGTCTCGGCCGGCCGCTGGATCGGACCGGCCATCGACAGTATCGGAAGGCGCCGACGCTAATTCCACTGGACCGAAGTGCCGGCTGCCCGAAGGTCTGCCCATTCGGGCGGTACAGAGATGTCAGGGCTCTTTATGGTGGCGGATGGGTGGGGGCTTAGGGAAATGATCGGCTCACCGGCAGGGGGCGGGCGATGACGACGTCGGACGAGGGCCAGGGGCCTGCGGAAGAAGCGCAGATCGAGCGCGCCCGGTGTTCGAGTTCCGCGAAGGCGAAGGCACCGGCTACGACGAGATCATGGAAACCCGTCGGCAGTTCGGACCGGGCAGCGATGAGGAGCGTGCAGTCCTCGCGCGGCTGGCGCAGGAACAGGCCCGGCAGGCCGGGGCGGCGGCCGACTTCACCGATCCGGAAGTCTAGGCCGCGATCCTCGCGCGACGCGAACGGAACCACACAACGCGGCGCGGTGCTATGGTGCCGGAAGAGGCAGCGCACCACCTGCCCGCTTCCGAGTCTCCGAGCGGCCCGCGCCGCGGAGGCACAGAGGACAAGGGTCGACGACTCGGGTGCTTCTTCCAGGCTGGTCCGGAATTCACACCTTCTCGACTGGCGGGCAGACGCGGGCCGACCCGCCGGAGAGCGTCGATCATGACACAGGACAAGGCCCGCAAGACCGCGATCCGCCGGCACATGGCCGAGACCGGCGAGCCCTACAACGTCGCCCGGCACTCACTCGAGGACGGCGGTCCCGAGCCCGGCGGCGTCGAGCCGGAGAGCGCAGAGCCGGCGCAGGGGCTGACGCCCGATCAGCAGTACGCGCAGGAGGCCCGTGCGGCGGGCGTGCCGGAGGCGCGGATCGCGATGTACCTCGCTGCGTATCGGGCGCAGGAGGCGGCGGACCGGGCGCGGGAGCGCGCCGACCGCGCAGAGGACGCCGCGATGGCGGTGGAGGAGCGGGCCGGTCTCGCGCAGGAGGCCGCCGAGCAGGCCATGCAGTGGGCTGACGAGGCGGAGCAGGAACGGGTACAGATTCGGGCCGAACAGGCACAGGAGGCTTCGGACCGGGCGAGGGAGCAGGCCGACCACGCCGAAGAGCTGGCCGTCGCTGCGGAGGAGCGGGCCGAGATGGCATGGGACGCCGTGGACGGTCCGGCAGAGCGGCAAGGCTGGGGCCCTGCCTGGGACGACGAGTACGAAGACGAGGACGCGGAAGCGGAGGGCTACGACGCCGGCGCCGACGACGAAGGCTTCGGCATCTTCGTCGAGCCGGGTCAGCGCCCTGGCTTCAGTCCGCCGCGGTTCCCGTTCCCCGGCCGGTCGGTCCGGCGTGCGTACCCGGTGCCGCCCATGCCTCCCGTCCCGCCGAGGGCCGGGTGGCCGCCCATGCCGCCGCAGCCCCCGGTGCCGCCCGTGCCCCCGAGGGCGCCGCGCCGGCCCATGCCGCCGCGCTGACCGCGACGGCACTGATGTCAGCGGGCTGCCTCCGGCGGGTTTCGCCGGAGGCAGCCATCGGCCTCGATCTCGACGTCGGCCTCGATGACAGCCTCGACCTCGGCCTACGCCTGCTCGTTCAGTCGACTCCCGCCGAGGCGGGGGCGGGCGGCTCGTTGAGCGCGCGCAGCTGCTCGTCGATGGCGCGTTCGTGCTCGGCGACGTCCTCGCGCGCCTTGCGCGGGCTCCACCGGCCGGCCATCAGGAAGACGAACGGTATGAACACCGCCTCGCCGCCGACGCACACCCACCACCAGTCCTGCCAGTCCTTGGGGTTCGACGCAGAGGCCTTCTGCACCGCGGCGCCATACTGGTCGAGGATGGCCAGCTGCGCCTGGTCCTTCTGCACCGTCTCCAGCCCGGCTATGCCGACCTGTTGCACGGCCTGCGCCTGGAGCGCCGGGGGAACCGCGTTCGCCGGGTACCTGTCCAGCTGGGCGAACAGCGCCGGGTGCGCGTCGATGATGGCCAGCGCCGGAGCGGCCTGCACGCTGGCCTGGGCGACCTCGGGGCCGTGGTCGACCAGCGGGGTCGCGCTCGACACGACGAGCGGCAGGACCGCCGAGGACAGCGCCACGATCGCCCGGATGATCCAGCCGAACACGGCCAGGCCGGTCGCCGTCGCTGCCGGGTTGTGCCGTTCCACCGTTTCGGTGAAGCCCGCCATCCACGGCGCGTACGTCATTCCGCCGAATATGCCGATGCCGGCGACCAGAAGGGCGAAGGTGTAGTAGCTCGTCTGGGGTCGCGTCGCGTCGAGGGCGAACATCACGAGCACGGCGATCGAGAGGAGCGCACCGATGATCATGAACGGCTTGCGCACGCCGACCTTGTCGGAGAGGTAGCCGACCACGACCAGGCTGATCGCGTTCGCCCCCCAGTACCAGTTGAGCAGTCCGGCCACGCGTTGCACGGGATAGTTGAACACGGTGACGTAATAGACCGTGAACGAGGCGACGGCGGCGAAGTAGAGCAGCAGGAACAGGCTGATGGCGAGCGCCGACGCGATGATGTCGCCGCGCACCATCTGCCGCCACTGGCCGCGCAGCGCCGCCTCGACGTCCAGCCCCTTGGCCCGGGCCTCGACGATGGCGCGGTCGCGCAGGGTGACCATGATCTGGTCGCGCAGCTGCGGGGAGAGCTCGCGCAGCCCGAACAGCGCGATCAGGAAGACCAGCAGGCCGGCCAGGCCCGCGTACCGCATCTCGTCTTCCCAGGTGGTCGAGCCGGTGAAGGTGTGGCTGGTGACCGCGGTGACCACCAGGCTGCCGACCACCGGGCCCATCGTCCAGTAGCCCATCGCCGAGGCCCGGCCGAGCTGCGGGGAGAAGTCCCGCACCAGCGCCGGGGTGGTCACCAGGATCATTCCCTCGACCAGGCCGACCAGCATGATCAGGACCAGGAACCAGGCCTTGGTCGGCGCGTTCGGCACCGCGAAGGTGACCAGCAGCCCCGTGACGAGCAGCCCGTACACGGTGATGTTCGCCCGCCCCCAGCGGTCGGCCAGCCCGGCCAGCAGGGAGGCGAACGCGCCCACCGCGTTCGCGACTACGGACACGTACACGAAGTAGGTGAACGTCATGCCGTAGTGCGTGATGATCGGGGTCGAGACCGCGTACTGGATGTAGAGCTCGTAGTAGAGCACGATCGTGGCGAGGACCACGATGGCCAGGTACGTGTAGCGCGCGACGCGGTCCGGATAGCTCGTCAGCTGCCGGTTCCAGAGGGATCCCGCCGATCGGGGCACCGGCGGTGCGGTTCCTTCCAGGGCTGGCGTGGTCACGGAATTCCTCCCGGGATGAAGGACTTGCCGAACGTCGTCGTACGGCGGCGTGAGCGTAATACCGACCAGACGGTATGGCCAGGGATCGTGTTGCATCCGTGACGGTGAGCGGCGCACCCGGCGACGCGGACGGTCCGGCGCGGGCTTTCCGGGTGCGATCAGGCGACGGTCTGGCCGCTGAAAGCCTGATAGGTCGTCACCGCGAGCAGCACGACGCACACCGCGAGGACGGTGGCGGCCTGCCACCGCCTGCGCGCGGCGATCGCCGCGGCGATGGCGAGCGGGAACAGCTCGCCGACGTAGCGGGCGATCGAGGTGAAGGAGTTCGATCCGGTGGCCAGGACCAGCAGCGGGGCCGTCCATGCGATGTAGGACACCGGCAGGCGCCGCGCCAGCACGGGCAGGAATGCGACGGCGAGCAGGATGAGGATCGCGGCGGCCGACGCCACCTGCTGCTGGTGGGTGCTCTCGTGCATCATCGTGGAGAACGTGCGCAACGGGTCATTCATGATCGCGCCGCGGTTGTGGGCATTGAGTTGCTCGTCGAGCGGCAGTTTCCAGCTGTGGAACCGGATCTGGCAGTAAAGCAGCCAGCTGCCGACGCCCGCGATCGGCGCGATTGTCGTAAGCAGGGCTTTGACCGTGACTGCCGCGTGGGCCCGGTCCGGTGCGCGGCGGACCGCGCGGGCGCCTTCGATCAGGCCCACGATCGCGACCGCCGCTCCGGTCGGCCGGGCCAGGCCGCACAGGAAGCCGAGGACCGGCGCGGTGAGGGCGGCGAGCGCGGCGGTGCGGCGCGCTGCGGGTGGCGCAATTCGCAGCGACGGACGGCGCACCGCGAGGAAGTGCCCTGCGGCCAGCAGCCCGGCCAGCGGCTCGGTGTAACCCATGACCAGGGCGAAGCTGCCGGGAACCAGCTGCGTGAGCCACGCCGCCCGCCGCGCCGAAGAGCAGCGCGACGATCCAGCAGAACGCGATCAAAGTATTCGAAGTCGGCGTCAGGAACAGCGCCAGCGCGGCGTAGCGCGCCGCGAGCGGCGTGAGCGGGAAGAAGTGGACCAGGTTCGCGTGGCGGTAGCCGCCAGTGGTCTCGATCGCGGTGTACCACCTCGTGTCCCACCCGCGCACGCCCTCCATCGGACTCCGCGGGTACAAGCACCATGATATGCCGCAGACCAGCACGCGGGCCGCGATCCAGGCCGGCAGGGCAGCAAGGATGCCGCGCACGAAGGCCGGCCGGGGCCGGGCGCTCTCTTCGGGCCCTGCGTCGGCGCGGGGCGGCGCGGCCCGCCCTTCCGGTGTCGCTGATCCCGTGGTCTCCAGCATCCGACGGCTGCTCTCGACGAGTCGGTGGTGCTCCTGCTACTGCCCCCGCGGACTCCAGTGTGGCGCGCCTCAGGCGCCTAAGCGTGCCGGTGCTGTAACCGTTCGATGAAGAGTTCTACGATCCAGCGAGAACGTGCCCTGCGATGAAGGGAAAGGCCACCGTGATTCTCAGGCCGCCGTGCCGGTGGGGCGTCGCGGTGATGGTCGCGTCGTGTGCGTCGGCGATCGCCTTGACGATGGACAGTCCGAGCCCGGTGCCGCCGGTGTTGCCGCTGCGGGCCGGGGTGAGCCGTTGGAAGGGCTCGAAGAGGTGGTCGATCTCGCCGGGCGGAACCGTCGGGCCGGTGTTGGCGACGATCAGGACGGCGCGGCCGGAGCAGTCGTCGACGGTGACGTCGACGCGTCCGGACGGCCGGTTGTAACGCAGGGCATTGTCGATCAGGTTACGTACCAGCCGCTCGATGAGCCGGGGGTCGCCGGTGATCGGCGCCCGGCCGAGCTCGGTGACGTTCACCTGCGGCGCATCGGCGCCGAGGTCGAGTTCGGGGCTCAGCAGAACACTGTCGAGCACGCGCGCCAGCTCGAAGGTCTGCGGGGCGCTGAGTCCTGCTTCGCTGCGCGCCAGGGTGAGCAGGGCGTCGATGGTGCGGTTCTGCTGCTGGCTGGAGACCAGCAGCCGCCGGCAGGTGGCCCGCCAGAACTCCTCGGTCGGTTCGTGCCTGCGCAGTGCGCGTTCGAGCAGGGCCCGGTCCAGGGTCAGCGGGGTGCGCAGTTCGTGTGAGGCGTTGGCCACGAAGCGGCGCTGGGACTCGAACGCGGCCTCGAGCCGTTCGAGCAGGTCGTCGAGGGTGGCGGCGAGCTCGTGGAACTCGTCGTGCGGGCCGTCGAGGCCGAGTCGCGCGTGCAGGTTGCCGGCGCCGATCCGGCGGGCCGCCGCGCTGATCGTGCGCACCGGCCGCAGCACCCGGCCGGCCACGAGCCAGCCGAGGGCGACGGAGATCAGGGCCATGATGCCGAGCGCGACGCAGGACCGGACGACCAGCTCGTGCAGCTCGAAGGCGCGCAGCTGAGTGATCTGGATCTGCAGGTGCTGCGCGAACTGCATCCCCTGGGCCGGGTTGCCCGACCCGGACGGCGAGAAGGACGGAGACGGCCTGCCGGTCGGCGGCGTGGCGCCGGGACTCGGCCGCGGGCTCCCGCCGGGGCCGCCCGCCCCGGACAGGTCGCCGAAGACGACCTGTCCGCCGCCCGGCAGGTCGATGACGCCGGTGGCCTGCCCGAAGAGCAGGTAGGTGACGGCGAGCAGGATCACCCCGGAGGCGAGGAAAAGCGCTCCGTAAAGCATCGTCAGGCGGAGCCGGGCCGTGGTCCTGGGCACGCGCAGCCAGGCCGCGGGGGCGAGCCGGGCGGGCAGGGCGGTCATCAGCATCCGCCGATCCGGTAGCCGGCCTCGCGGACCGTCTCGATCAGCGGCGGCTCGCCCAGCTTGGCCCGCAGCCGGCCGATGGTGACCTTGACGGTGGCGGTGAACGGATCCGCCGCCTCGTCCCAGACCCGCTCCAGCAGCTCCTCGGCCGAGACGATCCGGCCGCCGGCCGCCATGAGGTGCTCGAGCAGTGCGAACTCCTTGGGACTCAGCGCCAGCCGCCGGCCGGCCCGGATCGCGGTCCGCCTGGCCGGGTCCAGGCGCACGTCCGCGCAGGCCAGGATGGTAGGCAGGGACGGCCCGGTGCGCCGGCAGACCGCCCGGATCCGGGCGACCAGCTCGGTGAAGGCGAACGGCTTGGGCAGGTAGTCGTCGGCGCCGAGTTCGAGCCCGTCGACGCGGTCCTCGACACTGCCCGCCGCGGTGAGCATGAGCACCCGGCTCGGGCTGCGCGCGGCGACCAGGGCGCGACACACCTCGTCGCCGTGCAGGCCGGGCAGGTCGCGGTCCAGCACCACCACGTCGTAGCGGTTGACCCCGGTGCGCTCCAGGGCGGCCGCGCCGTCGAACGCCAGGTCGACCGCCATCCCCTCGCCGCGCAGCACGTCGGCGACCGTCTCGGCGAGCTCCTCGTGGTCTTCGACCAGCAGGACCCTCATCGCGCAGCCTCCTCGGGCGGGCGCCGGCGCCGCCCCGCTCTCTCGCCTCCGGGCCAAGGATGTCCGGCCCCGGGTAACCGCCGGGTAACAGCATCGCTCGTGCCGGCTCAGGCCTTCTGCAGCCCGCCGAGGAACAGGTCCGCGTAGTGCTCGGCGATCTGCTTGCGCGTCAGGTTCCCGTGCCGGTGGTACCAGGTGCCCAGCCGGTTGACCGTGCCGAAGAAGAAGTGCACGGCGATGTCCGAGGGCACGTCGTCGCGGAACGAGCCGTCCCGCTGGCCCTCCTCGACCAGGGCGCGGAACCGCTCGTGGTATCGCCGCCGCTCGGCCCGCACGAGGGACTGCTTGTCCGAGGGGAGCATGTGCATCGAGCGGAAGAAGACGATCGCCTCGTCGATCGAGTCCAGCGTCGTCTCGACCACGTCGACGGCCGCCGCGCGGACCCGGGACTGCGCGGTGCCCGGCCCGTCGGCGATCGCGTCGAGGTGCTCCGACTGGAGGCTCAGCAGCCGGTGGTAGATCGCGTAGAGCAGGTCGTCCTTGGAGTCGAAGTAGTGGTACATCGCTCCTTTGGTCACGCCGGCGGCGGCGACGATCTCCTGGACCGAGGTGCCCTCGTAACCCTGTTCGGCGAACAGCTTGAGCGCCACCGCGAGCAGGCGTTCGGGGACCTGCGCGCGGCGCGGCGCGGGAGCCGCGCCGGTCGCCGCCGGCTCCTTCGGCTCCTCCACGAACGCGCGTCGCATGGGCCCAAGCGTAACGATGCGCCTGCGCTATACGTCGTTCGGGCGCTTGGGCGCTGCGCATTCAGCGTCGCTCAGTCGGCCCAAGCCTCGACGTCCGTAGCCACCCGCTGCCCGCTCGCCGCGGCCTGTTCGACGGCCAGCGACACCAGGTGGTCCTGGCAGGCGTCCGCCAGCGGATACGGCGCCGGGCCCTCGTCCCGCGCCCACGCGCCGGTCGCGGTCAGGATCGTCGCGATCGCGATCTCTTCATCCATCAGGCGCAGGCCCAGGAACGGATTGCGGTAGACGACCTCGCCCTCGAAGGCGATGTGCTCGGTGTCGTGGCCGTCGAGGTTCAGGTCGTGGCCGAGCTGCGAGCGCACCAGCGGCGAGCGCAGGATCGTGCGCGGCGCGGCCAGCCGGATCACCGAGTCGTCCACGATCTCGCCGCGGCTGCCGCGGACCACGATCCGGCGCGCGCGCAGCTGGTTGTGCCACTGGTTGTCGGTGAAGTCGTACACGCCGCTGCGGCCGTCGCCGAAGTCGAGCACCGCGAGCGTGGTCGAGGTCTGCTTCGGCGCGTCGTCGTCGGTCCAGCCGTCCTTGGTCAGCGGATTGACCAGCGGCGCCGTCGTCCGGGTCGCGATGGCCGAGACCGGGCCGCGGCCGACTCCGAGCAGGCCCCGCATCATGGAGACCACGTGGTACATGTGCGTCGAGGAGATCTGGACGTTCGCGGCCTGGCCGATCACGCCGCGCTCGACGAGGGTGCGGCGCGCCGCGTGGCCCGGCAGCAGCAGGTACTGCTCGGCGACCTGGACCGCCTGCCGCGCCCCGACGCGGTCCCACAGCCGCCGCAGCCCATCGGCATCTGGGGCCGGCGGGGTCTCGCTGAGCACCTTCGTGCCGCTCTCCACGAGTTCCGCGACGACGTGCGGGTTCGAGTCCCACGACACGCTGCTGACGACGAAGTCGGGATGCTGCTTGCGGACCAGCTCGCCGGGGGACAGGCAGGTCGGCACGCCCCAGCGCTGCGCCACCTGCTCGGCCGCCTCCGACCGCCGGACCGCCGCGCCGACGAGCGTCAACCGCTCCGGGAGCAGCCGGGCCAGCCGGACGAAGAACTCGGACCGCCAGCCGCTGCCGACGATGCCGAAGGTCGCTGCGTTGGTCATGGACGACAATCTAGCGATCGGGCGGCCGAACCGCGGAGATCGCGCAGCGCCCGGCCGATGCCGAGCGGGTAGTGATCGCGCGCTCCCGGGTCCGACCGCTGGGAGCTGAGGAACTGTTCCTCGTACCAGTCCGCGATCTCGTCGTATGCCGCCGTCGCCACCATTCCATTGGACCGTGACGGCGGCCGCGGGCGCCAACGATTCTGCTCATGGCGAAGCAGCCGCGACGATGACAGGCCGCGCGGCCGGGGGATCGCCCCGAGCGCGCGGCCCGTCGGTCAGCGGAGCCGGTCAGCAGGCCCCGTCGTTGTTCCAGGCACCCGAGGCGCCGCCGGGCACCTCGTCGTAGTTCCACTGGTTCGCGGTCCAGTTGTCGCCGTTGTACGAGACCTCGTTGCCGGAGACGTACGCGTTGTTGTTGACCCACGCCGCCGCGCACGATCCGCCGCTGCCGCCGGTCGGCGAGCTGGACGGGGACGACGACGTCGGCGGCGGGGACGTCGGCGGCGTGCTGCCGCCGCTGGTGAAGGCCTGGAAGGCCTGCGTGAAGGCGCCGCTGTTCTGGCTCAGCCCGCTGCAGGTCGAGCTGGCCGATGTCTGCCCGGGGCAGCCGCCGTTGTCGCGGCCCTCGGACCAGAACGACAGCATGGCGATGCCCTGCTGCGCCGCGTAGGACTCGACCGTGGACGCGTCGGCGAGCGTGAAGATCTCGCCCGGCGAGTCGTTCTGGCCGATCATCGGGGTGTTGCCCATCATCGCCGTCGCCGAGGAGGCGGAGATCCCGAACACGGAGGCGACCTGGCCGGCGGCGGCGCTCAGCGCCTGGTTCGCGGCGCTGCCCATCTCCGTGCCCGAAGTCCCGTAGTCCATCGACATGATGTTGACGACGTTCGGCCGGAAGCCGTTGTTCGCCGCGGCCTGGATGACGCCCAGGCCCTCCGAGGTGAAGCCGGAGGGCAGCACCGGGATGGTGTACGAGATGTTCAGGCTGCGGCCGGTGCTGCTGCCCCACGAGTCGACCTGGGCCAGGGCCTGCGCGGTCAGGTTCAGGTCGCCGGTGTCGGTCTGCTCGTTGGATTCGATGTCGAAGTCGAGGTGGGTGACGTTGAGGGTGGTGACGACGTTCTCGACCTGGGCGGCCATGGCGGAGGCCGAGGAGCACTGCGCGCCGAGGTCGGTCGCGTCGCTGTCCACGGTGTAGCCGCCGAACGAGACGCTCACGTCGCCGCCCTCGGCCTGCAGCGCGGAGATCTGCGACTGCCAGCCGGACTCGTTGGGCAGGCTCCACTGGCAGCCGCCGCCGTTGACGAATGCGAGCTCGAAGTACTTGGTGCCGTAGTCGGCGGCGACCGTGGTCAGGGTCGTGTTGCTCAGGCCGGTGTCCACGTAGGGCGCGAAGACGTGCGCCGGCCACGCGCTGGATGCCGCGTTGGCCGTCGTGGCCACGCCCAGCGCGACGGCGGTCACGACGCCGCCGGTGCCCAGCACCGCCGCGGCGGAGAGGGCCAGTGATCTTTTCAGCATTGCGGGTTGCTTCCTGATCGGCATGGGGGAGGGAACGCGGGCCCGGGGCGCCGCCGGACACGGGAGGGAGAAATGGGGACTTGACCAAGCGTCAACGGGCGCCGCTCGACTCCGGGACCACCCCGGCCGCCGAATGGAGCAGCCGGCAGCGATGACCGGCGCGGGGCGGGGAAGAGAGAGACGGGCCGGGCCGGGTCGAGCGGGCGGCGCGCGACGGCGAAGCAGGGAACGACGACTTGAACGAAGTGAGGTCACTGATGCCCAAGGCGTACGTTTACACCGCGCACGGCGGACCCGAGGTCGAGGCCTTCGACGAGGTCCCGCGCCCGATTCCGGGACCCGGCCAGGTGCTGGTGGCGGTGCGGGCGGCGGGCGTCAACCCGGTCGACTGGAAGCGGCGCGCCGGGTTCAACCGCCCGGGCGCGCCCGGTGACGTCTTCCCGGTCGTGTTCGGAGCCGAGGCCGCGGGCGTGGTCGAGCAGCTGGGGCCGCAGACCGAGGGCTTCGCGGCCGGCGACGCGGTCTTCGGCTCGGCGGTGACCGGCGCCTATGCCGAATACGCGGTGCTCTCCGCTGAATTCGCCGCGCGCAAGCCGCCGTCCGTGTCGTTCACCGACGCGGCGGCGCTGACGATCGCCGGGCCCACCGCCCACGACGGCGTGGCGCAGGCCGGCCTCGCGCCCGGCTCGACGCTGCTGGTCACCGGCGTCGGCGGCGGTGTCGGCGTCGCGGCCGCGCAGATCGCCCGGCGCGCCGGCCTGAACGTGATCGGGACCGCCGGCGCGCAGAAGAAGGAGTTCGTCGAAGCGCTCGGCGTCGTGTACGTCGAGCCCGGACCGGACGTCGCGGACCGGATCCGCGCCGCGGCCGGCGGCATCGGCGGGGGCGCCGTCGACGCGATCTTCGACCTGGTCGGCGGCGCGCACCTGGAGGCGGTGGCGGTGCTCCTGGAGAACCGGTCGAAGCTGGTCACGGCCGGGGACCGGCTGACCGCGGCCCGGCTCGGCGGGGTCCCGGTCGAGCGGGACCGCCGGCGCGCCGTGCTCGACCGGATCGCCGGGTGGACCGCGCAGGGCGTCTTCGACCCGCTCGTCACCGCGACATATCCGCTCGAGGAGGCGCCGGAGGCCCTGCGGGCGGTGGAGGACGGGCACGCGCGTGGCAAGATCGTCGTGAGAGTGGGCGACTGAGGGCCCGCCCCGAGCCTGGCTGCCGCTCCCGGCGGGCCGTAGCCTGGCGGCAAGACCTGGGGACCTGGGAACGGACAGAGGACATGCCGATGCGCTTCGGGTACTGGATGCCGATCTTCGGCGGTTGGCTGCGCAACGTCGCCGACGAGGAGATGAGCATCGCCTGGCCGTACGTCCGGGACCTGGCGGTGGCCAGCGAACAACAGGGCTTCGACCTCTCGCTGATCGCCGAGCTGAACCTCAACGACATCAAGGGGCACCGCGCACCGTCGCTGGACTGCTGGACCCTCGCCCCCGCCGTCGCCGCGGTCACCTCGAGACTCGAGCTGATGCTCGCCGTGCGCCCGAACTACCACGCGCCCGCGCTGGCCGCCAAGGCGATTTCGACCCTTGACACCATCGCGCCGGGCCGGGTCAGCCTGAACGTGGTCTCCTCCTGGTGGAAGGACGAGGCCGCGCAGTACGGGGTCGACTTCGACGTGCACGACGCGCGCTACGCCCGCACCGAGGAATGGCTCGGCCTCGTCGGGCGGCTGCTGCGCGAGGACGGCGTCACCCACGACGGCCCGCTCTACCGGCTCGAGGGCACCGTGCTCGAGCCCAAGCCGAGCCGGGTCCCGCCGGTCTACATGGGCGGCGAGTCGCCGCGCGCCAAGCAGGTGATCACCGCACAGGGCGACGCCTACGTCATGCACGGCGACGCGCCGGAGGTCATCGGCGCGAAGATCGCCGACATGCGGGCCCGCCGGGACGCGGCCGGGCTGCCCCCGCTCTCCTTCGGCGTCGCAGGGTACGTCATCTGCCGGGACACCGAGGAGCAGGCCGAGGCCGAGCGGGCCCGGATCCTGGACGTGCGCTCCTCGCCCGAGGCCTACGCCTCGTACCGCGACTTCGTCGAGGGCTCGCAACTGGAGTCGCAGGTCTCGATGGAGGAGTACGGCGTCTCGAACCGCGGGCTGCGCACCGGCCTGGTCGGCACGCCGCGCACCATCAGCGAGCGGATCCGCGAGTACCGGCGGGTCGGCGTCGACCTGCTGCTGCTCCAGTTCTCGCCGCAGCACCGGGAGATGGAGCGGTTCGGCCGCGACGTGATCGCGCACTGGAGCTGACAGCGCGGTCCGGATCCGGCGCGGCCGGCCCGCTTCAGTGCCTTGCGATCGTCTCCTCGGAGACCTGCCACAGCCGCTCGGCCGCCTCGGGGTCGAGCGCATAGGCGGCCACGCCGTGGCGGCTGCCCGGCTGGTTCAGCGCGGCCTCGTTGCAGTCCTCGAAGTAGCGTCCGGTCACCCCGGCGACCAGCGGCGAGGCGGCGACCAGCACCGAGGTCGCAGCACCCTGCTCCGGGGTCTTCCAGCTCGGCGCCGACTCGCCCGGGGCGGTCGCCGCCGCCCGCAGGCGGTTCAGCTCCTCGTCGCTGACGTGCCGCTGGAGGTTCGTCCGGATGCCGCCCGGCATCAGGGCATTGACCTCGATGCCGTCGGCCGCCCAGCGCCGGCCGGCCTCGACCGCGAAGAGCACGTTCGCCGTCTTCGACTGGCCGTAGGCGGCCCAGGGCTCGTAGGCGCGCTCGCGGAAGTGGATGTCCTCGAACACGACCGGGGAGCGCAGGTGCGCGCTGGAGCTGACCGAGGCGACCCGGGCCGCGCCGGCCGCGGCCAGGGCCGGGTGCAGGCGGTTGGCCAGCGCGAAGTGGCCGAGGTGGTTGGTGGCGAACTGCAGCTCCCAGCCCTGCGGCGTGTGCGCCTCAGGGCACGCCATCACCCCGGCGTTGTCGACGAGGATGTGCAGCGGGCCCTGCCAGGCGTCGGCGAACTCGGCGACCGAGGCGAGGTCGGCCAGGTCCAGGCGGGCGACGTGCACTCGGCCGGCGCCGGGCGCGGCGCCCTCGGTGAGGTCCTTGGCGGTGCGCTCGCCCGCGGCGGTGTCGCGCACCGCGAGGGTGACCTCCGCTCCGGCGTCCGCCAGGGCGCGGGCGGTCTCGATGCCGATGCCGGACGCCCCGCCGGTCACGATGGCGCGCCGGCCGGTCAGGTCGACGCCCGCAAGCACCTCGGCGGCGGTGGACTCGGCGGTGAACGGGGTGGTCAGAGGTGTGGTCGGGGCCACGGTCACTCCTTGCTGGTCAAAGCTTGCCAATGCTGGTCAGTGCTGGTCAGTGCTGGTCAGTGCTGGTCGGTGGGCGTTGACTCATCGTGAGAGACTGAAACGGAGGATCCTCCGATATCTTCTGCGGCCACGTTAATCGGAGTACCCTCCGTTTAGCAAACCGGACCGAACAGTGCGGGCATGGAGGCGTGGGCGGCGCGGTTGATACCGGGGTGGGCAGCAGGTGAACGCCGCGGTCTCGCGTACTGTGTAAGGCTGGACGGAGCCGTTCGAGTGAATCCGCTCGAGTGAAGGCTGGACGGCGCTCGAGAAGGGAGCGAGGACTTGGCGACCGGTGAGACCCGTCCGCTGCGTGCGGACGCGCAGCGCAACCGGGTCCGGCTGCTCGAAGCGGCCGTGCGCGCCTTCTCCCGGGACGGGGCCGAGGCCACGCTCGACGCGATCGCGAAGGACGCGGGCGTCGGGATCGGCACGCTCTACCGGCACTTCCCGACCCGGGAGGCCCTGGTCGAGGCGGCGTACCGGAACGAGCTCGAACGGCTCTGCGACGCCGCGGCGGACCTGCTGGCCGCCCTGCCGCCGGACCAGGCGCTGCGCGCGTGGATGGACCGCTTCCTGCTCTACATGTCGACGAAGCGCGACATGGCCGACGCGCTGCGGGCGCTGATAGCGGCGGGCGGCAATCCCTTCGCGCACAGCCGCGACCGGCTGTTCGCCGCGATAGGCGCCCTGCTGGACGCAGGCGCGCGGGCGGGCACGGTCAGGGCCGACGCGGCGCCCGGCGACGTGCTGGCCAGCCTCGGCGGATTCGCCCTGACCGCGGGTCAGCCGGAGCAGCGGGAGCTGGCCGGCCGCCTGCTCGACCTGCTGATGGACGGGTTGCGCTTCGGCAGCAGCGGAGAGGCGGGCGCGGCCGGCGCGGCTCGGTGACAGCCGTCTGCTTCGGTGTCGCGCTTGGCGTTCTCAGTCCTGCGCCTCGGCTTCGGCCGGCATGCAGTTCGACGGGTACGGGTCGGCCAGGCGTGTGACGGGATGTGAGTCCGCCGCGGTCGCTCCCGCGGGCCCGCCCGAGACCGGCGCGTGCGCGACCCGCGGCCAGGGCCGCAGCCAGAGGAACAGCGCGACGACCAGCGGCCAGAACGACTGCGCCCCGGTCAGCGCCCGCTCGGCCGCTCCGGCGGCGCCGTGTCCGTGCAGTTCCAGCAGGAACCAGATGCCGCCGGCCAGCATCGCCGCGGTGGCGGCGAGCGAGAGCGGCGGGGTGAGTATCCGCGGCACGATCCGGCCGTGCCGCGCGGCCAGGCACGGCCATACCGCCAATGCGGTGAAGCCGACGCCGGTGAACGTCAGATGGCCGACCGAGGTGCCGTCGTCCGGCTCGGGGAACAGCCCGACCAGCACCGTCGCGACACCGCCGAAGGCCAGGCCTATCCGCCCGCCGGACGCCACGACGCGCAGGCCGAGCGAGGTGACCAGGTGGCACACGCCCACGCCGATCAGCGCCGAGGTCATGATCCACCGGTCGGCCGCGCCGTACGCCGCCAGCGCGCTGATGGTCTGGGTCGTCGGGTCGTAGCCGCCTGGCTGGAGCGCCGCCGACCCGGCCCAGCCGCCGATCAGCAGGGCCGGCGCACACGCGGACGAGAGTAAAGCCCACCACGCGATGCGTGCCATGCATCCATGCTAATCGCGTATGCCCACATTTTTCATGCGGAGTGTGACCTGTCACAGTGTGACAGGTCACACTGGCCCGTCACCTGCCCGGCGAGCGTCAGTACATTTCGACGCAGTCGTAGCTGCACCCCGGCTCGAGGTAGCCGCCGAGGCTGCCCGATCCGCTGATCACGGTGAGCGTCATGGTGTTGGTGCCGACGACGAACGCGCTGGACGGCACGGAGTACGTCAGCAGCGTGTTGTCGCCCCGGTAGGTGCCGATGGTCAGGCTGCGCGAGTCGGGCTGGGTGGTCGGCGACGGCGCGGACGACGTCCAGCTGTTGACGGTGATCTGCGGCCGGCCGCCGGCGTAGGCCGCGGTGATGCCGATGCGCACCGTGCGGGCCTGGATCTGGCTGCTGGTCAGGGTGAACTTGATCGTGGTCGGGTTGTTGATGCCCTTCCACTGGTAGGACGGGAAGGCCGAGGCCGAGCTGCTGCCGACGGTGTAGGTCACCGGGCCCCAGCTCGCGTTGCGGGTGTCTGAGGGGTGCATCCACGTCAGGTTCGAGGAGTTGAGGAAACCGGTGGGCGCGCCGTCCCAGCCGCCGATCCGGAAGACCGGCGAGGCGGGGGTGAGCCAGCTCGAGGCGATGTTGTGGCCGCTGGTCGTCGAGCCCGCGGTCACGGTGACGCTGCTCGTGGCCACCGCGAGCTCGTTCTGGTAGAGCGTCATCGTGTACGTGCCCGCCTTCATCGCGGGGCTGGTGAACGAGCCGTTGGCCGCCGGGGTGGTCCAGTACTGCGCGGTGGAGTTGGCCCAGCCGACCGTGACCGGCTCGCCCGATGTGACGCCGCTGGCCGTTCCGGAGACGAATCCGCGCTGCGACGATCCGGTCGAGCCCTGGAAGCCGAAGTTGTACATGAAGCTGAGATCCGGCGCGGACGGCACCGATCCGCTGGTCACCATGAGCGCGTAAGGGCCGTACAGCACGTTGAGTCGCTGCGACTCGGTCTGGTTGTGCGCCGACCACAGGTAGTTGTAGACCTGGATCGAGTCGTTCGTGCCCTGCTGCTCGATGTCGCGGAAGAACGGGCCGCCGGCGCTGCTCTCCCGGGTGCCGAAGTCCATGAACACGCCGATGCCGCTGCCGGTGACCCCGCGTACGGTCAGGCTCATCGCCTGCCGGTTCGAGTAGTACTTCGACCGGGTCTGGCCGCTGACGGTGTAGATGTCGGTGGACTCGATCGCGGTGCCGCCGTCGATGTCGGAGGGCACGTAGATGTCGCTCAGGATGCTGCGGTTCAGCGACTGGATCCAGCGCAGCTCGCCGGCCGCGGCCGAGTTCACGTACGTCGCCATGTAGACGTTGTTCACGCCGTTCTGCACCACGAAGTAGTGGTGGATCGTGCCGCTGCCGTAGAAATCGGTGGCCGACTCGGTGACCACGATGTAGTTCCCGCTCTGGGACGCGCTGACCGACGCGCCGGATCCGAGCCCTGATTCGACGTTGGACGGGCGGCTCGCCGCGGTCAGCTCCGTGCCGTTGTACTTGAACGAGGTCATGTCGCCGTTGGTCTGGCTGATCGAGAAGGTCAGCCCGGCGCCGGTGCTCACCGTGTAGACGCCGCCCGAGCTGGTGAAGCCGAAGGCGGTGGCCTCCGGCGAGACGGCGGCCTCGGCGGGCTTGGCCGGCAGGAGCGCGCCGAGGCTCGGGCCGGTGCCGAGGACGAACGCCCCGGCCGCGGTCCGGCCGAGGAACTGGCGGCGGCTCGACTTGCCGCCGGGCGCGTCGTGCCGCTGGGGGTCGGGAGAGGGCGTGTGGGAATCAGGCATGGCATGCTCCGCCGTCGAACCGAGGCAAATATCCGGGAGGGCGATTCGCGCGGTGTGTATTACCTCGTGGGTGAAATGGATTCCGAACGTAGGGTCGAATCAGTGCTTCGACAACGTCGGACCGGCAGCGCGGCCGCGACAGCGCGCGCCGCCGCTGGTCGCGGCGCGCGGCTTCACTGCAAGCCGCTGAAAGCCGCACACGAGGACTGAGATCACCGCGGCGGGCCGGGCGGGTCTATGCTGTCCGGCACGGTCGGCCGAGCACGGCCTGCGGAGCACGGACGAGGGCAACGGGACGGGAGCCGGGGACGGCGGTGGCGCAACCGGGTGGCGGCCGTCGCGGCGGGCTGCGCGAGGTCGCGCTGGCCGCCGGGGTCTCCCTCTCCACGGTCAGCAACGTGCTGAACAACCCCCAGGTGGTGGCCGAGGAGACGCGCCGGCGGGTCGAGGAGGCGATGGTCGGCGTCGGCTTCGTGCGCAACCGGGCCGCCCGGCAGCTGCGCGGCTCGCCGAGCACCGTGGTCGGCGGGATCGTGCTCGACGTTTCGAACCCTTATTTCGCCGAGCTGGCCCGCGGCATGGAGGACCGGCTCGCCGAGGACGACTGCGTGCTGGTGCTGTGCAGCACCGACATGGACCCGGAGCGGCAGGCGCGGCAGCTGCGCACGCTGGAGGAGCTCGGCGCGCTCGGCGTGGTGCTCAGCCCCGCCGCCGGACCGCTCGAGCCGCTGGTCGAGACCACCCGGCGGGGCACCCCGGTGGTGCTGGTCGACCATCCGGCCGGCGGCCTGCCGCTGTGCGCGGCCGCGGTGGACCACGAGCACGGCGGCGCGCTGGCGGCGGGCCAGCTGCTCGACGCCGGGCACCGCCGGCTGGCCTTCGTGCGCGAGGCGATCGACGTGCACTCCACCGCCGCGCGGGCCGAGGGCGCTCGCCGGGCGGTGGGCGCGGCCGGCCTCGACCCGGCCTCCGCGCTGGCCGAGATCAGGCTTCAGCGACACGGGAGCAGGGGCCTGATCGAGAACGCGGAGGAGGTCGTGGACGAGCTGCTCGCGCTGCGCCCCCGGCCGACCGGCGTGCTGTGCTTCAACGACATCACCGCGATCGGCGTGATGCGGGGGCTCGGCCGCCGGGGCGTCGCCGTGCCGGAGCGGATGTCCATCGTCGGCTACGACGACGTGTCGTTCGCCGCGCAGACCTCGCCGCCGCTGACCACGGTCAGCCAGCCGGCCTACGAGCTCGGCCGGGCCGCCGCGTCCCTGCTGTTGGCCGAGCGCGAGCCCGGCCACCGGCACGGCGAGCGCCTGTTCACCCCGCGCCTGGCGGCCCGCGGGTCGGTCGCCGCCCCGCCGCCGGAACGGTAACCGCGCGACTCTCAGAGGCTTGTGCTACTGGTGGTGGGCAGGCGACCTGGACGGCAGTCGTGTGAGCAGTAGTGTGAGCATTAGGAAAAAGCCGGGCCGCGGCGAATCGAGCGCGCCGCTGCGCCCCGTGGGAGGCAGCAGTCCGATGTCCACCGAACCGCTGGCCCCCGGCCCGCCCCCGCCCGCCGTCGGGCAGCTCGCCGAGCGCGAGGAGCTCGGCGAGTATCAGCGTGTCCTGACGAAGTACCGCAAGCACGTCTTCAAGCCGCCCGAGTTCGTCTACCACGTCTTCGACTTCGACCGGGGGATCGTCTTCCAGGGCAAGGACGGCGTGCTGCACGCCTACCCCTGGGGCCGGGTCGCCACGGTCTACCTCGGCAGCACGCGGCACTACTCCAACGGCCAGTACACGCTGACCACGTTCGGCTTCTCGGTGATCCTCGGCAACGGCAACCGGCTGCGGCTCAGCGGCGCCTTCCACGACCACGCGCTGCGCCCCGCCCGGAACCGGGCCAAGCCGGTGGAGGACGAGGAGGATCTGTTCGGGCTCGCCTCGGCGGTCGCCACCGCGGTCTCCCGGCAGCGGCTGCCCGACGCGATCGCCGCGCTGGAGCGCGGCGACTCGCTGACCTTCGGCGACATCGGGATCGGCCTGGCCGGTGTGCGGACCACCGCGGAGCTCATCCCGTGGAGCGCCATCAAAGAGGTCGAAGTCGCGCAGGGCGTCGTGCGGATCAAGCAGGCCGGCCGGTTCCGCCCGCTGTCCCGCAAGCCGGCTTCCGAGATCCCGAACGTCCAGCTGTTCATCCTGCTGGCCAAGACACTGCACGGGCGGATGCGGCAATAGTGCGTAGCGCACGCCGGTCGCAGCCTCAACAGTGCGCGCGCAGGTGTTCGATCACTGCGTCGGCCACCTGCCCGGGCGCCTCTCGGTGCGGGAAGTGGCCGACCGCGTCGATCACCTCGCGCCGGTATCCGCCGGTGAAGCAGTCCTCGAACCCCTCCGACGAGGCCGGCTCGTCGCAGTAGTCTTCCGCGCCCTGCAGCATGAGCGCGGGGACGCCGATCCGGTCGATCTGCGCGAGCCGTCCGGCCAGCGCGTCGTAGCGCGGGTCGCGGGCCTCGCCGGCCAGGAAGCGGGCCCGGTAGTTGTTCAGCGTGACCGGCACCCAGTCCGGGTTGCCGAAGCTGCGCGCCGTCGCGGCGAACTCGGCCTCGTCGTACCAGCCCGGCGGGCTCCAGGTCTCCCACTGCGCCCGCGCGAAGCCGACCGGGTCCCGGGCCACCGCGTCAGCCCCCTGATCGAAGCACATCAGCCACTGGTACCAGAACCTGCGGGCCTGGCTGAATCCGGGCACCGCGAAGGCGCCGCGCGGCTGGAAGGCGAGTGCCAGGGCGGCGATCGCGGTGACCCGGTGCGGGAACAGCGCGGCGAGCGTGTACGCCGTGCGGGCGCCCCAGTCGTGGCCGACGACAGGGCAGGACTCGATCCCCAGCGCGTCCAGCAGATCGACGGCGTCCTGCGCGAGCGCCGAGGCCTGGGCGTCGCGCGGGGTGTCGGCGTCGAGGAAACGCGTCGCTCCCGAGCCGCGCAGGGATGGGGCGACGGTCCGCCATCCGGCCTCATGCAGCCGTTCGCGCACCGGCTGCCAGCCGCGCGGAGCATCGGGCCAGCCGTGCAGGACCAGGACCGGCGCACCGTCCTGCGGCCCGGCGATGTCGACTTCTATCTGCAGGACCGCGGTCCGCACGCTTCTGGTCATGGTCGGCAAGCCTGGCACCGGGTTGATCGGCGGGCAATCCGCGGAGTCCGCGGGCTCGCTCCGGTCACCCGTCCGGCGTCCCCGTTCAGCCCAACGCGTTGAGCACCGACGCGGCTTCCGGCCCGGCCGACTGGGAGCCGTAGTTCCCGTTGAGGACCACGCAGCCGATCGCGATGTCCTCGCCCGGGTCGTACGCGATCATCCACGAGTTCGGCGACGATCCCGGCGCGCCGTGGTCCGCGGTGCCGGTCTTCGCGTACACGTCCGAGCCGAAGCCGTCGCCGGCCGCGGTGCCGTCCGAATAGGTGACGACCGCGCGCATCATCTGCTGCAGCCCCTGATCCGTCGACTGGGGCAGCGGCGTCGCCGAGACCTGAGTCGTTCCGGGCAGCAGGATCGGCTGGTGGAACACGCCGGCGTCGACGGTCGCCGCGACCGAGGCCATGGCCAGCGGGCTGGCGCCGAGCGTGCCCTGGCCGAAGGCCTCGGAGGCCAGCTCCGAGTCCTCCGCGTCGGACGGCATGGTGAAGTACGGCGTCGGCTGGCCGAGCCCGATGTCCCACGGCTCGTTCAGGCCGAAGTAGGTCTGCGCGGTCTTCTCCAGCGCCCCGCCGGACAGCTGCTGGTACTGCTCGGTGAACGCGTTGTTGCAGGAGGCTGCGAAGTCGTCGATGAACTGGGTGCCGGCCGGCCGCGACTCGCCCTGCGAGTTCTGGAAGGTCACCCCGGTGACGGTGAACTGCGCCGGGCACTCGACCGGGCTGTCCGGGGTGAGGCCGCCGTTCAGCAGCGCGGTCGAGGTGACCACCTTCATGGTCGAGCCCGGCGCGATCCGGGCGGTCAGCGCGTCGTCGTTGGCCTGGTCGTTGTTCGCGACGGCCAGGATCTTCCCGGTCGACGGCTGGATGACCACCATCGAGCTGCCCTGGTTCTGCTGCACCGCCGACTCGGCCGCGTTCTCGGCGCTCGCCGTGATCGTGGTCGCGAGCGTGCCGGGGGCGGGCTTGGTGACGACTGCGGTGTCGGTCGCGCTGCCCGGCCCGCCGCCCGCACCGACGATTCCGACCTCGAGTCCCGGCGACCCGGTGCCCGTGGCGGGCATCGCGGCCAGCTTCGTCGCGATGGTCTTGAGGCCCGGGTCGGAGTAGGAGCTCAGCGGGGTGGAGCCGGAGTCGGTGACCTGGTTCCCGGTGGCCGGGTCGGGCAGCGCCACCAGATGCGTCGACGAGGTCAGATTGGGCGCCATGATGGCCGACTGCCACTGCACCAGCCAGGCGCCGCCGGCGCTGTAGGCGGTGAGCTGCGACGTATAAGACCACGTACCCGTGATCACCGCGCCGGATCCGGAGGCCGAGACGGTCGCCGCGACGTCGAACGGCACGGCTCCGGTGGGCCGGCCGGTGCCGGCCGTGAGAACCAGCTTGCTGAGATCGAGGTCCGTCCGGTACGTGGTGAGCGCCTGGAGCGCGGCGCCCGGCGAGTCGGTCAGCGAGGCCGCCTTCTGCAGGTCGGCGGACTGCCACGCGTCGAGGAAGGCCTGCGCGGTCTGCTGCGCTGCGTCGGCCGTGTCCGTCGCGGAGGGCTTGAAGCCCACCGGTGCCGGGGGAGCGCCGGAGTCGGTGTTGCCGAGCGAGTTCGAGCCCCCGGTCAGTACGGTCACCGCGGCGAAGGCCAGCGCGCCGAGACCGGCGACGGCTCCCGTCCAGATCGCGATCCGCTTGGCACGGCGGCTGCGTGGCGCGGGCGGCGGCTCGTCATCGCCGTCGTCGTAGCGGCCGAAGCGGCGATCAGGCCCCGTATCCTCGGAGCCGTACCCGTCCTCGTCATCGGATCCGTCGTCGGATTCGCCGCCGCGGTCGAAGGAGAAGCCGAAGGCGACGCCGCCACCGCGACCGGCGCCGCCCCCGCTCCCGCCCCAGCCGCCGTCCCCGCTCCCGGGTCTCCAGTCGCCGTTCGCCGGCCGGCCGGACTCGTGCTCTTCGGGCATGTCGATGGTCCCCCAAGTCATGGCCCTCATTCATTCATCCGAGGACCGGCCGCCGCATCGGCGCGCATACTCACCCCGCCACGACGGTCGCTGAGTATTCGTACTCAGTCGCCCGGTTCGTCGAGCCCGTGTTTGAGCGCGTATCGCACCAGTTCCACCCGGTTGTGCAGACGCAGCTTGCCGAGCGTGTTCTGCACGTGGTTCTGCACCGTGCGGTGCGACAGGCTCAGGCGGTCGGCGATCTGCCGGTAGGACAGGCCCTTCGCGACCAGCCGCAGCACCTCGGTCTCCCGGGTGGTCAGCCTCGGCACGCTGCCGCCGGCGTCCGGGGACGCGGCCAGGCGGCGGAACTCGCCGAGCACCAGGCCGGCCAGCCCCGGGGTGAACACGGTGTCGCCGGCCGCGACCCGCGCCACCGCGTCGACGAACTCGGCCGTCGCGGCGGACTTCACCAGGTAGCCGGTCGCCCCGGCCTTCACCGCGTCGAGCACGTCCTGCTGCTCGCCGCTGGCCGAGAGCACCAGTACCCGCACCTGCGGCAGCGCCTCCAGCAGCCCGGCGATGACCGCGACGCCGTGCAGGTCCGGCAGCTGCAGGTCGAGCACCACCACGTCGGGCCGCACCGAGCCGGCCACCCGCACCGCCTGCCGGCCGAGCCCGACCGCGGCGACGATCTCGTACCCGGCCGCCTCCAGGTCGCGGCCGACCGCGTCGCGCCAGATCGGGTGGTCGTCCACGACCAGGACCCTGATCGGCTGCGCCGGCTGCTCCGACCGCGTCGACTGTGCCGGACCGTCGGCATCCGAGCCCTGACGGGGCTCCGGCGACCCGGCGCTCACCGGCGCGGCACCCGCATCTCGATCTCGGTGCCCTGCCCCGGGATCGAGCTGATCTCCACCGCGCCGCCGAGGTCCTCGATCCGGCCGCGGATCGACGAGGCGACGCCGAGCCGCCCGCCCGCGGCCGCCTCGGCCAGCCGCCCGGGCGCGATCCCCGGGCCCTCGTCCCGCACCGTCACCACGACGTGGTCCCCCTCGTCCTCGAGCAGCAGCCAGGCCTTCGCCTCGGCTCCGACGTGCCGCGCCACGTTGTCCAGCGCGGCCGCGACCGCCGCGGCGACCTCGGCCACCGCGGGCGCCGGCAGCCGGACCGGGTCGGCCGGCGCGGCGAAGGAGACCGCGGCGCCGGCCGCGCGGGCCAGCGCGCCGGTCAGATCCTCCCAGCCGCCGGCCTCGGGCGCCGCCTCGGCCTCGGCCACGACCAGTGCGCGCAGCGCGGCGCCCTGCTCCCCGGCCAGCCGGCCGAGCTCCGCCGCCTCCCCGCCGATCTCCGCGCCGCGCCGCTCGACCAGCGCGAGCACCTGGAGCACCGAGTCGTGGATGCCGCGGGCCAGCCGGGTCCGCTCCCTCGCCGAGGCCTGCGCCTCGGCCGCCTGCTGAACCCGCTGCTCGGCTCGTGCAGTGAGTATCACCAGGTGCCCCGTCGCGGTTCCGGCGAGCAGCAGCAGCCCCGCCTCGGTGACCCCGGTCAGGTCGATCCCGCTGCGCACCACGACCGAGCAGGCGCTGATGACCAACGCGGCGCAGCCCGCGGCCCACCGGCCGAGCGCCACCGCCCAGGAGATGACGGGCCCGGCGATCCACACCATTGGAACCGTGAAGGCGATGTCGTCGGACGGCACCACCAGCCGGGTGCCCAGCAGGCAGGCGCAGGTGATGGCCAGGTCGGCGACGAGCAGAACGCCCCGCGGCCCGCCGCGGCGCCTGAACTCGAACGAGGTGAAGACCGTCCACAGCGCCATGGCCAGCAGGATCGCCGCGGCGCCGAGCGGGTGGTCGAAGTGCGCCGACTCGTTCAGCGCGACCAGCGCCGCGAACGCCACCGCCGCGAACCGGAACACGGCCAGCGACCGCCAGAGCGGCACCTCGTACGCGCTCGGCCCGGGCCTCGCCGGTTTGACGACAGGGTTCCGATATACAGGAACAGGATCCGGCGGGCGACCCCTTGGCGACATGGCGTCCCCCTGCCTTCCGGTCCACGCTGCGGCGCAACCTGTTACCGCCCCCGTGGCGCATTCTGCCACAGCCCTCGCGGTCCGGGCAGGTCGCCGCCGCGCGGCCGCTCGGACGCGCCGGTGCCCCCGGCTTGCGGAAGCCGGGGGCACCGTGGTGCGTTTGTCAGGACACGCTTACCGATCGGCCGGGATCACCCGTAGGTCACCACGTCGCTCGGTCCGCCGAAGCTCGAGCTGACCGCCGCGCCGGTGCCGTTGATCACCGACTCGATGCCGCCCGAACCGTTGAGGAACACGGTCAGGATGTCGTGGAAGACGACCCCCGAGCTGTTCGGGGCCTGGAAGGCCATCGAGTTCTCGATGGCAACCCCCTGGTCGAAGTAGGAGTAGCTGCCCATGCCGTAGCCCTGGAACGAGGTCACGCTGTTCGGGACGTAGAAGGCGGGGTAGCCGTCCTGGCTCGAGCTGGCCATCCACGAGGCCTGGTTCGGCACCTCGTACGGGTTCTCGTTCTGGAAGAAGACGACCTCGCCGCCCTGGCCGTTCCAGACCGTCTCGTACTGCTGGTAGTGCTCGACGGCCAGGCCGTAGGCGGTGACGTTGTTGCCGTTGACGGTCAGGCCGGTCGCCGCGGTGTCGCCGGTCCAGCCGCCGGCTCCGGCGCCGTGGTCGGCGCGCCACGACCACACGTCGTCGATCAGCGAGTTGTTGCTGTTGTCGATGAACGCGTCGGTCACCGAGCCGGCCTCTTCGCCGCCGACGCGGAAGAACACGTCGTCGACGGTGACCGGGTCGGAGGAGTGGCTGACCGTCGAGCCCTGCGTTCCGATGGTCAGCAGGGTCGGCGAGTTGGTCGGCCCGGCGTCGAAGATCAGGCCGGTGATGTTGACGCCGCTGACGTCCGCGACGCTCATCGTGGTCTGGCCGGCGGTCGGGATCAGGGTGGCGAATCCGAGGCCGATGATCTTCGTGTCGGCCTTGGTGACGTTGATCGTCGAGGCGTAGCTGTAGACGCCCGGCGTGAACAGCAGGTTGTCACCGGCCGCCAGCGCGGCGTTGATCTGCGCCACCGTGCTGGCCGAGTTGACCACGTAGAACGAGCTCAGCGCCAGCGAGCTGCCCGGCGTGCTGCCGCCCGAGTAGGTCGGGCCGCTGGAGTTCGTCCGCAGCGAGGGCACGAACACGTTGTAGTTGCCGGAGGAGTCGGTGTAGAGGTACGGCGCCTCCTCGGTGGTCGGGCAGGTGCCGAGCGTCGTGTACGGCGCGGTGCCGCCGCTGTCCCCGGAGTTGCCGGAGAAGCTCTGCGCCGGGGCGCCCGGGTCGCCGCAGAACACCTGGTTCCACACGCCGTTGCTCCACGAGCCGATGTTCGAGTCGCGCACGATGTACTGCTGCTGCGAGCCGTTGGTCACGGTGCCGTTGAGCTCCGAGTCGGCGATGAAGCCGCCGCTGGCGTAGTCCGGCGAGCCGTCGCAGTAGTCCATCAGCGTGACGTTGCCGTTGATGATCGTGCGGCGCATCGGCGAGGCCTGCGACGCGGCCCAGACGTCCACGCCGTTGAAGCAGCCGGTCAGGCCCATGACGTTGATGGTCAGGTTGGACACCGAGCGCCAGAAGTTGTCGGTGGCGTTGCAGTTGGTCTGCACGCCGCCGGGGCACTGGTTGTAGGAGTCGATGGTGCCGTTGATCACGGTCTGGCCGGGGTTCTGGCCCAGGCCCGCGACCGCCTCGTAGTAGCCGACCTGGAAGTCCAGCGGGTCGGACGCGGAGCCGTACGTGCCGGGCTCGAACAGCAGCGCGTAGCGCTGGGTGCCGAACTGGTTCGGGTTCTGCTGCGAGCCGAGCGAGGTCAGCGTGCTCTGGATGGTGGCCAGCGACTCGCTCGGGGTGAACACGATCACGTTCGAGCCCAGCGATCCGCCGGTGGGCGGGGGAGTGCCGCCACCGCCGCCGGACGGCGAGGTACTCGGCGAAGCGGAGGCGGAGGCGGACGAGGTCGAGCCGCCGGATCCGTTGGTGTACACGGTGAACTCGTCGATCGACCACCACGGGCCGGTGCTCGCCGCGGTCAGCACGACCCTGATGTACTGGGCGGTCTGCGCGGTGAAGGTGACGATCTCCGGCGAGGCGGTGCCGGTCCCGGTCGCGACGCTGGTGAAGGTGCTGCCGTTGGTGGAGACCTCGACGTTGTACCCGACCGCGAAGTCGCCCGCCGAGTTCGGCGAGTTCATCTCGATCTGGTTGAAGGTCTGCGCCGAGCCCATGTTCAGCTGGAAGTACATTCCGGCGGCCTGCACGGCGTCGGAGCTGAAGCGGGTGGCCAGGTTCCCGTCGATCGCGTTGGCCGGGGCGTCCGCGGCGGCGGAGTTCGTGTTCGAACTCGCCGTCCAGCCGCTCTCACCCAGCTGCGTCTCGGTGCCCGAGCTGGTCCCGGCGCTGTAGGCGGTGAACTCGCCGATCGACCACCACGGGCCGGTGCTCGCCGCGGTCAGCACGACCCTGATGTACTGGGCGGTCTGCGCGGTGAAGGTGACGATCTCCGGCGAGGCGGTGCCGGTCCCGGTGGCCACGCTGGTGAAGGTGCTGCCGTTGGTGGAGACCTCGACGTTGTACCCGACCGCGAAGTCGCCGGGCCAGTTGCTGTTGTTCATCTCGATCTGGTTGAAGCTCTGCGCGGAGCCGAGGTTCACCTGGAAGTACATCCCGGCGGCCTGTACCGCGTCGGAGCTGAAGCGGGTGGCCAGGTTCCCGTCGATCGCGTTGGCCGGGGCGTCCGCGGCGGCGGAGTTCGTGTTCGAACTCGCCGTCCAGCCGGTCTCGCCCAGCTGTGTCTCGCCCTGCGCGGAGGCGGTGTTCATGAGCCCCGGCAGCAGGAATCCGGCCAGCATCGTCGCTGTGACCAGGATCGGGCTGAGCACGCGGACTGTGCGCGAGGTGCCGCGCAGCCGGAACCTGGCCCTCCCCGGCCCGGTCCTCGCGGCCGCACTGCGGCGGGGCAGCCATCTGGGTCTGGACATCTTGCCTTGCCTTTCCTGGTCGGGACGCCCAAGAAGCTCGGGCGGTGCATCGATGGGTTCTGCGGGCGCTGCGACAGCGGCGCTGGGGGTCGGGTCAGCGCCGCGGAGGGGTGAGGGTTGTCAGGGATCGGTGTGAGGAGGGTGTGGGGAGACGTGGGCGGTGCTGCGGGTGGGTGGCGCAGGGCTGTGCGTGGAGCGTTGAGCGTGGAACGCGGGCCGGGGCACCGCGCGGGCACCTGGCGCGGGTGCGGGCGGCGGGCGCGGCCGGTGGTGCGTCGGACGCCGGGTCCGTCAGCCGTCTGACCGGGCGGCCGGAGCTCGGAGAGCGCTCTCCGACGCGGCTCAGTGAACTCCGATGTTTCAGCCGTGTCAAGGGAATGTGCACGAAAAATCAAGCCTGCGGCCGGGTGCCGAGGTGGCGCCCCGGGACCCTTGAAAACACAACCGGATCCGGGCGCCCGGGCGCGCGCGGATCGACGGCCGGCGGGTGTCCGAACTCGGGAGGGAGCCTGCTGATCCGATGATCTCCGCTGCTGGGTGGCGACCCTTGGTGACGCTTAAGCCAGGTTGTTGATTTTTCCTGAGCGCCCGCGGATCGGCGACTCGGCGGATCGCCGTCGGCGGGCCCGGCCGCGTGTGCCGCCGCGCTGCGGACGTCGGAGCGTTCGCGATCGGCGCCGCGGAGGCTGCGGGAGAGCGTGAGCGTCGCAGGGGATGAGTAAAGTTCTGGAAACGTTTCCGGAGAGCGCTTTCCGGAGAGCGGCGCGTCTTCAGCTCGACTACGCCGGGACGAGGACGGGTTCGCCGATCACGAGTGTGGACACGGGTCGGCATGTGCTGCCGGCCGCCGCACCGGTTGCGGGGTAGGACCAGACGAAGCGGAGGGTCGTCACTCCGGCGATGTCGACGTCGATGGAGACCGGGGGTTTCCCGACCGCGGCGGCCGTGTAAGAGCCCAGCAGGCGGCTGTCGCCGTAGATCTCCACCGTGGGCGTGGCATTGGGATCGAGAGAGTTGTCGTCGAGGCCGAGAGTGGCATCGAACGTGTTGAAGGTGGGGCCGAGGTCGCTGATGTCGTACGAGACACTTCCGCCGGAGACGCAGCCGATGTCCTGAGCCAGAGAGCTCGTGACGGTCTCTCCGTTCACGATCGGATTGGAGTCGGTGGACTCGAAGCTTCCTGAGACCGGCGTCAGGTCGGAGAAATCCAGGGCGGTGGCGGCCGTTGCGCTGCCGAGTGCCGATGTGCCCGGGGCGGGGCTGCCCAAGCCAACGGGAGGGCTGTTCTCATGGGAGCTGAACGTGGCGAAGAGGGCGACTCCCGCACCGATGGCGGCAACCGCCGCAGCCGATGTCAGGATCCCGTTTCTCCGGGAGCGCACCGCTCTGGCTGTGGGCGGCGGCGCCCAGACGATCGGCGGGGCGCTGGGCGCGCGGCTGGTGCGCACGGCCGCCTTCCGCTCGGCCTTTACTTGCGGGTTCTGCGTCGGCCGGGGCGGGAGCGGGATGTCGAGCAGGGAAGCCAGATACCGCCGGGCCAGGCCGTACCCGCGACGTGCTCGTGGCTGCGCCGCCCTCGACGCGCCGGCCGACGCAGAACCCGTGAGCAGGTGCCAGTAGCGCCGCCGCAGTGGTGTGCGCGTCATTCCAAAGGTTCCCCTTGGGCGACGGCTGGAGGACCTTGACTCGCAGTCGGCAGCCCGGGTGCTTCACCGGGCCGTGTCGTCTCGTCCGACCCGCTCCCGACGGCTTGCCCGACAGTTTGGACGAGTTCGGCGATGCTGCGGGACGAGCCCACCTGCCGGAGCAGCGCGGGCGCGGCCGCACCGACCGCAACGGCTGCCGCGGCGCCCGAGATCTGCGTGTGGAACACGAGTCCGGCCGCCGCGCCCAACACGAGGCGGGTCAGGGCCACGAGACTGTCCGCCGGTACGTCGACATACGCGCTCAGCCCCGGCAGTTCGTCCTTGCCGTGGGTGCGCGCGGCATGGCGGACCGACTGCCATCCGGTCATCCGGCCGTAGAGGTTCACGACCTCGACGAGCGCCCCGCCCACAGCTCCGAGCGCGGTGACCGCGGGCCAGTCCACCGTTCCCCTCCCATCCCGCCCGAACCGAGTCCAATCCGGCATCCGGGGGTCGGATGTCAGTGTAATGCGGTTCGTCGGGATCAACAGGCGAAAGCGTGAAGGCGCGGCGCCGCCTCCGGCTCCGGCGGCGGCTTTTCCGAAGCCTGTTACTCGTCGAGGTCCTTCTCCAGCAGAGCGACCAGGGCGTCAAGCGCCTGATCCGCCGCGCCGTCCTCGCCGCCCTCGGCCTCGAGGGTGACCGTGTCGCCGTGGTCGACCTTCAGGGCGAGCACGGCCAGGATGCTGCGAGTGTCCGCGGTCCGGCCGTTCCCGGCCCGGATCCGCACCGGGACCGGCTGGCCGGCGGCGGCTCTGACGAACAGCGCGGCCGGGCGGGCGTGCAGCCCGCTGCGGGATCCGACCACGACGGTGCGCTCTGGCATGACGGGGACTCCTCGCGGATCAGGGGCGGAACAGCAGTGGATCAGGGCTCGATGGTCACCTTGATGGCCTCGCCGCGGCCGACCGCGTCCAGCGCGTCGAGCACCGCGCCGAGCGGCAGCCGATGCGTGATCAGGTCGGCGACCGGCACGGCGCCGGTGGCGATCAGGTCCAGCGCGCGGGCGTTGTGCGCCGGGCTTGACCCGTTCGCGCCGACGATGGTCAGCTCCCGGTAGTGCACCAGGTTCGAGTCGCAGGCGATGGTCGGCGCGTCCTGCGGCAGCCCGCCGAAGAAGCTGATCCGGCCCTGCCGCGCCGCGTAGCGCAGCGCCTGCTCCTGCGCCGCGCCCGAGGCCGCCGCGGTGATCACCACGTCGGCGCCGCGGCCCTCGGTGAGCTTGAGCACCTGCTCGACCACGTCGCCGTCCTGCGCGCTGACCGCCTCGTCCGGCCCGACCAGGTCCGCCGCGCGGGCCAGCCGCTCGCGGTTGAGCTCGACCAGGAACACCCGCGCCGCGCCGCGCGAGCGGGCCAGGCGCACGTGTAGGCAACCGATCGGGCCCGAGCCGACCACCACCACGTCGTCGCCCTCGCCGACCCGGGCCAGCTCCTGCCCGTTGAGCACGCAGGCCAGCGGCTCGGCCACGGAGGCCTCGGCGAAGCCGACGCCGTCCGGGATCCGGTTCAGGCCGTCGACCGCCAGGACCTTCGCCGGGACGACCATGTGTTCTGCGAACCCGCCGTCGAACTGGTAACCCATCGACTCCTGATTCAGGCAGACCGTCATCCGGCCGCGTGTGCACTCGGCGCAGTGCCCGCACGGGATCGCGGCGATCACCTGCACCCGGTCGCCGGGCGCCCAGCCCGACACGCCCGCTCCCAGCGCGGTGATCTCGCCGGCGATCTCGTGCCCCATCACCCGCGGCGGGTCGATGCGGTGGTGCCCGAACCGGAAGATCTTCAGGTCCGTGCCGCAGGTCGAGCAGTTGCGGACCCTGATCTTCACCTCGCCCGGACCGGGCTCCGGCTCGGCGGCCTGCTCGACCCGGATGTCCCCGGGCGCGTAGAAGCGGGCGACCTGCATCATGCGCTGCTCCCTCAGATCAGTCATATGCCCGTGGTCTCCACCGGCTGCAGCAGCCGGATCACCTCGTCGGCCCCGGTCGCCTCGCGCAGCCCGCGGGCGCGGTCCTCGTCCATCAGGATCTCGGCGAGCTGCGCGAGGATCCCGATGTGCCCCTCGCCGCGAGCCGCGATCGCGACGCACAGGGTGACCGGCGCGCCGTCCCAGTCGACCGGCTCGGCGAAGCGCAGCACCGCCAGCGCGTCCCGGCGCACCAGCTCCTTGCCGGCCAGCGTGCCGTGCGGGATCGCGACCCCCTCGCCGACGTAGGTCGAGACGTCCCGCTCGCGCCGCAGCATCGCCTCGACGTATCCGGGCTCGACCGCCCCGGCCTCGACCAGCACGCCGCCGCAGCGGCGCACCGCGTCCTCCCGGTCGGCGGCCCGCTCGTCCAGGCGCACCGCCCGGGGCTCGAGCAGGCCGCCGATGCCGTCAGACATCGATGACGCCGCCTTCCTTGATGCCGGTCAGGATCTTCTTGATCACCGGGTCGCCGAGGAAGATCTGGAACGCCACCACCGGCTTTCCGGCCGCCGCCGCGCGGGCCCGCTCGGCCAGGCCGGCGTGGCAGACCACGAGGTCGGCGTCGGCCGGGATCTGCGCGACCGGCGCGTGCTCCACGGTGACCGGGAACTTGCGCAGCTCCTTGCGCATCTGCCCGGCCAGCATGACGCTGCTGCCCATGCCCGCGTCGCAGGCCACGATGATCTTGTGGATGTCGGCCGCCTGTAGCTGGGTCATGATTCACGCCTCCGTCGTCGCGCCGTCGGCCGGAACCAGCGGCGTCCTGGTGTCGTCGCCCGCCGAGTCCGTGGCGGCGGCGCGGACCGTCGCTCCGGTCGTGGCCGGGACTTCTGCCCTGCCTGCGCTTCCGCTCCCGTTCCCGCCCCCGGCCTCGGTCGCCGCGGACTCGTCTCCGGCGGTGGTGCCCTCCAAGGCCTCCTTCTTGCGCTCCCCGTGCCCGAAGCCGAGCAGCAGTGCACTGACGACGAAGGAGACGGCCGCCGCTATCAGCACTCCGGCGAAGACCGTCGCGTACTCCCCGCGCGGCGTCTCGGCGGCGTAGGCGAAGATGCTGCCGGGGGAGGGGGTGGCCACCAGGCCGGCGCCGGTCACGTCGTACCAGCCGACGCCCGCCGCGCCGCCCGCCATCACGGCCAGCACCAGCCGCGGCTTCATCAGCACGTACGGGAAGTAGATCTCGTGGATGCCGCCGAGGAACTCGATGATGATCGCGCCGGGCACGCTCGGGCGCAGCGTCTTCGGGCCGAACAGCAGGTAGGCCACCAGGACGCCGAGGCCGGGGCCCGGGTTGGTCTCCAGCATGAACAGGATCGACTTGCCGTGCGCGTGCGCCTGCACCACGCCCAGCGGGTCGAGCACGCCGTGGTTGATCGCGTTGTTCAGGAACAGCACCTTGGCTGGCTCGATCACCAGCGAGGCGATCGGCAGCAGGTGGTGGTTGATCAGGTAGTTGACGCCGTTGCCGGCCCAGTTGGTCACGTCGTTGACCACCGGGCCGATGATCCAGTCGCCGAGCAGCGCCATGGCGCCGCCGAGGATGCCCAGGGAGAAGTTGTCCACCAGCATCTCGAAGCCGGTGCGGATCCGGTCCTCGGTCAGCCGGTCGAACTGCTTGAGCAGATATGCGGCCAGCGGCCCGACGATCATCGCGCCGAGGAACATCGGCACGCTTGAGCCGACGATCACGCCGACCGTGGCTATCGCGCCGACCACCGCGCCGCGCTGCCCGTGCACCATCCGGCCGCCGGTGTAGCCGATCAGCAGCGGCAGCAGATAGCTGATCATCGGGGTGACCAGCTCGTCGAACTTCGCGTTGGGCAGCCAGCCGGTGGGGATGAACAGCGCGGTGATCAGGCCCCACGCGATGAACGCGCCGATGTTGGGCATGACCATGCCGGCCAGGAAGCCGCCGAATCTCTGGATGGTCGCCTTGATCCCGGTCCCGTAGACCGTGGGCGTGTACGGCATGGCCATGATGTCCTCCATGACATTCAGCCAGTTGATGGTGAGTGTTGATACCCCGCCGCGCGCCGCCGCGTCGCGAGGCGGGGGTCGGCCGGATGGTGGTGCCGTGCCGTCGGTTGTGGGGGTCTGATGGTCGGGTCGGGAGGGGGTCAGGGCTCTGCGTCGGTGAGCAGCGCGAAGCGCTCCTCGCCGGCCGGGTCGGGGAAGAGCCGCACGCCGCCGCGGCGGATGTCCGCCGGCGTCGGCATCGCGCTGCCGGGCAGTCCGGCCGCCGCCGAGCCCCAGGCCACCGCCTCGGCCAGGGCCGCGCCGCCGCGCCCGCCGCCGGCCAGGAACCCGGCCAGCAGCGCGTCCCCGGCGCCGACCGTGCTGCGCGGCTCGATCACCGGGCCGCGGCCGAGCACCGCGCCCTCGCCGTCGACCAGGACCGCGCCGTCCGCGCCGAGGCTGGCCAGCACGGCCTTCGCGCCGAGCGAGCGCAGCAGCCGGGCCGCCTCGACCACCTCGCGCAGCGTGTCGAGGCGCGCGCCGGCCGCCTCGGCGAGCTCCTCCCGGTTCGGCTTGACCAGGTCGGGGCCGGCCGCGACCGCGGAGAGCAGCGCCGGCCCGCTGGTGTCCACCGCGACCCGGATGCCCGCGGCGGCGAACTGCCGGGTCAGGTCGGCGTATACGTCCACGGAGACCTGGGGCGGCAGGCTGCCGCACACCACGACCCAGTCGGCCGCCTCCGCGCAGCCGAGCACGGCCGCGGCGACCTGGTCGAACTCCAGCGCGGTCAGCGCCGCGCCGGGCTCGTTGACCTTGGTCACCGTTCCGTCCGGCTCGACCAGCGTCACGTTCGACCGGGTCCGCCCGGCGATCGGCACCGCGACGGTCCGCACCGACGCGGCCTCCAGCAGCTGCGCGAGCTGCCGGCCTTCCGCGCCGCCGCACGGGATCACCGCGCGCGAGCCGACGCCGTTGGCCAGCAGCGCCCGGGTCACGTTCACGCCCTTGCCGCCGGGATCCAGATGCGTCGCGCTCGAGCGGATCACCCGGCCGCGCTCCAGGGTGCTGATCTCGAGGGTGCGGTCGAGGCTCGGGTTGAGCGTCAGGGTGATGATCATGCGCGGACGACCCGGATCCCGGCCAGCTCCATGTCCGCCGCGTCGTCGTCGTCCACCCGGTTGTCCGTGATCAGCGCGTCGATCTCGTCCAGCGAGGCGAACCGGGCCAGGCAGTCGTTGCCGAACTTGGTGTGGTCGGCCAGCAGCACGGTGCGCCGGGCCGCGGCGATCATCGCCCGCTTGACCGCGGCTTCGACGATGTCCGGCGTGGTCAGCCCGCGCCGCACCGAGACGCCGTTGGTGGCGATGAAGGCCACGTCGACGCACAGCTGGGTCAGCGGCGCCATCGCCCACTCGTCGACGGTGGCCAGGGTCCGGCCGCGCACCCGGCCGCCGAGCATCAGGACCGTGAGGTTGGACCGGACGGCGAGCGCGGCGGCCAGCGGCGGCGAGTTGACCACGACGGTCAGCTCGCGGTCGGTCGGCAGGATCTCCACCAGCCGCCCGGTGGTGCTTCCCGCGTCGATGATCACCGAGCCCTCGTCCGGCAGCTCGGCCAGCGCGGACTTGGCGATGCGCTCCTTCTCCGCGGTCATCACCGCGTCGCGGGCGGCCAGCGCGGGCTCGAAGCCGAGCCGCTCGACCGGGATCGCGCCGCCGTGCACCCGCCGCACCACGCCGGCGCGCTCGAGCACGGTCAGGTCGCGGCGCACCGTCTCGGTGGTGACGCCGAGCTCCTCGGCCAGGCGGACCACGTCGACCCGGCCGTCGGTGCGGGCTTTGAGCAGGATCGCCTGCTGCCGCTCCTGCGCGTACATGATGTTGGTTTCACCGCCATTTCTTGTGGTATTCGCATTGTTTACTCCTGCTTACCTGGGCCGTCAAGGTGCGCCGGGGCAAAACGAAGACGAAACCACAGATGCGGAAGCGATGAGAAGTGGCGTTGACGGCCGCACGCTAAAGTGATATCACTTTGATAGACGCCCGGAGGGATCAAGCGGGTGGCGTTCGCCTTCCCCCGCACGGTGCTGGGGATCCGCATCGCCGTCGCCGCCTGGCTCGTCGCGCTCGGCATCATCGCCATGGTGAACGGCTACTGGTGGGGCCTGGCCCTGGAGGCGGCCGCGGTGTTCGTCCTCTGGTACGGCCGCCAGGTCTACGAGATCGCGATGCGGGAGCGCCCGGGCGGGCGGTCCGCACAGGTGAACGGGTCCTGAGACAGGTCACCCGACAAGCACGGGCCCTGCGATATATTGGGCGCGCCGCTCGAAGTGCATCAGGTCCGTGCTGTCGACGTACTGGTCGATCGCGCCGACCGGCGGCAGGGCCCGCACCGCCGGGTCGGCGATCGACGCGACCAGCGCGTCGGTGAACCGGAACGAGTCGAGGACCAGGAACGGCCGGCTGTGGAAGTGGCGCACCGCGCCGTCCACGGGCTCGGTCAGCCCGAGATCGTTGTGCAGCGACGCGGCGAACTCGTAGGCGGGCGTGAGGTGCCGCTCGCGCTCCTGCCAGCCGGTCGCGGCCAGCGCCGCGGAAAGGTGCGGCGTGAGCTTCGCGGCGCAGCGCAGCTGCGTGAAGGCGGTGCCCAGCCACTTGCTGTACGGCGGATAGACCCGGTGCATCAGCAGGCAGAGCTTCATCAGGTCCCGAACCTGCCGGGCGGCCAACACCGCCGACCCGAGGTCGTCGCCGACCTCGCCGCAGCGGCCGACGAACGGCTCCTCCTGCGAGATCCGCATCCACTGGCAGGCCAGCACGTAGCGCCACACGTCGTCCGGGTACCAGGCCAGATTCCCGCGATACGTGCCGAGCAGCCCGAGCCCGTCGTGGAACACCGCGCCGCCGGTCAGCTCGCGCAGCACCTGCGTCGGCGCCAGCAGCCAGGCGCGCGGCGGCAGCGGCCGCGCCGGGTCGGCGTGGATGTACTCTGCGAAATACCGGCGCAGGCCGTGGACGTGGACCCAGTGCCGCGGCGGCGTGCCCGGCGGGTAGGGGAAGCGCACCGGATAGCCGAGGAACCGATCGGGAAGCTCGCGATCGAGCGTTGCGACGATTTCGTCGCCGCGCTCGCCGAAGGCGTCGTCGTCGAGCAGCACGATGGTCCGCGGCCCCCAGGCGTGGTCGGTCGACCGCTCGGTGTCGAAGCCCTGCACCTCCGAGCCGTAGCCGATCAGCGCGGCCGAGTGCGGCGCCGCGCCGAGCGCCCGGCCGAGGATCGGCGCGACGGCCTGCGTGTAGAACCGCCGGGCCAGTTCGATGCCGGGAACGAAGTCGCGTGTCACGGCGGCCACACTCGCAGAGCCGCGTGCCCTTCGGCCAGGCATTTTCCGCCGCAGCGACTACCGGAACACGTCGGTGGTCCAGTTCGCCGGATTCGCACCCAGGACGACGATGTCGTCGAGGAGCCCCTCGTACCCCAACCCGGCGAGCGACGCCGGCAGCGGTTTGTCCGCCTGCCCCGAGGCGACGCAAACCTCCAGCGCGTCCACCGCCGTCCTGCACGAGGCCGACTCCGGCACGGTCGCGGCGTTGTTCGGCGCGTCGAGCGGGATCACGAGGATCGAGAAGCCGACGTTCATCAGGTTCGGGCCGAACCACATGGAGACGGACCAGTTGTCGCCGTGCAGCGGTCCGGGGGCCCCGTCCCACATGAGCACTCTCATGGAGGACGGGATGTTCCCGATGTTCACGTAGAACGGCATGGCCACGGGTTCCTGGGTGACGGTGATCGCCTGCGCGACGTGCAGTAGCATCGCCGTGGCGTCGGGCCAGCCGATGCCGAGCGGGAGGCAGGACTGGAGCGACGCCTGCCGGCCGTCGGCCAGCGTCCACTCCAGGTCGCCCACCGGATCCGTGGGCTGCGCGTCTTCCGGGGGCTCGATCACCTTGCTGGTCACGCAGTAATCTTCCGGGTCGACGCCCAGGGTGAGCGTCGCCGAACGGCCTCGGACCGTCTCTGCCGTGGTCTGCTGGACCTGGCTGATCGGCATGGACGGGGACAGGCTATTGCGTGTATTGATATATAGTCTAAAATCTGCTTGATGTGAGACATTGACATTCAGGACGACCGGCTTGGATTGCGCGGTCATCCCGAACTGGCCCGCTGATACGCCGAAGGTGGAGTCCGCCGTGAACCCCTGCGGCAGCCAGCCGAAGGATGCGCTGATGCGCACCGGGTCCGTGCCGGCCGCGAGCGGGTACGACTGCTTCTGCGCTTCAAGCGGGGGCGGGGCCGCGACCGGTGCGCTGCCCGGTGTGCGGACCGTCGAGGGCAGCGCCGTGTAAGTCAGCACACAGGCAAGCGCCGCCATCGCCGCCGCGGTGAACCGCCCGGCGATGCGGCGGCGCCGGATCCGGCCGCCGCCCTGCCGGGCTGCCGCAATGTTGACGGCAGTGGCCGGCGACTGCCGCTCGGCCAGCGCCTCCAGCCGGGCCCGCAGGACCGGCGAGTCGTCGAAGTCTTGGGTGTTCATGCTGGTGCCTCCTGTTCCGTCAGGCGGTGGTCCGGCTGGGAGCGGGGCCGGGCTCGGGACTGCGCGCGCGATCGGGCTTCGGCTCGGGCTCGGCCCTCTCGGCGAGCCGCGTGCGCAGCGCGGCCAGGCCGCGCCAGGTCTGGCTTTTGACCGTGCCGGGTGTACAGCGCAGCGCGGTGGCGGTGTCCTCGATCGAGAGGTCGCAGTAGTAGCGCAGGACGATCACCGCGCGCTGCCCCGGCGGGATGGCGGCCAGGGCGTCGGCGAGGTCGAGCCCGAGTTCCAGGTCCCGTTCCAGGGCCGCGTCGGGGGCTTCGTCGGCCTCCGGCACGCTCTTCGGTTCGGTGGGGTTGAGCAGCGTCACCCGTTTCCACCAGTGCGTGCGCTGCTCGCTGATGTACGTGTTGACCAGAATGGTCCGCACGTAGCCGTCGAGGTTCGCGTGGTCGTGGGTCCGGCGCCAGCTCGCATAGAGCTTCATGATCGTGGTCTGGGTCAGGTCGTCGGCCCGGTGCCAGTCCTGGCACAGCAGGTAGGCGATCTTCCGCAGCCATGGGATCTTGGCCGTCACATATTCGGTGTAGTCGTCGTCAGTCCCCTCATGATCGGCGGCCACATGCACCCCCTCGCTCGTCGTCAGGTCGTCTCACCGTGCTTGCGATGTCCTAACGCGCCGGGAAGCGCGCAAAGTTGTACGGGCCGCCAGAAGACCTGGTCTCCTGGCGGCCCGTCAGCGTGCTGCGTCAGCC
>DASYAE010000078.1:0-15061 GCA_036501535.1 Actinocrinis sp. | reverse complement strand
CGATGTTGCGCCAGGCCAGGGTCAGCGACCGGGACACCGTCTCCAGCGGGTTGATGCCGGGGTACGGCGGCGGAGGCGGTGGCGGTGGCGCGGACGCGCTCCCAGTCCGGCCCGACTTGCCCGGTGTCCGGATATTCGTCGTCTGATTCGTTTCGGTGGCGCTGCTCATGCTGCGCTCCTTTCCAGGTCGGCGGCCGGGTCCGAGGCCGCGCTGTCGTCCGTCCGGTGCCCGGTCAGGGTGAGGAAGACCTCGTCCAGGCTGGGCAGCCGTAGCGCCAGCTCGGCCGCCGTGATCCCGGCCGCGTCCAGGCCGCGCACCACGGCCGAGAGCAGCGCCGGATCGTCCACCGCGACGCTGACCAGGCCGGTGTCCAGATCCTGATCCGGTCGGGCGCCGGCCAGCCGGGCCACGATCTCGGCCAGCCGCGCGGTGTGCGCCGGATCGGCCGCGCGCACGGCCAGGGTCTGCGACCCGGAGCGCGCCTTGAGCTCGGCCGGGGTGCCGTCGGCGATCAGCGTTCCGTGGTCGATCACCGCGATCCGGTCGGCCAGCGCGTCCGCCTCGTCCAGGTACTGCGTGGTCAGCAGCACGCAGGTGCCGTCGGCGGTCAGCTCGCGCACGCTCTCCCAGACACCGCCGCGGGCCTGCGGGTCCAGGCCGGTGGTCGGCTCGTCGAGGAAGATCACCTCGGGCCGGCGCACCAGCGTGGCGGCCAGGTCGAGCCGCCGCCGCATGCCGCCGGAGTAGCCGCCCACCGCCCGCTTGGCGGCGTCGGACAGCTCGAACCGCTCCAGCAGCTCGGTCGCCCGCGCCTTGGCGTCGGCCCGGCGCAGGCCCAGCAGCCGGCCCACCATGACCAGGTTCTCGGCGCCGGTCAGCGCCTCGTCCAGCGAGGCGTACTGGCCGGTCAGCCCGATCATCCGGCGCACCTGGACCGCGTCGCGCACCACGTCGTAGCCGTAGACCGAGGCGTGTCCTCCATCGGGCTTGATCAGCGTGGACAGCACGCGCACCGCGGTGGTCTTGCCCGCGCCGTTCGGTCCGAGCAGGCCGAGGACCTCGCCCGCCGCGGCGGTCAGGTCCACTCCGGCCAGCGCGCGCGTGGCGCCGAACGTCTTCTTCAGGCCCTCGGCCCGGATCGCAGGGGTCATCACTGCCTCACTGCCTCTCGAGTTGCTCGTCTTCTGCCCTCCACCCTCGAGCAGCGCGCTGGCACGCCGCGCAGCCCGCGGCCGGTCCGCTGAGCCGCCGCTGAGATATCGCTGTCAGCGCGCCGACACCGTCGCGGCGAGCATGCACTTTCAGCCGTGCAGCTCCCGCCGGAGGGCAAATCCCCTTGCCGGTCTGGCAAGCTGGCGGAATGGACGACGAACTGGACCAGGTCCTCGGCGCGGTCGGCCCCCGGCTGCGGGCGCTGCGGCTCAAGCGCGACATCACGCTCGCCGACCTGTCCGCGTCGACCGGCATCTCGGTCAGCACCCTGTCGCGCCTGGAGTCCGGCGGCCGCCGGCCCACGCTCGAGCTGCTGCTCCCGCTGGCCCGGGCGCACGGCGTCCCGCTCGACGAGCTGGTCGGCGCGCCGCAGACCGGCGACCCGCGCATCCACCTGCGCCCGATCGTGCGCAACGGCCGCACGATGGTCCCGCTGACCCGCCGCGCCGGCGGCCTTCAGGCGTACAAGTTCGTGATCCCGGCGGCCGAGGCCCCGCAGGCCGCCGATCCGAAGTCGCACGAGGGCTACGAGTGGCTCTACGTCCTCAACGGCCGCCTGCGCCTGCTGCTCGGCGACGCGGACCTGGTCCTGGTCCCGGGCGAGGCGGCCGAGTTCGACACGCGGGTGCCGCACTGGTTCGGCGCTCTCGGCGCCGAGGCCGCGGAGTTCCTGTGCCTGTTCGGCCGGCAGGGCGAGCGGGCACACCTGCGCGCCCGGCCGAAGGTGCGCGGCGCAGCGCAATCAGAGGGCTGATTACTGCCTCAGGACCCGGTGGCGCCGCCGATCTGCAGGTGGATCGTCTCCTGGCGCGAGTTGTACGCGTTGTATGCGAGAAGGTCGTACAGGCCGGTGCCGAAGGCCGGCGTCGGGCTCTGGGCGTTCCCGGGGACCGGCATGGTCTTGAGATCGGCGAGCAGGTCGGCGATCTGGCCGGTGATCCAGGCCTGTGCGGTGCTCGGTTTGCTGCCGGGGAAGTCGGCGGCGGCGCAGGCCTGGAAGAACGCGGTGATCTGAGTCGCCGCGGCGGCGTCGGCCGGGTTGAACTTGTGAACCTCGCAGATGACGGTCGTCGGGACGTTCGACGCCGTCTCGGAGACCTCGACGCCGATCGACGGCACGGCCGTTGTCGACCAGTTGATGCCGAGTTCGACGACGTTGCCGGGGAACGGGGTGGCGCTCGGCGTGGCCTTCGGGGCCGAGTCCGCCGCCGCGGCAGCCTGGATGCCGGCGAGCCAGCCGGCCGTGTTCCAGCCGGCCGGCAGGTTGCCCCAGGGTGCTGAGACGCGCGAGGTGGACCTGGTCTGGAAACCGGAGGTCTCGACGGTCGGCGCGTCGCTCGGGTCGGTGTCGACCGAGCCGAAGACCTTCGGCGTCGAGCCGGACGCGCCCGCGGCCGTCGGGCCGCCGGACGCCGCACCGCCGCTCGTCGCGCTCGCGCTGCCGCTCGCGACAGTGTTCTGCGTCCCTCCCGAGCAGCCGGCGAGGCACACCGCCGCGGCCGCCACGGCGGCGATCCAGCCGGGGAACTGCCGATTCTTCAACGCGTTCTCCCATGCTGAGCTGCCGTGCGAGTGCTCGCAGCGGCTCGTGGAGCCGCCCGAGGCCCATGGACGCTAGCAGATAACATCTCAGGGTGCGAGCGTCGAGCACTGTGACATTGCCATCATTGGTCGGGCGAAGTGATTGTGTATTCTGATACCATGTGAGAGTTCGAACGAATGTGTTATTTCTCGTACTGTTGATAATCGCCGCCGGAATCTGCGACGTGGCAAACGTCAGCCCGGCCAGTGCCGCCGCGTCGCCGGCCTGCTACGGATCGGTGGCCTGCGCAGGCCAGAACCCGACTACCCAGGGCTGCACGGGGACCCAGCTCGAATCTCTCTTCGTCACGGGCCTCGGTACGCTCCAGCTCTTCGAAAGCAGTGTCTGCGACACGGCATGGGCCGTCATGGACATCACGCAGACCGCATATCCCAACTATCCCGGGGAGGCGGTCAGCAACGGGACCGGGATGTTGATCGCTGAGATCCTCTACGAGCCGCCGGAGGGCGGCGTGGAGCAGTACAACACGGTTCCCTGGGACGGGGTCGAGGCGCCGGCGGACGAGATCGTGACGACCGACATGGTGCCGATGACCGGCTCGTTCAAGGCGTGCGCCGGTTCGCCGAACGCGACCGGCGACCCGTTCGACATGGATCCCCAGGGCAGCACCGAGTTCGTCCAGAACCCGAACGCGGGCAGTACCCAGGGCAGCTTCTCGTTGGGCGGGTGCACGCTATGGCACTGAGGACAGCAGGGGGATCCATGGCGGCGCGCAACGGGTATCGCAGGAGGCTTTCACGCCGCCGACTCGCGGCTGTCACGGTGATTGCGCTGACCGGCAGCGTGATCTCACCGCTTTCCGCCGCGGCGGCCGGCTCGGGTTCGACTCCTGATTCGACGCCGGCGCAGAGCACTGCGAGCGGCGTGGGGTTCGCGCAGCCGGCCGCCGCGCTGGGGAATTCGTGGTCGAACTCGTCCGACGAGGCCGTCGTCGGCGTCGGCGACTCGGACGGCTACCACATCATGGTCGCGCGCGAGAGCAGGGCCTTCGCCTGGACCAACCTCGTCACGCTCGACGTGCCCGCCATCGACCTCGGTCCGTGGACCGGCGAGGTCTGCACGACCGGGGACGGCCGTTACGCCGTCGCGGTCTACGCACCCTCACTCGCCACGAACAACCAGTCGCTGGAGCAGGCCGGCGCGTACGCCGCGGCGATCGATCTGACGACCGGCAAGGCGACGCCCATCGCCGCCGGGGTCCAACTCGCCTACGACACCCCGGGCTGCGGGACCGGGGACCAGGTGACGCTCACCCGCGCGCTCGGCGCGAACGAGCAGCAGACGCAGATCATCGACGTGAACGCCGCGACGAGTGCGATCACTGCGATCACCACGGTGTCCGCGCAGGTCACCAACGTCGTGCCTACGGCGTCGGGCGACGTCGGCGTGATCGCGGGCGGGCTGGTGCGGATCAACGCCAAGGGGACGTACACCAAGCTCGCCGGTCTCGGCGGCGAGGCGTATTCCGTGGTCGCGACCAACCAGGGCGTCGACGCGATCGCCGCGTCGAACGGCAGCACGTCGGTCGTCGAGCACTGGACCGGCTCGCGGCTCGAGCGGCTCGGCACCGGACCGCTCGACGACCTGCAGCTGTACCCGCAGGCCGGCGGCGGCGACCTGCTGGCCGGCGACGTGGCGAAGGTCGGCGTCGCGGACTCCGGGATTCGCACGCTCAGCCTGGGCTCGGTTCCCGGCTCCGTCTCGCAGCACGGCGACCTGCTGGTCGACTCGGCGGTCTCGGAGCAGGTCGCGGCGATGACGCAGCTGCCGGTCGGGTCGAGCGCGGCGGACTCGGCCGCCGGGCGCATCGACGTCTCGACCACGGCCACGCACTCCTCGTCGCGGGTCGCCGGCGTGGTGGCGGCGAACGGCCCGATATCAACGAGTACTGCGACATTGCGGGCCGCTAGCGCAGCGTCGGCGACCGGAACCGGATCGTCGTCCCTCTCGCCATCACTTGTGAGCCCTGACACGGTGAGCTACGGCGTGCCCGGCGGCTTCAACCCGCCGGCCACGGAGGATTACGAGCAGGCCGTCGACCTGTCCACCGAGCCCTCGACCGACACGCAGGAGCAGACCTCCTGCCTCGTGCCGCGCAACAATCCCAGCGACCAGGTGCTCCAGCCCAACCCGGACATGATCGAGTGGGCGGTCGACCAGGCGGTGCACGGCGACCTGAACGTGCAGCGCCCGGCGAACTACCTGCAGACCGGCGAGGCGGCCTACGTGCCGCAGCAGATGTTCCCGCCGACGTCGCTGGTCGGCGGCGGCTCCATCCCCGCGCAGGTGGAGCTCGGCATCCTGGCGCAGGAGTCGAACTTCAAGCAGGCCTCCTGGCACGCCGTGCCCGGCGACTCCGGCAACCCGCTGGTGTCGGACTACTACGGGACCGCGGTGACCTCGGGCGTCGCCGACGACCCGGACATCATCCCGGACTACACCAACTCGGATTGCGGCTACGGAGTCGGCCAGGTGACCGACGGGATGTCGAGCATCAAGGCGAATCCGTACAGCCAGGCCGAGGCGACCGCGGTGGCCACCGACTACGCGGCCAACATCGCCGCCTCGATCCAGATCCTCGGGCTGACCTGGAACCAGCTGGCCCAGATGAGCCCGTCGATGCTGCTCAACAACGGGAGCACCAGCTACATCGAGAACTGGTACTTCACGATCTGGGGCTACAACTCCGGCGTCTACGCACAGGCCGACGCGTCGCAGAACGGCGGCTACTACGGGCTCGGCTGGTTCAACAACCCGGCCAACCCGAACTACCCGGCGAACCGCGCCCCGTTCCTGGACAACGAGACGTCCGCGGCCGGCGGCAACGACGCGTCGAACCCGCAGTACTGGCCCTACCAGGAGAAGGTGATGGGCTGGATCGCGCACCCGCAGCAGAGCAGCTCGGGGTCCGACTACGCGCTGGCGAACCTGGGCACGTCGACGGACGACACCTACTTCCACAACGCCAACACCGTCAACCTGCCGACCTTCGGCGAGTTCTGCAGCAGCGTGAACGACTGCACCACGACGAGCGGCTGCCAGCCGGTGGGCTCGAACTGCTGGTGGCACCTGCCGGCGACGTGGATCACGACCGAGAACAGCCAGTGGGCCGCGACCGAGAACCTGGCCTATTCGCTCGGCAGCGGCGAACCTGCGGTCGTCCCGCAGTACGAATCGGACTGTCCGAACGAGGCGACGTTCGACGGCCAGTTCTCGATTCCACCCTACGTGGTCACCGATCTCAACGATCCCGACCAGAACACCCGGGGCTGCGCGTGGAGCACCAACGGCGGCGCGGACGCGGACGGGAAGTTCACCCTCCGGCTCGGTGACAACATCGCGATCACCGGGCCGAACGGGATGCAGGACAATCCGGCGACCGCGCAGATCGACCTGCACCAGCTCGGCACCGGGTTCCTCGGCCACATCTACTTCACCCACACCTACGACTCCGCGTCCCTGCCCTCGGACCCGGTGACCCCGGTGTCCGGCTACTCGAACTCGACGTCGGTCCCGACGGACATCGCGAACAAGGTCGTCGGGACGTGGACGCCGAACATCCCGTTGACCGCCGCCCCGACCTGGTACACCGTCTACATCTCCGTTCCGGACCACGGCGGCGCCGCCACGACCACCTATGTCGTGGACCAGGGCTTCAACAACGGGAGCACCGTCGGGTCCGTCTTCTGCTCGCTGACGCAGAGCAGTCCGGGCACGTCGGGTTCGGACTACTGGCTCGACGTCGGCACGTTCGACCTCTATCCGGGGGCCGACGTGCGCATGTCGAACATGGTCAGCGGCGCCACCGGCTCGAACGACGTCTCGTTCGGCGCGATGGTCTTCGAGCCGTGGAGCTCCAGCGGGGCGCCCGGCGGGTGCTCCGGAGCGCACGCGAACATCCAGGGTTACTGATTCACAATCCCCGCGGGGCGGGAAGAGCGAGGCTGCTCTTCCCGCCCCGCTTCGTCGTGCGCGGCGGAGGCCGCGCGACTCTTGTCAGGCGATGCCTGACAAGCTAGCCTCGTGCTGTCAGGGAATGCCTGACAGATCTGATCACCCGTCAGGACGAGAGAGGCGAGCCATGGTGACCGACGAGGCTCAGAAAGAAGCGGTCGTGGCCAGGTGCACCTTCTGCAGCAAGGCGAACTCCGAGGTCGACAAGATCGTCGCCGGGCCGGGCGTCTACATCTGCAACGAGTGCGTGGCGCTGGCCGCGGCGATCATCGACGAGCACAAGGGGGACCCGAAGGACGACACCCCGCGGCTGCCGATATGGGAGAAGCTGAGCGACGAGGAGATGCTCGCGCACATCCCGAAGGTCCTCGCGGTCGGCGCGCAGATCGAGGAGAACCTGCGCGACTGGGTGCTCGAGCTGCGCCGCCGGGCGGTGACCTGGGCGCGCATCGGCCAGGCGCTCGGCATGAGCCGCCAGTCGGCCTGGGAGCGGTTCTCCGGCGAGGAGTGACCGGGAGTGACCGGGATTCTCCGGCGACAGCCGGCCCGGCCGTGCGCTAAGGTCCGATCATGACCTGGCGACATTGATCTCAACGATCCCGCAGTGATGCCGAGCCGAAGTCGGCACAGTCGAAGTCGGCACAGTCGAGGCTGGCGCCCCGGCTGTACGCCTATGCGTTCCTCAACGACTTCATCCTGCTCTACCCGGTCTACGCGCTGCTGTTCGCGCAGGCCGGCCTCTCCACGGCCGAGATCTCCTCGCTGTTCGTGATCTGGTCGGTGACGGGCTTCGCGCTGGACGTGCCGACCGGTCCGCTGGCCGACTTCTTCTCCCGCAGGGCGCTGCTCGCCGCGGCGCCGGCCCTGGCCGGCACCGGCTTCCTGCTCTGGACCCTCGAGCCCTGCTACGCGTCCTTCGCGGCCGGCTTCGTGCTGTGGGGCGCGGGCGGCGCGCTGAGCTCGGGAACGCTCGAAGCCCTCGTGTACACCGAGCTGGCCCAGGACGGCAGCGGCGGCGCCGGTGATGACGACGGCGACGACGGTGGCGACGAGGCGTCGCAGAAGCCCGGTGCATCCGGCGCGTACGAGCGGGTCACCGGCCGGTCCCAGGCCTTCGGCACCCTGGCGGTCATGGCCGCCGACGGCCTGGCCGCGCCGGTGTCGCGGGCCGGCGGATACACGGCGCTGGGCTGGTGCAGCTTCGCCGTGACGCTCGTCGCCGCGGCGGTCGGCTGGTCCTTCCCCGACTCGCACCGCCGCGGCGCGGCGGCGTCCGACGAGTCCGCGCAGTCCGAGATCGCGGAAGCGGAGGGCGCCTATTTCCGCGTGCTGCGCGATGGCCTGGCCGAGGTGTGGCACACGCCCGCGCTGCGCAGGGCCCTGATCCTGCTCGCGGTGCTGGCCGGGGTCTTCGGCGCGCTCGACGAATACGTGCCCCTGCTCGTGCGCTCGACCGGCGTCCCGACGGCGTCCGAGCCGCTGTTCGTGCTGCTGGTGGAGGCCGGGCTGACCCTCGGCGGCTGGTTCGCCGGGCGCGGCGTGCGGCGGGCGGCGCCGCTGCTGGCCCTGGCCGCGATCTCGATGGCGGCCGGCTCGGCCGGCGCGTGGCCCGCCGGCATCGCGCTGGTCGCGGCCGCATTCGGGGTCTTCCAGTGGGCCTCGGTGACCGCTCAGGCCCGGATGCAGGACCAGATCAGCGACCGGGTCCGGGCCACCGTGTCATCCGTCTCGGGCCTCGGGGCCGAGGTCGTCTCGGTGGCGATCTTCCTCGGCTACGCGCTGGGCTCGGTCTGGTTCGGGCCGGCCGCGCTGTTCACGGCCTCCGCACTGCCGTATCTGGCCGCGGCCTTCGCGATGCGACGCCGGGGCGCGGACCCGCCGGTCGGTGTCGGTGAGCCCGGCCCGCGCGATCGGCCGGACGGGTGACGTCCGGCCGCCGCGCGGGTCCCGTCTCCCATCCAGCCGGCCGATCCGGCTGAGCGCCGCCCAGCCGGCCCGGCCCGCTCGAGGCCGCCGCGGCGCGGGTTAACCCGCTCTTCAAGGTCGCCTAAATCCGGCGTCGGGCCTGCGCGGACAGCGGGTCGCGCCGATCGCGTGGCGGGGCAAGGAATGTGAGGCGGCATCAGATTCACGCCGGCAATGCGGCCGGAAGTTACCGGTGCGGAAACCACAGAGTTCTGTGATACTGGCCCCCGCCGGGCCTACTACCAGCAGCGAGAACGGGATGGGCTGTCACGAACTCGGAGAGTAAGAGTTATGGGAACGTAATTTTTTTCGAGTTTCCCTCCCGAAAACCGATCCGACCTGGAAAGGTTGGGCCACGCCAAGGGGCCCCGCGTCGCCCACACGGACCATCGGTCCGGGCGCGGGCCCACCACTCGAGGAGTCGTCACGTGCCACGCCACAGCCAGGAGTCCCCACACGGCCGGCGCAGCCACCGCAGTCAGAGTGAAAGCAGCGCCCCGCGCAGCCGGCATAGCCGGCCCGCCGAACCGGAGCCCCGGCCATACATACCGCCGGCACCTGAGCCCGAGGACGATCCGTATGGTCCGGCCGATCCCTACGAGGAGCCGGATCCACGCGACGCGAAGGAGCGGGTCTCCCCGATGCGGCGGCGGGCGGTCGCCGTCCTCGGCCTGGTCCTGCCCATGGGGATCGGCGGCACGGTCGCCGCGTTCGCCGCTCCCGGGGCCAACGCCCCCGCGGCCGCCCCGGCAGAGGTGATCTGCCAGCTCGTCGTGCCCGCCGATCCGCTGAGCGCGCAAGGGCTCGCGACGCCGTACCAGCTCGAGGGCGCCGACGGGCAGACCTGCAACGAGGCCAACCCGGACGACTCCGCCTTCGCCCAGGGCCTGGTCATCGACCCGGCGACCGGGCAGGTGACCGCCTACGACCCGCTGATCATCGACCAGGGCACCCAGGCCGCCGTCGCGCCCGTGGTGCCCGACCTGCCGTCCGACGCCGTCGTCGCACTCTGGTTCGGCTTCAACGGGAACGTGCTCACCCTGAGCGGGCCCGGCATGCAGGCCGGCGGCTGCACCGACGGCCTGGCCGGCTCGCCCTTCGGCCAGGTCTCCTACTGCAACGCGGTGAACTTCTTCAACGCGGCCAACCAGGCGATCGCCAACGGCCAGCTGACCGTTCCGCCGATCGGCACCGCCAAGGACGGCGAGTCCTGCATGACGACCCGCGACTTCGGGCTCGTCGACCAGGACCAGAGCGACAACGTCACCACGACGTACCTGGCCCTGCCCAACGGGCAGACCGCCCAGAACACCTCGGTGAACGCCACCTCGCTCAACGCGCAGGGCGCGCAGGTGCTCGCCAACGGCAGCGACAACCTGCTGCTCGACCACTTCGTCGACCCGGCCATCGGCTGCACCCCGTGGAGCGTGCCCGACCTGGCCAACGGCGGCGCGCTGGCCACCGACCTGGGCCTGAACGAGCTGCAGGCCGCGGCCGACCAGGCCGCTCCGGTCGCGCTGGTCCCGCTCAACGACCCGATGACGCTGGACAACGACGGCAACGCCAGCCCGGACAAGACCGACCTGTACCGGGAGGGCGTCGACCAGCCGCCGCTCTCGGCCGCCTCGGGCGACGGGACGCAGTACTGCGACAACATCATCGAGGTCGGCATGGCGCGGACCCAGAAGGACGAGAGCCTGACGGTGGTCGCGCCGACGCCCGACGCCGGGATGGCGGACAACCTGTTCACGTTCCTGGCCTCGCGGCTGCAGGGTTCCTACGACAACCTGAACTGCGAGCAGTTCACCGGTCAGCCGAACCCGATCACGATCACGACCGACACGAACGGCGTGGCCGTCGAAGCCTCCTTCGGCACCTTCAATCCGAACGCGTCGCCCTCGGCCACCGCCTCGCAGGGCGGTGCCTCGAGCTCGCCGACCGGCGCCCCGGCGACGAGCGCGGCGCCCAGTTCCGCTGCGCCCACATCGGCGGCTCCGACCACGGCGCCGCCGGCCACCTCGGCCGCCCCGGCGACATCGGACCCTGACACGCAGGCGCCGCCCCCGGCGACCAGCCAGGCTCCGCCGCCCCCGACGACCACACAGGCCGCACCTCCGCCGGCGACCACGCAGGCCGCGCAGCCGCAGCAGTCGCCGGCCGCGAAGAAGAGCACTGCGGCAGCCGGCGGCTCGGGTTCCGGCTCGGGCGGCTCGGGTTCGGGCACAGGCGGATCCGGCGGCTCAGGCTCGGGATCGGGCGGCACGGGTTCGGGCACCAGCGGACAGCAGGGTTCGACCGGCGGCGGAACCGGCACCACCGGCGGCACGGGGGCCAAGCAGTCCACCGCCGCCGCGGCGCCCAAGGCCTCGGCTTCGGCCTCGGCGGGCGCAGCCCTCGAGGTGGCCGGGTTCGAGGGCCAGAAGCCGCCGGACGCCACCAAGACGGCCACGGCCGTGCTCACCGCGGCGACCAGCATGAAGTCGATGAACGACCGGCTCATCTGGGCCCTGGTCGGCTCGGTCGGCGCACTGCTGATCTCCATGCTGCTGTGGCCGCCGAACAGGCGCCGCCTCAAGCGCTCTGCAGGCCGCAGCAAGCACTGACGCGGGCCCTTACCTGCGCCGAAGACGGATCGGGCGGCCGGCACGGAAATCGTGCCGGCCGCCCGCCGGTCTGCGGCCGGTCCTCAGCAGTTTCTTCCGTCCTTGCCGCCGTCCACGCCGCACGTCATCGCCACGATGGACCCGGTCCAACCCGGACCAGCCTGTTCGGCTTGGGCCGGTGATTTCGACCCTTGATGAACGGTCGCGGAGCCGGCCGCCGCGGCGCCCGGCGCAGCGTGTGTGAACACTGATACAGTGAGCAAACCAAGGCCGGCACTCGCTCCGACGCTGATCACAGCTAGCGCGGTGCACAGGCGGGCGCGGCTCCAAGCGGTTCTCGACATCGATCCGACTCCCATTCGACGGCCGGCTGGTCCAGCCGGACAGCGCCGCAGATGGTACCGGGCCGGTCGTGGGGCGGGTAATCAGGGCGCACCAGGTGCCCGGGGGTACAACCATTGCGGGCAGGAGCGCGTCTGAAATCCGAGCGACAGGTTCCCGGGGCGGTCGGGGACCGGAATATTGCGGGGCGCGATACAGACATGTGGCTCGGCGTGTTGGGCTCTCTCCTCGTCACCGGCGAGGGCGCCGCGATAGCGGTGCCGTCGGACAAACAGCGGATCCTGCTCGCCGCCCTGCTGCTGCGCCCGAACCGGCCGGTCTCCTTCGACGCGCTGGCCGAGGCGCTGTGGGACACCGACCCGCCGCCCAGCGCCGCCGTGACCATCCGCAACCATGTCAAACGGCTGCGTAAGACGCTCGGCCCGGTCGCCGGCCCGCGGATCGTGACCCGCCAGCCCGGCTACCTGATGGAGGTCGGCGCGGAAGAGTGCGACCTGTCCGAGTTCAGCCGCTGCTACCGGCTCGGGCTCGAGGCGGCCCGGGCCGGCGAGTGGCGGCGAGCCGCGGACACGCTCGGCGAGGCGCTGTCGTACTGGCGCGGCGAGCTGCTCGCCGACGTGCCCTCGCCCGCGCTGCTGCAGAACGAGGGCCCGCGCATCGTCGAGATGCGGCTTCAGGCCCTTGAGACACGCATCGAGGCGCTGCTGCAGCTCGGCGGATCGGCCGACCTGGTCGCGGATCTGCGCCAGCTCGCGGCCGAGCATCCGCTGCGCGAGCGGTTCCACGGCCAGCTGATGCTGGCGCTCTACCGGGCCGGGCGGCAGGCCGACTCGCTGGCCGTGTATCAGGCCGCTCACCGCAAGCTGGTGGACGAGCTCGGCGTCGGGCCCGGCCCGGAGTTGCGGGCGCTGCACGAGCAGATCCTGCACGCCGATCCGCGCCTGCTGCTCGAGCGCGGGCACGAGCCGCAGCACACTCCCTCGCCCTCACCGTCGCCCTCGCTCGCGCAGGAATCCCTGGACGGAGCGGCGCCGGTCGGGCCGGACGACGGTACGATTCAGATCCCTGACCCGATGCGCGAGGAGACCCGCCGCCCCACGCCCACGCTGCTGGTCCCGCGCCAACTGCCAGCCGCGCCGCGCCATTTCGCCGGCCGCGGCCACGAGCTGAAGGTCCTGGGGGACCTGGCCGACCAGGCCCAAGCGGCCGCGACCGACGCGCCCAGCAGCGGCACCGTAACCATCGCAGCCATCGACGGCACGGCCGGCATAGGCAAGACCGCGCTGGCGCTGCACTGGGCGCACCGGATCGCCGACCGCTTCCCCGACGGCCAGCTCTACGCCAACCTGCGCGGCTTCGACCCGGCCGACCGCCCGGTGGCGCCGGCCGAGGCGATCCGCGGATTCCTCGACGCCTTCGGCGTTCCGGTCTCCCGACTGCCCGCCGACCTGGCCGCGCAGAGCTCCCTGTACCGCAGCCTGCTGTCCGGCAAGCGGGTCCTGGTCGTGCTCGACAACGCGCGCGACGTCGAGCAGGTCAGGCCACTGCTTCCGGGCAGCTCCAGCTGCCTGGTCGTGACCACCAGCCGCAGCCCCCTGACAAGTCTGGCCGTGGCCGAGGGGGCCGGCGTGCTGACCCTCGACGTGCTGTCCGGCGACGAGGCCCGCGACCTGCTAGACGACCGCCTGCCGGCCGAGCGGCTCGCCGCGGAGCTCAGCGCCGTGGACGAGCTCGTCGAGCTGTGCGCCGGACTACCCCTGGCACTGGGCATCGCCGCCGCCCGGGCCGCCGCCCGCCCGGCCCTGCGCCTCTCCGCCCTCGCCGAGCAACTCTGCGACGCCCGCCGCCGCCTCGACGCGCTCGCCATCGGCGACGACAGCGCGGACCTGCGCGCGGTGTTCTCCTGGTCCTATCGCAGCCTGACCGCCGGCGCCGCCCGCATGTTCCGCCTGCTCGGCCTCGACGCAGGGCCCGACATCTCGCTCCCGGCCGCCGCCTGCCTGGCCGGCGTCCCGCCCAATCAGGCCCGCCGCCTGCTCTCCGAGCTAGCCCGTGCCAGCCTCCTGATAGAGCACGTCCCCGACCGCTACGGCTTCCACGACCTGCTGCGCGCCTACGCCGCGGAACAAGCGCAGACACTCGACCCGGAGCCCGAACGCCGTGCCGCAGTGCGCCGCACACTCGACTACTACCTCTACACCGCACACGCCGCCGCGCTACTGCTCAACTCCTCGCGCAAGCCGCTCTGCCTACCGCCGCTCTCCACCGGCACCACCCCGCAACCCCTCGCCGACTACGACGAAGCGCTCGCCTGGCTCCAGGCCGAGCACCAGGTCCTGCTCGCAGCGATCTCCACCGCCGCGACCTCCGGCTTCGACCTGCACGCCTGCCAAATCGCCTGGACCCTGTCCACCTACCAGAACAGACTCGGCTACTGGCACGACTGGACCAGCGCACAGCACAGCGCACTGGCCGCAGCGACACGCCTCGGCGACAAGGTCGCGCAGGCAGACGCACACCGCAACCTCGGCCGCGCGGCACTGCGCTACCACGACAGCGCCGGCGCGCAGAGCCACCTGGAACGCACCCTCGCCCTACACGAGGAACTGGGCGACCAGGTCGGCCAAGCCGACGCGCTGATCGAGCTGGCCCGCGCACTCGGCCGCCAGGCCCGCTACGACGAGGCACTGGACTGCGCCCGCCGCGCCCTCCGCCTATATCAGGACACCGCCGACCCGACCGGCCCCGCCTACGCCCTCAACGCGATCGGCTGGTACCACTGCCAGACCGGCGACTACGCAGCAGCACTCGAATACTGCGGCCAGGCCCTGGAACTGCACCGCGAGCTCAACGACATCTCCGCACTGGCGGACACCTGGGACAGCCTGGGCTACGTGCGCTACCACCTTGGCGACACCGCGGAAGCCCTGTCAGCCTACGAGCAGGCAGCGCAGCTCTACCAGCAGGTGGACGCACGCTACGACATGGCCGTCACGATGACCCGCATAGGCGACACCCACGAGCGCGCCGACAACCGCTCTGCCGCCGTTCTCAGCTGGCAACGCGCCCTGACAGTGCTCGACGACATCGGCCACCCCGACGCCGACGACGTCCGCGACAAACTAGCGCTGGCCCGCCGCCGCGACGACCGCTGAGCGCGGGATCTGTGGGGTGGCAGTAGCGATAGTGGTGGTGGTAGCGATGGTGGGGGTGGCGATTGCGAACGGTCCCTCACCTGCGTTCTGGGGAGACGGCGAAAGTCAAAGGCAGCGTTGACAGGAAGATCAAAAACGTGCCTCCGGCGGGCCCTCCGCTGAGATTGGGGGGCGGGGGTTGGGTGGGTTGGGCTGGGGTTTTGTTGGGTGTGGGTGGGTCGGTCGG
>DASYAE010000077.1:0-54288 GCA_036501535.1 Actinocrinis sp. | reverse complement strand
CTGCACATAGGTCGACACCCGGGAACGGCCGTCCAGCACGAACTCGATCACTGCCGGAGCTTCTTCCTATTGTCTTACGACAGTAAGACTACTCTGGCCGCAGCCGGTGCGCGCTGTCAAGCTTCATGTCCGTCGGCCTTCGGCGAGGGAGAGGAGGAGCGCGGATCGACGCCCTGGAGACCTGGCTCGAGGTGCGCGCACGCACACCGTGGGATCGCGTGCGCCCACACCCGCAGAGCGCTGTGCGCGGCCGGACTGACGGCGTGTCGGATTACGTCGACGCGACGCGGCCGACCCGGGGCGAACAGAGGGCTGATCGTCAGCGCGTGCCGCCATCGGCGCCATGGCGCGCCTACAGCTCCAGGACCCGCCTGATCCGTTCCAGCAGCGCGCCGCCGGCCGGCGTGGTGAACCAGGCCGTGTGGTCGACCAAGTAGCGGTATGCCAGCTCGGTGTTCTCCATGCTCTGCGTCACCCGGCGGAAGTAGTCGATCTCGCTGAGCGCGTAATCCGCATGGCAGAGCGGCAGCAGGTCGGGTAGCGCCGCGCGCTCTGCATCGGATAATGTACGAACCTGGAGATAAGCCTCGATGAGCGCTGCCGCCGCGTCCAGGTCGGCCCGCCGCTCCGCCGCCGGCTCCAGCCAGCCGATCGTGTTGCGCTCCAGGGCGACGGCCACGTCGTGCACGGCGAAGGCGCGGTCGGCCAGGCCGAAGTCGATCACCGCCGTGGCCCGCGCGCCGTCGGCGCTCCACAGCAGGTTCGAGGCGTGCAGGTCGTTGTGCGTCCACAGCGGCGCGATCCGGCCGAGACGCGGCCGCAGCCGGGCGTGGAACGGCAGGTGCCAGCGCTCGACGTCGGCGCGCCACGGCCGCTCGGCCAGCTCCGCGGCTACCGCGGGCCGCGCCGCCGCGTACGCCTCCACCGCCGCGCCCGGATCATCGCCGGCGAACACGGTGAACCCGCCGACCAGCGGCAGCGGTCCGCGCGCCGGCGCCTCGTATCCGGCGGCCGCGTCGTGGATGCGGGCCAGCGCCCGGCCGGCCGCCCGGGCGTGCTCCGGTGCCGCGAACGGCGACCAGGAGACCGCGTCCCGGTAGAGGTCTTCGCCCTGCGCGACGCTGTGCACCTCGTACGTCCACCCGCCGCGGCGCACCGCCGTGGCGCCGCCCTCGTCCGGCAGGACCCTGACGACCGGTGCGCCGCGCGCCCGCAGGTGCGCGAGGAACCCGTGCTCCTCCAGCAGGCCCGAGAGCGGCCGGACCGCCTCGTGGTGCCGCTTGACGAACACGCGCCCGCCGCGCGTCGTGCGTACCAGGCCGGCGGCCGACAGCGGCCGCGGCGAGCGCCACAGGACCCGGTTCGCGCCGCCGGCCTCCGGGAAGCGGCGCAGCAGCGCGTCCGCCTCGGCGAGGGTGAGTGCGGGCCAGTCCGGCGCCGCCGGCTCGAGGCCCATGCCGTGCACCAGGTGCGTCGACATCAGGACCCGGATCCTGTCGGGCCGGCACCGTTGTCCGGACCGGCACCGTCGTCCGGCCCGGCGCCCCCGCGCGGACCCGCGCCGCCCGGCTCCGGCTGCCCGCCGAGCGCGTCGAGCACCAGCTTCTCCAGCCGGGCGAACCCGGGCGACCCGAACACCGCGGCGGTGCGCGGCGCCGGCAGGTCCACCTCGATCCGGGCCGCGATCCGGGCCGGCCGCTCGGTGAACACGAACACCGTGTCGGCCAGGAACACCGCCTCCCGCACGTCGTGCGTGACCAGCAGGATCGTCCATCCGTGCCGGGCGCACATCCCGGCCAGCCACAGCTGCATCCGGGTCCGGGTGAGCGCGTCGAGCGCCCCGAACGGCTCGTCGAGCAGCATCAGCGGCCGGTCCATCGCCACCGTGCGGGCCAGCGCCGCCCGCTGCCGCATCCCGCCGGAGAGCTGCGCCGGATAGGAGCGCTCGAATCCGCCGAGCCCGAACTCGGCCAACAGCGGCCGCACCGCCGCCACCGCCTCGCGCCGGCCCAGCCGGCCGCGCCCGCCCGCCCCGCCGCGCTGCGCCACGGCGCCGACCTCCAGGCCGAGCGCCGCGTTCGCCTCCACCGTCCGCCACGGGAACAGCAGATCCTGCTGCGGCATGTAGGCCGCGCGCCCGGCCGCCGCCGCGGCGCCGTCGATCAGGACACTGCCGGCGGTCGGCGCGGTCAGCCCCGCCACGATGTCGAACAGCGTCGACTTCCCGCTCCCGCTCGGTCCGATCACCGCCGCGAACCGCCCGGTCCGCACGGTCAGGTCGACGCCGTCCAGCACCCGCAGCACGCCGCCGTCCGCGGTCCCGAACTCATGGAACAGACCGCTGATCTCAAGGCGCGGCGACGCCGTGTCCGCCCCCTCAGCGTCCGTCCCCCCCGTGTCCGCCGCCCCCGCGTCCGCCGTCATACGGCCCGGTCCGCCCGCTGCGCCGCGCGCTGGACCGTCCGCCACGGCGCCACCAGCCGCTCCAGCGGATACGTCGCCGCGAACAGCAGCACGCTGAGCAGCGCGATCACGAACACCGAGGCGAACACCAGATCGGTGCGGAACGCGTTCTGCATCTGCTCCATGTAGATGCCCAAACCCAGATACGCCCCGGCGTACTCGGCGAACACCGCGCCGCCCACCGCGTAGGTGATCCCGACGCGCAGCCCGGTGAAGAAGAACGGCACCGCGCCGGGCACCCGCACCTTCACGAACGCCTCCCACCGGCTCGCCCCCATCGAGCGCAGCAGCCGGTCGGCGTCCCCGTCGCCGGCCGCGAAGCCCTCGGCCAGCGAGACCGCCAGCGGGAAGAACGTGGCCAGCGTCACCAGCAGCATCTTCGGCAGCAGGCTGAAGCCGAGCACCACCACGAACAGCGGCGCGATCGCGATGATCGGCACCGTCTGCGAGGCGACCAGCAGCGGGTAGACCGCGCGCCGGGCCGGGCCCCAGAAGTCCATCAGACCCGCGACGAGCCAGGAGACCGCGAAGGAGAGCCCGAACCCGGCGCCGGTCTCCTCCAGCGTCGGCAGCGTGTTCTGCCACAGCGCGGAGCGCTGCTGCCAGCCGGCGCTCGCGATCTGGGCCGGCGTCGGCAGCACCTGCGCGTCGTGGATCGAGAACTGCGCGACCAGCTGCCAGCCGCCGATCAGCACCGCGGCCAGCAGCACCGGCGGCCACAGCACGCGCAGCAGCCGCCCGCGCCGGCCGCGCCGCGCGCCGCCGCGGCCCGGCCCCGGTCCGCTCACGAGGCCGGCAGGTAGGCGTTGGTGTACAGCGACGAGGGGTCCGGCTCGGCGCCCAGCGGCTTGCCCGCCGAGTTCGTCAGCAGCCCGTTCTGGAACAGGAAGTCGGTCAGCGCCTTCCACCGCGCCGCGGTCTGGCTGCCGATCGCCCCGCCGCCGGCCGGTTTGTAGTACTGCTGCGCCTCCAGCTGGGCGCTCTCGTCCACCAGCTGCTTCTGCGCGCCGAGCACCGACTCGTTCGCCTGGATCAGCAGGCTCGCCGCCTGCTGCGGGTGCTGCGTGGCGTACTGGTAGCCCTTCTGCACCGCGGCGACGAACTTGCGCGCGACGTCGGCGTGCGCCGAGAGGTACTTGTGCGAGGAGGCGATGATCGCCGAGTAGATCGCCGGGAATCCGTAGTCCGACAGGTCGAAGGTGCGCAGCGGCTTGCCGACCAGCCGGGCCTGGATCACCTCCCAGCTCGGCTCCGGCAGCGCGAAGTCGGCCTGGCCCGCATACAGCGCCTGATAGGCGTCCGTGTTCAGCGTCACGTCCTTGAACTGGCCGGTGCCGCCCGCCGCCTTGATCACGTACTTGAGCATCGGCACCTCCATCGGCGAGCCGTAGCCCGCGTAGGTCTTGCCGTCCAGCTGCGCCGGCGAGGTGATGCCGCCGTCCGCGCGCACCCCGATCACCACGTCGGTCTTCTGCGTGATCGCGTACACCGACTCCAGGTCCCCGCCGGAGGCCACCGCCTCGGTCAGCCCGTCCTGGTAGGAGATGCCGAAGTCGGCCGCGCCGGTGGAGATCAGCGTCTCCGGCGCGGTCGAGCCGTAGGGCACGATCTTCAGGTCGATCCCGGCGGCCTTGAAGTAGCCGAGCTGCTGCGCGACGAAGATCCCGGTGTGGTTGGTGTTCGGCGTCCAGTCCAGCGCCAGGCTCACCGTGGTCAGCGCGCCGCCCCCGCCGGACGAGGAGCAGGCGCCGGTCAGCGCGGTGGCCGCCAGCACGGCCGCGGCGACCAGGGCACGCGGGGACGCGCCGCGCCGCAGTCCGGGCGAGCGCGGCCTGGGCGAACGCGGTCTCGGCGAAACAGTCGGCATCGCAGGCTTTCCAGTCCGGGGACGGATCGTGTACGGATCGGGGGAGCGGCGCGTCGTCATCGACGCTGATCATCCACAATCTACCGGACCCGCCCGCCCGCCCCGACAGGTCCCGTGCGGGCGGACGGGCGCCGGCCGACCCCGCACCGAAGAGGAGCGCCGCAAATAGAGGCGACGTACAACGCGCGGATTTGGCACCATTTCCGACATGCCCTGGCGCATCACCGAAAGCCTCGCCGAGTTCGAAGCCGCGGCGGGCGGGTTCCTGGCCGCCGACCCGGTGCGCAACACCCTGTTGCTGACCATCCCGGCGGCGCTGCGCCGGCGCGGCATGGACGCCTTCGGCGACGCCCCGCCCCGCTTCGGCTGGTTCGCCCGCTCCGGCTCGGGGCCGGCCGCCCGCGACCTGGCCGCCAACGTGCGGGCGGCTTTCGTGCAGACCCCGCCGCACCCGCTGGTGCTCGGCGCCGCCCCGCCGCGCTCGGCCGCGGCGCTGGCCGTCGACCTCTGCGCCCTCGACACGCCGGTCAGCAGTATCAATGCGCCGACACGCGTCGCAGAATCATTCGCCAAGGCATGGTGCGCCCGCACCGGCGCGCGCCCGATACCGCGCATACGCATGCGGCTCTACCAGCTCGAGACCCTGCGCGCCCCCGACCCGCCGCCCCGCGGCCGGGCGCGCACCGCCGCGGCCTCCGACCGCGCCCTGATCACCCGCTGGTACGGCGAGTTCGCCGACGAAGCCGAGCCGAGCCGGGAGGCCGCCGGATCGCGGCGCCCCGCACCCGTCGTCGACCAGATCGCCCACCGCAGCATCACGCTCTGGGAGGCGGACGGCGAGCCGGTCTCGCTCGCCTACGCCGGCCCCCCGGCCTTCGGCGTCTCCCGCATCGGCCCGGTCTACACGCCGCCCTCCGCGCGCCGGCAGGGCTTCGCCGCCGCGGTCACCGCGGCCGCCTGCCTCGCCGCGAGCGGCGCCGGCGCGGCCGAGGTCGTCCTGTTCACCGACCTGGACAACCCGACCAGCAACGGCGTCTACCAGCGGATCGGGTTCCGGCCGGTGGAGGACCGGGCGCTGCTGGACCTCGAGGCCGGCTGACCGGAATTCCCGCGCGCGCAAGAATCAGGAGCCGTACACTCGCGGTGGACGGTTCCGGTATCCGTGCGGGAGGCGGTGCGGCGTGCGCGCGTGGGTGGTCAGGGGCGGCCGGAAGGGCAGATTCGAGCAGGCTGCGCTCGACAACGGCATCGTGGCCCTGGTGTGGGAGGAGATCCCCGACATCTCGGGCCTCACCGAGCCCGCCGAGATCCGCGCGCTGGTCGAGGAGACGTTCCCCGGCAAGAGCGCCTACGTCGTGCGGAGCTGGACCGGGCATCTCTGGCGCTTCCGCAGCGAGATGGCCGTCGGCGATCTCGTCGTGCTCCCGCGGCTGGGCAACCGCTTCGCCGTCGGCCGTATCACCGGCGACTACGCGTGGCGGGAGCTGCCCGGTCAGCCGGGGGTGCCCGTGTGGGCGCACGTCCGGCCGGTCGACTGGCTGCGGTCCGACGTCAGCCGGACCAAGGTGCAGCCCGACCTACGCGATAGCCTCAACAGCCTGCTGACGGTCTATCAGCTGCGCCGCAACGACGCCGCCGAGCGGATCGCCGCGCTCGCGCTAGGCCTGCCCGACCCCGGCCGGACGCAGTCCGCCGCGCCCGAGTGCGCGTTCGGCTCGACGGCGGAGCTGCTGGAGGCTGCCGCCGCCCGCGACACGGACAATCCGGTCGTGCTGTCCCGGCGCAGCCTGCTCGAGCTCTGGGGAGCGCAGCGCCGCAGCGCGGTGGTCAACGAGCAGAGCCAACGCGACCTGGCCCGCACAGGGCTGACCACCGAGCCGGCGATCTCGGCCGGCGGCCTGGACGGCAGCATCGCGATCGTTCCGCTCGGCGTCGACGCCGACGAGGTGGAGCCCGAGGACGCCGCCGGCGACGCGCCGCCTCCGCCGGTCTCGTACCTGGTAAACAACCTGGCCTCGGCGTGCGGCGAGGTCGTCACGGTCCGCGCGCACCAGCCGCTGGCCGACGCGATCGAGCTGATGCACAAGCACAACTACTCGCAGCTGCCCGTGCTCTCCGCCGCCGGGAACCTGATCGGAGCGGTGACCTGGCGCTCGATCGTCGCGGCCGCCGGCGAGCGGCTGCCGGGCACCGTGACCGACGCGCTGACGTACCCCCGCACCGCGCACGGCACCGACTCATTGCTCGGCGTCGTCTCCGACATCGGCGTCCACGGCTACGTGTTCGTGCTCGACGACAGTTGCGGCGCCGGCGGGGGCGAGCGGGTCACCGGCATCGTGACCAGCGCCGACCTGGCCGGCCAGTTCGCCGACCGGGTCACGCCCTTCGTGCTGGTGGAGGAGATCGAGCAGCGGCTGCGCGGCATCGTCGACGGCGCGCTCGCCGCGGGCGCGATCACCATCCGGCAGCTGCGCGACGCCGTCGGCGACGGCCGGGGGACCACGAACTCGGCGAAGGACCTGACGCTGGGCCAGTACGACTTCCTGTTCCGGCGGGACGAGCTGTGGAAGGCCTTCGACCTGGCCGCCGCGCAGGACCTGTTCCTCAAGCTGCTCTTCGCCGCGAAGCGGTTCCGCAACAACCTGATGCACTTCAGCCCCGACCCGCCCTCGCCCGGCGACCTCACGATCCTGCGCGGCTTCCTGGACCTGCTTCGCGCCCTGACCAACTGAGAGGCCGGCCGACGTGACAAAGGAACTGGCCATCGCCGTCAATGCTCTGACTGCGCGATGGCTGGCGCACGCGGGTGCCGACGCGGCGGTGTCCGGCATCGGCGTGTGGCCGCTGCTCGCCCTCATCGCCGAGCCCGCCGCGGGCGACGGGCGAACCGAGCTCGCAGCGGCGCTGGGCATCGAAGCCGAGGCCGCGATGGATGCCGCGCGCGACGGTGGACGCCTGTGAGGCCGTGCGGTTGGCGACAGGTCTGTGGATGCAGCGGGACATCAAGGTGCACGATGCGTGGGCGGACCGCCTTCCGAAGGGGACCCGCGGGCAGATCACCGGCGTGCCGGACGACGACGCGGTGGTCCTGGACGCGTGGGCGAGCGAGCACACCGGGGGGCGGATCGAGAGATTCCCGCTCAGGACGAGCGCCGACATGCGGCTCGCGCTCGGCAGTGCGCTCCTCGTGGAGACGAGATGGGTACATCCGTTCACGCAGATGCCGGATCGGCTCACGCACACCGACGGCCCGTGGGCCGACGGCCGACCGGTGAGCCGGCTGACGCGATTGACCACGGAATTCAGCGAGATCCGGGTCGTGCAGACCGGTTGCGGCCCCCTGACCGACATGACGGTCGTCGGCGAAGGCGACGTCGACGTCCACCTCATCCTCGCGGAGGAACACGTCGCGCCCGAGCGCGTGCTCGCGGCGGGGGCGCACGCCATGACGGCGGACGGCGGCGTGCGCGGTGACGCATTCACCGGCGATCATCCCGGACCGGGCATCTCGGTGCGGCGCCATAGGTCTTTCGCGCAGCAGGACGAGCTGTGGCTCGACACGGTCGAGTTCGCGCTCGACGCCGAGCACGACTTGTTGGCAGCCGCCGAGGTCTTCGGCCTGCGCACGGTCTCGGACGCGACCCGCGGCCACTTCCCGGGGATCGCCGACGAGCCGCTCGCCCTCGGGGCGGCGAACCAGAGCCTCGTGGCCAGGTTCAACGCCCGGGGCTTCGAGGCGGCGGCGGTGACCGGGTTCGGCATCCTCGCCGCCGGGATGCCGCAGCACGAGGTCCGCCTGGTGGAGGCCTCTTTCACCCGGCCGTTCGCGTTCTACGCCGTCCACCGCCCGACCGGGCTCATCCTCGTCGCGGGATGGGTGGCGCAGCCCGTGGTGTGCGAGCCGCAGTACGTCGGCGACGACGGCATCGCGTTGTACTGACTCTCCGCGCCCGCCGAGGGAGCTCTGTCCCGCTTCAGCCCTGCTGCTTGCGCTGCGTGCGCCGCTTCGCCGCGCGCCGGCCGCGCGCCGAGATCTGCGAGAGGTTGTAGACCGTGACCAGGACCAGCAGTATCCCCGGCCCGTCGCCGAGCCGCCCGGCCGCGTCGCGCAGCGAGAACAGCTGCACGATGGAGCCCAGCACGATGTAGACCACCAGCACCGCGAACCAGCCCTCGGAGATCAGCAGCCTGCTGTCGGTGCGCATCACCCGGTAGGCGAACGGCCCCGCGTCGCGGCGCGCTATCCGCACCGCGACGACCGCCGCCGCGCCGAGCACGGCCACGAGGCAGCACCCGAGGATCCGCAGCGCCGCGCCGCTCGCCCGGTCCGCGGCGAAGGTGGCGACCAGCGCGCAGACCGTCGCGCTCGCCGCCAGGGTGCGCGCCACCGAGGCCAGCGTGCCGGCGATGTTCTCCCGGGCCAGCGACTGCTGCGGGTCGATCCGCAGCGCCGTGCGGAACCCGCGCAGCGCGCTGGACCAGCGCCGCCGCGCCCCGTCCAGCACGGCCAGGTTGTTGTGCGCGGCCGAGTTCTCCGGATCGATCGACAGGGCACGCATATACGCGGAGCGGGCCGCGTCCGGCTGCCGCAGCCGCTGGTGGATCAGCCCGCACAGCACGTGCGTGTCCGGCACCTCCGGCGCCAGCTCCCGGGCCCGCGCCGCCGCGCTCATCGCCTGCATCGGGTCGAAGTGCCGCAGCGTGATGCCGAGCAGCCAGTGCGCCCGCCACTCCTGCGGCGCCAAGCGCACCGCCTGCCGGGCCGCGTCCGAGGCCGGCCAGTGCTGCCCGGCCTCCGTCAGCGCCCGGCCGAGCACCCGGTATCCGTACTCGGACTCGGGGTCGGCCGCCACCGCCGCCCGCGCCGTCTCGATCGCCGGCTGGTGGTTGCCGAGCGCGGTGTGGCAGCGCGCGACCAGCCGCAGCGCCTCCGGGCTGCCCGGCTGCCCGGCCAGCACCGCGGAGGCGGCCGCGAGCGCCTCGGCCGGCCGGTTGAGCCGCAGCAGCTCCCCGGCCCGGGCCAGGGACGCGCGCGGGTCGGCGACGGCGGGGTCGAGTCCTGTCACAGCGCCTTGCGCTTCTTGAGGTAGGCCAGCAGGTCGTCGTAGGCGCCGGCCTCGTTGGCGAACATCGCCACGTTGCGCGCCGTCTCCAGCCATGGCCCGACCGAGGGCCGCACCTGCGCCAGCGAGGCCTCCAGGTCGCGCATCTCGATCATCCGCACCGCGCCGCTGGCCGCCGAGTCGACCAGGGCGATCTCGGCCGCGCCGTCGCAGATGTGGGCCAGGTCCGCGCCCGAGTAGCCCTCGGTGCGCCGGGCCACGGCGGTCACGTCGATTCCGGCGATCGGCCGGTCCCGCAGGTGGTGGCGCAGGATCGCCTCCCGGGCCTGCGTGTCCGGCGGGAGCACCAGCAGCGTGCGGTCCAGCCGGCCCGGCCGGCGCAGCGCGACGTCCACGTCCCACGGCGCGTTCGTCGCGGCCAGCACGAACACGCCCTCGTTCGCCTCGCCGACCCCGTCGAGCTCGCTCAGCAGCTGGTTGACCACGCCGCGCATCGCGTTGTTGCGCAGCTGGCTGCGCTTCTGCCCGAGCGCGTCGACCTCGTCGAAGAACAGCACGCACGGCGCGGCGCGGCGGGCCGCGGCGAAGATCTCGGTCAGGTTCCGCTCGCTGCGCCCGATGTACATGTCCAGCACGTCGGCGAGGGTCACGGCGAAGAACTTCGCCTCCAGCTCCCCGGCCACCGCGCGCGCGATGAACGTCTTGCCGCAGCCGGGCGGGCCGTAGAGCAGCAGGCCGCCCTTGAGCGACTTGCCGTAGAGCTTGCTCAGCTGCGGGTTCTGCATCGGCGCGAGGAACGCGATCTGCAGCCGCTGCTTCACCTCGGTCATGCCGCCCACGTCGCTGAGCCGCACCGCGGCGCTCTCGATGTCGAAGGCCGGCTCGGTCAGCTCGTCGCCGTTGTCGTCGACGAAGCGCGGCGGCACGATCTCGCCGAGGTCGCGCGCGGCCGCGTCCCAGTCGAAGCCGGCCATCGGATCGGACGGCGCGGCGGGCCGGTCCGCCGGCGGCGCGGGCGGTCCCGGCGGCTCGGCGGGCGCCGGCCGGGGCGCGGACGGCGCCGGGCCCGGCTGGGCGGCCGCGGGCGCGCTGCCGGGGGACGGCGAGCCCGCGGCGGTGCCGGACGGGGCGGGGCCGACGGCGCGCCGCATCAGCTCGAGGGCCTGGCCGGACCCGGGGTCCGCGGCCAGGACCACCGCGAGGTGGGTGATCGCTTCGCCGGTCGCTCCGGCGTCGAGCAGGAGCCCGGCCAGGTGCAGGCGCAGCGGCGCGTCCGCGGGCGCGGACTCGACCGCTCTGCGCAGGCTTTGTATCAGCTGATCGTGATCCACGCGCTCCAGTGTAGGCGGCACTTCTGCGGCTACGGGGCCGGCATGGATCCGTGGCGCGGATTCGTCCGGTATCGACCGACGTCCGCCGTTCGGCAGAGTGTCCCTGCGGATGTCGGCCGACCTCACGTCATACCTGCGACCTCTGGACCGGCACGGCGCCGTACCGCCTACGCGGCTTCCTTGTCTTGATTGACACAGCGTGCGTTAAATATCGCTACTGAATGGTGCGAATGCCGACATACCGGCACTCGCCAGCGGCAGCCCGGCCGTGCCGAGCGTGGTGAACTGCGAGGCGCCGAACCGCGCGGCCGGGCCGGCGCCCGCGGCCGGCGGGCGGCTCAGCCGCGCCCGCCGGTGCCGGATCAGATCCGGCTCCCGGTAGCGGCGGCAGGCGCGGTGCCAGTTGAGGATCCCGGCCAGCCAGTCGCGCAGCTGCTGCGTCCGCGCGTCGACCGCCGCACGCGTCTCCTCGTCCAGATGGAAGTCCTCGTACATCACCGGCAGCTCCCGCTCGGCCGCGCGCTCGAACTGCCGCAGCCGCGCGTGGTAGAGGTCGGCGACGATGCCGACCGCCTCCGGATACCCGCAGTCGAAGAAGTCCTGGACCACCAGCGGCAGGTTGTGCACCTCCCCGTCGAACTCGACCTCCTTCTGGTACGAGTGCAGGTCGTTGATCAGGTATCCGCAGTCCATCGCGCTGTTCTCCAGCGAGGCCATCGCCGCGCTGCGCTCCACCTCGGCAGGGATCCGCACCGGCCGGCCGAGGCTCGCCAGGCTCCGGGTCAGGTCCGAGCCGAACGCCTGTCGGCGCATCTCCAGGTAGTCCACCGGGTCCGGCACCCGGTTCAGCGCCAGGTTCTCCAGCTCCCACATCCAGGCCGCCACCATGTCCTCGACCGCCTTGCGCAGCGGGCGGCGCTCCTCGGCGTCCCGGCCGGCGGCGGTGCGCTCCCACACGTCGGCCAGGCCGCGCTCCAGCGGGCCGGCCGGCTCGGGCACGCCGTCCGCGTCGTGCAGCGGCATGAACGCGCCGAGCCGGGCGGCGCGGGCCCGCGCGCCGGCCAGGTCGCGGGTGCGGCGGAACACCGAGGGGAAGTAGTCGTCCCCGTACGTGCCCCAGGTCAGCCACAGGGTGCTGAGAAGCAGCTCGTCCTCGGCGGCGTCCGGGGCGATCCCGGCCGCGCACACCGCGAACGCGAAGTCGTCGAGCAGTTCGGCGTCCCACACGTCACTGCCCGGCACCCCCGGCTCCGGGTCCAGCAATCCCATCCGCGCGGCCCACTGCGCGGCGCGGCGGTGCGCCGCCTGTCGGTGCGGGCTGAGCCTGAGGGCGAACGGCATGTCGAGCCGCGGCACCCGCGAGGGGCCGACTCGGCGGAACGGCACGTGGCTGAACGTGCGCATCCGGTCGGCCAGGTGCTTCACGCTGACCGCCGAGGTGCCCAGCGGCGGGGGTGGCAGGATCCAGGGCCCGCGCCGGGCCGACGGACGGCCGGCCTCGCCGCCGCGGTTCATGTACCGGCTCGAGCGCAGGTGCCACTCGTGCCCGCCGGACTGCCAGTCCTGCAGGCCCCTGACATAGAGGGCGACCTGCGCCGCCTGCGCCGGATCGGCCCCCGGCCCGGCCAGCAGCGCCGGCACCTCGGCCAGCGCGGTGTGCTCGAACTGCCGCAGCCGCGAGGTCAGCAGGTCGTTGACGTGGTCGGCGGCCTGCTGCGTCGGGCAGCCGAGGAACACCTCGGCCACCAGCACCCCGTTGTCGAGCTCGCCCTCCTGCTCGATCTCGCGCTGGTAGGAGAAGATGTCGTTGCGCAGGTGCACCGAGTCGGCGAAGGCGTCGCGCAGCACCCGCATCGGCCGGGCCGCGGCGATCCCGGCCGGCACCTCGGCCCCCACCGCGTGCTCCACCAGGTTCGCCGACCACGGCGCCCCGCCGGCCTGCCGCCGCATCTCGATGTACTCCACCGGGTTCGGCACCCGCAGGGCATTGATGTTGTCCAGCTCCCACAGCGAGGACTTGATCAGGTGCCCGGTGCTCTGCGCGAACCGCCGCGCCCAGTCCGCCGAGCGGAACGGCGCGGTGCGCGCCCACAGGTCGGCCAGCCCCGCCTCGCCCGGGTTCGACGGCTCCGGTAGGTCGTCCACTGTCATGAACGTACAGAGCTTGTTGAGATAGGCGTTCGCGCCGTCCCGGTCGCCGGACCGCTTGTACGCGGCCAGGAAGTGGTCGTCGAAGAAGAACACCCACACGTACCACTCGGTGATCAGCGTCAGCATCTGCGGCGACGCCTCCGGGTGGGTGTATCCGCACAGCAGCGCATAGTCATGGGCCGCGAGGTCGGCCTCGGTCCAGATCCCCGAGCCCTCGAGCATCCCCAGCTCGCGCGCCCAGGCGGTCGACTCGGCGCGGGCAAGCTCCACGTGCGGGCTGAGGCGGGCCGGATGCGGCAGGTAGAAGTCGGGAAGCTCGAAGGGCTGCGGCATGGCGGGCCTTCCGGTCCGGCGGCAGTGGGGACTTCCGGGTCGAAGCTAATCCGGTATCGGCCGACGTCAACGGCCTATCGCAGCGTATTCACTCGATTGGATGACTGTCCGGGCAAGCCGCTGATATGCCGTCCGCAGCGGCTTACGATGCCCGGCGGGGAAGGTACGAAAAATCCACTCAAACGGCCTGATCCAAACGGCCCGATACGACCGGCACAGCCGGCGCACCGCCGATCACGAAGGGGCATGCCGATGACCGTCGACACCTCCGCCGCACCCGCCGAGGCCAACCAGAACCACGTGCAGCAGAGCCTTACCACGCAGGCCGCGCGCAACCTCGCGTCCACCACCAAGACGCCCCCGCAGATGCAGGGCATCTCGTCCCGCTGGCTGCTCAAGGTCCTGCCATGGGTCCAGGTGACCGGCGGCGCCTACCGGGTCAACCGGCGCCTGTCGTTCGTGGTCGGGGACGGCCGGCTCACCTTCAGCAACGTCGGCGAGCGGGTCAGCGTGGTGCCGGAGGAGCTCGCCGAGCTGCCGGTGCTGCGCGGCTTCGGGGACGGCGACGTGCTGGCGTCCCTGGCGGCGCGCTGCGAGCAGCTCGAGTACCGGGCCGGGGAGACGATCGCCGAGGCCGGGTCTCCGGCCGAGCACGCGGTGCTGCTCGCGCACGGCAAGGTCACCCGGACGACGGAGACGAAGTACGGCGGCAAGTCCCTGCTCAAGGTGCTCGGCGACGGCGACTTCTTCGGCGAGGAGAACCTGGTCGGCGAGCCGCAGCCGTGGGCCTACACGGCGAAGGCCTCCACGAACGTCATCGTCCTGCTCCTGCCGCGCCGGGCGTTCGACGACGTCGCGGCGCAGGCGGAGGGCCTGGCCGAGCAGATCGCGGCCTTCAAGGCGCAGAGCGAGCTGCCGCAGAACCGCTCCGGCGAGGCGGCGATCGAGATCGCCTCCGGGCACAGCGGCGAGCACACCCTGCCGCGCACCTTCGCGGACTACGAGCTGCGGCCGCGCGAGTACGAGCTCTCCGTCGCGCAGACCGTGCTGCGGGTGCACACCCGCGTCGCAGACCTCTACAACCACCCGATGAACCAGGTGGAGCAGCAGCTCAAGCTCACCGTGGAGGAGCTGCGCGAGCGCCAGGAGCACGAGCTGGTCAACAACCCCGAGTTCGGCCTGCTGAACAACGCGGACCTGCGCCAGCGGATCCAGACGCACAGCGGGCCGCCCACCCCGGACGACCTGGACGAGCTGGTCTCCCGCCGGCGCGAGACCAAGGTGCTGCTGGCCCACCCCAAGGCGATCGCCGCCTTCGCCCGGCAGTGCACCAAGCGCGGCATCTACCCGACCGGCACCGAGTACCTCGGCCACAGGGTGCCGGCCTGGCGCGACATCCCGCTGCTGCCCTGCGGCAAGATCCCGGTCACGGACGAGCAGACCACCACGATCATCGCGATGCGGACCGGCGAGGAGAACCAGGGCGTGGTCGGCCTGCACCAGACCGGCATCCCGGACGAGTACCAGCCCTCGCTCTCCGTGCGGTTCATGGGCATCAACGAGCAGGCCGTGATGTCCTACCTGGTCAGCGCCTACTACTCGGCGGCCGTGCTGGTGCCGGACGCGCTGGGCCTGCTGGAGAACGTCGAGCTCGGCCACGGCGAGTACAAGCTGAACGGCGACTAGGCCGCTAGGCCGCACGACCGGAGGCTCGTCCGGCGGTCCATTAACAGGCCCGATCTGACGGGTCATCAGATTGCCTCATCAGGCCGTGTCATCAGACTATGGACCGCCACGCAGTCCCCTCGCGCCAACAGAAGACAATGATCGACTGATCGGCGCGAGGGGTCAGCTCGGCGAGGACCGCATCACGATGCCCGGCGGTGGGCTAGTTGTTGACGTCACGCCGCGCGAAGAGCACCAGCGCCGCCGCCTCGATGACGAGGAAGGGCACGAAGATGTGCGTCAGCGCGCCGGCGTACTGGCTCCCCGCGACCTTCCCCTGGGTGATCTTCTGGGCGACGAGGCCGGGCAGCCACGGGCTGGAGCTGTTGCCGGCCAGCAGATGCTCGCCCGCCAGGATCCAGCCCAGGGTCACGGTGAGCGCGACCGGGACGTTGCGGATCAGCACGCCGACGCCGTGTCCGAAGACGGTGAAGGCCGCGCTCGCCAGCAGGAGATCCCCGGCCACCGAGGAGATGTCCGCGATCGTGGGCACGGTGCCGAGCGCCGCGCTCGTCACGAATCCCAACCCGCCGGCGATCACGCAGAACCCGACCGTGATGGTGAGAGAGGCGGCGAGCTTGCCGAGGTGGACCGCGCCGCGCCGCGGCGTGGAAATGAGCCAGGGGCGGATCGTGCCGCTGCTGAAGTCGCCCGCCGCGATCGTCACGGCCCGGCCCATGACGAGTGTGGCGACGAGGATCGAGGCCTGCCGGAATCCGTAGAGCGGCATGTGGTGCTGCGGTTTGGCGTGGAGCATGCCGAACACGAACAGGCCCAGGCACGCCCCGAGGAACCAGAAGGTGCCGCGGCCGAGGGAGCGCAGCAGTTCCGCGCGGTACGTCGTCATCAGAATTCTCCCGATGTCGCGGCGTGGAACGCCTCTTCGAGGGTGGGTGCCTCGTGGCCGAGCTCGACCAGTTTGATGCCGTTTCTGGCCGCGACGCCGAAGATCAGCGCCGCCAGCAGGTCGGCCACGCCAGCCGGGCCGGGCGCGCCGGCCGCGCCGATTCGCAGGCTGCCCGCCATGCGCTCGACCCGGACGCCCTCGGCCTCGATCGCCTCGGCCAGGCTGCTCGTGGCCGCGTCGTCCAAGGCCCGGACCCGGAGGCTGGGAGCGCCGACGAAGTCCGCGAACGGCCCGTCGTAGCGGATCCGGCCCGCGTGGATCAGGGTGAGGGCGTCGGCGGTGCCTTCCAGCTCGCGCAGCTGGTGCGTGGAGACGACCACCGCGGTGTCGCGCTGCGCCACTTCCCTGATGAGCCGTCGTAGCCGCAGGATCGCGTCCGGGTCCAGCGCGTTCGTCGGCTCGTCCAGCAGCAGTACGGCCGGGGAGCCGAGCAGCGCCACCGCGATCGCCACCCGCTGCCGGTAGCCCTGGGACAGCGCCCCGACCCGCTTCCCCATCACATCGCTGATCTGGAGGAGTTCGGCGACCTGGTCGGTCTCGCGGACCGGGGCCCCGGTCAGGACGCGGTGGATGTCCAGGTTCCGGCGCACCGACATGCCGGTGAACAGGCCGGGGGTCTCGATCATCGCGGACAGGGCCCGCCGACCGGGGCCCGCGACCACCGTGACCGAACCCTCGGTCGGCTTGACGAGCCCGGTCATCACCCGCATCGCCGTGGATTTGCCGGCCCCGTTAAGTCCGACCAGCGCGGTGACCTGACCTCGCTTCGGAGCCCAGTTCAGCGACGCGACGGCCGCGGTCGCGCGGAACTTCTTCGTCACACCCCGTAACACGACGGGGGTCTCAACATCTGCCATGGCCGGGAATAGTACACGACGCGTAGTACTGCTTGCGTAATACCTGTCGCGTAGTAGCCTGGCTTCGACGAAGGGAGGACGCGATGCAGTCCAACGACGCTCAGACCCTGGTGCTGTGCGCGCTGTCCAAGGGACCGCTGCACGGCTACGCCATCAACGTCGCCATCGAGGAGCTGACCGGCAAGCGCCTGGGGCCCGGCAGCCTCTACGGCGCGCTGGCCCGCCTGGAAGCCAAAGGGCTGATCGAGCTGCTCGACGAGGTGGACCGCGCCCGGCCCGTGCAGCTGACCGCCCAGGGGCGCCAGGTGCTCGAGCAGGAGCTGCGCGCGATGGCGCGCGTGGCGGACGCGGGGCTGCGAGGACTCGGGGTGAGCACGGCATGAGCCTCATCCGGGCGCTGGTGCGACTGCATCCGGCGTCCTTCCGCGAGCGCTGGGGCCCTGCGCTCGAGGCGGACGCGCGCGCCGCCGGCCACCGCTCCTGGCCGAACCTCCTGGCCAGCGCCGTCGGCCTGTGGCTGCATCCGGTCGTCTGGCCCGCCAAGTCCCCCTCGCAACGCCATCACCGTGCCGCGGCGATGGCGTTCGCGCTCACGCTGGCCACCTGGTTCGTCGGCCGGGCGGCGACGACGAACGACCCGCGCCTGACCTGGCGCGCCCATCGGACCCTGACGGTGGCCGACTGCGCGGCGTTCATGCTGCTCGGCGCGGTCCTGATCCTGCCGCTTCCCCGGCCGACCTGGCACGCGGCGGCCACCCTGGTGCGCAAGAGCCTGCGGGCGCTGGCCGCTCCCGCGGCCCTCGGCGCCGGCGCCCTCCTCTTCGTGCGCACCGCCCACCCCGCGGAGCTCAGCGCGATCCGGCCGCTGGTCACCGCCGTCTACTGGCTCACACTCGCTCTCACAGCGATCCAGGCTGCCCGGATCGTCGCCACCGTCAGCGCCTCCGCGGTGACGCCGCCAAGCCCGGCACGACTGCGCCCGGGCATAGCGACCCTCGCCGCGGGCGGTGCGCTCACCGCCTGGATCGGGCTGAGCTCCACCACGGCAGGCCACGGATTCGACGCCCTGTCCGCCGCCACCGGCGGATGCGTGCTCATCCTCACCGGCATGTTCCTGTCCATCCTGCGCGACCTGAACGAATACTGATACCCGCGGCCACTCCACCACAGCTTCACCGCACGCTTCTTCGACAGGGACCATGACCAGAGCCGACGCCACCAGTTCCGCCCCGCCTGCGTACCTCGACGCCGTCGCGGCCACCGACCCCGCCCGCTCCTACAAGCGCGACCTGCTCGCCGCCCTCGCCATCGAGCCGGGCCACCGGGTGCTAGACGTCGGCTGCGGCCCCGGCACCGACCTCGCGGCTCTGGCCGCCGCAGCCGGGCCGACCGGCACGGTCTTCGGCATCGATCAGGACCCCCAGATGGTTGAGACCGCCCGCACGCGCATGGCCGACCGGCCGACCGTGCAGGTGCACCAGGCGCAGGCGCACCACCTGCCGTTCGAGGCACACAGCATCGACCGCGCCCGCACCGACCGCGTGCTCATGCACGTCGCCGACCCCGCTGCGGTACTGGCCGAGATCCATCGCGTCCTGCGCCGCGGCGGCCTGCTCACCCTCGCCGAGCCCGACTGGGACACCCTCGCCATCGACCACCCCGACCTCGCCCTCAGCCGCGCCTTCACCCGGTGCATCGCCTCGCCGCCGACGCAGGCTTCACCCTGCACACCGTGCGCAACACCGCCGCCGTGTTCACCGACTTCGAGTCAGCCGAGACGGTCCTCGGGCTGCGCCGCAACACCGAACGCGCCATCGCCGCCGGCTACCTCACCGCGCACGACGCCCAGGCCTGGCTCGACCACCTCACCACCGGCACCTTCTTCGCCACCACATCCTTCATCACCGTCCTAGGACAGTCCGGTGCGTAGTGTGAGCTGACGGCGCGGTAGCTGCGCGGGGGTTCAGGCCGACACTCGCTCAGATGGGTCCGCCCGCGCGCGCATCGGCGCCGGTCGGGCGAAGGTTGCCCCATGAGCGGCGACGGCGATGAGGCGCGGGACACCGGAGCGCAGCGGGACCGGGCACTCGGCTCGACGACGTCGGACACCCCGTCAGGTCCGGGCGTGGGCGGCGCGACCGAGCGCTCCGCCGACTACACGCCCCGGCACGGCGACACCGGCGAGATCGACGTCACCACGCTGCGCAGAGCCCTGGCAGAAGCCGTGGCTCGCGACGGCCACCGGCGCCCCGGCGGCGCCGGGCCGCTCGCCGACCTCAAGGACGCGGTCACGCTGCGCGCCGCACTGCTCGTCATCGCAGTGCTCGGGCTCGGGGTCGGCTTCATCCTGTCCTACGTCGGCGCACTGCACCACCAGAGCCCGCGCAACCTCCCGGTCGACGTCGTCGCGCCGGCCCAGATCCAGGCGCAGACCGTCAACGCTCTGAACGCGCTGTCCGGCCAGCCGCTCTCGCCGCGCCTCATCGACAGTGCCGCCGCCGCGCAGCGCCGCGTCGCCGACCGCACCAGCATGGGCGCCTTCGTCATCAGCGCGAGCGGCACCGCCGACACGCTCTATGTCGCCTCGGCCGCCGGCCCCTCCCTTTCCTCCGCACTCACCCGGATCTTCGACGCTGTCGATGCGGGCAGCGGCCGCACCGTGCACGTCGTCGACCTGGTCCCGCTCGCCGCCGGGGACGCCGACGGGCTCGCGGCGTTCTACTCGGTGATCGGCTGGACGGTCACCGGCTACCTGGTCGCCTCCATCCTCGGCGTGAGCGCCGGCACCCGACCTGCGACGCCGCTACGCGCCGCGATCCGCCTTGTCGTGCTGGCCCTGTGCGCCGTCGCGGCCGGCGTGGTCGGCGCCTGGATCGTCCAACATATCCTCGGCGCGCTGCCCGGCCCCTACTGGCCGCTGGTCCTGGTCGGGGCCCTGCTGGTGTTCGCCGCCGGGGCGGTGACGGTCGCGCTGCAGATCGCCTTCGGCGTCGTCGGGATCGGCGTCGCCGTGCTGCTGTTCGTGATCCTGGGCAACCCGTCCGCCGGGGGCGCCTACGCTCGCCCGCTCCTGCCGCCGTTCTGGCGCGCGATCGGCGCCGTCCTGACACCCGGCGCGGGCACCGACGCGGCCCGCTCGATCGCCTACTTCGGCGGCGCGCGCACCGGCGGGCCGCTAGTCGTGCTGGGCGTCTACTGCGTAGTCGGCTTGATCGCCGCGCTGCTGCTTGCCGCCGTCATCCGCCCGCGTCCGACGGGTGATCAGGTCGCCGCTTGAGCCCGGCCGGGTCGGGACAACTGTCCCGTGAGATCGGGACGCAGAGGGCTGATCGTAGGGGTGTGGATGCGGGTCTCTCGGTGGCGCCGGCGCGCTTGGATCACTTCGGCCGGCTGGCTTGGGTGGTGCCGGCGTGGGCGGCTGCCGTCGGCGCGATGCTCCTGGCGGTGGCGGAACTGGTGCTGAACGCCCTCGGCGCCGACTCGCTTGCGGCGCTGGCCCTGGAGCCCGACATCCTGGGCTACTCGTGCATCGGGTGCCTGCTGCTCACGCGGCGCCCCGGGCACCCGATGGGCCCGCTGCTGTGTCTGATCGGGCTGACGACGGCGATGAGCGACCTGCCTTTCGTCTACGAGCGGTACGTGCTGACCCACCCGTCCGGCTCGCTGCCGTTCCCGACGGCGATGCTGTGGGCGAACACGTGGGCGTTCGCACTGCCCGCGAGCCTGGGCGGCTTCGTGCTGCCGCTGGTCTTCCCCCTCTCTGACAGTCTTGTCTGAGGCAAGACATCCAGGGGTTACTCTGGGAGGGCGCGACAGGAGATACCGAGACCCGTCGGCGATGTGCGGCGCACGGTGTACGGGTTGCGCCCGCCGGCGCTGGACGAGCTGGGTCTGGCCGGATCGCTGCGCGAGCAGGTGGAGTGCCTAAGGTGCCAGGCCCCTGCGCTGGTGGTGAATCTGCAGGTGCCGGAGGCGGGACTGGCGGATCTGCCGGCGGCGGTGGAGGTGGCGTGTTACCGGATCGTCTCAGAGGCCTTGGCCAACGTGGTGCGGCATGCGCAGGCCGGGGTGTGCGTAGTGCGATTGTGGCGTGACGCGAGTATGCGGGTACTGGTGCTCGACGACGGGGTGGGGCTGGCGCAAGTGCTCTGCGTTGCGACCGGTCTTCTTCCGGGCGCATGCGCGGATCACCACGGCCCGGCGCCAATTCTCGCACGGGATCGCGCCCGAGCGGTCAATCCCGCCGCGGGCCGCACGGCTGCCTGGCCGCACCATGCGCGGCCAGGCAGCCCGCCGATGACCATCTGAACCGATATCCGGAGGTAACCCCATGCCGTTTCCCGGCATGTCAGTACTCTCACATAAGGGGGCCCGGCGCCGCGCGGCGCTGGCCGCCTTCGCCCTGCCGCTGCTGGCGGGCCTGTTGGCCACCGCCACGCCCGCGCACGCCTCGACCGCGCCGGCCCACACGAGCAGCACCGCACACGCGGGCGCGGTCTCCGGCACCGCCGGGCTCAGCCCGCAGGTCGCGGCGACGGTCAAGGGCAGCGGAGCCAACGCGCGCAAGCAGGCGCTGGCCGCCTACTGGACGCCGGCGCGGATGAAGGCCGCCGTCCTCGACTCCCAGCTGCCCGCTATGCAGCGCGCGGCGGCGAGCAAGCCCGCCGCCGCGACGGCGGCACCGGCCAAGCCGCAGGGCGCGGCCGTCCAGGTCGCCCCGGCCGCCGCCAAGGTCGCACACGCCTCGGCGGTCCGCCCCGCGTACTACTCGTACTACGCGGGGCGGACCGCCGGGCACTGCGTCACCGAGGCCCAGACCTGGGCCGTCAACTGGTGGTTCGTCCCGAACTGCTACAACGACGGCTCCGGGGGCTGCACCGCGCCCTTCGGGTGGTGGGCCGCCCAGCAGCTGTGGGCCCCGACCGAGTGGAACTACTCGGTCGGCGAGTACGTGTCCGCGTTCGGATACCCGGTGCCCGGCTACACCGGTGTGGACCTGGTCGAAGCCAACGACTACACCAACGACTACGGCGACGGCACCGTCGACATGTTCAACAACTTGACGCCCGGATCGTCTGGCGGCCCGTGGCTGGCCTCGTTCAATGGCAGCTACGGCTACATCGACGGGCACAACGACTTCAGGTACCCGGCTGACCCGCAGTACATGTGGTCGCCGTACTACGGGAACCAGGTGGCCAACCTGTACGGATCAGTACAAAACCTGGTCGGCTGATCGACCGACCGAGTGCACCGAATCGGGGGGTGGGGATGCCGGGCTCAGGCCCGGCATCCCCACAGCGTTGCGGCAGGCCCGGAAGAGGCGGCGAAGCTCGCCGACTCCCGCCGACATCCATGCAGCATAAGCCGAATTAACAGGCCCGTAGGCTTACCATCAAGATCAAAAACTACCAACACCCCGCCACCAAGCACGCAGACCAAAACCACAAAGAAGACCCCGAGGCCAGCCCGCGCCGGGAAATGCTGTTGCGCCGTGTCGGGGGGCTCCGGCAGCATGGAAGTCTGTCCGGGCCGGGAGGCCGCGCCGAGAACAGAGCAGGTGTACACCGCTCGATGCTGATCTGACGAACACGCCGAACGCAGCCACTTGGATGGTTTGGCCGGCCGCCGCGCTCTGACGCGGCGCCGCCGAGCCGGGCCGGCTTCTCGCGTGATTCGTCCGGATCCCTTCTCGGCCGCCGCATTCGTCGGGCGTCGTCCCGCAAGTCTCCGGATTTCCGCGATCCACTGCCCTGGATCCTGCGCTTCCGTTCGGCGTTCCTCGCTCCAGTCACCGTTCCGGCCGACCGCGAAGGATCCGCCTTTATGTATAAAGCCCATGGTCTTGCCCATACCTACGATGGCGAGCTGCTGTTCGACGACGTCGAGGTCGTGCTGAATCCGGGGGACCGGATCGGGGTGGTCGGCCCGAACGGCGTCGGGAAGTCGACGCTGTTGCGGCTGCTCGCGGGGGTCGAGCGTCCGCAGCGCGGCCACGTGAGCCGGGATGCTCATACGCGGGTCGGTTTCTTCAGTCATCGTCTGTTGGACGGCGACGCGCATTCCGCGGCGATCGCGGAGGTCACACTGGGTGCGTATCTGAGTGAGGGGCTCGGGGAGCTGCACGGGGTTGCCACGCGTATGCGCGAGTTGGAGCTGCAGCTTGCGGACGACTCGCCGGAGGTGTTGGCCGAGTACGGCGCGGTGCAGGAGCGCTGGTCGGCGTTGCGCGGGTGGACGGCCGAGCAGCGGATCGCCGAGGTCCGGGACCGGCTCGACATCGCGCACCTGCCGCAGGACGCGCCGCTCGGGCGGCTTTCCGGGGGTGAGCAGGCGCGGGTCCTGCTGGGGCGCACGCTGCTCGGGGAGCCGGCTGCGCTGGTGCTGGACGAGCCGACGAATCATCTGGATGCCGAGGGCATCGCCTGGCTGGGCGGGTATCTGGCCAGTTTCCCGGGGGCGGTGGTGGTGGCGTCGCATGATCGGGCGTTCCTGGACGCGGCGGTGACGGGGATCGTGGAGCTGGACGGGATCCATGACGAGCCGCAGGTTTATCAGGGTGGGTATACGGAGTTCCGGGCGGAGAAGGCGCGGCGGTGGGCTGTGTTGCTCTCGCAGTTCGAGGCGCAGGAGAAGTATCGGCGCCGGCTGGTGGCGGACATCGAGGCGACGAAGGGCCAGGCGCTGGGTGTGGAGCTGACCACGCGAAGCGGCATGGGGGCGGACAAGGCGCGGCGCTATGCGAAGAAGGTGGCGAAGAAGGCGAAGTCGCGGGAGCGGCGGTTGGAGCAGCAGATCGCGTCGATGCGCTGGGTCGAGCAGCCGCAGACCCGGCCGGCGTTGGCGCTGGCGTTCCCGGAGGCGGCCGTGGTCGGCGCGGATGAGCCGGTGCTCGCCTGTTCGGGGGTGTCGGTGCGGCTCGGTGGCCGGTCGGTGCTGGACGGGGTCGGTCTGCGGGTCGGGGCGGGGGATCGGATCGTGGTCGGCGGGCCGAACGGGGCGGGGAAGACGACGCTGTTGCGGGTGCTGTCGGGGCGGCTGGCTCCGGATGCGGGGGTGGTGGCCGGGGCGGCGCGGGTCGGGGTGCTGCCGCAGACTCTTGACGGTCTGCCGGGGCGGGCGACGGTGTTGGATTTCTTCCGGTCGCGGGTCGCGGTGTATGTGGAGCAGGCGGAGGAGTTGCTGACGGGGTATCTGTTCGGTCCGGACGACTGGGGGCGGCGGGTCGGGGAGTTGTCGGCGGGGCAGGTGCGGCGGTTGCTGTTGGCGGCGTTGGTGAACAGCGGGGCGCAGGTGCTGGTGTTGGACGAGCCGACGAATTTCCTGGATTTCGACGCGTTGGACGTGGTGGAGGAGGCGTTGCGGGCTTATCAGGGCACGGTGCTTCTGGTGTCGCATGACGCGTATTTCGTGCGGCGCGTGGTGGAGGGCGGCGGTGCCGGGGGCCGGTCGGCGCGGTGGTGGACTGTGGGGGGCGGGTCGGTGACGGAGCTCGTCCCGGCCGGGTGCGCTGTTTAGCCGTACTGCCATACGAGGCTGAGTAGCCGCAATGGCCGTGCAGCCGCGTGGCTGCACAGGCGTTCCGGCGCCGCGCCGCGCCGTTCACTCGTTCGGGTGTACCTACCGGCCAGGCCGCCGGTGTGCCGGTCAGGCCGGTTCGGCCAGCAGCAGGTCCGCTTCCTCGACTTCTTCGCGCGGGATGCCGAGCAGGAACAGGATGGCGTCGAGGAACGGCACGTTGACCGAGGTGTCGGCTTGTTCGCGCACGAGGGGTTTGGCGTTGAACGCGACGCCGAGGCCGGCGGCGGCGAGCATGTCGAGGTCGTTGGCGCCGTCGCCGATGGCGACGGTGTCGGAGAGCGGGACGGCGGCGGCGTCGGCGAAGCGGCGCAGGGCCGCGGCTTTGCCGGGGCGGTCGATGACGGGGTCGAGGACCCTGCCGGTGAGCAGTCCGTCGCGCACCTCGAGGGTGTTGGCGGCGGTGAAGTGGAGGCCGAGGTCGGCGGCGAGGTGGCCGGTGATCTGGGTGAATCCGCCGGAGACGATGCCGACCTGGTAGCCGAGGCGTTTGAGGGTGCGCACGAGGGTGCGGGCGCCGGGGGTGTAGCGCACTTCGGCGCGCACGTCGTCGAAGACGGCTTCGGGCAGGCCGGCGAGCAGGGCGACGCGGGCGCGCAGGGAGCCGGCGAAGTCGAGTTCGCCGCGCATGGCGGCGGCGGTGACGTCGGCGACCTGGTCGAGGCAGCCGGCGTGTTTGGCGAGCAGTTCGATGACCTCGTCCTGGATGAGGGTGGAGTCGACGTCCATGACGACGAGGTGTTTGGCGCGGCGGGCGAGGCCCGCGCGCTGGACGGCGATGTCGATGTCGGCTTCGGCGGCGGTGGCGGCGAGGGTTGCGCGCAGGCGGGCCGGGTCGACGCCGGAGATGTCGAGTTCGAGGGCGGTGACCGGGTCTTTGGCCAGGCGCACGATGCGGTCGATGTTGCCGGAGGCTTCGGCGATGCGGCGTGAGACGGTGGCGAGGGCGGCGGGGGTGAGGGGGTTGCCGAGGACGGTGACGTGGCTGCGGCCGGCGCGGCGGGGGCGGTTGTCGCCGCGGCCTTCGGCGATCTCGAGGTCGAGTTTCCAGGCGGCGGCCCATTTGTGCAGGGCGGCGCGCAGGGCGGCGGTGTCGCGGGGGGCTGCGACGAGGACGCCGAGGACGAGGCGGCCGCGCAGGACGATCTGTTCGACGTCGGCGACGCGGTGGGGTTCGCCGGTCTGGGCGGCGAAGGCGGCGATCTGGTCGAACAGGGCGGCGGTGACGCCGGGGCGGTCCGCGCCGAAGAGGGTCACCAGGAGGGTCGGGGTGTCGGCGGTCAGCTCGTCCGGCTCATGCACGGGGGTCAGGCTACCTGTCGGAGGTGCGGGCGGGATAAGTTTGCCCGTATGACGGATGTGCTCGATCTCGTGGATGTCTCGCTCGTGCGCGATGGGAAGAAACTGCTCAGCGGGGTCACCTGGCGGGCGGCCGAGGGGCAGCGTTGGGTGGTGGTGGGGCCGAACGGTGCGGGGAAGACGACGTTGTTGCAGATCGTGTCGGCGAACATGCATCCGACGAGTGGTTCGGCGGGGGTCCTGGGGGAGCGGTTGGGGCGGGTGGACGTGTTCGAGCTGCGTACGCGGATCGGGTTGACGTCGGCGGCGGTGGATCAGCGGGTGCCGGGGCGGGAGCGGGTGCGGGATGTGGTGTTGACGGCGAGTTATGGGCAGTTGGGGCGGTGGCGTGAGGCGTATGACGGGGTGGATACGAGCCGGGCGGACGATCTGTTGGCGTGGTGGGGGATGGACGGGTTCGCGGAGCGCTCGTTCGGGACGTTGTCGTCGGGGGAGCGCAAGCGTGCGCTGATCGCCAGGGCTCTGATGACGGATCCGGAGCTGCTGCTGCTGGACGAGCCGGCGGCGGGGCTGGATCTGGCGGGGCGGGAGGATCTGGTGCGGCGGTTGGCGAATCATGCGGCGGATCCGGGTTCGCCGGTGACGGTGTTGGTGACGCATCATGTGGAGGAGATTCCGCCGGGGTTCACGCATGTGCTGATGTTGCGTCAGGGGGCGGTGGTGGCGTCGGGTCCGATCGAGTTGACGTTGACGGCGGAGAATCTGACGGCGTGTTTCGGGATTCCGTTGGCGGTGGAGTCGGCGGCGGGCCGGTACTACGCGCGGGGGTTGTACGAGGGCTGAGGTCGTTTTTGGGGTGGTTCGCGGTGGTTGCACGCCGGTGTGCGCGCGGTGTGCGCGCTCTGCTCAAACCGGCGTGTTGTCAGTAGCATGCGGGTATGTCGTGGATCTGGTGGGCGGCCGCCACGGGTCTGCTCGTGTTGTTGGAGGCCTTCACCGGAACGCTGGCGTGTGCCATGGTCGCGGTGGGGGCGGCGGTCGGGACGGTGTTGGCCGCGTTGGGGGCGCCGTTGTGGGCTCAGGTCGGTGTGTTCGCGTTGGTGAGTGTGGGGCTGGTGGGGTTGGTGACGCCGTCGGTGGTGCGTCGGCAGAATCGCCGGCCGCCGTTGCGGATCGGGGCGAAGGCGCTGGTGGGGACGACGGGTGTGGTGACGAGCCGGGTGGATGGGCGCACGGGGCGGGTGTTGCTGAATCATCATCAGACGTGGACGGCGCGCGCGCTGGATCCGGAGGCGGTGTTCGAGGAGGGGGACGAGGTGCATGTCGCGCAGATCGACGGGGCGACCGCGGTGGTGATGTGAGGCGTGCGCTGGTGTGCGGGGGAGTGTGCGCGGGGCGGTGTGCACGAAGTGGGCGACTCGCTGCGGCGGGGCAGGTCTGATCATCCGTTCGGCGGGGCAGAATCAGGCTATCGTTCGGTATTACAGCGCTCATTTGTACTTGGGCTTTTAGCCGAGCCGTAGTTCAGCACGAGGCGACGATCCGAGCGGCCTGCGTGCCGCTGAGGCCGGGAGGGACCGGGCATGGCAGAAGTCTTCACCATTCTGGTGGTGTTGATCGTCGTGGCGGCGGTGGCGGTGATGCTGCAGCGGTCGGTGCGCACGGTGCCTGAGGGCAGCACGTTCGTGGTGGAGCGGTTCGGGCGGTACCGGCGCACGCTGGAGCCGGGTCTGCGGCTGCTGATGCCGGTGGCGGACTCGATCCGGGCGACGATCGACATGCGGGAGCAGGTGGTGCCGTTCCCGCCGCAGGAGGTCATCACCGAGGACAACCTGCTGGTGTACATCGACTGGGTGGTGTACTACGAGGTCACCGATCCGCGTAAGGCGACGTACGAGATTCAGAACTATGTGCAGGCGATCGAGTATCTGGTGTCGACGACGCTGCGCAACATCGTGGGCGGGATGGATCTGGAGCGGACGCTGACGAGCCGCGACGAGGTGAACACGGAGCTGCGTGACGCGCTGGACCAGGCGACGGGTCCGTGGGGGATCCGGGTGAACCGGGTGGAGCTGCGCACGATCCAGCCGAACCGGGACATCACGGAGGCGATGGAGAAGCAGGTGCGGGCCGAGCGGGAGCGGCGGGCCACGGTGCTTCAGGCGGAGGGTGTGAAGCAGGCGGAGATCCTTCGGGCGGAGGGTGACCGGCAGTCGGTGATCCTGAAGGCCGAGGGTGAGGCGAAGGCGGCGGAGCTGCGGGCGAACGGTGAGGCGCAGGCGATCCGGAAGGTGTTCGAGGCGATCCACGAGGGGGACGCGGACTCGAAGCTGCTGAGCTACCAGTATCTGCAGATGCTGCCGAAGCTGGCGCAGGGCGAGTCGAACAAGATGTGGATCGTGCCGAGCGAGCTGGGCAAGGCGGTCGAGGGGATCGGCGGGGCGTTTACGCGGATGGGGCAGGGGGTGCTGCCGGGTGCGCCGAGTGCGGAGGAGGGTGCGCCGGGCGCAGGTGCGGCTGCCGGGTCGGGTGGCGGCGGGGAGTCGTCGGGCCGGCCGGGTGTGGTGGGTCCGCGGCCGGCGGCGGGTCCTGCGGCCAGTGCGGCGCCGGGTCCGTCGGATCGTCCGGCGGGGCCGTCGCGTCCGCGGCGGTTGTCGCCCGCGGACGTGCTGTACGGGTCGGATGACGACTAGGCATCTTACTTTTGCGATGCGTGTCACACGGTTCGGCGGCCTGGGCGCGGGTGCTGCGCGGGTAGCCTGATCGGGTGAGTCGTCTGGTCGTCGAGATACCCGCGCTGTTCGGCGCGGGGCTGGCGGCGGGGACGATCAACACGGTGGTCGGGTCGGGGACGTTGATCACGTTTCCGACCCTTCTGGCGTTCAACTTTCCGCCGGTGCTGGCGAACGTGAGCAACAACGTGGGTCTGGTGCCGGGTGTGCTCAGCGGGGTGCACGGGTATCGGGCGGAGTTGCGCGGGCAGCGGCAGCGGGTGATGTTGCTCGGTTCGGCGTCGCTGTCGGGCGGGCTGGTGGGCGCGATCCTGTTGTTGACGCTGCCGGCGGACGCGTTCAAGGCGATCGTGCCGGTGCTGATCGTGGTGGCGCTGGGGATGGTGCTGCTGCAGCCGGCGCTGGCGGGGTGGGTGGCGCGGCGTCAGGCGGCGCGCGGGTCGCAGCGCGGCCGGGACGGGCAGGGCGGCCGGGCGGTGGCGGCGGGCGGTCCGGTGCTGTGGGTGCTGGTTTTCTTGACCGGTGTGTACGGCGGGTATTTCGGGGCGGCGCAGGGTGTGCTGCTGATCGGGATGCTGGGGGTGGCGTTCACCGATTCGCTGCAGCGGCTCAACGCGGTCAAGAACGTGCTGGCGGGGCTGGTGAACGGGATCGCGGCGGTGGTGTTCATCGTCGCGACGCACATCGCGTGGGGTGCGGCGGGGTTGATCGCGGCGGGGGCGGTGGTCGGCGGGCAGGTGGGGGCGCGGTTGGGGCGGCGGCTGCCGCCGTGGGGTCTGCGGGTGCTGATCGTGTGCGTCGGCGTCGCCGCGCTGATCAAACTGCTGATATAGCTGGCACGGTTGTGTCTGCCGTCTGATATGGCGGCCCTTCTTCCCCGCCGTACTGCGGGTCCTCAGTTGCCGACGCGGCCTTCTAAGGTAGCGCCGGGTGCGTTCGGCTCCGGCCTAAGGTAGCCGCGACCCCGCAATCCGCCCCGGGAATCGGGAATCCGTCCGATCCGCGACGCCTGCCTGGGCGCGCACAGTGGATGTCGGCACACCAATCGGGACGGCACACCGTGCGTCGCACGGGCATCAGGACGGGCCTCCCGCGGGGAAGGGAAGAGCGATGTTCAACGCAGCGTTCAGCAGGGATCTGATTGTGCAGCGCGAGCAGGAGCTGCGCGCGCTGGCCGACGCCGAGCACACGGTGGCGCGTGCGCGGGCCGTGCGGCGGCACGCGGTACGTGCCGAGCGCGCGTCGGCGCGGCGGGCCGCGGCGCCGGGCGGGTGCACGAAGGACCCGGGCTAGGCCCGGCGCCCCTCGCCGGGCGGCGGGCCAGAGCACAGGCACGGGGACGAGGACCAGGACCAGGACAGGAATCGAGGACGGGCATGGCGTCGGGGAGCGTGGTGCGCCTGGAAAAGCCGGCGGGGCCGTCGGCGGGCCGTGGGATGCTCGACGGTATGGCGAACCGTTGTGTCAGTCCCGTCTTCGTCGGCCGGCATCAGGAGCTCGGCCGGCTGCGGGCCGCGTTCGCGCGGGCCGAGGCCGGCGCACCGCAGATCGTGCTGATCGGCGGCGAGGCGGGGATCGGCAAGAGCCGCCTGGTGGAGCAGTTCCTCGCGCGGCTCGAGGCGACCGCGGTGCAGGGCGCGTGCGTGGAGCTGGGCGAGGAGGGCGTGCCGTTCGCGCCGTTCGCCTCGGTGCTGCGCGCCCTGGACGCGGCGGGGCTGATCGACCGGGACGGCTGGGAGGCCTACGAGCTGGCCCGGCTGCTGCCGGAACTCGGTGAGCACAACCTCGGTGAGCACGGCCTCGGCGGGCATGGTCCGGGCGAGCAGGGCGTCGGCGGGCTCAGTGCAGGCGGGCTCAGTCCGGGTGGGCGCGGTGCCGGCGGGTCCCGCTTCGGGTACGGTGCGGGTCCGGGTGCGCCGTACGGGGTGCGGCCGGTGCCGGTCGCGGCGCAGCCGCTGGCCGACGACTATGCGCGCATCCGCCTGTTCGAGGCGGTCCACAGCGTGCTGGTGCGCGCCGCGGCGGGCCTGCCGCTGGTCGTGGTGGTGGACGACCTGCACTGGGCCGACCGGGCCAGCCGGGAGCTGTTCGGCTACCTGGCGCGGGTGCTGCGCGCCGGCCCGGTGCTGATGCTCGGCACGCTGCGCAGCGACGAGCTGCACCGCGGGCATCCGCTGCGCGCGTTCCTCGCCGAGATCGTGCGGCTGCCCGCGGTCGAGCAGGTCACCCTCGAGCGGCTGGACCGCGCGGAGACGGGGCAGCTGCTGCGCGGCATACTCGGCGAGCAGACCGCGGGGCACGTCGTCGAGGAGGTGTATCAGCGCGCCGAGGGCAACGCGTTCTTCACCGAGGAGGTCGCCTGCTCGGTGGCCGACGGGGTGGAGCTGTCCTGGAGCCTGCGCGACCTGCTGATGTCGCGGGTCGAGCGGCTGCCGGAGGCGACGCGGCGGCTGCTGCGCCCGCTGTCCACGGCGGTGCAGCCGGCGTCCCCGGCGCTGGTCGCGGCGGTGGCCGGGCTCGGCGCGGACGAGCTGACCGAGGTGCTGCGCCCCGCGTTCGACGCGCACATCCTGGTGGCCGGCGAGGGCGAGACCTACCGGTTCCGGCACGAGCTGATGCGCGAGGTGATCCAGGGCGAGCTGCTGCCCGGCGAGCACACCCGCACGTACGTGCGGCTGGCCGAGGCGCTGGAGGGCGACCTGGCGCTGGTGCCGCCGCAGAGCCGCGAGGCGGAGCTGGCGCACTACTGGTACCGCGGGAAGGTCGCGGACAAGGCGTTGAACGCGGCGCTGAACGCGGCGGACGCGGCGCACTGCCGGTTCGCGTTCGCGGACGAGCTGGCGATGTTCGAGCGGGCGCTGGAGCTGTGGGACCGGGTGCCGCACGATCCGGCGGATTCGTGCGACGACGTGTACCTGATGTACCGGGCGTCGCTGGCGGCCGGGCGAGCCGGGGCCAGCGACCGGGGCCTGGCGTTCGCCGAGGCGGGCCTGGCGGCGGTCGACGAGCGGGCGCGCCCGTCGCTGGCCGCGCATCTGTACGACCAGCGCGGCATGCAGCAGCGCACGCTCGGGCGCGGGACGGGGATCGAGGATCAGCGCCGGGCGGTGGACCTGCTGGCGAGGCCGCAGGAGCCCGAGGAGCCGCTGGGCGCGCCGGGCGGCGTCGGGGACGGCGGTGAGTTCGACGCGTCCTTCGACGGCTTCGACGGCGCGGTGGACGAGGAGATGGAGGAGGCCGCGGGGGCGGACGCGAAGCGCGGCTACTTCCTGGCGTCGCTGGCGGCCACGCTGATGCTGCACGGGGAGCTGACCGAGGCGCTGCTGGTCGCCGAGCAGGCGGTGGCGATCTGCGAGCGGTGCGGGAGCACGGCGTGTCTGCTGCAGGCGCGCACCCGGCACGCCTCGGTGCTGGCCGCGCGCGGCCGGATCGAGGAGGGCCTGGCCGAGATGCGGGAGGTGCGCGAGGCCACGGTGGCGCTGGGGCGCACCCCGTCGCAGCTGGCGCGGATCGACATCTGCTATTCGAACGCCCTGTTCGAGGCCGGGCGGTACGAGCGGTCCGCGCAGGCGGCCCGGCGGGGCCTGGCCGGGGTGATCCCGGCCAACCGGATCCAGGGCGGGATGCTGCGCAACAACCTGGCCGAGCCGCTGATCGCGCTGGGCGCGTGGGACGAGGCGGCGACGCACATCGACGCGGGGATCGACCTGGACCTGCCGGGGGTGCACAACCTGGCGCTGCTGCGGCTGCGCGGGTACCTGCGCACGCTGCGCGGCGATTTCGAGCAGGCGGCGTCGGATCTGCTGACGGCGCGGCGGCGCGGCGCGAAGACCCTGCAGCCGCAGTACGTCCTGCCGCTGCAGGGCGCGGCCCTGACGCTGGCCGCTGCGCGCGGGCAGATCGGGCCGGTGCGCGAGACGCTCGCCGCGCTGCTGGACGGGGTCGTCCACGAGGGTGACCACCGGTATCTGTGGGAGCTGCTGGCGCGCGGCGCGGGCGCCGAGGCGGACGCGGCGGCCGGGGCGGGTGCGGCGGGCGCGCCGGACGAGCAGACCGTGCGGCGCATCGCGACGGCCGCCGCGGCGCTGCCGGTGCACACCCCGGTGCAGGAGCTGTGCCGGGGGCTGACCGAGGCGGAGCTGCTGCGCGCGGCCGGCGACCGGGCCGCGGACGCGCTGTGGGGCGGGTTGGTGCAGGCCGCCGACGCGTGCGGCGCGCCGGTGCACCTGCGCGCCTATCTGCGGTTGCGCCTCGCGCACGGCGCCGCCGCGGCGGGGCGGCGCGACGAGGCGGCGGCCGCGGTGCGCGAGGCGCGCGCCCTGGCCGAGCCGCTGGGTGCCAGGCCCCTGCTCGGCGAGCTCGATGCGCTCGCGCGCGCCGCGCGGCTGTCGGTCGCCGCGGTCGGCGCCGGGCCGGGCGCGTCGGATGGAGCGCAGCCGGGCGCCGCGCCGCTGGCGGGCCTGACGCCGCGGGAGCGCGACGTGCTGCGCCTGGTGGCGGACGGCCTGTCCAACGGGCAGATCGCCGCGCGGCTGTTCATCTCCACCAAGACCGTGTCCGTGCACGTGTCCAACATCCTGGCCAAGCTCGCCGTCTCCTCGCGCACCGAAGCGGCGGCCGTCGCCCACCGGCTGCGCGCCTTCGACACCGAGGCCGCCTGACCCCGCCCGGCGCCTGACCCCGCCCGCCGCGCGGCGTGTGGTGTGCGGCATTCGGCGGCATGTGGCAGGGTCCGCATATTCGTGGTCGTTTCCCGAGCCGAGTGTGCGGTGGTCAGAGCAGGATCACGAGCATGTAGGCCATGGCGAGGTTCATCGCGATGTGGCAGCAGGTCGCGGCCCGCGGCGCGATCATCGCACCGCACAAGCCAGCCCGGCCCCTCGCCAGGTCCGTCGCCAGGTCCGTCGCTGGGTTCGTCACCGGGTCTGTCACCGCGTCGGCGGGGCCGGCCGGCGCGTGCGCGCAGCCGCTGGCCGCCATACCGCCGACCGAGCCGGAGGCCGCGGCCAGGGCGATCCGGTCGGCGCCGGCCACCGCGTAGCCGACCAGGAGCACGGTCAGCGCCAGGGCGAGCGTCGGGAAGCGCACCGCGGCCGCATCCCCGCTCATGCCGTCCATCGCGCCCCCGCCCACGCCATCCATACCGCCCATGCCGCGGGTGGCGCTCATTGCGGCGGTGCCGCCGGTCGGCGCGAGGAGCATGTAGAGCATCGCGGCGCAGGCCACCAAGTGCGGCACATGGTGTGCGGCCTGTCGGCGCCCGCCGGTGCGCGCGGCCGCAGCGGCGCGGGCGGCGAACCCGGCCGCGGCCGCGCAGAACACACCCGTCCACACGCCGGTGCCCCAGGCGCCGGCGGGCAGCACGTCCAGGCGCGGCACGAGCATCCCGGCCATCGCCAGGCCCATCGCCACGTGCACCGCGTCGAGGTCGTGCTCGGTGCGGCGACGGCGCGCCCGGGCGTACACGATGCGGCTCGCGCAGTAGAGCGCGGTCGCGATCATGGCCGCGGCCAGGATGTCCGCCAGCCACGCGGGACCGGCGGGAATCACGGCCGCACCGTCCCCTCGGCCGCAGCGGCCACACCGATTGCGGCGAGCGCGCCGCGCGGTGCGCCCGCGGGTATGCCGGATGCCAGGTCGCTCATCACACCATGCCTTTCGATGCCGGTCGCGACGCTCGTTCGCGCGGCGCGTGGACTGTCTCACGGGGTTAGACGGTTCGCGCGGCCGCCTTTAAGCGCTGCGGAGCCGACGAATCGCGGCCGCGTCCCCGGCCCTGCGGGATCCCGGGCACCGGACAGGCGGGCTCGGCGGGCCGGGCCGGGAAGCTGAGGATTGTCGAAAAAGGCTCGCCGCGCAGGCCCGCAAGGGCGGCCGGTGTGCCAGCATGTGGCGCGGTATCAGGGGTCAGGGGAGCAGGAGTACGAGGTCGATGAGCCGTTCCAACGCCACGCGCGCCGCCGCGGCACGCCGCCGGGCCGCCGCCCGGCAGCCCTCCGAGGCGCAGCGCATCGCGGTCCAGCGCAAGATCGAGGCGCAGCGCGCCGTCGAGCGGCGCGAGCGCAACAGACGCAACGCGATCATCGCGGTCGTCTCGGCGATCGTGGTGATCGCGGCGCTGGTCGGCATCAAGCTCGCGGTGGGCTCCTCGGCCGCCGCGCCGCAGACCGCCGGCGCGACCGTCACGGCGACCGTCGTGAAGCAGGCCACCGGCGTGCCGGCCGCCACGCTCGCCGCGGTGGGCGCGGGCACGGCGAACGCGCTGCCGGTCGTGGTGAAGAACACCGCGGTGCTCAAGAGCGGGACCAAGCCCGAGGTGCTGTACATGGGCTACGAGTGGTGCCCGTTCTGCGCGGCCGAGCGGTGGGCCGCCGTGGTGGCCCTCAGCCGCTTCGGGACGTTCACCGGGCTGTCGCTGACCACGTCGGCGAGCAACGACACCGATCCGAACACGCACACCTTCACCTTCGCGAACGCGAAGTACACCAGCCAGTACATCGCGTTCGTCACCGTGGAGATGCAGAACGGGCAGCGCCAGACGCTGCAGAGCCCGACCAGCGCCGAGCAGTCGCTGCTGAGCAAGTACGACGCGCCGCCGTACTCCTCGAGCACCGGCGGCCTGCCGTTCTACGACTTCGGCAACCAGTACGTGGAGGTGGACGGCTCCACGTACGACCCGGGCGTGCTGGCCGGGCAGGACTGGAGCCAGATCGCCTCGCAGCTGGGCACCGCGTCCTCCAAGGACGCCAAGGCGATCGACGGGTCGGCGAACGTGATGACCGGCATCATCTGCAAGCTGACGGGCAACCAGCCCTCTGCGGTGTGCACGGCGCCGTCGATCACGGCGCTCGCGGGCAAGCTGTGAGCGGCGGCGGGCGCGCCGCCGAGCAGGCCGGCCCGACCCGCCGCGCCAACGGCCGTGCGCCCGGCCGGGGCGCCGGCCCGGGCCGCCGGGATCCCGGCGCCGCGCCCGCGGCCGACGAAGCAGAGCCGGCCGGCGTGTCCGCGGCGGCGGGTCGGCCGCGCTGGCTCGTGCCGGGCACGCTGGCGGCGAGCCTGGCGGGGCTGGGCGTCTCGAGCTATCTGACGGTCGCGCACTACACGACCACGGCGCTGCTGGCGTGCCCGGAGAACGCGACGGTGGACTGCGAGAAGGTCACCACCAGCCCCGAGTCGGTGATCGTGGGCGTGCCGGTCGCGGTGTTCGGGCTGGTCTACTTCGTCGCGATGCTCGCGTTGTGCAGTGCGCCGGCGTGGCGCAGCGCCGCGCCCGCGGTGCGGCTGGGGCGGATGGGCGCGGCGGTCGCGGGCCTGGGGTTCGTGTGCTATCTGATCTACGTCGAGCTGTTCGAGGTCGACGCGATCTGCCTGTGGTGCACGTCCGTGCACGTGATCAACCTGCTGCTGTTCGCGATGATCATGCTGGGGACGGCGGCGACCAGCGGGGCGCAGCGCGACGCCTGACGCGTCCTATGCGCCTGAAGCGCCTGACGCGGCGTCAGCTCCCGGCCGCGGCCAGCAGGCCGGTGAGCTGTGCGGTCAGCTGCGCCTGGGTGACCGGGCCGATGATGCGGGCCGCGATGCCGCCCTGCGGGTCCACCACGAGCGTGGAGGGCACGTCGTCGGGCGGGACGATCTGCTTGAGCTGCAGGATCAGCTGCTGCTGCGGGTCCTGCAGCGACGGGTAAGACATGCCGTAGGAGTGCGCGAAGCTCGATGCCGCGGCGGCCTGGTCGGCCACGTCGACGCCGACGAAGTCCACGCCGCGGCCCTGGAACGCCTGGTATTCCTGCTCCAGGCCGGGCACCTCGCCGCGGCACGGCCCGCACCACGACGCCCAGAAGTTCACCACGAGCACGTGGCCGCGCTCCTGGGAGAGCGCCAGGGGGGCGCCGGTGAGCGTGTCGCCGCTCAGGTCCGGCAGGGCCGTGCGCTTGCCGGCGGGGTAGGTGGTCACGCCGGTGGTGGCCGTGGAGGCGGCCTGCTGGGTGCCGCCGGCGCCGCTGTCGGCGGCCGCCGGGCTCGGGCCGGTGCGCGCGGCGGCCAGGGACGCGGCCGCGATCAGCGCGGCTGCGGCGGCCAGGGCTCCGGCGGCGGCGATCCGTGCGCGCGCTGTGCGGGGCAGCAGCATGCCCCGAGTCTGGCACGCGGCGGCGCGGGGGCGGCGGGCGGGTCAGTCCTCGAGCGTGAGCTCGATCAGGACCCGGTCGCCGACCGGCCACTTGGTGCGGTTGCGGGCCTTGTCCACGAATTCGGCCAGGCGCTGCTGGACGCCGTATTTGCGCAGCATCAGCTCGTGCACCTCGGGCCGGTCCGCGTAGGGCACCAGGCGCGCGGTGGCCTTGTGCTGGGGGCCGACGTTCTTGCCGGCCATGTCGCACAGGGCGACCGTCGCGTGGTCGTTGCCGCGCAGCCGCTTGACCTTCCCGGTGCGCGACCCGGTCGAGACGTAGATCTTGTCGTTCATCGGGACCGTCCACACGGGGGTGGCGACCGGGTCGCCGTTGCGGCGGAACGTGGTCACGCTGATGTACTTCGCGTAGCCGAGATCGTTGGTCATGCGGTCACGCTACGGCCGGTCACCTGCCCTCGCACGGCGGGCGGGCGAACGGGGGGTCGGCTGGGGCGGGTCAGTGCCGCCGGCGGGCCCCGGGCGGTGTGCCGGCCGGCGCGCCGGGGCCGGGGTCCGCGGCTTTGGCGGCGGTGCGGCGCGCCCACAGTGCGGCGCCGACCAGGGCGCCCGCGCAGGTGACGGCGAGCGCGGCGGCCAGGCGGGCCCAGGCGGCGGCGGAGCCGGCCGGGGCGAGCGCGGCGGCCAGCGTGAGCGCGGTGCACGCGGCGGCCGCGGGCAGGATCACGCGGCTGCGTGCCTGGCGCGCGCCGACCGGTCCGGCGGTGCGCGCGTCGAGCGTGGCGAGGTAGGCCAGCAGCAGGCCGGCGTCGAGGGCGGCGAGGTAGGCCGCGGGGTGGTCCAGGGCCGCCAGGATGACGCAGTACGCGGCGAACAGGGTGTTGCGGTGGCGGGCGGCGGCGGCGCTCCACACGGCGGCGACCGTCGGGCGGGCGACGAGCGCCGGGGCGGCCCATAGGGTCAGCGCGAGGGTGACCAGGGCGAGCAGGGCGCCGCTGACCGCGTTGCCGGAGCGGGCGGCGCTCAGCTCGAACGGGAGCAGTGCGGCGCCGGCCAGGGGCAGGGCGGTCAGCAGCGCCGGGTCGCGCAGCCGTCCCGCCCACGCGGCCGGGCCTGGGCCGGGCGGCGCGCCGGTCGCGGCGTCGTGCTGCTCGAGGGTCACCGGGTGCGCCCCCGTACGCCCGTGCGCATCAGGGGGGCCAGCGCGAGGTCCAGGGACGCCTGGCCGTCCCAGGCCAGCACCGGGATGCCGCGTTCGGTCAGGCTGTAGCGCAGGGCGGCGCGGTCCAGCCGCCACAGCCGCAGGGCCAGCACGCTGGCGGGGTCCTGCGGGTCGATCGACGGGTCGCCGGTGGGCACCTCGATGACGGTGACGGGGTTGCCGCGCTCGGCCAGGTCCCGCAGCGCGTCGAGGAACCGGTCGTCCGCCAGCGGGGTGACGGCGTAGACCAGGGCGCCGCGCGGCAGCGCGGGCGGGGGCACCCGGCCGATGTCCGGGACGGCGTAGCCGAGGTCGCGTCGCACCTCCAGGACCGTCTCCACGATCCGGTAGAGGTGGTTCGCGCCGGTGCCGGGCTGGAGCCAGCGCAGCTTCCCGCCGATGGAGACGACGCCGACGCGGTCGTGGCTGCGCAGGTAGGCGCGGGTGATCCCGGCCGTGGCGCGCACCGCGTCGTCCAGGCTCGAGCGGCCGCTGGCCGGGTCGCGCACGTCGCCGAGCGCGTCGAGCAGGACCACGGTGTCGGCGGTGCGCTGCGCGGCGTACTGGTTGACCTGGATCGTGCCGCGCCGGGTCGTGGAGGGCCAGTGGATGCGCCGCTGCCGCTCGCCCCACGTGTAGGGGCGCACCCCGGTGAACTCGAAGCCTTCGCCGTTCTGGCGGGCGCTGTGCTCGCCGATGCGGTCGGGCAGCACCTGCGGTATGGGGGTGAGCGAGGCGTCGGCCGGCAGGGGGTAGACGTCGATGTCGCCGAGCTCGACGCGCACCGTGCGCCGGTTCAGGCCGCCGGCGTCGTGTAGGTCGAGGTCGGCGGTGCCCAGCGTCCAGCGGCCCCAGCGCCGTGCGGTGAACTCCAGGGTGGCCGCCGCGCCGTGCACGCTCACCCCGGTGAGCTCCACGCCGGGCCCGGGGGTCACGGCCGGGTCGATCCAGCCGGCCAGCCCGTCGAACGCGAGGTCGATGCGGGCGGTGACCGGTTCGCCCTCGAAGCAGCGCTGCGGTGCGGTGCTCGCGTGCGCGGCCACGCGGGTGGGGCGCGTTCCGGCGGCGGCGCCGAACGCCAGCAGGACCGCGGGGCCCGCGGCCAGGGCCAGCAGCCACGCCTGGCCGGTGGCCAGGGCCGCGGCGGCGGCCAGCGCGGCGACCGTGCCCAGGCGCAGGGCCCGTTCGGTCAGCCGCCATCCGGTGACCGGCGGTGCGGGCGGCGCGGAGGCGGCCGGGTAGGGCGGGGCGGATCCCAGGGCGCGGCGCACCGCGTCGTGGGCCCGCTGCGCGTCCCCGGGCGGCGGCGCGAGGGCCAGCCGGTCGGGCGCGGTGGGTGGTGCGGTCGGGGGGCGGGCGTCCTGCGCGGCGGCGGGCGCGCTCACGGGCGCGGCACCGTGCGCGGGGTGGGCACCGAGGCGACGATCCCGGCGACCACGTCGTCGGCGCTGATGCGGCGCACCCACAGTTCCGGGCGCAGCGTGACGCGGTGCGCGAGCGCGGGCACGGCGACGGCCTTGACGTCCTCGGGGGTGACGTAGTCGCGTCCGTCGAGCATCGCGCGGGCCCGCGCGAGCTGCACCAGGGCCAGGCCGCCGCGCGGCGAGGCGCCGACCTGGACCTGCGGGTGGGCGCGGGTCGCGCCGACCAGGGCGATGATGTAGGCGAGCAGGTCGTCGTCGGTCTCGACGCGTTCGACGGCGTCGCGCATCGCCTGGACCTGCGCCGGGTCGGACAGGCGGGTGAGCTGCGCCTCGGGGGCGGCGCGCTGTATTCGGCGGCGCAGCATCGAGGCCTCGTCGGCGGGCGGCAGGTAGCCCATGCGCACGCGCAGCAGGAACCGGTCGAGCTGCGCCTCGGGCAGGCTGTAGGTGCCCTCGTACTCGATCGGGTTGTCGGTGGCGATCACGACGAACGGGCGCGGCAGCGCCCGGGTCGCGCCGTCCACGGAGACCTGCGCCTCGGCCATCGCCTCGAGCAGCGCGGCCTGCGTCTTGGGCGGGGTGCGGTTGATCTCGTCGGCCAGCAGCAGGTTGCTGAAGACCGGGCCGGGCCTAAAGACCATCTCGCCGGTGCGCTGGTCGTAGAACGGGGCGCCGGTCACGTCGGAGGGCAGCAGGTCGGGGGTGAACTGGATGCGGGCGAAGTCCAGGCCGAGCACGGTGGCGAAGGACCGGGCCAGCAGCGTCTTGCCCAGGCCCGGCAGGTCCTCGATCAGGACGTGGCCGCCGGCCAGCACCCCGAGCATGACCAGTTCGAGCGCGGCGCGCTTGCCGACCACGGCCCGCTCGACCTCGTCGAGTACGGCGTGGGCGTGGGCGCCGGCCGGTTTGGGCGTCAGCTCGGCCGTGGCGGCCGGTGCGCTCTCACTCATCGCTGTACGACTTCTTCCGTTCGGGTCTACAGGGTCTCCAGGCGCCGCACGAGTGCTTCGAGCACCGTGTCGGGGACCGGGGGCGGGGCGGCGGCGGCGCGGGCGCGCCGGTCGAGCACGGTGCGCCGCGGCGGTTCGGGCGGCGGGGGGCGGCGCGGGTCGATCCAGGGGAACAGGGCGGGGCCGACCAGGGCGGCGGCGCGGTCCGGGTCGGTGTGCAGGGACACGCCGTGGCGTTCGGCGAGGCGTACCGCGTAGAGGCGTTCGAGCTGGGGGCGCAGGACCCGTTCGAAGCCGGCGGGCGTGGCGCGGGCGGCGTCCACGGCGGCGGCCCAGCCCTGCAGGCTCGGTTCGCGGGCGGTGACCAGGCGCACCGAGCGCCGGTAGTCGCCGTCGAACGCGTCGGCGCCGGCTATGTAGCGGGCCGCGAGCAGGGCGGCGACGGCCAGGACGGCCGCGCCGGCGCCGGCGCCGGCCACGCCGAGGCACGCCCACAGGGCCGTGAGCGTCGCGGCGGCGGCGCACCCCAGGAGGGTGATCTCCAGCCGGTGGCCGGCGCCGCCCGTGGGGCCGGGCGTCGCGTGCTCGGGTGTGGCGGGGCCGGGTGTCACTGCGGTCCCCTTGCGTCCTGCGGTGTGCCGGTCGCGGCGTCGGCGGCCTGCGGGGTCTCGTCGGCCGGGGGCGGTGTGTCGGCGGGCAGGGCGGCGGTGACCGCGTCCAGGGCGGCGCGCGCGTCGGCCAGCTGGGCGGTGCTCATCGGGTGGGTGGAGTAGCGCGCCTCGCGGAACAGGTCGGTGAGCCGTGCGGTGGCGGCGCGGTCCGCGACGCCGCGCTGGACGGCGCGGCGCAGCAGGTCGGTCGGGCTGTCGGAGGCGAGCCGGGCGATGCCGGCCGCGGCCAGGCTCTCCTCCATCGCCGCGTAGCAGGCGATGATCGCGGCGCGCGCGTCGTCGCCGGCCAGCGCCGAGCGGCCGGCCAGCAGCGCGTCGGCCAGCGCGTCCTGCTCCTGGTCCTGCTCGGGCCCTGCGGCGAGGTCGCCGCCGGGCGCCGGCCCGGTCAGCGGGCCGCGCGCGAGGGTGTAGAGGAAGTACGCCACGGCCGCCAGGATGATCGCGCCGGCCACGGCGGCCAGGCCGATCAGCAGCGGCGTCAGGTCCAGGTGCCAGTGCGCGCCGGGCCGCGCCGGGCGGGAGGACTGCGCGGAGGGGCCCGCGGAGATGCGCGGGCTCGGCGGGGCGAGGGTGGCGGGGGACTGCGGGCTTCCCGTGCGGTGCAGGGATATCCGGCCGAAGATCAGCAGCGCGCCGGGCACGGCGAGCGTGAGCGTGCCCAGCGCGGCCAGGGTCGTCGAGCGCAGCCGCTCCGCGGCCGTGCCGCGCAGTGCGCGGCGCGGTGCGCGGCGCCGGTAGAAGCGCAGGGCCGTCAGGCCCGCGGCGAGCGCGGCGAGGGCGACCAGTGCGGTCGCGCCGTAGCCGACCTGCGGGGTGTGCAGCGCCGAGCCGGCCGCGGCGCGCAGCGCGAGCGCGGCGATCACCAAAGCCAGGGCGATGCCCGCGGCGAGTGCCCAGCCCGGTGCGGCGGGCGCGGGGCGCCCGGGGCGCCGTGCGCCGTTCCCGCTGCTCGCCACGCGCCCGCTCTCTTCGTTCTGGCCCGCCCCTGATGCGTTCCGCGCTGACAGCCTGCCACAAACCGGCGCCGGATTTCAGCCGGGCGCCCGGGGCCGCTACCAGGAGACCGGCAGCGTGGTCAGGGAGCTGAGGATTTCGCCGTCGGTGAAGCGCAGCTCGCCCGGGTCGGCGTCCAGGCGCAGCGTCGGGAGCCGTTGAAGAAGCTGGGCCAGGCCGATGCGCAGCTCGGCCTTGGCCAGGTGCGCGCCGAGGCAGTAGTGCGGGCCGCCGCCGAATGTCGGGGCGGGCGGGGCGTCGCGGTCGAAGCGCAGCGTGTCGGGCTGCGGGTAGACGATCTCGTCGCGTTTGGCGGAGTTGCTGGCGATCGCGACGGTCTGCCCGGCGGTGATGCGCCCGGAGGGCAGGTCCACGTCCTGTGTGGCGATGCGCAGGGTGGCGCCGTTGCCGAGTTCGACGAAGCGCAGCAGTTCCTCGACGGCGGCCGGCAGCAGGCCCGGGTCGGCCAGCAGCTGATTCCACGGCGCGCGCCCGTCGCTCAGCAGCGCGAGCACGGAGCGGCCCAGGGTGTTCGAGGTGGTCTCGTTGCCGGCGGCCAGCAGGCCGGCGGACAGGTGCAGCAGTTCGGGCTCGGAGAGCCGGTCGGTGCCGTCGCGTGCGGCGATCAGGTCGTCGATCAGGGCGTCCTGGGGCTTCTCGCGGCGCTGCGCGATCAGGTCGGCCATGTAGGCGGAGAACTCGCGGATCTGCTGGGTCTGCTGTTCGCGGGTCATCTGCGCGGCCAGGACGAACGCGTTGGACCAGTCGCGGAAGCGCGGGGCGTCGTGTTCGGGCACGCCCAGCAGCCGGCAGATGACCAGGACCGGCAGCTGGAAGCAGTAGTGCTCGACCAGGTCGGCCGGCGGGCCGGCCTGCGCGAGGCGCTCGATCAGGTCGTCGGCGATCTGCTCGATGGCCGGCGCCCAGCGCGCGATGCGGCGCGGGGTGAACGCGGAGGCGACGATGCGGCGGATGCGCAGGTGCTCCTCGCCGTCCTTGGTCAGCATCGAGTCCGGGTCGTTGAAGAAGCTGGGCTCGGCGGTCATGCGCGGGGCGTGCGGGCCGGTCAGGTCGTGCGAGAGGCGGGTGTCGGCCAGGGCCGCGGCGACGTCCCCGTAGGTGACCAGCAGCACGGCCTCGTCGCCGCTGGGCAGGCGCACGTGGCCGAGCGGGCACTGGGCGCGGCGCTGCGCGTATTCGGCCGGGACCTCCAGCGGTCCGGCGGGGAACGGGTAGTCCGGGACGTCCGGGTGCGGGTCGGCGGCGCGGTCGGCGGCTGGGCCGGGGCTGGTGGGGGCGGCGGTCTCGTTCATGCTCGCCAGGCCTTTCGGGACGATCGTCGCGGTCCGCGCTGATCGCAGACCCCTCATCTTATCTGGCGCACGGTAGTCGGCCGGGCGCGCGCCGCAAGGGCGCGCGCCGGCGTATTCACGCTCCCGTCCTAGGGCGCGGCGTGCAACTCGCGGCGCAGAAAGTCCCGCTCGGCCAGCAGCAGCGCGTCGCCTGTGCCGGGGCGGTCGTTGCGGTGGCCGGTGCCGGGCAGCGGCAGCAGGGTGTGCGGCCGGCCGGCGGCCAGCAGCGCCGCGGACAGGCGCAGGGTGTGCGCCGGGAACACGTTGTCGTCGAGCAGGCCCTGCACCAGCATCAGCGGCCGGGTCAGGCGGTCGGCGAGGGCCACCAGCGAGCAGCGCTCGTAGTTGCGCGGCTGCACGTCGGGGTGGCCGAGCCACCGCTCCTCCCAGTACGCCTCGTACAGGCGCCGGTCGGTCGGCGGCGCCCCGGCGACGGCCGCGTGGAACACCTCGGGGCGGCGCAGCACGGCGCCGGCGGCCAGGTAGCCGCCGTAGGACCAGCCGCGGATGCCGACGCGGTCCAGGTCCAGCGCCGGGTACCGCTCGGCGGCGGCGTGCAGGGCGCCGACCTGGTCGTCGAGCACGGGGCCGAGCCGGTCGCCGAACACCTCCCGCTCGAAGCGCGCGCCGCGGCCCGGTGTGCCGGCCCCGTCCGCGGCCAGGACCGCGAAGCCCTGCTCGGCGAACCACTGGCACACCGCGTCGTGCCAGGCGCGCGCCCGGGTCACCACGCGGATCGTCGGGCCGCTGTAGGGGCACATCAGCACCGGCAGGCGCTGCCCGTCGCGGTGCCAGGAGGGCAGGTGCAGGCGTGCGTTGAGCTGCCGCGGGCCGAGCGTGAGGAACACCGGGCGGGAGGTGACCAGCGGCTGCTCGGTGAGCACCGCGATCGATCCGGCGGGCAGGCCGGCGCGCAGCACGGTGACGGTGTGGCCCTGCTCGGTGCGGCTGTCGAGCACGAGGGTCTGGCCGCCGAGCGCCGCGCTGTGCACGCCGGGCTGCCGGGTCAGCCGGGTGAAGCCGGCGTCGGGCTCGTGGGACCACACGTGCGTCTCGGTGGGGTCCTCGCTCGCGGTGAACAGCACCCGCTCGCCGGCGGCGCCGAGCACGGCCTCGACCTGCACGCCGGGCGGGCCGCTGGTCGCGCCGATGCGCAGGGTGCGCGTATCGGCGTCGGTGTGGGGCAGCACCGGGGTGCCGGCGGCGGTGAACAGCGGGGTGCCCGGCGTCAGGTGCACCCACGTCTCGTCGCGGTGCCGGGCGATCACCTCGGCGGCGCCGGTCTGCGGGTCGGCGCGCACCACCCACGCGGTGCGCTGGTCGCGCGAGTGCAGGGTGAGCACCGGGCCGCCGTGCGCGGTGTCCGGCCAGGCGGCGGTGGCCAGGTACTCGAAGCCCGGGGCGTGCCACGCCCCGGGCGGCTGCTCGGCGTCGGGCACGCGGCGCGGCAGGTCGACCGGCACGCGGGTCGCGTCGAGCCCGATCAGGACCGCGGACATGCGCGGGGTGGCCGTTCCGGCCGCGGTGTACGGGATCGTGCGCGGCGCCCGCTCGGGGTGGGTCGGGTCGTGCAGGTAGCGGCGCTGCACCCCGGTCATCTCCACGCGCACCGCCAGTAGGGTCCGGCCGTGCGGCGCCCAGTGCAGCCCGTGGCCGGCGCCCAGCGCCGTGTGGCCGGTCGCGCCGTAGGCCGTCTCGTCGTTCTCGGGCTGCGCGAGCAGCCGCTCGCCGGTGCCGTCGGTGTTCACGACGTGCAGCGCGCCCCCGGCGGTCACGTAGGCGATCATCGTGCCGTCCGGTGAGAGGCGCGCGTCGCCGGCCGCCGCGGCGGTCGGGACGCGGCGCGGCGCGCCGCCGTCCGTGCGCACGGTCCACACCTCGCCGTCTGCGAGGTAGGCGGCGGTGCGCGCGTCGCGGTCGGTCGTGTAGGCGCTCACGCCCGGCGCGGGCGGGTCGGCCAGCAGGTGTTCGCGGCCGTCCTGGTAGAGCCACAGCAGGGCGCGCGGGTCGGCGCCGGACACGCTGCGGGTGAACAGCACGCGCGCGCCGTCCGGGGAGACGGTGAAGGAGCCCGGCGCGCCGAGCGTGAAGCGCCGGGTGCGGGCGTACTGGCGGGGGAAAGCGGCGTCATCCATACCAGGACCCTAATATGGTGTGCCTGGGGGTGGTGTGTAGCCGTCACCGGGGCGGTGCCCGCGCGGTGCGCTGGGGGAAGCGGCCGCCCGGGGCGTCGTGGCGTCGGTGCGGCCCGCTGCGAACATTCTAGCAGCCCGGCCCGCGGATGCAGGTGCGGCGCGCGGCGCCGGCCGTGCGGCGAAACTTCGCCTGGCGACCGCGCGCCGGTCACCACGGGGCCACCCCGGGCGGCGATGGTGCCGATATGCGGGTCGCACTGGTCACCGAATCGTTCCTGCCCCAGGTCAACGGCGTCACGAACACGGTGCGCCGCATCCTTGAGCACCTGTCCGCCGAGGGGCACGACGCGCTCGTGGTCGCCCCCGGCCCCGGCCCGCAGGGCTATGCGGGCTTCCCGGTGGTGGCCGTGCCCGCGGTGGGGCTGCCCGGCTACCGGGAGTTCAAGCTCGGCCTGCCCACCCGGCGGGTCGAGCGGATCCTGCGCGGCTTCGGCCCGGACCTGGTGCACCTCGCCTCCCCGATCGCGCTGGGCGCGGCCGGGGCGCGCGCCGCGCGGCGCATCGGCGTGCCGAGCGTCGCGGTGTTCCAGACCGACGTCGCCGGGTTCGCCCGCCAGTACGGGTTCCGCGGCACCGACGCGGTCATCTGGTCCTGGCTGCGGCACATCCACCGGCAGGCGGAGATCAACCTGGTGCCGTCCCGGGCGAGCCTGGAGCAGCTGCGCGCCCAGGGCGTGCCGCGCCTGGCGCTGTGGGGCCGCGGCGTGGACGCCGAGCGGTTCCGGCCGGACAAGCGCGACGAGCAGCTGCGCGCCCGGCTGCTCGGCGGGCGCGAGACGCTGGTCGGGTACGTCGGGCGGCTGGCCGGGGACAAGCGCGTCCACCTGCTCGCGCACCTGGCCGACCTGCCCGGCGTGCGCATCGTCGCGGTCGGCGACGGGCCGGCGGCCGCGGCGCTGCGCGAGCAGATCCCGGACGCGGTGATGCCCGGGTTCCTCGACGGCGAGCAGCTGGCCGCGGCCTACGCGAGCCTCGACGTGTTCGTGCACACCGGCGCCGACGACACCTTCGGGCAGTGCGTGCAGGAGGCGATGGCCAGCGCCGTGCCCGTGGTCGCCCCCGCGGCCGGCGGGCCGCTGGACCTGGTCGAGCCCGGCGCGACCGGCCTGCTGTTCGACCCGGGCGACCCGGCGGACCTGCGCGGCCGGGTCGGCGCCCTGCTCGCCGACCCGGCCGCGCGCGCCGCCTACGGCCGGGCCGCGCGCGAGCGGGTGCTCGCCCGCTCGTGGCCGGCGGTGTGCGCGCAGCTGGTCGGGCACTACGGCGCCGCGCTGCAGGCGCACCGCGCGGCCGGCGCGACCGCCGTCCCCGGACCCGGCCCGTCCCCGGCCGAAGCCGCCTGACCTGCGCTTATCGTCGGGCGCGAACGACTGTTCGGCGGTGGCGCGGATGTGCCACGGCAGGTTTCCGCCAACAGCCAGACCTGTCGCGCCCCGGCGGCGCGTGCGACGCTGGGAGGACACCGCCACGAGCGCAGGGTTAGGGGAGGAGACTCGCCCGACGTCTTTCATGCGGTGCGGCCGCGACCGCGTCGCGGCAGAAAAGGGGGGCGACGGTCCCCTGTTCTCCAGCGGCCCGTCCCGCGACCCGATCCCGCGAACGGCTGGCCCGTTCAGCGGGCCGGGCCCGCACGGACGCGCCGCGACCCTGTTCCGGGTCGCCGCCCGACCCCGCGGCGGCCCGGAACAGCGCTCGACGGCACCATTCCCTCGACGATGCGGTGCGGCGGTACGCCGCGCTCCTGCGGGTCAGGACGCGGCCGGCACCGCCATGATCGCGAACTGCGCGCCGAACGGGTCGACCAGGATCGCGAAGCGCCCGAACGGCGTGTCCGTCGCCTCGCGCAGCACCTTCGCGCCGGCCGCCCCGGCCCGCTCGATCGTCGCGTCGGCGTCCGCGACCTGCAGGTAGGTCTGCCAGCGCGGCGCCGTCGCGGCCCGGTCGCCGGAGGCGTTCCACACCCCGGCCACCTGCCGGTCGCCGACCTGCAGCAGCCAGTACTCGCCCGGCATCGCCTGCGCGGCGACGGCCGTGGTGCCGAACAGCGCGGCGTAGAACGCGGACGCCGCCTCGCCGCCGGTGCTCTCCAGTTCGAACCAGCACGGCGCGCCCGGCTCGCCGACCACGCCGATGCCGGTGAACGGCTTGGGCTGCCACAGGCCGAACACCGCGCCCTGCGGGTCCAGCGCCAGCGCCATCGCGCCCGTGGTCGGGACCTCCTGCGGGCCCATGAACACCGTCCCGCCGAGCTCGCGCACCCGCGCCGCGCTCGCCGCGACGTCCTCGACGGCGAAGTACACGGTCCACACCGGGGCGGAGGCTGGCTGGTCCGGCATCGTCTGCATGATCCCGGCGACCGGCTTGCCGCCGACCTCCATCACCGCGTAGCCGCCGAACTCGGCCGGCCCCGGCTCCCCGCTCCAGCCGAACAGGCCCCGGTAGAAGTCCAGGGCGGCGCCCTGGGAGTCCAGCGCGATGTCGATCCAGCAGGGCGCGCCCTGCGGGTGGGGCAGCGTGGCTTCGGGCATCCTGACCCGGCCTCCTCGCGATTGGGGGTTTCAGGCGAGCTGTGGGGTGTCGCCGTTCTCGCGCTCCACTGTGGCATCGGGCGCCGACAGCGGCACGGTGAACGGCCGAACGGGCGGTGACGCCCGCGCGATGCGCCCGTGCCGCCGCACCCGACGCCCGAGGTCCCTAAGCTCGACGCGCCCCGCCGCGCGCATCCGGCCGACCGCCCGAAAGGACCAGCGATGACGGCACCTGGCCCCGCGCAGATCCTGGCCGCCGTCCTGCCGTTCCTGGACGGCGACCCGGTGTGACGCCTGCACTGCGCCCCAGCCGGCCGTCGGCGCATAGCATGCGCGGGTGGCAGTCGACGAGCAGCCGCCGCACCTGCGGCCCTTCCTCCTGGACCCGCCCGCGCGGCAGGCGCAGCGCCGCGGGCGCATCGACCTGTACCCGCCCGACGCCGACGGGCCGCGCCCGGCTGTCGTGTTCGTGCACGGCGGCCCGGTCCCCCCGGGCGTGCAGCCCGGCCCGCGCGACTGGCTGGCCTACCGCGGCTTCGGCCGCTACGCGGCGAGCCTCGGCGTGGTCGGCGTCACCGTGGAGCACCGGCTGCACGCCCTGACCGACGCCGACTTCGCGCGCGCCGCCGGCGACCTCGCCGAAGCCGTCGCCGCGGCGCGCGAGGATCCGCGCGTGGACGCGCAGCGCGTGGCGCTGTGGCACTTCTCCGGCGGCGGCCTGCTCGCCGCGCCCTACCTGGCCGCGCCGCCGCCCTGGCTGCGCTGCGTCGCCCTGTCGTATCCGCTGCTCGCGCCGCTGCCGGGCCAGGGGCCGGCGGATGCTCGCTTCTATCCGGCCGCCGCGGTGCGCGCGGCCGGCCGGCTGCCGATCGTGCTCACCCGCGTCGAGCTGGAGAGCGCGCCGATCGCGGCGACGGTCGCGCAGTTCCTCGACGCCGCCCGGCGGTGCGGCGCCGAGATCGAGGTGATCGACGTGCCCGGCGGCCACCACGGCTTCGAGATCGTCGATCACACGCAGCCGGCGCGCGAGGCCGTCGCCGCCGCGGCGCGCAGCATCCTGCGCCACCTCGGCGCCGCCGACGGCGCGCCCCAGGACCGCGGCGGGGCGGCGAACTAGACTCGGGCGAGGACCGTGCCGCGAAGCTGCAGCCCAGGAGGCCGCCCGCCGTGCCCGCCCCTGCGGTGACCCGCACCCCGCCCGCGGGCGGGCCGCACCTCGCGCTGCGCGGGCCCGACGACCGGTTCGCCACCCGCGCCCCCGGGATCGACACGCGGCACTCGTTCTCCTTCGGCGCGCACTACGACCCGGCCGACACGCACTTCGGGCTGCTGGTCGCCAACAACCAGGACACGATCGCGCCGGGCGCCGGGTACCCGACGCACCCGCACGCCGACATGGAGATCGTCACCTGGGTGCTGCACGGCGCCCTGGTGCACGAGGACAGCGCCGGGCACCGCGGCGTCATCCGCCCGGGCCTGGTCCAGCACGTCAGCGCGGGGCGCGGCGTGCTGCACGCGGAGACGAACGACGCCTGGTGCCTGACCGGCGCCGCGCCGCACGACGAGCCGGTGCGCCTGATCCAGATGTGGATCGTGCCGCACGAATCGGGCACCGACCCGGGCTACGCGCAGCGCGACGTGCAGGACGAGCTGCGCGGCGGGCACCTGGTGCCGGTCGCCTCCGGCATGGCCCGCCACGCCGACACTGCGGTCCGCATCGGGCAGCGCGACGCCGCGCTGCACGTCGCGCGCCTCGCGCCGGGCCAGACGGTCACCGTGCCGGACGCGCCCTACGTGCACCTGTTCGTCGCGTACGGCGCGGTCGAGCTGGAGGGCGCCGGGCCGGGCGCGGCGCCGCTGGCCGCCGGGGCCGCGGCGCGCCTGACCGCGGGCGGTGCGCGGCGGGTGAGCGCCGCGGTGCCCAGCGAGATCCTGGTGTGGGAGATGCACGCCCGCCTCGGTTTCGACGTGTGAGGCGGCCGCGCGGCTCACAGCTCGAGCAGCACGGTGAACGGCCCGTCGTTGACCAGCGCGACCTGCATGTGCGCGCCGAACACGCCGGTGGCCACGTGTGCGCCCAGAGCGCGCAGCGCGTCGGCCACCGCGTCGAACAGCGGCTCGGCCACCGGCCCGGGCGCCGCGGCGCTCCACGAGGGGCGCCGGCCCTTGCGCGCGTCGCCGTAGAGGGTGAACTGCGAGACCAGCAGCAGCGGCGCGCCGAGGTCCGCGCACGACTTCTCGCCGTCCAGCACGCGCAGGCCCCACAGCTTGTCCGCCAGGCGCGAGGCCGTCTCGGCGCTGTCCGTGTGCGTCACGCCGACCAGGACGCACAGGCCCGGCCCGTCGATGCTCCCGACGATCTCGTCTCCGACGCGCACACTCGACTCGGCGACCCGCTGCACCACCGCTCTCATGCCAGCCGATCATGCCATCTCGCGCCGGCCGTCAGTCGCTGCCCGGGCGGGCGACCCAGCCGGCGACCGGGACCAGGCCGCTGGCGCGGTGCACCGCGGCGAAGCCGAACGGCCGGTCGAAGGCGACCGTGGTGCGCGTGGTCGGCTTCGGCGCGAGCGGGCGCGCCACGGCCATGGCCCTCACGCCGACCGCCGTGACCGCGGCGGCCTTGAAGCCCAGCTCGGTGAACTGCGTCATCGCACCCTGGGCGGCCTGCCCGACGCCCAGGGGCAGGCCGCGGGCCGACCCGATCCCGGGATACTCGCCGCCGGGCTGCAGGCCGAACACGCCGGGCAGGGCGAGCAGGTCGTGCCGGGCCTGGAACGCGAACGGCGGGCAGCCCAGGCGCAGCTCGGGGCGCCCGGACGGGTTGGTGATCGGTGCGACGCTCGCGCCCGGCGCCGGGTCCGGGCCGCTCCACGCGCTCGCGGGCACCACCGGGTAGGCGCCGCCCAGCGCGGCCAGCGCGGTGCCCAGGGTGGATGCGGCGGTGGCCTGCGGCGCGCCGAGCAGCAGGTAGACGTCGAGGTCCGCCTTGCCCGGCACGCGCGCGAGGGTCACCGGGCCGGCCGGGCCGTCGACGCGGGCGAGGTCCTCGCTCTGCGCCGCGCGCTCGAGCCACGCCAGGCCCTCGGCGCGCCACGGCCCGGCGTGCGCGGTGCGGCGCTGCTTCGTGAAGGGCGTGGCCCACGCGGTCTCCAGGCTCACCGCGCTGGCCAGCATCAGGACAGTGTCGGGGGTCACGGTCACCGGCGCGCGCTCGATCATGCCGCGCGTCTGGTCGCGGGCCCACGCGTCGAGCCGGTCCTGGTCGGCGCCCGGGTCGCCGGTCAGCTCGCCGCGGGTGCCCGGCGGCACGGCGTCGCGCCACACCGGGTCCAGGACCACGTCCGGGTGCTGCCACAGGCCGCACGCCGCGTACATGGAGTCCGAGGCGTCGAACACGTTCAGCAGGCGGCGCACCGCGCCCTCGGCCAGGGCCAGGTCCAGGCCGAACGCCGCGGCCAGCCGCCGGCGGGTCGCGCCGGCCGCGCCGAGCGCGAGCAGGCCCAGCAGCGGCCACACGCCGGCGCCGGAGAAGACGGTGGAGCGCTCGGCGCCGTCCGGCAGCGCGCCGGCCCACCGCTCGGTCAGCGCGTTGGCCGCGGCGGCGACCGCCGCGTCGTCGGGGGCGGTGCGCTGGCCGGTGCCAGGCGTCGGCTGCATACAAGGCTCCTGCGGCGGTCTCGGTGCCCCGGGTGTGGGCGGGCGGCGCTTCCAGTGTGCGCCGAACCCGCCCGCTCCGCGCCGCGCGGCAACGGGCGCGGCGCGGCGGGGTGCGCGGTCAGGGCGCGGTGACCGGGCGCAGCAGCCGCTCGGCCTCCCGGTGGCCGGGATGGTCGAGGTAGCGGTGCTCGGGCGAGCACCACGCCAGCGCCGTGCGGTGGTGCGCCGGGTCGCGCCGGTCCGGGTCGGCCCCGCGCGCCAGCAGCAGCGCGACGCTGGCCGGCCGGCCGTGCTGCGCGGCGACCTGCAGCGCCTGGCGGCCGAACTCGGCGTCGGCCTGGTCGACGGGCGTGCCGGCCTGCAGCAGCCGGTCGATCACGGCCAGGCGCTGGTGGTCGGCGGCGAACACCAGGGCGCGCAGCCGCGCCTGCAGGTCGGTGTCCGGGCTCAGCCACCCGGTCACGTCCCCGGCCGCCGCCGCCGTCTCCAGGCTGTCGACCGCCGCGCCGGCCGCGACCAGCAGGTCCACGATCGCGGTCATGCCGAACACGGCGGCGTGCAGCAGCGCGGTGGCGCCGGGCACCCCGCCGGCGTTCGGCGCCGCGCGCGCCTCGAGGTCCGCGCCGGCCTCGATCAGGGCCGCGGCCACCTCGGCGTCGCCGTAGCTGGCCGCGGTGATCAGGGGCGTCTCGGAGTCCTGCGGGTCGCCGTCCGCGGGGGCTCCGGCGGCCAGCAGCGCGCGGGCCACGGCGCCGGTGCGGTGCTCGTCGCCGGGCGTGTTCAGCGCCCCGGTGTCGAAGCGCAGCATGGCGACGAAGGCCAAGGGGCTGGCGCCGCGGTGGTCGCGCCAGCCGGTGAGCTTGGCCGCGGCCTGCGCCGGCTGCTCGGCCAGCAGCACGGTCAGGCGGCTAAGGTCGCGTTCCTCGAGCATGGCGCGCCGTTCGACCTCGGTCTTCAGCGCCGTCCAGGACGCGAATCCGTAGCTACGGGCCAGGGCGAGCTGCGCGGAGGACAGCGCGAGCGGCTCGGCGACCCGGCGGATGCGCGCGGCGGCCTTGGGATCGCCGTCCTGCGCCGCGCGCAGCAGGTCTTTGGCCTGGTGTCGCAGGTGGTCTAGGTCGGGGCGCGGTGGAAGTCGGCGGGGCATGGCGTCTCCCTCGTGCGCCGGGGGTCCGCGTGCCCGGCTGCGTCAGGAGATCACCGGCGGGGGTCGACCCTGAGCTCGTGCGGTGAGGTGGACTCCGTCCTGCCCGCGGACCCGGGGGCGCCCTCACGCGCCGCCGTCCACTGTAGCGGTCCCCGGGCGGCAGGAGAACGGGCGGCCGTCCGGTATCAAACGAAGGTTCGATGAGTGCGCTGCTGACGCGCCGTCAGAATTACCTGCCACCTGCCTGGGATCGGGTTTTCCGGCCGCCGTGCGCGCGTGAGGCGTCGCACCGCGGGTATAGAACAAACGAGCGATAAAAGTGGTCGGCGGCAGGAGGAGTCAGCCGTGACGAACAGCACCGAGATCACCCGGCCCGACGCGGTGGCCCGCGCGTTGCGCCTGGCCGAGCGGGGCTTCGCGGTCTTCCCGCTGCGGCCGGGCACCAAGCTGCCCGCGGTCGCGCGCGACTGGGAGCGGCACGCGACCAGCGACCCGGACCGGCTGGCGCGCCTGATCCGCCCGGCGCGCGCGAACCTCGCCGTGGCGTGCGGGCCCAGCGGCCTGATCGTGCTCGACCTGGACGTGGCCAAGGGCCCCGGCCCGGCCGCCGATCCGGCCAGCGGCGCCGACGCGCTGCGCGCCCTGGCCGGCGATCGCCCGATCCCCGGCACGTTCACCGTCGCGACACCGTCCGGCGGGCTGCACCTGTACTTCCGCGCGCCGAGCGGCGTGGCGCTGCGCAACACCGCCGGGCGGCTCGGGCCGCTGATCGACACCCGCTCGCGCGGCGGGTACGTCGTCGCGCCCGGCTCCGTGCTGCCCTCCGGCCCGTACCGCGTCATGCACGACGCGCCGGTCGCCGACCTGCCCGGCTGGCTGCTGCGCGAACTGCTCGCCCTGACCAGCGCGCCGCCGCCCGCCGCGCTGCCCGCGATCCGCCCCGCCGACGGCGCGGGCCTGGCCGCCTACGCGGCCGCCGCGCTGCGCAACGAGGCCGGCCGCGTGCGCTCGGCCCGCACGGGCACGCGCAACGACACGCTCAACCGCGCGGCCTTCGCCCTGGGCCGGCTCGTCGGCGCCGGCGTGCTCGACGCGGGCCTGGCCCGCACGGAGCTGCTCAGCGCCGGCACCGGGGCCGGGCTGCCGGCGCGCGAGGCCGCCGCCACGCTCGCCTCGGGCCTGAAGGCCGGCGCGCAGCGCCCCTGGCTGCCGCCGCGCCGCCCGCAGGCCGCGCCCGCCGGCCGGATCGCGCCGCTGCGCGAGACCCCCGACGCCGGGCGGCCCGCCGCGCGCCTGAGCGTCGACCGTTCCGAGATCGAAGCGCTCAGCGCCGCGCTGCGGCAGGTGGACCGGGCCTACGACGCCGTCGCGCGCCGCGCCGCGGTCATCGCCGCGGACCGCGACTGGCACCGCCTGCGCGTCCTGATCGACCGGCTGCGCGACCTGCGCGACGAGATCGACGCCCTCGACGCGCTGGCCGGCGCCGGCGGCTCGCGCACCCGGCGGCGCACCGCGTCGCTGTGCTCGTCCATCGCCTCCTACGCGCTCGACCTGACCGACCGGATCGCCGCCCCGGCGCGCCGCCGCCCGCCGCTGCTGCGCGCCCTGCGCGAACTGTCCCACGCCGCCGACCAGGCCGCGGACGCCGCCGCGCCGCACCGCGCGGGCGCTGTCAGACCGGCCGCCTAAAATCGACGGTGCGGGACCCGGTCCCGCACCGCCCCGGCCCGCCG
>DASYAE010000076.1:0-9488 GCA_036501535.1 Actinocrinis sp. | reverse complement strand
AACCGGGCGAGCTTACGCGACGCGCCGAGGCTGACGAGCAGCTCGCCGTAGTGATAGCTCAAATCCACGCCGACTGCGGTGGAACATGCGGCGCTGCTCGCGTAACTGCCGCTCTGCGTAGGCAGGGGAGAGGCAGGGGAGGGTGGTCGACCGGAAACGGGTGGCCCGGGTCATGCGCGAGCATGGCATCCGTGGCGAAACACGACGCAGGCGCCGCTGGCTGACCCGCCCGGACGGCAAGGCGCCGCCGGCACCGGACCTGCTACGCCGTGATTTCACCGCACCAGGCCCGGGCCTGCGACTCGTCGGCGACATCACCTGCCCGGCTACCTGCGAAGGCTGGGTCTACCTCGCCGTACTGATCGACTTGTGCACCAGAAGAGTCGTCTCGTGGACTACGGCGACGCGACAGACCGCCGCACTCACGATCGCCATGGTGAGCACCGCGCACGAGCGCGGGAATCTGGCCGCACAAAGCATCGTGCACACCGATCGCGGCGCTCAATACACCGCACGTGCGTACTGCCTGCCGTGAATTGGCTCGGCTCGAGGTTCGGCAAAGTCTCTCGCGGTCTGGCTCGTGCCTGGATAACGCCGTCGCCGAGTCGTTCTTCGCCGGCCTCAAGACTGAGATCGGCATGCGCTCGTGGACGACACGCCAGGCAGCCACCCGCGCCGTCGACCACTGGATCGGCGCGTTCTACAACAACCAGCGCCTGCACTCGACACTCGGATACCGAACACCGGCAGAGGCACACGCACAGTTCGCTCAAGTGGCATGACGGATCCGCTGCATCTCTCATCACATCGGTGAGCGTTGTGTCACTTTAAGGGGTCACTTCATGAGAGACCCGCACCCGGTTCGCCACGGGCGGCAGCCGCTTGAGCATCGTCGGGGTGATGCGTCGGTACGCGGCCGGGTCGACCGGGTTGAGCCAGTGCGACGCGCGGACTGCAGCGCTGATGTTCACGTTCAGGTCGCCGAGCACCTCGTCGACGTTGTGCAGGGAGAACGGGATGATCTTACCGCCTCGGCAGTGGTGCGTGCCGGTGGCGGCGTTCATGAACGCGAGCTGCTCGGTGACCTGCGCGCGCATCGCCGGCTGGGCCGGCAGGTCGATCGCTCCGGCCAGGTCCGCGGCGATCCAGACTGCGGCCATCTCGGCGTTCAGCGGGCTGAAGAACGACGAGTTGTAGCCGTTGAAGTAGAGGTCGGGCAGGTCGATCGGGCGGATCTGCCGGTACAGCATGAAGTTTCCGCGCTCGTCGAGGATGCGGGCCGCAGTCTGCTGAGGCAGGAAGGGCACGCCCTGCTGGAAACCGGTCGAGCAGACCACCAGGTCGGCAGCCAGCCGCGTGCCGTCATCGAGCTCTGCGATCGGGTTGCCCGCGTCGTCGGCGCCGAGGCGGGCGACGGTCCGGTTCTTGCGCACCGTGATCCGGCCGGCTTCGACGCCCTCGAAGAACCCCTCGGTGGCCAGGCCGATCGCGCCGCGGACGATGTCCTCCATACAGCCGGGCGGCACCAGATCGAGCCGCTTGAGGCCGTACTGGCGCACCGAGACCGTGCCGACCGAGTTGAGCATCCGGCCGCGCACGCCGTTGCCCGGGCCGTGCAGGAACCTCTCCAGGCCACGCAGGCGCACGTACCGGAACAGCGCCTCGCCCATACGCGTCAGCAGCAGCATCTTGAAGTTGAGCACGCCGCCGATCTTCCGCGGCACCTTCCACAGCAAGTGGCGCGCGATCACGTCGGTGCTCGCTGCCACCGCGCTGATCGGCACCGCGACGTCGCACGCGGACTTGCCGTAGCCGACCACGAGGACATGTTTGCCACGCGCCGTCTCCGCGTCGTGCAGGGAGGTTCCGGCGAGCACCTGCCCGCCGGCCGCGGCGAACTCATCTGAGCCCGGATATTCGGGCACTGCCGGCTCGCAGAACACGCCGTTGGCGACGACGAGCTTGTCGAAATACTGCGTGCCCGCTGCCGTGGTGAGCGTCCAGCCGCCGCCGAGGGCGGGCTCGGCGCGCGTCACCTCGGTATCCAGGCGCAGCGCGGGCTCCAACCCGAAGTGCGTCGCGTAACCCGCGAGGTACTGCTGCACCTGGGCGCCGGTCGGCCACTGCGGGAGCTCCCGGGACATCGGGAAGTCAGAGAACGAATACTGCGCTTTCGGGCTCTGTGTCGTCAGGCCCGGATACCGGCGGGTCCGGCTCCACACCCCGCCGACGTCCGGCGCCTTGTCGTAGACGGTCACCTCGTGCCCGGCCTGCTTGAGCACCTTCGCCGTGCTCAGACCGGCCACACCCGCCCCGATGATGCCGACCCGCATGGTCAGCTCACCTCGGGCGGCAGCTGCAGCATGATGCCGAAGTCCGCCATGATCTGCTTCATCTTCGTGATGTCCTTCGGGCCCGGCGGCATCGCGGCGAGCGCCTGATAGTAGCCCTCCAGGCCGGCCGGCGAGACGACCGAGATGACGCGGGCCTCCTCGTCGTAGGTGTTGCGGAAGGTGTGCACCACGTCGCGGGGCAGGTAGAGGTAGTCGCCCATGGCGAGGGTGAAGTCCTCGCCGCCGAGGTGGACGTCGAGCTTGCCGGCCAAACAGATGAACGACTCGTCCTCGCGGGTGTGGATGTGCGCCGGCGGACCGTCGGTGCGGCCCGGGATCGCGTACTCGAACAGGGAGTACGCGTCATGGGTGGATTTGCCGTCGGTCTTCATCGTGATGCCGAGGCCGATCGCCGCGATCTGAGTCCCTTCGCGGGAGCGCAGCATGTATCCGCCGCCGAGAGTCATCGTGGTCTCCCTTGTCGTCGCACCCCGCGGGTTCGCGGATGTGTCTGATGTCAGAGCGTCAACGTGATGCCACCGGCCTGGCAACGCACCGTCCCGCTGAGCGGGACGGCAGTCACCGCCGGGTGTTGTAAGCCCTGGACGCGGCGGCCGCGGCCATCCGTACCGCCGGGCCGTAGCGGTCCGCGCGGACGAGCTGGCTGGGGCCCGTGACCGACAACGCGGCAACCACGTCATCCATGGGGTCGAATATCGGGGCGGCCACACAGGTGACGCCGATGTTGCCCTCTTCGCGGTCGATCGCCCAGCCGCGCTCGGGCACCGCCGTCAGCTCCCGCGTGATGGCGACCGCGCTGGTCAGCGTGCGCGGGGTGCGGGCCGGCAGCGGCCCGGACAACACCGCGTCGATCACCTCCGGCTGCGAATAGGCCAGGATCGCGCGGCCGAGCGCCGAGCAGTACGCCGGGATGACGCCGCCGACCTGGGAGAGCATCGGCATGGCGCGGTGCCCGGTGATCTTCTCCACCACGAGGATCTGCCGGCCGTCCAGCACGCCGAGCTGCACTGTGATCCGGGTCGCGTGGTGCAGGTCCTGCAGGAACGGCAGTGCTGCCTCGCGCAGCTCGAGCCGGATCGGCGCGAGGCTGGCGATCTCGAACAGCCGGTTGCCGATCCGGTAGCGGCCGGCCGGCTTGTCGAGCCAGCCCAGCCTGATCATCCGGTCGGCTGTGCGGTGTGTCGTCGATCGCGGCAGTCCACAGCGTGCGACCAGCGCGGCGAGCGTCAGCTCCCGGTGCTCGGCGTCGAACGCGCCGAGGATCGCGGCCGCCCGGTCGAGGCCGCCCTCGGCCGGGTCGTCCCGCTCAGCGGGACTCATCGTTGGAGCCCGGGCATCATGACGGTCAGGCTAAACCCGTTGCCGCGACACGCAAGGGGCTGTCCGGTTCGGACCTCGGGAGGCCGCCATCAGCGCACGGACCGCTCTCGTCGGCGGCGGGGCCGCCGGGATCGGGTACGCCGTCGCCGCGCGGCTCGCCCCGACCCACCGCGTAGTGATCACGGGCCGCACCGCGCCGTCGCTGGAGGCCGCCGCGCTGCGGCTAAAGGAGGAGATCGGCGCGGCGGTCGGCACGCTGGTCAACGACATCGCCGATCCCGCGTCCGCAGCGACCGCGATGGCCGCGCTGGAGGACCGCAGTGCTCGGCTCGATGTGCTGGTCTTGAACGCCGGCGGCCCCGCGCCGGGCCGGATCCTCGACGTCGCGGACGAGGACTGGCGCACGGGCGCCGAGCTGCTGCTGGTCGGACCGCTGCGGCTGGCCCGGCTCGCGCTGCCCGGCATGGCCGAGCGCGGGTTCGGCCGGATCGTCTTCGTGACCTCGACCGCGGTCCGTCAGCCGCAGCCCGACCTGGCCGTCTCGGTGGTGCTGCGCGCGGCGGTCACGACTGCGGCCAAGCTGCTCTCGCGCGAATTCGCCGCAGCCGGCGTGACCGTCAACTGCGTCGCGCCCGGCCCGACCGACACGCAGCGGCGCCGGGACATCCTCGCCGCCCGCTCGGCCCGGACCGGACAGCCGGTCGGCGAACTCGACGCACTGGACACCGCGTCGGTGCCGGCCGGCCGGGCCGGCTCGGCCGACGAGATCGCCGCGGCCGTGGAGTTCCTGGTCTCCGCACAGGCAAGCTTCGTGAACGGGACCGTGCTCACGGTCGACGGCGGAAGGACGGAGACGATCTGATGGGCCTGTCCGGAGCGGAATTCAGCCTGGCCGACTTCCTCGGCGCGCTCAGCGCAGCGGTGCGGCCCGGCACGGCACGCCCGGTCGTCGTGCACGACGACGAGCTGGAGACCCTGCCGGCCGGCCGGATCCCCAACCCGACCACGCTGCGCATCGCCGGCCACCTGCCGACCGCGAGCTTCGAGCTGTTCCGGCAGACCATCCCGCCCGGGCAGAGCTCTGACATGCAGCGGCACTACCACGAGACGGTGCACTACGTGATCGCCGGGCGCGGCCACAGCGAGATCGAGGACGACACCGAGGCCTGGGCCGCCGGCGACTTCGTCTACACCCCGCCCTGGACCTGGCACCGCCACTACAACGACTCGGCCGACGAGCCGGTCGAGTTCCTCACCGTCGAGAACTCCCGCCTGCTGGCCGCGCTCGGCATCGCGCGGCGGCAGAGCGCGGGTCTGAGCACCCTGGCCGAGGCCCGGGCCCGATTCCCCGAGGAGCGAGCATGACCGACCTGCCTGAGCACATCAGCATCTGGAGCGAGCTCGCGGACGTCGACCACGAGGTGCGGCACCTCGACGCGGCGGGGGTGCGAACTCGCGTGCTGCGCGCCGGATCCGGCCCCGATTTAGTGCTCTTACACGGAACCGGCGGACACCTGGAGGCCTACGCCCGCGACATCGCAGGGCTCGCCGAAGACTTCACCGTCACCGCCTACGACATGGTCGGGCACGGCTGGTCGGACCTGCCGGACCGGCCGTACACCATCGACGTGCTCTCAGGTCATCTCATGGGGCTGATGGACGCGCTGGGCATCGAGCGCGCGCACCTGTCCGGCGAATCGCTCGGCGGCTGGGTCGCGGCGTGGACCGCGGCGCACCACGCGGACCGCGTCGACCGGATGGTGCTCAACACGCCCGGCAACATCGCCAACAAGCCCGAGGTGATGGCGCGGCTCACCGAGACGACTCGGGCGGCGGTCCGCGACCCGAGCGACGCGACGGTGCGCCGCCGCGTGGAGTTCCTGTTCCACCACACCGAGATGGTGACCGACGAGCTGGTCAACCTGCGCCGCGCGGTCTACACCCGGCCCGGATTCGATCAGGCGATCGAGAACACGCTGGTGCTCCAGAACCCCGAAGGGCGCAAGGACTTCGCCTGGGACCCGGCCTGGGTCGGCAAGATCGCCACCCCGACGCTGCTGCTGTGGACAGACCACGACCCGACCGGCGGTCTGGACGAGGCGCGGCTGCTGCTCGACTGGCTGCCTGACGCGCGGCTGTACGTGATCGAAGACGCCGGGCACTGGCCGCAGTGGGAGAAACGCGACGAATACCTGCGCGTGCACCGCGACTTCCTCGCGCGGGGGACGGACCCGGCATGAGCGAGATCATCGGCATGGTCGGCATGTCGCACTCCCCGTTCGCGACCATGCTGCCGCCCGCCGCCCCGGACGCGCCCGGCGGCCGGTTTCTGGCCGACGCCGCGCGGGTTGCCGCAGCCGTCGCCGAGCTGGCCCCGGATGCGATGATCGTGATCGGTCCGGACCACTTCCACGCGAACTTCTACGACGCGATGCCGCCGTTCGTCCTCGGTGTAGAGCAGGTGCTGGCGTTCGGCGACTTCGGCTCCCGCAGCGGGCCGTTGCCGATCGAGGCCGAGCTGGCCTGGTCGGTCCGGGACACGCTGGCGGCGGCGGGGTTCGACCTCGCCCTGTCCTACGCGCTGACCGTGGACCACGGCATCGTGCAGAGCTATGAGATGACGCGCGGGACCGCCGCGATTCCCCTGGTTCCCCTGGTGGTCAACACCGCCGCGCCGCCGCTGCCGACGCTGGCGCGATGCGTGGAGATGGGGCGGGGGCTCGGCGCCGCGATACGCGGTTCCTCGTACCCCGGCAGGGTTCTGATCGTGGCCAGCGGCGGCCTTTCGCACTGGCTGCCCTCGAACGACCCGCGCGACCCCGCGGTCCCGGCCGAGCGGCGCGCCTCGATGATCCACGGCCGGCGTGACGTGCGCGCGGTCTCGGCCGCGCGCGAGCCGGCGGTCCGCGCCATGGCCGGCAATCCGGACGCGCCGGTCAACGCGGCGTGGGACGGCTGGTTCCTCAAACAGCTGACACAGGCCGACGTGGACCCGGTGGTCGCGCTCGGCGACGACGGCATCGACGAGCAGGCCGGCAGCGGCGGGCACGAGATCCGCACCTGGCTCATCGGGCTCGCGGCGGCCGACCGGCCACTAGCCTGGACCAGCTATGAGCCGGTCCCGCAGTGGATCACCGGCATGGGAATCGGCACGACATTCGAGGTGGCCTGATATGGACGCGCTCTCTTCGCTCACGGCTGCACGCACCTCGGGCCGGCCGTGCCCGCCGGTCAGGGGCATGATCCCGCCCGGCGACGTCACTGCCGCGTACGCGGTGCAGGCGGCGTGGGTGGAGACCGAGCTCGCCCGCGGCGCGACCGTGGTCGGCCGGAAGGTCGGCCTGACCAATCCGGCGGTACAGGCCCAGCTCGGCGTCGACCAGCCCGACTTCGGCACGCTGCTGTCCTGGATGGACTGCTCCGACGGCGCGCCGATCGACGTCGGCCGGCTGCTCCAGCCGAGGATCGAGGCGGAGATCGCGTTCCTGCTGCATCGCCCGCTGACCGAGGCCGAGATCGGCCCGGCCGAGGTCGCGGCGGCGACCGCGGCGGTGGCGCCGGCGCTGGAGATCGTGGACAGCCGGATCACCGGCTGGGACATCGACCTCGTGGACACGGTCGCGGACAACGCCTCATCCGGCCTGTTCGTGCTCGGCCCGGCGCGGGTCCGGCCGGACGCGATCGACCTCCCCGCCTGCACGATGACGATGCGTCAGGAGCGCCCCGGCACAGCAGGCATCGGCTTTGCAGGCATCGTCTCGACCGGATCGGGCGCCGCCTGCCTCGGCGACCCACTGCTCGCCGTCGCGTGGCTGGCCAACAAGGCACGGGACCTCGGGCGGCCGCTGCAGAAAGACGAGATCGTGCTCTCTGGGTCGCTCGGCCCGGTGGTGCCGGTCGCGGCCGGCGAGCGCTACATCGCTGAGATCGGCGGCCTCGGCGCGGTCATGGCAGAGTTCCGGTGAGCGGCCGGGGCGCCGGCGCGGCGATCATCGGATCCGGCAACATCGGCACCGACCTGATGGTGAAGCTGCTGCGCAGCGCAGGCCCGCTGAAGCCGCTGGCCATGGCCGGCATCGACCCGGCCTCCGACGGGCTGGCACGGGCCGGGCGCCTCGGCCTGGCCACCACCGCCGACGGCGTGGACGGGCTGGTCAAGCTGCCGTGCTTCGACGAGATCGAGGTCGTGTTCGACGCGACATCGGCCACTGCGCACATGGCCAACGCGGCGGCACTCGCGTCACGCGGCGTGCGGATGGTCGACCTGACACCGGCCGCGCTCGGCCCGTACGTAGTGCCGGCGGTGAACCTGGATCGGCATCGCGGCGCAACCGAAGTCAACATGGTGACGTGCCGTGGGCAGGCGACCATTCCGATCGTGGCGGCCGTCGCGTCGGTGGTCCCGGTCGCCTACGCGGAGATCGTCGCTTCCATCGCCTCCCGGTCCGCCGGCCCCGGCACCCGCGCGAACATCGACGAGTTCACCGAGACCACGGCCCGCGCGATCGTGGCGGTCGGCGGCGCGCGGCGTGGCAAGGCGATCATCATCCTGAATCCGGCCGACCCGCCGCTGATGATGCGCGACACGGTGTTCTGCCTGGTCTCGCTGGAGGGCGTGAAGCCGGATCGGGTCGCGGCGGCGGTGCAGCGGATGGTGGCCGACGTCGCCGAATACGTCCCCGGATACCGACTCAAGCAGCCGGTGCAGATCAGCCCCGTCGCCGACGACGTCTCGACGCTGGCAGGCGACGTGACGCACCAGGTCGGCGTGCTGCTCGAAGTCGAGGGTGCAGGGCACTACCTACCTGCGTTCGCCGGGAATCTGGACATCATGACCTCGGCCGCGGTTCGGGTCGGCGAACGGATGGTCGCGCGATGAGGCTCTACCTCCAGGACGTGACGCTGCGCGACGGCATGCACGCCACCCGACACCGCCTGACGCCCGATCAGGCAGCGGTCATCGCATCCGCACTCGACGCGGCCGGCGTGGACGCGATCGAGGTGGCACACGGCGACGGGCTGGCCGGCACCAGCGTCACCTACGGCCCAGGTAGCCACACCGACGCCGATTGGATCGAGGCGGTCGCCGCGTCGATCACCCACGCCCGGCTCACCACACTGCTGTTGCCCGGAATAGGCACCATCAGCGACCTCAAGCAGGCCTACGCGCAGGGTGTGCGCTCGGTGCGTATCGCCACGCACTGCACTGAGGCAGACATCGCTGCCCAACACATCGCGACCGCCCGAGAGCTCGGCATGGACGTATCCGGCTTCCTGATGATGAGCCACATGGCTGAGCCGACCGGGCTGGCCAAGCAGGCGATGCTGATGGAGTCCTACGGCGCGCACTGTGTATACGTAACCGATTCGGGCGGCCACCTCACGCCCAGCGACATCCGCGATCGCGTGCTTGCCTATGGCGACATGCTCGACGCGACCACACAGATCGGCATCCACGCACACGACAACCTCTCGCTGGCGGTGGCCAACTCGCTGGCCGCAGTGGAAGCGGGCGCAATACGCGTCGACGCCTCATTGGCCGGCCACGGCGCTGGAGCAGGCAATTGCCCGCTCGAGGCGTTCGTCGCCGCGGCGACACTCGACGGCTGGGAGCACGGCTGCGACCTCTTCGCCGTGCAGGACGCCGCCGACGACCTCGTCCGCCCGCTGCAAGACCGCCCGGTCCGCGTCGACCGCGAGACACTGACGCTCGGCTACGCAGGTGTGTATTCCAGCTTCCTGCGCCACGCGGAGACGATCGGCGCGCGTTACGGGATCGACGTACGCACGCTGCTGCTCGAGGCCGGGCGGCGG
>DASYAE010000075.1:0-1623 GCA_036501535.1 Actinocrinis sp. | reverse complement strand
TGGGCGCGTATTGCGACGTCAGGTCCCTGGGCGAGGAAGCGCTCGCGCAGGACGAATTTCTGGATCTTGCCCGACGGCGTCTGCGGGAACTCCTCCAGCACGGTCCAGTAACGCGGCGTCTTGTGCGGCGCGAGGTGCTCCCGGCAGTAGGCGAACAACTCCCCGGGGTCGGGCGTTCGGCCAGGGGCGGGGCGCACGAACGCGGCGACCTGCTCTCCCCATTTCGCGTCGGGTACCCCGACCACGGCGACGTCGGCCACGGCCGGGTGATCGAACAGGACCTGTTCGATCTCGCGCGGGTAGATGTTCTCGCCACCGCGAATAATCATGTCCTTGAGCCGCCCGCCAATCTGGCAGTAGCCGCGCTCGTCCATCGAGGCCAGGTCACCGGTGTGCAGCCAGCCGTCGGCGTCGATGGCAGCCGCGGTCTTCTCGAGGTCCCGGAAATAGCCGGTCATCACGTGATAGCCGCGCGTGCACAGCTCGCCGGTCACGCCGGGTGCGACGGTCTGCCCCGAGGCGGGGTCGACGATCTTCACTTCGGTCTGCGGCAGCGGGCGTCCCAGCGTGTGCGCCCGGTCCTCGGCGGTGTCCTGCGGCGCCGTCTGCGTGATCACCGGCGACGCCTCGGTCTGCGCGAACACGATCGACAGCGGCGCCCCGAACTCAGCCTCCACCCGGCTGACCAGCGCAGGCGGCACGACAGCCCCGCCCGTGAGAAGCTGCCGCACCGAGGAGATGTCCGTGGTGGACAGATCCGGATGGTCGAGCATCATGATGAACATCGTCGGCGCGCCGAGCAGCATCTCGGCCCGTTCGGCCGCGGTGAGCTCGAGCAACAGGCCAGGATCGAAGTACGGCGGGAGGATCAGCGTCCCGCGGGTAACCGCCGCGCCGAGCACGGACATCACGCACCCGGCGGTGTGGAACAGCGGCATGGCGCTGAGGACGACGCTGCCCCGCTCAAGGCCCAGGCGAGCCGTATACAGCCGCGCGTTGTTGACGACCCCCCGGTGGCGGAGCACGGCGCCCTTGGGGAAACCGGTCGTGCCGGAGGTGTACTGGATCTGCGCCGGGGCATCCGGGCTCACCGCCGGCAGCGCCCGGCCCGGGGCCGCCTCGGCGCAGAACGCATCCCAGTCGGCGAACGAGACCACCTCGCGCAGCGCGGGCAGATCGCCGCGCACCTGCTGCACCATCTCGGCCATCGGGCTTCCGCGATAAGCCGGGATCAGGAATATGCCGTCGGCCTGCGACTGGCCCAGTACGTAGCCCAGTTCCTGTGGCCGCAGGGCGGGGTTGACAGTCACGATGGTGATCCCCGCCAGGCCGGCGGCCAGCTCGAGGATCACCCATTCGGGGATGTTGTCGGCCCACACCGCGACCCGATCCCCGGGAGCGAACCGGCCTAGCAGCGCGCGGGCCGCGCGCTCGGCGGCCTCCAGCAGCCCGGCATAGCTCCAGCGCCGCCGGGCCGCCGGGTCTACCGCTCCCTGCACCAGCGCAGTGGTACCCGGCGCGTCTGCCGCCGCCTCGCGCAGGGCGTCGCCGACGGTAAGGTCAAAGACCGGCTGCGAGCGGTCAGCGGGCCAATACGAGGTCGACAGCGTCACGATCCCCCCA
>DASYAE010000074.1:0-9784 GCA_036501535.1 Actinocrinis sp. | reverse complement strand
CAGCGGCGTGCGGACGTGATGTGCGCCATGATCCTGGACCCACACCTGCCGGCCCCGAATCAGAACCCGGCGACACCGGCAGCGCTGGTCCAGGTCACGGTCTCGCTGGAAACACTGCTGGCGCTCAACGCGAACCCGGGGGAGTTGGAGCGGTACGGGGCGATCTCGGCGGACACCGCGCGGGCACTGGCCATGGCACCGGGCTCACTGTGGCGCTGGCTGGCCTACGACCCGAAAAGCGGAGCACTCATTAAGACCTCGCCGCGGGTCTACCAACCGACGGCCGAGGTGCGCCGGTTCGTGCAAGCGAGGGACCGGAACTGTGCGTTTCCGGGGTGTACGCGTCCGGCTTGTCGGTGCGACCTGGATCATGTGGAGCCGTTCGATCATGACTGTCCGGCGTGTGGCGGACAGACCGATGAGGAGAACCTGGTTCCGCTGTGTCGCAGGCATCACCAGATCAAGACCGTCGGCGGCTTCACCGTGAAGGTGATCGTGCCGGGGCGCAGCGTGGAATGGACTTCCCGGCACACCGGGCGCACGTACCGGGTTGATCATGCGTACGACTACCGGCCCGACCAGGAAACTGACATCCTCACCGACTGGCAGTACTGATACACGCGAACCGATGCGAGGCCGCCTTGCCGGGCGAGAACAAAGTCACCCGGCTATAACCCTTGCGCGCGCCGACGTCCCGTATTAAGTTCCGGCTCGCAACAAACCCCGCCCTTCGTGGCGCCGTGGGATGCGGGGTCTCTGTTGTTGTCCTCAGTTTCCAGGCGTTCGCCGGAGCCGAGCCGCCGCTTTCGCGGTCGTGTATCGCCGGCTTCGGGTGTCCGCCGAGGTTCTCGTCTCCCGGCGACCGGCGCGCCTGCCGGGCCCGTCCTGCCTCGGCCTAGCAGGAAGGCCCAGTTCGATGACGCATCATCAGTTACCTGTCAGTAGAGCCCTGTCGGTCCGGGGGCGGCGGGTGCTGCACTTCGCCGCGTCCGCCACTCTGGTCGCGTCCGCGGCCGTGTACGCGGTTGCGCAGGCTTCGCCGTCGTCCGCCGCGGGGACCGCGGTGAACGTCTGGCTGACCACGGCGGATCAGAGCAATAAGCTGACCCAGCAGTCCGCGCTGGCGTTCGGGTCCGCCGGTAGCGGCTCGGTCATCACCGTCAACCCGAATTCCACCTATCAGTCGATCGTCGGGTTCGGCGGCTCGATGACCGATGCCTCGGCGTACGACATCTGGAACTCGCCGTCTCGCAGCACGATCATGAGCAACCTGTTCGGCTCCGGCGGGATCGGGCTCAGCTTCCTGCGCCAGCCGATCGGTGCGGCCGACTTCTCCACCTCGTTCTACAGCCTCGACGACGGGTCCGCCGATCCGACGCTGAGCCGGTTCTCGATCTCGCACGACGAGTCCTACCTGATCCCGCTGCTGCAGCAGGCCATCGCGCTCAATCCGCAGCTGACCCTGATGGCCACCCCGTGGAGTGCGCCGGGGTGGATGAAGACCAGCGGCAACATGGTCGGGGGGAGCCTGACCAGTGGGGACGAGTCGGTGTTCGCGCAGTACCTGACGAAGTTCGTGCAGGCCTACCAGGGCCAGGGCGTCCCGATCTCCTATCTGACCGTGGCGAACGAGCCGCAGTACTCGCCGGCGAGCTATCCCGGCATGCTGATGTCGGCGAGCCAGGAGTCCACCATCATCAACGACCTCGCGCCCGACCTGAAGGCGGCGGGCGAGAGCACGAAGATCCTGGGCTGGGACCACAACTGGGACAACACCTCTTATCCCGAGCAGGTTCTGAGCAGTACCGGCAGCAACACCGTCGGTGTCGCGTGGCACCACTACGCCGGTACCGCCAGCGCGATGACGACCGTGCACAACGCGTACCCCTCGACGGTTCAGCTCGAGACCGAGGGCTCTTGGACGTCCGGCACCAACTGGGCCGCGGAGATCCTCGGCCAGGGCGGCACCACGGCGATCGACTCGCTGCGCAACTGGTCCCAGTCGGTCACCTTCTGGAACCTGGCGCTCAACGCCAGCGGCGGGCCGGTGACCGGCAACAGCTGCGGGTGCACCGCGCCGGTGACGACCAACGGCAGCAGCGTCACCTACAACGCCGAGTACTACATCCTGGGTCAGTTCTCGAAGTTCGTGAAGCCGGGCGCGGTGCGCATCGACTCCAACGTCGTCGGCAACATCGACAACGTCGCGTTCAAGAACCCTGACGGCACGATCGCGATGGTCGCGCTCAACGAGGGCAGCGGCTCGCAGAGCTTCCAGGTCTCGTACGACGGCTCGTCGTTCGGCGACACGCTGCCCGGTGGCGCCATCGCCACGTTCACCTGGCCCGGCACGGTGACCGGCGGCGGTGGCACTCCTCCGCCGAGCGGGACCGGCGCGGTGACCGGCTACGAGGGTCTTTGCATGGACGTGCGGGGCGCGAGCAGCGCTGACAGTACGCCGGTGCAGGTCTACACGTGCAACGGCACCAACGCCCAGCAGTGGACTGTGGAGTCGAACGGCACGCTGCAGGCGCTGGGCAAGTGCCTGGACGTGAGCGGCGCCGGGACGGCCAACGGCACGCTGGTGCAGCTCTATACGTGTAATGGCACTGCCGCACAGACCTGGCAGGCCCAGTCGAACGGCGAGCTGATCAATCCGAACTCCGGCAAGTGTCTCGACGACACGGGCTTCGGCGGGTCCGGCACGCAGGTGCAGATCTGGACCTGTGCCGACAGTTCGAACCAGCAGTGGGCACTGCCGTGATGTAGGGATGTAGGTATGGGCCGAGCTGGTGTAGGTGAGCAGTAGGTTCGTTGCTGGTTCCAACGAATCGGGCGTGGCGCGCGGGGTGCATCGTCACCCCGCGCGCTCTCACGCTCCCGGCGGGCCGCTCGACTCGCGCACCACGAGATGGCACGGTACCGCCTGCACGCCGTGGTGCGGCTGGCCGTCGATCGCGTCCATCAGGTGCAGCGCGGCGGTCCGGCCGACCTCCAGCAGGTTGGTGTCCACCGTGGTCAGCGGCGGCCTCGAGGACAGGGCCATGACATCCCAGTTGTCGTAGCCGACCACTGCGATGTCCCGGGGGACGTGCACGCCGCGCTCGCGCAGGGCGTCCGCTACGCCGCGGGCGATCTGGTCGTTGCCGCAGCAGAACGCATCGCAGCGGGGATCCGCGTGCAGGACGATGCCGGCCGCGGCGCGGCCCCAGGCCTCGCTCCACTCGCCGTGGTGCGGGCGGCCGGTGGCGAGTTCGAGGTCGTGCTCGGTCAGCGCGGTGCGGGCGTAGGCGGCCCGCAGCGATGCCGCGGCGTGGTGTTCGGGCCCGGTGACGTGCGCTATGCGGGTGCGGCCCGAGGCGAGCAGGTGGCGCACCGCCAGCCTTACGCCGTGTTCGTCGTCTGAGATGACTGAGGCGTCGTGCGGGTCGGCGGACGGGCCGAGCGCGTAGACCGCGGGGATGCCGACGGTGCCGGGCAGTGGCGGGCGCGCGTCGACGCGGCGGCCGGTGACGATGATGCCGTCCACGCCGCGCGCGGCGAGGGTCCGCAGATAGTGCCGCTCGCGGATCGAGTCGCCGCGGGTGTCGCACAGCAGCACGGAGATCTGGCCCGCGCCGAGGGCGTCCTCCGCGCCGAGCATCACCGGGATGCTGAACCTCCCGATGCTGTCGGTGGTGATCAGCCCGACCGTCCAGGTGCGGCCGGACAGCAGGCTCTGCGCGAGCACGTTGGGGTGGAACTCGAGCCGCTCGGCCGCCTCGAGCACCCGGCGGCGGGTCTCCGGGCGCAGCTGGCCGCGGCCGTTGAGCGCCCGGGAGGCGGTGCCCGGGGTCACTCCGGCCAGCGCCGCGACGTCGCTGAGCGTGGCCCGGACGGCGGGCCGCGCGGCGGGCGGTCCGACAGCTGGTTCGACGTCCACCGGAAAACCCTATCTCAGCTTGCTCCGCTGTTCCAGCGGCCTTCGGCAGTGCGTTGAGCTCTGATGATACCGGAGATCAGCGTACTGGATCAGACGCTTCTGAAAGGTCTTACACGGATCGTTGACGAGCCCCGGCGGCGGTCTTAGTTTCCGTTAAGGAAAAGGATTTCCGGCGATGGGTGGCCGCCTGATGACAGTGCCCGAACGATCAGTCGCGCGCGCCGCTGGCCCGGTCGCGCCGAGCCGCGCCGGTTCGACCCGGCTGCGCCCAGCGGCCGAGGCCGCGATCACCGCGGGCTTCTGGCTGCGGCGGCGCACGGCGGTCGCCGAGTCCGGCATCCCGCGCGGCCCCGGCCTGCTGGAGTCGGCCGGGAACCTGCACAACCTGCGCGTGGCCGCACACACGGAGGCCGGCAACTTCCGCGGCCGCTACCCCTTCGTCGACTCGGACGTCTACAAGTGGCTCGAGGCTGCCTGCTGGCGCCTGGCCGGGCTCGGGCCGGGCGAGGGCGGGTCGACCGCGCGGCGGCTCGAGGACGACGTCGAGCGGATCGCGGCGCTGGTCGAGGCGGCTCAGGAGCCTGACGGGTATATCAACACATGGGTTCAGCTCGGCCGCGGCTCGGGCCGCTTCGCGGACCTGCGCTGGGGCCACGAGCTGTACTGCGCCGGGCACCTGATCCAGGCCGGCGTCGCGCACCACCGAGCCACCGGCCGCACCGGGCTGCTCGACGCCGGCCGCCGGTTTGCCGACCTGATCGACGCTCTCTTCGGCCCGCGCGCCGAGGACGGGATCGACGGCATCGAGGGCCACCCCGAGATCGAGACGGCGCTGGTGGAGCTGCACCGGGAGACCGGCGAGCCGCGATACCTCGACCTGGCCCGCCATCTGGTGGACCGGCGCGGGCACGGCGCGCTCGGCGGGCGGGCCTACTTCCAGGACCGGGTCCCGCTGCGCAAGGCCGAGACGGTCGAGGGCCACGCTGTGCGCCAGCTCTACCTGCTGGCCGGCGCCGCGGACGTGGCGGCGGAGAGCGGCGACCGCGCGCTGACCGGGCTGCTCGAGCGGCTGTGGGAGTCGATGGCGGCGGCCAAGACGTACCTGACCGGCGGCCTCGGCGCGCGCTTCGAGGGCGAGTCGTTCGGCGACCCGTTCGAGCTGCCCACCGAGCAGGCTTACTGCGAGACCTGCGCCTCGGTCGCGTCAGTGCACTGGAACTGGCGCATGTCCCTGCTCACCGGCCGGGCCCGGTACGCCGACCTGGCCGAGCGCACGCTCTTCAACGCCCTGCTGGCCGGCGTCTCGCTCGACGCCGACCGCTGGCTGTACGTCAATCCCCTGCAGGTGCGGGACGGCCACACCGATCCGGGCGGCGACAAGACCATGCGACGCACCCGCTGGTTCGACTGCGCCTGCTGCCCGCCGAACGTGATGCGGCTGCTCGCCGCGCTGCCGCACTACATGGTTTCCGGAGACGGCAGCGGCGTGCAGGTCCACCAGTACGCCGGCGGCCGCTTCACCGCCGAGACCAACGCCGGACCGGTCGCTCTCGCCGTCGAGACGGATTACCCGTGGCACGGCCGGATCCGGCTGATCGTCGAAAGCTGCCCGCCGGGCCGGTGGACCCTGTCGCTGCGGCTGCCGCACTGGTGCCAGCGTTACGATCTGCGCCTCGCCGAAGCGGACGGTAATAGCGGCGACAGTGGTGATGGCAGCAGCGACGGCGTCAGCGACGGACCGGGCCGGGCCGTGTTCGCCGTGGCCGACGAGGGCTGGCTCCGGGTGCGCCGCACCTGGCGGCCGGACGACCGGCTCGACCTGACGCTCGACCTGACGCCCCGGCTGACCCGCGCCGACGCCCGGGTGGACGCGGTGCGCGGCTGCGTGGCGATCGAGCGCGGGCCGCTGGTCTACTGCCTCGAGGAGGTCGACCATCCCGGCGGCGGCCTGGACCGGATCGTGCTCGACCCCGCGGCCGGCCTGACCGAGGCGCACCGTCCCGACCTGCTCGGCGGCGTCACCGTCGTGCAGACCTCGGGGCGCCGCCGCCGGCTCGACCGCAGCACCGACTGGTGGCCCTACCGCACCGCGCAGGACGCGCACGAACCGGCGTCGGCCGAAGACAACTCGTCCTCATCTGCCGCGGCCGACTCAGAGAGCGCAGACGGCGCCCTGACACTCACCGCAGTGCCCTACTACGCGTGGGCGAACCGGGAGGACGGCGCGATGCGCGTCTGGCTGCCGACGAGTTGAGCCGTACCCGACGCCCTATACCCGCCCCGCTTACGCACAGGAAGGGAACCCGATGTCCAGTGGACATCAGCCGCACCGCACGCGGCGTGGAACGCAGCGCCGATTACGCCTGCGCCGGACCCGTCTCGCCCGCTTCGCCGGCATCGCGGCCGGCCTGCTGGTCGCCGGCCTGCTGCAGGCCGTCGGCCCGGCCGCCGGACCCGCGGCGGCAGCAGCCTCATTCACCACGACCGCCGTCGACCAGGGCAGCGCCGACTGCCTGGACGACCCGAACAGCCAGACCACCACGGGCGTCCAGCTGATCCAGTGGACCTGCAACAGCGGCACCAACCAGAACTGGACCTTCACCCCGGTCTCCGGCACCACCGCGACCTACACCGTCACCAGCTTCGCAGGCCTCTGCGTGGACGTGTCCGGACGGTCCACCGCCAACGGCGGCCAGATCATCCAGTGGACCTGCAACGGCCAGACCAACCAGCAGTGGACCCTCCAGCCGGTCTCGATATCAGGGGCCGCCAACACGTTCAACCTGGTGTCGGTCAACTCCGGCAAGTGCATCGTGCCCACCGGCGACAGCACCGCCAGCAACACCCTGCTGGTCCAGGAACCGTGCACGAGCGCGACCACCCGGGTATGGGCCCTGCCGTCCTTCCCCGGCTCGGGCGGCACCGGCGACACCGTCACCGTGACCGGCCCCGGATCGCAGACCTCGACCGTCGGTGCCTCCGTCTCGCTCCAGATCAGCGCCTCCGACTCGGCCTCCGGCCAGACCCTCTCCTTTACTGCGAGCGGCCTTCCGGCCGGGCTGTCCATCAGCTCCACCGGCCTGGTCTCGGGAACGCCGACCACCGCGGGCACCTCCACGGTCACGGTTACCGCGACCGACACCACCGGCGCGAGCGGCTCGACCACCTTCAGCTGGACCGTGAACGCCAGCGGGACGACGACGTATCAGGGCATTCCCGCCGTCGCGCCGAACGCGTGTCACAACTCCAGCCTGCCCAACGCCTACGGCACCAACTTCCCGACCCCCGCCGACCCGTTCGGCCAGGGCTTCTCCAACGAGTCGGCGCTCGGCTGGGACGGCAACTACTGGCCGGTCTTCGCCTACCTGTCCGGCTCCTACTTCGCCCGCGGCGTGCCGACCACCTACAACTCCGGAGGCACCACGATCTGCGGCGCGATGTACTCCTTCAGCATCTACCAGACCGGCGGCGCCCGGCCGGCCCAGTCGGTGCAGTGGACCGAGGACAGCGGCTATCTTCCGGCCCTGACGACCTCCTTCACCAGCGGCACGACCGCCGTGTCCATCAAGGACTTCGCCGACAAGGTCACCATCTCGGGCAGCTCGTTCATGCTCGTCTACACCCGCGTCGCAGTGACCAACAACGGCACCGCCGCCATCACGCTCGACCCGGGCGGCACCGGCACCAACCTGGTCCGGCTCACCAGCTCCTCGCTCGACACCGTGCAGCCCGGCGCCACCAACGACAGCGACTACGTCGCAGCGGTCGACAACTTCGGCAGCGGCGCGGCGCTGCCCAGCACCGCAACGCTCACCAGCAGCGCGCCGACGTTCGACACGGCCTACAGCGCGATGTCCTCGTACTGGAACGGCCGGCTCGCCCAGACGCCGACGATCTCGCCGCCCAACCTGACCCTGCCGAACACCAACAGCCTGGCCAACCCGGGCACCGCTCTGGTCAACGCCTACAGGGCCGGCACGATCTACAACCTGATCATGCAGGTCGGCGAGGCGCAGTTCTCGGCCGCGAACAACTACGCCTGGCTGCTCAACCACGACGTGCCCGGCGAGCTGATCGCCCGGTTCGAGAACGGCGACTTCCAGGACGCGCAGAACCTGCTGCTGACCGCGCGCATCTCGGAGTCGCCGACCTTCAACGAGGTGGGCGCGAACTGGTACTACGACGGCGACTGGAAGACCCCTGCGGCGTGGGCGCTGTACCTGGCCCGCACCAACGACACCGCGTTCGTCTCCCAGTTCTTCCACGACGACGCCAGCGGATCCAGTCCGTGGGGTCCGAGCCTTTACACCATCATGCACACCATCTACCAGGGCCAGCTCGCCTCGGACGGCGCGCTGCAGGCCAGTTTCGACAACGACTCATCGGGCCGCTGGCTGTTCGACGACTACTCGGCGCTGCAGGGCCTGGCAGCGTACAAGTACATCGCGACGCGGCTCGGCAACACGGCCGAGGCCCAGTACGCCGACACCGCCTACACCTCGCTGCTCAACAGTGTCAATACACTGCTCAGCAGCGACGAGACGGCCAACGGGTTCAGCTACCTGCCGTGCACGATCAACCAGCCGGACTCGGCCAACCGCTGCAACACCTACAACGACGCCAACTGGGCCTCGCCCGAGTGGGTCGGCCAGGACCAGTGGTCGACGATGCTCGAGGGCGGCGCGCTGACCGGCATCGCGGGCAGCGCTACGCAGGGCGACGCGCTCTACGCCTTCGGCTTCAACCGGCTGGCCTCCAACGGCCTGCCGTACCCGACCTTCGGCGCGTTCGACGGGTACTCCACCGCCTACAACACCGCGTACTCGATCAACGGCCTGTACGGGACGCAGTACCGTGATCTGCCGATCACCAGCTACGCCTGGCAGATCGCCACCACGACCGGCGGCCCGAACGCGTGGTGGGAGGCGAACGGCAGCGGGCCCTCGTCGAGCAACCCGTGGATCGGCAGCCACGCCGGGCCCGAGTTCGGCGCCTGCCCCTACGCCTGGCCGACCTCGGCCCAGCAGCAGGGCCTGCTCGAATCGCTGGTCGCCGAAGGCTTCAGCGCGACCGGCACCGGGCCGTTCACGTACACCGATCCGCTCTACATCGGCCGCGGCATCCCGAACACCTGGATCGCCGCCGGCCAGACGATCTCCGTCAGCAACCTGACGAACACCTACACCGCGAGCAGCGGAAGCCGCAGCACCTACGGAGTCTCGCTCGCGGTCACCAATCCGGGCAGCGGCCGGGTCGTCACGGTGTCCCTCTCCGGCACCCTGCCCACCGGCTCCATCGCGATCCAGCTGCCCATCTTCAACACCGTCGCCGTGAACTCCGTCAGCGGCGGCACGTACGACTCCACCGCGCACAGCGTGACCGTCACGCCCGGCACCACGACGGTCACCATCACGCTCGCCAGCTGAGCGATCAGCCCGAGAGCTCGGCCGCTCCTCCGGCCGGCGGTCGCAAGGTCCCGCTCCCACCTTGCGGCCACCGGCCCCGCGCCGTGCTCCGGCCGCTCGTCAGCACCCTCAATCCGGCCGTACTCACCAAGGAGCCCACTGATATGCCGAACCCCCGGCCACGATCCCGGCGCACGCCGCCACGCAGGTTCCTCGGCACCCTGCTCGCCGCGCTCACCCTCGCCGCGGGCGCCGCCTGCTCCAGCGGCGGCACCCCGAGCGGCGGCCCGACCAGCGGTGTGACCATCACCATGTGGACCCGCGCCGGCACGCAGTCGCAGACGCAGGCGCTCGTCACCGCGTACAACAAGGCGCACAGCAACCACGTCGTGCTGACCGTCTACCCGAACGAGCAGTACCCTGCGAAGATCGCCTCGGCGGCCGGCGCGCACGCGCT
>DASYAE010000073.1:0-60043 GCA_036501535.1 Actinocrinis sp. | reverse complement strand
CGACCTGGCCCGCTCGAGCATGGGCCGGCTCGAGCCCGGGCTGATGGGCGTAGCGGTTGAGGGCGTGGGCGATCTCGAAGAGCTCGCCGAGTGCCCCGCCGGTATTGAAGTCGTCGTCCATCGCTTCGAGGAAGCGGTCGCGATGCTCGCCCACCTCGGGAATGGGTGAGCCGGCTCGGCTATCTTCCTTGTGGGTCGGCGCTTCGAGGGAATAGTAGCTCTCGCCGGTCAGCCGCCCGAAGCGGTCGAAGAGGCTGTGGAACGCCTGCAGGCCCCGCGCCAGCTCGTCCAGTCTTCCCGGGCCGTAGTCGATCGGCCGGCGATAGTGGCTCGCCAGGAAGAGGCAGCGCAGGGTATCGGGGTCGTGCTTCTGCAGCAGGTCCCCCATCAGGATCACGGTCCCGGGGTCGGACTTGGAGATCTTCTTGCCCGACTTCGTGAGCAAGCCATTGTGCAACCAGTAGGTGGCGAACGGCTTACCGCTGAACGACTCGGACTGGACGACCTCGTTCTCATGGTGGGGGAAGACCAGGTCGAGGCCGCCGCCGTGGATGTCGAACTCCCGGCCGAGGTACCGCCGCGCCATCGCGGAGCACTCCAGGTGCCAGCCGGGCCGGCCGGAACCCCATGGCGTGGGCCACGCGGGCTCGCCGGGCTTGGCGCCCTTCCACAGCGTGAAGTCGCGCGGATCCCGCTTGGCGCTCTTCGGATCGGCGTCGTCGGCGCTCTGCATATCGTCGAGCCGCTGATTAGACAGCGCGCCGTACGCCGGGTAACTGCGCACGTCGAAATACACGTCGCTGTCTGCGGCGTAGGCGTGGCCGTCGTCGATCAGATCCTGCATCAGCTCGACCATCTCGGGCACGTGGCCGGTGGCGCGCGGCTCGACGGCCGGCGGGAAGCAGCCGAGCGCGTCGTAGCCGGCGGTGAAGGCGCGCTCGTTGGCCTGCGCGATCCGCCAGTACTCGACGCCCTGCTCGGCGGCCTTCCGCAGGATCTTGTCGTCGATGTCGGTGATGTTGCGCACCAGGGTGACCTCGAGGCCGCGGTAGGCCAGCCAGCGGCTCAGGATGTCGAAGCTCACCCCCGACCTGATGTGGCCGATGTGGGGTGCGGCCTGCACGGTGGCGCCACACAGGTAGATCGAGACCTTGCCCGGCTCGCGGGGGACAAAGTCGCGGACACTGCGTGTGGCGGTGTCATGCAGACGGATAGGCATACCCTCAAGGGTACCGGCTCAACCCGGCTGGCGTGGCCTGGCATAACGGCACGTCAACGGTCTTCGTCAGGCGCCGCGCAAGCGACTGGGCCGGACGAGTGGCTCAGGGTAGGCGGAAGCGGCCGTCGGACTCCTGGACGGCGAGGCCGTCGGCGAGCAGTCCGGCGAGGGCGCGTTCTCGCTGCTCCGCCTTCTGCCAGGCCCGGCTCAGCGCCTCGGGCCCGACCGGTGTGCGGCTCTCGCGCAGGACGGCGAGGAGCGCGCCACGGGCCTGGCGGTCGGTGCCGGCGTAGGGCTGGCCGCGCCGGGCGGGGCCGTCGTGCGGCGGGCGGCCGAGCCGGTTCCAGTGGCAGAGGCCGTTGATGGGACAGCCCTCGCATTTGGGCGTGCGCGCGGTGCAGACGAGCGCGCCGAGTTCCATCGAGGCGGCAGCCCACTGGGCCGCTCTGAGGTCTTCCGCGGGGAGCACGGCGGCGGCGAGGGTGCGTTCGGCCGCGGAGACCGAGTCGGCGGGGAACTCGACGCCGCGGAAGGCACGGGCCAGGACCCGGCGGACGTTGGTGTCGAGTACTGCGGCGCGGCGGCCGAAGGCGAACGAGGCGATAGCTGCAGCCGTGTAGTCGCCGACTCCCGGCAATGCGAGCAGGCTGCCATAGTCGCCGGGGACGACACCACCGTGGTCGCGGACGATAGCCACCGCGGCGCCGTGTAGGCGCAGCGCGCGGCGTGGGTATCCGAGCCTCCCCCAGGCGCGCACCGCTTCACCAGGCTCCTCGGCGGCGAGCGCCGCGGGCTCCGGCCAGCGGGTCAGCCAGGCCTCGTAGACCGGCAGGACCCGGTTCACCGGAGTCTGCTGCAGCATGAACTCGCTGACCATGACGGCCCAGGCGCCGGCCGCGGGCTCGCGCCAGGGCAGATCCCTGCGATGCGCGGCGAACCAGGCGGAGGCGAGTTCGACCACGTCGTCGGCGGCGCCGAGCGGATCCGGCGCGTCCGATTCGTCCGTCGTGTCCCGCGTGTCGGGCACAATGGACGGACCGCGCAGGTCGGGCGCAGCATCGCCGGTCCGGGGGAGAACGATTTCGTCAGACATCGCCGATATCGTCGCATCCCCGGGGCGCAGGTGCGGAATCAATGCGGCTGCCAGCCAGTCCGGTGCCCTAAAGTGACCTTCCGTGGGTTCCTTCCTCCGGCCGGTCGGACCGCTGCCACCCTCGGCTTACTGGCGGCGGCGGGCTGTGGCGCTCGGAGTCCCGCTGGTGATCATCGGCCTTCTGGCGTATTCGTGTTCGTCCCCGTCGCCGGTCCACAACGCGAAGGCGTCCTCGTCGCCGACGCCGCATCCGTCGTCGAGCCAGAGCAAGCTGATAACGCCCGGCCCGCAGGTGAGCGGCACGGTAGCGCCGCCGAACAACTATCCGGTCACCGGGCCGACGGGATCGTCGAACCCGTCGGGCGGCGCGGGCGGGGCGTCCGGCGGCACCGGGGGCGGCAGCGGCGGGAACGGCACTCTGAGCGGCGCCGGCGCCGGCTGCGTGCTGAACGTGTCGGTGAGCACGGACAAGACCGCGGCGAACGGCGTGCCGCAGTACTCCTCCGGCCAGGACCCGACCATCAAGGTCACGCTGCAGAACCGGGGCACGGCGAACTGCCTGATCCCGGCCGACGGCATCGTGGTGACGGTGATGTCGATCAGCTCGACCGGCTCGCAGCAGATCGTGTGGAACAGCTCGGCCTGCCAGTCGACCTCCGGCAGCGAGATGGCGATCGGCCCGGCGAGCTCGGGGATCGACCCGGTCACCGTGCCGATCCCGTGGCAGCGGATCGACAATGCGAGCAGCTGCCCGGGGACGGGTGCGGCTGCGAACGGGCAGCTGTACGAGGCGACCGCTTCAGCCCTCGGAGTGACCTCGACGCCGGCGCAGTTCGAGCTGGACTGATCCGGATCCGACCGGCTGACCGGTTGGCCTGCGCGGCGCGGCATGGCGTGGCACGGATTCGCTGCGCGGAAAAGAGCCGGGAAAAGGCTGTGGTCCTCCGTGCCGCACGCGGGGGATGGCGGCACAGAGGACCACAGCAGTGGTGCCGAAAGCACCGGCCGGGAGTCGGGCTCTCCCAGCCACGGGGCGCTGAGTTGCTACGCGCCCCGACCTTGGGGGGTGACTCCGATACTGCCGGGCGAGCATTAAGCCGAACTCGTGAAACTGATGAGAATTGGCTAAGAGGTCAAACACGGCCGGGGGACGTACCGCATCCAAGCCGTGACATGGTGACAAGTCCGGCTACCAGTGGCAACGGGATATCACCGGACGGCGGTGCGGCGAGCGGTCAGCGGCGCACGGTCCAGCGGCTGTTCGACCCGCGGCCCGTGCCCCGGCCGGTGACCTGGCGCAGTGCCGGGCGCACGTCGACGAAGTAGACGATCACGGCGACGGTCCCGATGATGGTCAGGATCGACAGCAGCCCGCCGACGAAGTAGTCGGCGACCGCGGCGAGGCCGAGGAACAGCAGCCAGGCCACCTTTGTCAGCTTCCCGGCCGCCTCGTACGCCTGCTTGGGGTACGTCGCCGCTTCAACGAACGCGACCACCTTGAGGATCAGAAGAGCCAGCAACAGGATCGACACCACGCTGTTGAACGTGAAGCTGACCAGGCCGCTTCCAAAACCGATCATGAGCGCTGTCCGATCATGGGCACTCTCCTGTGCTGACTGATGTCGGGCCGGCCGGACCGGCACCGTCATTCGAGAGTAGTCCAGCCCACCCGCTTCTGGGGATGCCCCGGCGCGGGTTCACACGCCTTCCTGGCGCGGGCTCGGCGACCCGGGCCCGCGGCCGGTTCCGGCTTCGGCTTCGGCTTCGGTTTCCGCGGGTCAGTTCTTGGTCGACTTCGCGGTGCTGGTCTTGCGCGCGGTGGACTTGGCGGTCGAGGAGGCGGAGCCGGTGCTCGTCGCAGGCTTCGGCGAGGCGTCCTTGGACGACGCGGCGCGCTTGCGCGGAGTCGACGCCGTCTTCTTCGCCGCGGAGGCAGAAGTGGCGGAGGCGGCGGACTTCTTCGGCGCGGCCGCGGTGTCGGCGCCGGTGTCGGCCTTGGTCTCCGTGCCCGGCTCGCGCACCCGGTCGTAGGCGGCGGCCTCGAAGGCGGCATCGTCGAAGGCGCCGCCCGGCTCGCCGACGAAGACGGCGCCGTCGCCCTCGTCCTCCTCGACGACCTGCTCGACCACGACGGTCACCCCGGCGACCACGGTCTCGTCGCCGCGGTACCGCGCGACCACGGACTTGCCGCGCTCGGCGAGCTCGTCATAGGTCTCGACGGCCTTGCCGGCGGCCTCGAGCGCCCGCCCGACCTGAGCCAGCACGATGGACTGGGCGCGCTCGCGCAGCGCCTGCGGGGCGACCTTGTCGGCCGAGTCGCGCAGCGCGTCGCGCGCGGACTTCGGGTCGAGCGCGGCGGGCATGTCGGCGATCAGCGCCTGCACCTTGGCCAGCCGCTCCGGCGCCCCGGAGGCGATCCGGCCGGCCAGCGAGGTGACGGCCTGCGCGGCGTCGGCCGCCAGCGTGGGGGCATCCTTCAGCTTCTCGGCGGCCAGATCACCTGCGCCGGCGAGGGCGTAAAGCGGCTTGGGGTCGGACAGCGTCTTGCGGATCTCGTCGGTCATGGTCATGATCGGCCACCTTCGTGTTCGGTCGGTTGGGAGTTCTCGTCCGCGCGTCGCGTGCGGCGCGCGGCGTTCGTGGCGTCCTGCGAGCCGGCCCCGGGCGCGGCGCGGAAGGACTCGTAGATGTCGAGCAGGATCTGCTTCTGCCGGTGCGTCAGGTCGCGATCCGCATTGACCGCGGCGGCCACGGCGCTTGACGAAGCCGCGCGGGCGACGCCGTTCGGAGCAACGAAATCAGCCAGGCCAGACCACCCCGATCCCGGCTCGCCGTCGCTTTCGCTTTCACCCGTTCGGCGCTCCCCCGTCAGCCGCTCGTCGAGCAGCCCGGCCTGGATGTACAGCGTCTCGGCGGAGATCTTCAGTGCCTTTGCCAGCTGCTGCAGGATCTCCGCGCTCGGCTTGCGCAGCCCGCGCTCGATCTGGCTGAGATACGGGTTCGACACCCCGGCGGCCTGGGCCAGCTGCCGCAGCGAGTACTGGGCGTTTTCCCGCTGTTCGCGGATATATGTGCCCAGCTGCGCCACTTGCTTGGGTCCGGGGAGGCTCGCCATGGCTCCAGTGTGCGCCAGACTGCTTGCTATTGCAAGCGGAGGTGCTAACGGCAGCTACCGCGGCGTCGTCACCGGCCGAGATTGCGGTAGCGGCGCACGGACATCGGGAAGAAGACCGCGATCAGCAGGAGGGGCCAGACGACGGACATGATGAGTGCGTGCTGGCCGATCCAGGTGTGGTCGGCTGCGGTGGGGGCGCCGAAGAGGCCTCGTATGGCCGTGGCAGTCGAGGACAGCGGGTTCCAGGCGGCGATCGTGCCCAGCCAGGTCGGCATGGTGGCGGTGGCGACGAAGGGGTTGCCGAGGAATCCGAGCGGGAACTCGAGGGTGCGCACTGCGGTGACGGCTTCGGGGTTGGCGCTGCAGGCGAGCCCCAGGTAGACGCCGACCCAGAGGAATGCGAAGCGCAGCAGCAGGAGCAGGCCGATGGCGGCGAGCGTGTCGGTGGTCGAGCGGTGCGGGAGCCAGCCGGCCAGCAGTCCGCAGCCGATCAGCGTGCTTAGTGCGATCGCCGAGTTGAGCATGTCGGCGATGGCGCGGCCGGCGACCACGGCCGACGGGGCCATCGGCATCGAGCGGAAGCGGTCGGTGATTCCGCCGGCGGCGTCGGCGCTGACCGCGACCGTGGTGGCGCCGATGCCGAACACCATGGTCATGGCGAACATGCCGGGCAGCAGGAATTCGCGGTAGCTCCCGCCGCCGGGCACGGTCATCGCACCGCCGAGCAGGTAGCCGAACATCAGCACGATCATGATCGGGAAGAGCACTGTGTTGGTGATGAGCAGGCCCGGCTGGCGCGCCCAGTGGGCCAGGTCGCGGCGCGCGATGGTGATCGCGTCGGTCCACGCCCAGCGCCAGCGGAGGCGGTGTGTGCGCGGTGGGGTCGGTGCGAGTGTCGTCAGGGGTGCGGTGGTCACGCGGCGGCCTTCTTGTGTGCTTTGTCGGGTCGGGGCATCGTGCCGTGGTGGCCGGTCAGGTGCAGGAACGCCTCGTCGAGGGTGGGGCGGCGTACTGCGATGTCCTCGGCCGTGATGCCCGCGTCGTGCAGCGCGTGGGCCGTGTGGGTCAGCGCGGTGACCGGGTCGTCGACCACCGGTGCGCTGATCCGGCGTGTGTCGGGGTCAACGGTTGGTGCGGCGGTTAGGGCGACGCGGATGAGTGTCGCGGCGGTGTCCAGATCGGCGCCGTCGCGCAGTACGACGTCGATGCGGTCACCGCCTATCAGTGACTTGAGGTGACTCGGGCTGCCGGTGGCGAGGGCGCGTCCGGAGTCGAGGATGCAGATCTCGGCGGCGAGCTGGTCGGCCTCCTCCAGGTACTGAGTGGTCAGCAGCACGGTCGTGCCGGCGGCGACCAGCGTGCGGACGCAGTCCCAGACCTGGTTGCGGTTGTGCGGGTCCAGCCCCGTGGTGGGCTCGTCCAGGAACAGCACGGCGGGCGCAACGATGAAGCCTGCGGCCAGGTCCAGGCGCCGGCGCATCCCGCCCGAGTACTGCTTGACCGGCTTGGCACCGGTGTCGGCCAGGCCGAAGCGCTCCAGCAGCTCGGCAGCGCGGTGGCGCGTGGCGCGGGCGCCGAGGTGGTGCAGGCGTGCGAGCATCTCCAGGTTCTGCCGCCCGGAGAGCACGTCGTCGAGCGCGACCTGTTGGCCGATCAGGCCGATCCGGCGGCGGACCTGGTCGGGCTGCCCGGCCACATCGAAGCCGGCGACCCTGGCCCGGCCGCCGTCCGGCCGCAGGAGGGTGCTGAATATGCGCACCGCGGTGGTCTTGCCCGCGCCGTTCGGCCCGAGCAGCCCGTAGACCATGCCGCCGGGCACCGCCAGGTCGAGCCCGTCGAGCGCGGGGGTCGCGCCGTATCGCTTGCGCAGTTGCTCGCACACGATCGCTTCGTCGCCCATCTCGTCTTTCGCTCCCTAATTTTATACGGCGTAGAGAGTTTTGGGTCCAGATTAGGATACGTCGTAGAGAGTTTCAAGGCGGACGAGCACAAGGCAGGGCGGGAGGCGACGACATGGCCGCGCAGTACAGCGGCAGCGGGGATCCGCGGCGCACCATCGAGCTGCTGTGGGGCGTACCGCAGCGGCCCCGTCGCGGCCCGAAACCGCGCCTGAGCATCGATCGCATCGCCGAGGTGGCGACTCGGCTCGCCGACGAGGCGGGGCTGGCCGGCGTCTCGCTGCGCCGCGTCGCCGAGGAGCTCGACGTCACTCCCATGTCGCTCTACGGATATGTGCCCGGGAAGGCCGAACTGCTCGACCTGATCGCCGATCGCGCCTACGGCGAACTGTCCGAGCCCGCGCCCAGGTCCGGACGCGCCGAAGCCGGATGGCGCGCCCGGCTCGAAACCGCGGCTCGCGAAGGCTGGAAGCTCTACCTGGCCCACCCCTGGCTGCTGCAGATCGCGACCAGCCGCCCGCTGCTCGGCCCGAACCTGACCGCGAAATACGAGCGGGAACTGCGCACCGTGGACCGCCTGGGCCTGAACGACGTCGAGATGGACCTCGTGGTCGGCCTCGTCGACGACTACGTCCACGGGGCCGCGCGCACCGCCGTCGAGGCCACCCAGGCCGAAGCCCGCACCGGTATGTCCGACCAGCAGTGGTGGGAGGCCTACGGGCCGCTGCTCGGCCGGGTCGTCGACCCCGATCGCTATCCGGTGGCCATCCGGGTCGGGTCGGCCGCCGGCGCGGAATACGGCGCCGCGCACGATCCGGCCCGCTCCTTCGAGTTCGGGCTGCAGCGAGTGCTCGACGGCATCGGGATCCTCATCGACAGCCGGCGACATCGGCGCTGATCGGACGGGCTGATCGGATGGGCTGATCGGATGGGCTGATCGAGCGACGCTGTCACATTCGGCGCGTCTGCGGGTTCATATCTCGTGGACCTTCGCGAGGGATGGTGTGGCTGATGCAGGAGACCGAGCGGCTGGCCGAGAGCTTCGAGCAGCATCGTCCCCGGCTGCTGATGGTGGCCTACCGGATGCTCGGCTCGATGGCAGAGGCCGACGACGCTGTGCAGGACACCTGGCTGCGGCTGAGCCGGTCGGATGCCGGCGGGATCGAGAATCTCGGCGGATGGCTGACCACGGTCGTCTCGCGGGAGTGCCTGCACGTGCTGCGCTCCCGGCGCAGCCGCCGCGAGGACTCGTTCGCCGAGCACCTGCCCGACATGCTGCTTGTCCCGGACGCCGAACCCGGCCCCGAGCACGAGACGGTGCTGGCCGACGCGATGGGCCCGGCGCTGCGGGTGGTGCTCGACCGGCTCAACCCGGCCGAGCGGCTGGCGTTCGTGCTGCACGACATGTTCGGGCTGCCGTTCGAGGAGATCGCCGGCATCGTGGACCGCACCCCGGCCGCCGCGCGGCAGCTGGCCAGCCGGGCGCGCCGGCGGGTGAACGGCGCGCAGGTCCCGCCGCCGGACCCGGACCTGGCCCGGCAGCGCCGGGTCGTCGAGGCCTTCCACGCGGCCGCGCGGGCCGGCGACTTCGCCGAGCTGGTCCGGATCCTGGATCCCGACGTCGTGCTGGTCAGCGACTTCGGGCCGGGCCGGCCGCCGACCGTGGTCCGCGGCGCGCCCGCGGTGGCCAGGTCGGCGCACGGCCCGCACGGCGCCCGGCTGCACTCCGTGGTGGTCGGCGGCGCGCCGGCCGCGATGATCACGATCGACGGGCAGCCGTTCGCAGTCCTGGTCTTCACCGTCGAGGGCGACCGGATCGTGACGATCGAGGGCGTCGGGGAGCCCGGCCGCGTCCGCCGCATCGCCGACGCCGTCTTCGCCGAGCCGGTCGCGCCTGCTCCGGCCCCGGCTGTCACATCGCCGGGCGGCGACGGCTCACAGGAGTGAGGCCGGCCCCGAACACCGGGATGGACGTCACAGGGTTCGAGGCCGATTCCGACAAGCATGGAGGACGCCGTGAGACCGCGGATACCCGATATCAACACGATCATACCCGAGATCCGGGAGGTGGCCGGCGCGCTGGTCAAAGCCACCACGAGCGATGCGCTGCCGTCGGACACGACCGCCCTGATGTACCTGCGCGCCGGCCAGATCTTCGGCAGCACGTACCAGGAGATCCGGCACTCGACGGCGCTGCGCCGGGCCGGGGTGTCCGAGGACAAGGTCGGCAGCGTGGCCACCTGGTGGGACGCGCCCTACTTCACCGACGCCGAGCGGGCCGCGCTGGCGCTGACCGAGGCCGTGTTCCAGCCGGGCGCGCGCGGGCAGGAGCGGGTCCCCGAGGAGCTGTTCGCCGAGGCGTCGAAGCACTATGACGAGAAGGGCCTGTCCGCGCTGACGATGGTGCTCGGCTCGGCCGGCTTCTGGATGGCCGTCGCCGTCACGATCAAGCCGCCGCCTCCGGGGCTGGAAGACAAGGGGTAGCCGCCGCGGCTGCCGGGTCAGGCCGATACCCGCCGGTGTCGGTCTGACCCGCAATTCCGGTCCGGAGTTCAGGTCTTCGCGCTGCGGCGGCGGCCCTTCGCGGCGCGGCTGCGCGCCACTTCATCGGCGACGTGCTGCATGAACCAATGCATGACTGCGTAAGGCACCAGGCGCTCGGGCGTGCTGAGGATGGTGATCGTCGGCTCGCGTTCGGGATGCTCGTCGGGGACGATCGCGGTTAGGAAGGCGGCGCCGGGTAGGTGCGACTCGGTGCCTGGGGTGCCGGCCCGGGGCTCGGGCACGGTTATTGCCTCGCTCAGCTCCACGTACCAGGCGTCGTCGGGGACTGCGTAGGTGAACTGCACGGCGTAATGGCGGCCGGCGTGGAGAAGCAGTTCTGATGGCATGAACGCAGGCTGCCACAGTGCGGCGACATTCAGTGTGCGCGGTTGCCATCTGGACCGGAATCGGCTTCACCGGCCTTATCTGCCCTGCGTCTGTTATCTGCTTTGGGTGCGAGGGACGACCAAGCCCGATTCGTAGGCGGCGACGACCGCCTGGGTCCGGTCGCGCAGGCCGAGCTTGCTGAGGATGCGGCTCACGTGCGTCTTCACCGTCTCCTCGGTGACCACGAGACGACGGGCGATCTCCGGATTGGACAAGCCCTCGGCCATCAGGCGCAGGACTTGCGTCTCACGCGGCGTCAGGCCGGTAAGCATCGGCGCGGGCTGCGCAGTCGCCTCAGCCTTCGGCCGCTGTTGGGCGAACTCGCTGATAAGGCGCCGGGTGACGGTCGGCGCGAGCAGCGCCTCGCCGGCGGCGACGACGCGGACCGCGTCGAAGAGGCGTTCGGCGGTGACGTCCTTGAGCAGGAAGCCGCTGGCGCCTGCGCGCAGTGCGTCGTACACGTATTCGTCGAGGTCGAATGTGGTGAGGATGAGGATGCGCGGCTCGCCCGCGGGGGTGCCGGGGCCGATCAGCCGACGGGTCGCCTCGATACCGTCCATCACCGGCATGCGCACGTCCATGAGCACGACGTCCGGCTTGGTCTCGCGGCAGATCCGCACTGCCTCCGCGCCCTCGGAGGCGGTGCCGACGACGGTGAAGTCCGGCTGGGTCTCTAGCAGGCCGGCGAAGCCGTCGCGCACGACCTGGTGGTCGTCGGCGACGACGATGCGCACCGCCGCGGCTGGCGCGTCCTGGCCGTTCGCCGTCACTTTCAGTCTCCTGTCTTGGCGGGAAGCGTGGCCTCGACCAGGAAGCCGCCGAACGCGGTCGGGCCAGCACGCAGCTCGCCCCCGACGGCTGCGGCGCGTTCGCGCATCCCGGCCAGGCCATGGCTGCCAGGTGACGACGCAACAGGTGGGCCGGGGCCGTTATCGCGGATGCGAATGCGTAGCGCGTCATCGGTGTAATGCAGCTCGACGTCGACGGCCGCGCCGGGCGCATGGCGCCGCGCGTTGGTGAGTGCTTCCTGCGCTATGCGATATGCAGCGAGTTCGACTCCTGGGTCGAGGGTGACCAGCGGACCGCTGAGGATTAGGCGCGTGCCGGCGCCTGTCGCGTCCCGAGCCTCATCAAGCAGATCGTTGAGCTGCTTGAGGCCTGGCTGCGGCTGACGCTCGGCCCCACCGGATTCCGTGTCCTCACGCAGCACGCCGAGCAGCCTGCGCATCTCGGTCAGTGCGGCGCGTGCCGTGTCGCCGATCGCGGAGAGGCGCTGCGCACCGGCCGGCGGCATGTCGGGAGTGGTCAGCCGGGCCGCCTCGGCTTGTACGGAGACCATCGAGATGTGGTGCGCGACGACGTCGTGCAGTTCGCGGGCGATGCGGGCGCGCTCGCCGCGGGCGGTGTGCTCCACCAGCGTGCTGGCGATGACCTCGCGTGCGGCACCGTTCTCGCGCGCTTCACGGCGTGCCTGTTGCGCGATCGCTCCTGGTGCAGCCGCGGGGCATAGCACTGCCGAGAGTGCGGTCAGGAACTGCGCCTCGGAACTCGCGGGGCGTGAACCGGCGAGTGCCAGCATCACGAACGGCAGCGCGAGAGCCACCGCGAGCAGCTGCCCGCCGCGCCGCGCGCCGACGCCGCGGCCATCGCTGCCAGCCGAGGTAAAGCCGAGCTGATGGATCGCGACGACCTGCGCCACGAGGCCGGCGACGGTCAGCGTGCCGAATCCGACGAGTGAAAGGACACTCGCCGCGCATATTGCCAGCGCCGCCCCCGTCGGACGCAGGAGCATCAGCGGCACCGTGGTGAACAGCGCGAGCAGGAGAAGCCCCCAGCCGTTCAGCGGGTATTGGCTGCTCGACCGGCTGGCACCGAGCCGCGCGAGCACTTCGACCACCGCGGCGACAGTGAGGACCGCGCCGGCCGCGGCGTACGCATCCGAAACGGACACGCGCAGCCGCGCCTTCTCGGCCCATCTGCGTCCGGCGCCCGTTCGGCTGCTCACGGCTCCATTGTCGCCGCTGGTCGGCGTGGCGGCGTCCCTCTGGCCAGGGATACCGGCGTACCTCGTGTGAGGGACGCCCGACGGCAGGCACCCCTCACGCCAGCGATGGCGAACATGGCTCGTGCGGGTGACGACTATTGCGGCCCGCATTTCTTACCGTGTGCTGCGTGGAAGCAACCATCGAAGTCAACGGCCTGCGCAAACGATTCGGGCCGACGGTCGCGCTGGACGACCTATCGTTCACGGTCAAGCCGGGGAGCGTCACCGGATTCGTCGGTCCGAACGGCGCCGGGAAGTCCACCACGATGCGGGTGGTCCTCGGCCTCGACTCGGTCGACGCGGGCACCGCCCTGATCGGCGGCAAGCCGTATCGCAGCCTGCGGCATCCGCTCAGCCACGTGGGCTCGCTGCTGGATCCCGCCGCGCTGCAGCCGAGCCGGTCCGCGCGCAACCACCTGTTGTGGCTCGCGCACTCGCAGGGGCTGTCGGCCGGGCGGGTCGACGAGATCCTGGAGACCTCCGGCCTGGAGCGGGTGGCCCGGCGGCGGGCGGGAGGCTACTCGCTGGGCATGCGACAGCGGCTCGGCCTGGCGGCGGCGATGCTGGCCGATCCGCCGGTCCTGATGCTCGACGAGCCGTTCAACGGCCTGGATCCGGAGGGCATCGTGTGGATGCGCGGATTCCTGCGCTCGCTGGCCGCCCAGGGCCGAGCTGTACTGGTCTCCAGCCATCTGATGGGCGAGTTGCAGGGCACCGCGACGCACCTGGTGGTCATCGGCCGCGGCCGGCTCGTCGCGGACACCGGCGTCTCCGAGTTGATCGACGCGGCCTCAGGCGGCCGGGTCGCGCTGCGCACCACGGCGCGGTCGGAGGCGATGACCGTGCTGGCCAACGCGGGGGCGACGGTCGCGGTGACCGGTCCCGACACGCTGACCGTCACCGGGCCGTCCTCCGAACGGATCATGGCGTTGCTCAGCGAGGGCGGCGTGCCGTTCTCGGAGGTGTCGGCGCATCGGGCGACGCTGGAAGAGGCCTATATGGAACTGACCCGGGACTCGGTCGAGTTCCGGGCCGCCGAATCGGGGTTCGTGCGCACCGACGGCGAGGTGGCCCGATGACGACCGCGACCGTGCCTCCGCCCTACCGCTCCGATCTCAAGCTCGGAAACGACGGATTCGTGCAGCTGCTGCACGCCGAGTGGACCAAGTTCCGGACCGTGCGCGGCTGGGTCGTCGCCGCGGCCGTCGCGGTCGCGGTCATGGCGCTGATCTCCATCTCGGCCGCGACCGGCGGCAAGGGCGCCAACTGCGTCAACGGCAAATGCCAGCGCGGGCCGAGCGATCCGATTGGGCCATACGGCGTATCGGTGACGGATTCCTTCTACTTCGTCCACCAAACGCTCGACGGCGACGGCAGCATCACCGCGCGGATCTCCTCGCTGACCGACGCGATCCAGCCCGATCCCCAGGGCCAGGGCGGGGCACCGCCGGCCGGAGCGAGCGTGCCCTGGGCCAAGGCCGGGATCATCGTGAAACAGAGCACCACGCTCGGGTCGCAGTACGCGGCGGTCATGGCGACCGTCGGCAACGGCGTGCGGATGCAGTACAACTACGAACACGATGTCGCGGGCAACCTGGGCGCCGCCTCCTCCGCGTCCCCGGCATGGCTGCGGCTGGTGCGCTCCGGCACGACGCTGACCGGCTACGACTCGGCCGACGGGACGCACTGGACCGAGATCGGCACGGCGGACCTGACCGGGCTGGCCTCGACTGTCCAGGTCGGCCTGTTCGCCACCTCGCCGGGCTACAACGACAACCAGTACGTCTTCGGCGGACTGAACTCGGACTCCTTCAACAGCCTCGCCACCGCGCAGTTCGACAACCTCGCGCTCGGCGGAGGGTGGTCCGGCGACGCCTGGAACGGCGACGCGATCGGCGGCGCCGACGGGCAGTACCAGCAGACCGGCAGCGGCTTCACCGTGCAGGGAGGCAACGGCGACATCACGCCGGACGTCCCGGACGACGACACCGCCCGGCTGGCCCTCTCGGGCGCGTTCGCCGGGCTGATCGCGCTGATCGTGATCGCGGCGATGTTCATGACCACGGAGTACCGCAGAGGCCTGCTGCGCACGACGCTGGCGGCCAGTCCGCGGCGCGGACGGGTGCTCGCGGCGAAGGCCGTCGTGGTCGGCGCGGTCTCGTTCGCCGTCGGGCTGGTCGCGGCCGCCGTGTCAGTCCCCGTCTTCAACCGGCTGTGGTCCCCGGACGCCTTCTATCCGGTCGGCGCGCTGACCGAGGCGCGGGTGGTCCTCGGCACCGCGGCACTGCTCGCCGTCGTCGCCGTCTTCACCCTGGCGCTGGCCACGCTGATGCGCCGGAGCACCGCCGTGATCACCACGGTCATCATCCTGGTGATCATGCCCTATTTCCTGGCGACGACCTCGGTGCTGACTCCGGGGCCGTCCGACTGGCTGCTGCGGCTCACGCCGGCCGCGGGCTTCGCGATCCAGCAGACGATCCCCCGGTTCGCCCAGCTGACGAACGTCTACACGCCCACGGACGGGTTCTACCCGCTCGCGCCGTGGTCCGGATTCGCCGTGCTCTGCGCGTACACCGCGGTCGCTCTGGGCGCGGCCCTGCTCGTCCTGCGCCGGCGGGACGCATGAGCGAGGCGCTGCACGCGGAGTGGACGAAGCTGCGCACGCTGCCCGGCACAGTCTGGATACTGCTCGGGATCCTCGCGCTGACCGTCGGCCTCGGCGCCGTGGTGACCGCGACGGTGCGGTACGGCGGGCCGGGCACCAGTACTGACCTGACCAGGCTCAGCCTCACCGGGATCGAGCTGAGCCAGGCGATGGTCGCCGTGTTCGCGGTGCAGGCGGTCGGCGGCGAGTACAGCTCCGGCATGATCCGGGTCACGCTCACCGCGATGCCGCGCCGCTGGACCGTCCTGGGCGCCAAGGCCATCGTGACCGGCGGCCTGACCCTGGCGGTCGGCGCCGCGGGGGTCGCCGGCGCGCTGCTGGCCGGGCGGATCCTGTTGCTGGCCAACGGTTTCACGGCGGCACACGGCTTTTCGGCGCTCACTCCGGCCGACGGCCCCACGCTGCGCGCAGCGATCGGGTCAGCGCTCTACCTCGCCTTGGTCGCCCTGCTCAGCCTCGGGATCGCCGCGGCGCTGCGCGAGCCGGCCGTGGCGATCGGGGCGGTGCTCGGCCTGCTCTACCTCTTCCCGCTCGTCGTGGGAATGGTGCAGAACCAGTCCTGGCACCGGCACCTGGAGCAGATCGGCCCGATGACCGCGGGGCTGGAGATCCAGGCCACGGTCAACACCGGCGGCCTGCCGATCAGCCCCTGGGCCGGGCTCGGCGTGCTCGCGCTGTGGGCCGTCGGCTCGCTGGGATGCGGCGGGCTCGCGCTGGTTCTGCGCGACGCCTGAACCGGGCGGGGCGGGATTCTCCATACGCTGACGATCGGTGCTCGACCGGTCACACCACGGTCACGATTTGGGCACGGGAGCTTGCCGTTCCGCCGCCGGCGCCTACTCTGGATCAACCACCGTCCCACCGGACGCGCCGGACGCTCCGGTGGGGCGGCGTTGAATTTCCGGCCGCGATTCAGCAGGCGAAGTGGCTCCCACACCCCGGCTCCGGCCGCCGCCACGCAGGATGTTTACGATGTATCGCGTGGACAGCTTGGGACACCAGCACGGCTCGGGGAGGCGCGCTCCCCGCTGGATCAGAGCCACGCTCACCGTCGCGACCGCCGCCGCGGCCGCCCTCGCCGGAGCGGCCGGCTGCTCCGGCGGTGCCGCCTCCGGGGTCACCGTCGCAGCGGTCGGATACGGGACCGTCGCGCAGGTCGTGCAGGCTCCGGCCAACGTCGTGCCGAAGGACCAGGTGACCCTGGGCTCCGCCGCTGACGGCACGGTCACCGCCCTCGACGTGCAGGACGGCCAGCAGGTCGCCGCGGGCCAGGTGCTCGGCACCATATCCTCGCCGACCGCGCAGCAGCAGCTCGCCTCGGCCCAGCAGGCGCTGGCCCAGGTCTCCTCCGGCGACTCCGGCATCCCGGCCACCACCACCGGGTTCACCGACGCCACCGCCTCGGACCAGACCTCCGCGAACGCCGCGTTCACGCAGGCGTTGGCGGCCGCGAAGCAGATCACCGATCCGACGCTGCAGCAGACCCTGATGGACGAGATCAACGCGGCGCAGAGCTCCTACGACTCGGCGATCAGCACCGTCGACGGCGTGGTCGGCCAGTTCGAGCAGGGCCTGGCCTCGGCCGGCCAGGTGCTCGGCGCGCTCGACCAGGCCCAGCGCACGCAGGCCCAGGCCGCCGTGGACACCGCGCAGAGCACTGTCAATGCTCTGACGGTCACCGCGTCGATCTCCGGAACGGTCACCCTCGACAGCGGCCAGGGCGGCTCGGGCTCCGGCGGCCTCGGCTCGCTGAACCAGCTCATCTCACAGGCGGAGAGCGGGGCGTCCGGCTCGTCCGGCTCGGGCTCCGGGACCGGGTCCGGCGGCACCGGCTCGACCGGTTCGTCAGGGGCCGGATCCGCGGCCTCCGGTGGCAGCACGATGATATCGGTGGGCACGCCGGTCTCGGCCGGCAATGCGCTGTTCACCATCACCGACGCGTCCGCCCTGACGGTCGCCGCGCAGGTCGACGAGACCGATGTGCTGACCGTGCATCCCGGTGCCACGGCCGACATCCAGCTCAACGCGGAGCCCGGCGCGACGTATCCGGGCACGGTGACCGCGATCGACCCGACCGCGGCGACGTCGAGCCAGGGCAATGTGACGTACACGGTCCGGCTCAGCCTCGGCACCGGCAAGCTCCAGGACGGCGAGGCCGCTCCCGCGCCGCTGCCGGGCATGAGCGCCATCGCGAACCTCCATGTCCTGACAGCCCGGCACACGCTGTCGGTGCCCTCCTCCGCGCTGATCATCAACGGCCAGACCACCAGCGTGTGGCTGGTCTCCGGCGGCAGCGCGCAGCTGCACCCGATCACGCTCGGCGCGCAGGGCCAGACGGCCGTGCAGGTGCTCTCCGGCCTCAAGGCGGGGGACCGGATCGTGGTGAGCGGCGCGGACAAGGTGACTGCGGGGGAGCAGGTCGGTTGAGCGCCGACACGAAGCCTGACACGCCGGTGGCCGCGCAGGCCGTGTCTGAGCAGACGCAGGCTCACACGGAGCGCGCGTCGGGCGCGCCCCCGGCGATCGAGGCCGAAGACGTCCGGCGCGTCTACAAGATGGACGGCATCGAGGTGCCTGCGCTACGCGGAGTCTCGCTGCGAATCGACGAGGGCGAATACGTGGCGGTGACCGGGCCGTCCGGCTCGGGCAAGTCCACCCTGATGCACCTGCTCGGCTGCCTCGACCGGCCGACCGGCGGAAGGCTGCTGATCGGCGGCCGGGACATCGCAAAGCTCGGCGACACGGAGCTGGCCGGGCTGCGCAACACCGAGATCGGCTTCGTGTTCCAGTCCTTCCACCTGCTGGCGCGCACCAGCGCGCGGGACAACGTCGCACTGCCGCTGGTCTACCGCGGGATCGGCCGCGGCGAGCGGCGCCGGCGCGCGGTCGCCGCGCTGGAGGCGGTCAACCTCGGCCACCGGCTCGGCCACCGGCCGACCCAGCTCTCCGGCGGCGAGCAGCAGCGGGTCGCGATCGCCCGCGCGCTGGTCGGCGAGCCGCGGATCCTGCTGGCCGACGAGCCGACCGGCAACCTGGACTCCGCGCACGGCGAGGAGGTGCTGGCCATCCTGGAGCGGCTGAACCGGGAGCGCGGCGTCGCGGTGGTCATGGTCACCCACGACGCGGACGTGGCGGCGCGGGCGCGCCGGCTGGTCCGGTTCAAGGACGGGCTGATCGTCGAGGACCGCGCCGCGCATCGCGGCGACACCGCAACGAGCGCTGACACAACGAACACCGACACAACGAACACTGACACGCCTGTCGGCGAGGGCGGGGGAGCTGACCGGTGAAGCCCTGGGAGTCGCTGCGCCTGGCCGGGGAGTCGTTGCGGGCCAACCGGCTGCGCTCGCTGCTGACCATGGTCGGGGTGATCATCGGGGTGGCCGCGGTGGTGGTCCTGGTCGCCATCGGCGGCGGGGCGCGGGCCAAGGTGGAGAACGAGGTCGAGGGGCTCGGCTCGAACATCGTGCTGATCGTGCCGGGCAAGTTCGAGTTCGGCACCGCCCCGGCGCTCTCCCCGATGCAGCTCTCGGACGTCGACCTGGCGGCGCGGATCGTCGGCTCGCAGAGCGACGTAACCGCGACCGTCAGCTCTGGCGAGGAGGTGACCGCGGAGACGCAGAGCTACTACTCGACCGTGCAGGGCGTGACGCCGTCCTTCGACACGGTCTTCAACAGACCGCTGGCAGAGGGCTCCTACATCACCCAAGCGGATGTGGACACTTATTCGCGGGTGGTCGTCCTGGGCGCCGACGTGGCCTCATCGCTGTTCCCGGGCGAGGATCCGGTCGGCCGGCCGGTGACGATCGCCGGGGTCACCTTCCGGGTGATCGGCGTCGCCCGGGGGCAGGGCTCCGCCTTCGGGATAACCCAGGACTCCGATATAGATGTACCGATCTCCGAGGCGCAGCGGCTGTTCGGGGTGAACACGGTCGAGGGGCTGGCGGTGAAGGCGCCCACCCCGGACCGGATCGGGCCGCTGTCCGACCAGATCGTCGCCGCGCTGGAGGCCGAGTACCCCGGCGAGCAGTTCTCCGCGGTCACCCAGACCCAGATCCTCGGCACCATCGGCGAGATCCTGGACCTGCTCACCCTGGTGCTCTCCGCGATCGCGGGCATCTCGCTGCTGGTCGGCGGGGTCGGCGTGTCCAACATCATGCTGGTCGGAGTGCGCGAGCGGACCCGGGAGATCGGGCTGCGCAAGGCGCTCGGCGCCCGGCAGCGCGACGTGGTGCTGCAGTTCCTGGTCGAGGCGGTGGCGCTGACGGCGGTGGGCGGGACGCTCGGCATCCTCTTCGGTGTCGGAGTCTCGGCCGCGGTGGGCGCGTTCAGCCCGCTGCCGACGTCGATCGCCTGGTGGTCGCCCGCGCTGGCATTCGGGGTGTCGGTGTTCGTCGGCGTGGTGTTCGGCGTGATGCCGGCGCGCCGGGCCGGCCGGCTCGATCCGGTGATCGCGCTGCGCACCGACTGACGCTCCCACGCCACCATCCCTGACCAGCGATCACCCGGGGACCCGTCGCGCCGCGGCAGGGGCGCCGCGTAACCTCGATGACATGAGCGCACTGTTTCCCGCGGCAAGGCGGCCGGCACCCGACCGGGCGTCCCTGGTCGAGCACCTGATGCGGACCCGGATGGCCGGGATCGTGGCCACGCCGCGGGAGAACAACCTGCTGCACTACCAGCTGCTGGCCGACCGCGATCCGTACTATCAGCTCGGCCTGGAGCCGGCCGCGCACTGGACCCGCGACTCGGTGCTGGACCTGATGGCCCGCAAGGTCGGGGTCAGCCCGCGGCTCGACCACCGCAGCGGCGAGGACACCATCGACCCGGACCGGACCGTCGACGCGCTCGACCGCTACGCGGACCGGTTCGGCGAGGCGCTGCGGGAGCGGCAGCGGGTGCTGTTCGCCACCGGGCACCCGAACAATCTCAGCGAGCTGTACCAGCAGCTGGCCTCCGCGCTGGCGGCCGCCGGCGGCCGGGTGGTCGAGGCGGCCGACGGCTGGTCGTACGACGCGCCGGCCCGGCACGGCGGGCGCAAGCGCCTGGAGATCCGCTACTTCCTCGGCGTGGCCATGGTCGAGGACCCGGGCGGGCCGGTGCACTCGCACGCCGCGCGCCCGATCCGGGCGGTGCTCGCGGAGCTGGCCGCCGCCGGCGGCCCGATGCCCGATCTGGTGGTGGCGGACCACGGCTGGTGCGGCGGCGCGGGCCAGGCCGGCCTGGACGCGATCGGCTTCGCGGACTGCAACGACCCGGCTCTTTTCGTGGGCGAGGAGGAGGGCGCCGTGCAGGTTGCAGTACCGCTCGACGACGGTCTCGATCCGGACAGCTACAGCCCGCTCGGTGATTACATCCTGGCGCGGGCAGCTCAGGCGGCTTAAGCAGGGCTTGTAAGCCCCAATCCAGGTATCCGTCACCAGGGGCGCACACAGAACTCGGCAAAGTGCGCCGGTTTTGATATCCCCAACAATCTCAATCGCCCCTCCCCCGACTTGCCTCGGGCAACTACTGTGGGGTACAAGGCGCATACGCTGACGACGTGCCGGCGGAGGGGATTCCGGCGCAGCAGCGCGCGAAAGGTGGTTGGGCCGCTGTGCCTGAAGAGCAGTCGGCAGAAGTCATCACCCCGGGTGGGGGGCTCCCAGCGAGTGCGGGGCAGGCCGGCTCGGGTTCCGGTGAGCCGGAGACGGCGCAGGCCGGAAGGTCCGGGCACGCCAGCCCGCTGCGCAACGGGCCGCCGCCGCTGGGTCTCGAGGACGTGAGCTTCCTCACGGTGGCCGAGGTGGCCGGGGTCATGCGGGTCTCGAAGATGACGGTCTATCGGATGGTGCACTCCGGCGAGCTGGCCGCGGTGCGGGTGGGCCGGTCCTTCCGGGTCCCGGCAAAGGCGGTGCGGGACTACCTCTCGTCCGCCTACGTCGAGACCGAGTGACCGGCGGGACCGGGCGATCGCCGCGACGGTCCCCCGGTCCCCGAGGGGCGGGCTTCGGGCGTCCCTGTACCAGCTCACGTTCTCCGCACGGCTCCGCTGCGGGTACTCTGGTCGTCTGTCGTTCGTCCAGGAAGAGTGAGCGAGGGTTCCCTGTGGGCTCGGTCATCAAGAAGCGCCGCAAGCGCATGGCCAAGAAGAAGCACCGCAAGCTGCTGAAGAAGACGCGCATCCAGCGCCGCAACAAGAAGTAGCCGGCGGCGTCAGGCGCGCGCTTCCGACGTCCCGCCGCGCTCGGCGCCGGTCCGGCGTTCGCGGCGGGAGTCCGAGACCCACGCAGGCTTCCGAGCCGTCACTGACGAACCATCAGTCCCGGGAGCCGAGCCTGCCGTCCGCGGCTAGGCTTGACACCGGGTTCACGGGCACAGTGCCCGACGAGAGTGCCCGACGAGGTCGCCTGAAGCCAACATCGCGAGTGCATCTGTGAGCGAGTCCGGAACGATCCTGGTCACCGGCGCGGCACGCCGCCTCGGCGCGGCTGTGCTGCGCGACCTGGCGAGCACCGGGGAGCGGATCGTCGGCGTCGACCTCGCCGAGCCGGAGCCCGAGGACCGGGTCGAGGGGGTGGAGACGGTCCAGGCCGACCTGCGCACCCCCGCCATCGCGGCGCTGATCGCCCGGGTCCGGCCGGACACGGTGCTGCACCTCGACGTGCTCGCCGGGGCCTCGCAGGCCGGCTCGCGCGCCGCGATGAAGGAGCGCAACGTCATCGGCACGATGCAGCTGCTGGCCGCGTGCCAGCAGTCGTCGAGCGTGCGCCGGCTGGTGGTCAAGTCGTCCGGGGCGGTGTACGGCTGCGCGCCGCGCGACCCGGCGATGTTCACCGAGCAGACGAAGCCGCACCTGCCGCCCCGCTCCGGCTACGGCAAGGACGTGACCGAGGTCGAGGCCTATGTGCGCGGATTCGCCCGCCGCCGGCCCGACGTGGACATCACGGTGCTGCGGTTCGCCGGGTTCCTCGGGCCGGAGGTGGGCACCTCCTACGCCGAGTTCTTCCGCCTGCCGGTGCTGCCCTGCGTGCTCGGCTTCGACCCGCGGCTGCAGTTCGTGCACATCGACGACGTGGTCCGCGCGGTCCGCGCCGCGGCCGGGCCGACCCCGCCGGGCACCTACAACATCGCCGGCGCCGGCACCCTGACGCTGTCCCAGATCGCGCGCCGGCTCGGCCGCCCGGTGCTGCCGGTGCCGCGGTTCGCCACCGGCTCGCTCGGCCGGCTGCTGCTCCGGTTCGGGGTGGCCGACTTCGCCGCGGACCAGGTCGCGCTGCTGACCTACGGGCGGGTGCTGGACACCGAGCTGATGACCACGCGGCTGGGCCTCTCGCTGAAGTACTCCACGGCGTCCGCGCTGACCGCGCACGCCGAGTCCACCAGCCTGCACCCGCTGCTGCCGACCGCCGCCCTCGCCGCGGCCGAGTCCCGGCTGGCCGACCTGCTCAACCGGCGGGCCGCCGGCCGCGAGGGGGACGGACTGTGAACGCGCGCCGCGAGCCGGACGAGGGCGCCGGCGGGGACCGGCAGGACCGGCAGGATCGACAGGACCGGCAGGCCCGGGAGCAGGATGGCCCAGGGCCCAACCAGGGCCGCCGCGACCAGGGCGACCGGCGCCGCTGGGAGCCGCCGGGCCGGCCGGCCCGGGACCTGCTCGACACGCTCGGCCGCACGGTCGCCGGCCGGGACTGGGACCGGCGGGCCGCGCGCGGCCTGGCCTTCCTGCGCCGCCGGATCACCGGCGAATACGAGGTCGACGAATTCGGCTTCGACCTCGACCTGACCGAGAACGTGCTGCTGGGCATGGTGCGCCCGCTGTATGAGAAGTACTTCCGGGTGGAGACGCGCGGCATCGACCAGGTGCCGGACAAGGGCGGCGCGCTGATCGTGGCGAACCACGCCGGCACCCTGTTCCCGCTCGACGCGCTGATGACCCAGGTCGCCCTGTGGGACCATCACCCGGCCCGGCTCCACCTCCGGATGCTGGCGGCGGACCTGGTCTTCACCCTCCCGTTCGTCAGCGACCTGGCCCGCAAGGCCGGGCACACGCTGGCCTGCGTGCCCGACGCGGAGCGGCTGCTGCTGGCGGGCGAGACGGTCGGGGTGTGGCCGGAGGGCTTCAAGGGCATCGGCAAGCCCTACTCGGAGCGCTACCGGCTGCAGCGCTTCGGCCGCGGCGGCTTCGTGGCCGCCGCGCTGCGCACCGGGACGCCGATCATCCCGACCGCGATCGTCGGCGCGGAGGAGATCTACCCGAAGATCGGCGACATCCGGCCGCTGGCCCGGCTGCTCGGCCTGCCGTACTTCCCGGTGACCCCGACCTTCCCGTGGCTCGGCCCGCTGGGGCTGGTCCCGCTGCCGTCGAAGTGGTACATCGCCTTCGGCGAGCCGATCGAGACCGCCAAGTTCGACCCGTCCGCGGCGGACGACCCGATGCTCGTGTTCAACCTGGCCGACCAGGTACGCGAGACGATCCAGGACACCTTGTACCGGCTGCTGGTGCAGCGCCGCTCGGTGTTCTTCTGACCAATCTTCGCATCCTGATCCAGATCGGCGCGTATCAGTGCGCGTCGAGCACGTCGCCGACCGCCGCCTCGCCGTCGCGGTAGCGGCGGGCCAGTTCGGCGGCGCACTCGTCCGCGGCGCGCTGGACCTGCTGGCGCAGGCCGGACAGTTCGCGCTCGCAGTCGGCGAGCGCCCGGGCGGTCGCGCCCAGCTCAGGCTCCGGGCAGCCGGCCAGGTCGGGGCGGGCCAGCTTACTCAGCCGTCCCTCGATCTCGGCGCGGTACTCACCGGGCCGGTCCCGCACCGGGCCGTTCAATCGTAGGTGGCGGGCCGAGACCGGGCGTTCCGGCGGAGGGTCGGCCAGGATGGCGGTCAGGCCGGCCAGCAGCGGGCTGGTGTCCCCGAGGCGGCGGCGATCCAGTTCGGCCGCGATTATGTCGATCCGGCCGTGCAGCAGCCGGCGCAGGTACGACAGGTCGGCCTCCTCGGCCAGCGCGTCGGCCCGGCGCTCGCGCAGTTCCCGCAGCGGCAGTGCGCCCAGGTCCGCGGCGAAGCCCTCGGCTGTCACCCGGTCGATCCTGCGCAGGCCGCGGCGGCCGCTCTCGGCCTCGGTCATGCATCCCCCAACCGGGTTCCCGGCGCCGGGGGACCGCCCCCGGGCTTGCATCGCTGACGGGGGGAATCGTCGCACGGTCCTGGCACGGACGTGCGGATTCGTCACGAGTTCACCCGTTTGATGGAGCGCACGATCCCCGGTCGGCTCAGCCGTGCCCCCGAGCAGCCCGGCCCCGCTCCGACGGCCACACCTGCCGCCGACTCGACACCAGCTTCGCTGGGCTCGCCAACCCGGTGAATCCAACGCGTCTCGGACCCACGACGGGTCGACTCCCAGAAGCCCGCTCGGAGTCAGTTCTCACGAGACGTCGGCGACATCCCCGGCTCCAGCACCGCCGGCGGCAAGCGAGATCAGTATGCTGCGGACGTTTGTGCTCGGCGCTACCCTGCGGATATGTGGGGGACGTTCGTCGCTGTCGCGTTGGGTGCGGTACTGGGAGTCGGTTCGACGCTGCTCACTGACCTGCTCCGAGCGCGTCGCGATCTCAGGCAGCAGTGGAGTGAGACCAGGCGGGTCGTCTATGTGCGATTCGTCGTCTCACTGTCGCAGGCTCACGGCCGGATGCTGAAGGCCGCGTTCAGGGGCCTCAACGGTGCCGTGCTCGAAGCGGCCGTACACGACGCGTATCACGACGACCCGGAGCATGCCAGTCCCAAGGCCTCCATGCGCGAGCTCGCAATCGTGGCACCTGATCATGTGCACGACTCCGCACACAGCGTGTACAGGCATTTGCAAGTTTTACGCAACCTGCTCGCACATAGTGCAACGCTGACGCGCGACTCGAAGGAGTACAAGGAACTCAACGCGGAGTTTCACAGCCGGCTCCGCACACTTGAGATCGTCATGCGCGACGATCTCACGTCAGCGCGGCGACCTCGACGGCGACGTGAACGGGACGACACTGGGGTGCTGGCGAGTCGTCAGTGACGCCCTCTCAGCCGCTCGCGTGCGGTGCCCCCCGCGTCCGGCGGCACTACGACCTCCTGGGCCGCGGCGACGCCGCCCGCCTGGAGTGTCGCGTCCGTCGGCACGGTCCGCTTCACCAGCGCGAGTGCGATCGGGCCGAGCTCGTAGTGCCGGGCGCTGGAGGTGACCCGGCCGACGTCGCGGCCCTCGGACTCGACCGGATCGCCGTGCGCCGGGAGGTGTTCCTCGGTCCCGTCGAGGTGCAGGAAGACCAGTCGGCGCGGCGGGTGGCCGAGGTTCTGCACCCGGGCGACCGTCTCCTGGCCGCGATAGCAGCCCTTGTCGAGGTGGACCGCCGTGTCGATCCAGCCGAGTTCGTGCGGGATCGTGCGGCTGTCCGTCTCGAGCCCGGCGCGCGGCCGGTGCGAGGCGATCCGCAGCGCCTCGAGCGCCCACGACCCGGCCGGCGAGCCGGCGTTCGGGCCGGCCGCGTACTCGGCCAGCCGGGCGCGCGGCAGGAAGAGCTCGCGGCCCTCGGCGGCCTCGTCGAACCGGACCGGTTCCCGTGTGAGAGCGCCGGACGCCGCCGCGACCCGGCCGCCCGGACCGGCCTCGTAGACGATCGCGTACTGCGCGGTCACGTCTTCGGGCTCGACGTCGAGCATGAAGCGCATCTTGGCCAGGAACGCGGTCAGCGGGCCGGCCGCGCCCGGCTCGACGTGCGCCCACGTCGCCTCGCCGTCGTCGACCAGGTAGAGCGCATGCTCGATGCGGCCCTGCGGGTCCAGCAGCAGCGCCTCGGCGGGCTGATGCGGCGCCAGCTCGGACAGGTGCTGGCTGAGCAGCGAGTGCAGCAGCCGGAGCCGGTCCCTCCCGCCGATGCGCACCACGCCGCGATGCGAAAGGTCGACGAAGCCGGCGCCGTTAGCCAGCGCGCGCTGCTCTGTGTGCGGATTGCCGTAATGCGCCGCCACGCCCTGGTCCGGCGGGTCGGCGGCGACCGCGCCGGGCAGATCCAGCAGGGGGCTGCGGACCGCCACTGACTCTGTGTCGGGCGTCTCCATCGGCATCGGCATCGGCGTGCTCATGATTCAGCACAACCGCCGCGCCGGCCATAGTCTTCCCGGGATCGCTCCGGGCTGGGCGGCGGGCCGTTGTGGCACTGGTCGCACTGGCCGTAGATCGCGAAGTGGGCCACGTCGACCGCGAAGCCGTTCTCCCGGCGCAGCCGCTCGACCAGCGGGTCGGCCAGCGACGCCGAGGCCTCCTCGACCCGGCCGCAGGCGTTGCAGACCAGGTGGATGTGCTGCTGCTCGGCGGCCATGTGGTAGGTCGGCGAGCCGTGGCCGAGGTGGGTGTGCGTGACCAGGCCGAGCTCTTCGAGCAGCTCGAGGGTGCGGTAGACGGTGGAGAGGTTGACCGAGCTGGCGGTGCGCTGCACCTCGGCGCAGATCGTGTCCGGGGTGGCGTGGTCCAGCTCGGCGACCGCGTTCAGCACGAGCTGGCGGGCCGGGGTGATGCGGTACCCGCCGGCCCGCAGCCGGTCCGAGAGGTCGCCCCGCTCCGTGTTGCGGGCACGACCGCGCGGCCCGTCGGCCCGGGGCCGGGCGGGCGGGTCGTCGGTCGGTCGGCGGGGACTGCTGGCCACGGTCGAAAGTCTACGACCGCGGCGCGCATCAGGGTGCGGTGTCCCGCTTGAGCTGGGCGGCCAGGTGGTTCTGCAGCGGCTGCCCCATCGCGGCCATGTCGAAGGTCCAGTAGAGGTCGCCCTTGACCAGGCCGTAGAGCCGGTGCCCGCCGGAGTACTCCTTGGCCGTGGCGGTGCGGGCGACGGCGTCGGTGTGCAGCTCCGCCTTCGCCCCCTCCAGCTCGCCCTGCCAGACCTCGACGATGCCGGTCGGGTGGGCCAGCAGCACCTCGAGCCGGCGCGGGCCGCCCTCGCGGTCCGGCGGCTGCGGCCGCCAGTAGCCGTGCTCGCGGGCCAGCGGCCGCAGCTTCGCGCCGTCCTCGTCGATCAGCCAGGACTTCGAGTCGTAGTCGAGGAACGGCTTGCCGGGCACGTAGCCGAAGGTGATCTCCTGGCCGAACCGGAAGTCCTCGATGGTCGGGTACTGGCCGAGGCCCGCGCCGGCCCAGCGGCCGATCAGGAAGGCCACCGGCACCAGCACCGGGTCGAGGTCGGCCGGGATCTGGAAACCGACGTGCAGCGCCGCCCCGGCGCCGGCGCCGCCGTTTTCGGCGGCCCCGTTCTCGGTGCTCATCGCGCGCTCCGCCCTACCGGCCCTGCTGCTTGAACAGCCGGACCACGACGAAGGCGGCGAACCAGGTCACCATCAGGAACATCACCACGAGCAGGATGGTGAAGAAGGTCTGCACGGCACTCGGCTCCTCGGCGCTGTGTCCATGGCGGCTGCGACCCACGGCGCTCGGGCCGCGGACCGTCCGATTCTACGGCTGCACGGCGGCCGCGGGCATAAGGTGCGGCCATGAATGATCAGACGGACCGGCCGGATCAGCCGGCCGCGCAGGGCGTGCGCCCCCGGAATCCGCGCAGCCTGGTGGTGAAAGTGACCGCCGGGGCGGACGCGCCGGAGCGCTGCTCGCAGGCATTCACGGTGGCGGCGCTCGCGACGGCCTCGGGCGCGCAGGTCTCGCTGTGGCTGACCGGCGAGTCGTCCTGGTTCGCGCTGCCCGGCCGGGCCGCCGAGTTCGAGCTGCCGCATGCCGCGCCGCTGGAAGACCTGCTCACCGCGATCCTCGCCGAGGGCACCGTGTCGCTGTGCACGCAGTGCGCCGCGCGGCGCGGCATCTCCGAGGACGACCTGCGCCCCGGCGTCAGGATCGCCGGGGCGCAGCTGTTCGTCCAAGAGGTGCTGGCCGAGGGAGTGCAGGCGCTGGTCTACTGACCGGCGCCGCGCCGTCCGGTCAGACCGCGATCCGGACCTCGGCGACCTCGCCCTGGACCGCGACCACCGCGCGGTCGGCGCTGCCGCCGGGCACGAGGGCGCGCAGGGTCCACTGGCCGGGCGCGGCGAAGAACCGGAACGCTCCGGTGGCCGAAGTGGGCACCTCGGCGGTGAACTCGCCGTCCGGGTTCAGCAGTCGGACGTAGCCGGTGACCGGGCTGCCGTCGTGCTGCACGGTGCCCTCGATGATCGTCTCCTTCGCCACGTCGATCCCTTCCCGAGACAGTCCGCCCTTGGTGGCTCCGCACATGATGCTCGCTCCTCGTTCCTGTCGTGTTCGTCCGGTCGCGCGGGCCGGTCAGGCGCCGAGCTCGATCGGCACGCCGACCAGGGAGCCGTACTCGGTCCACGAGCCGTCGTAGTTCTTCACGTTCGGCTGGCCGAGCAGTTCGTGCAGCACGAACCAGGTGTGCGCCGAGCGCTCGCCGATCCGGCAGTACGCGATGGTGTCCTTGGCCAGGTCCACGCCCTCGCCGGAGTACAGCTCGGTCAGCTCGCCGTCCGAGCGGAAGGTGCCGTCGTCGTTGGCCGACTTCGACCACGGGATGTTCTTCGCGCTCGGCACGTGGCCGGGCCGCTGCGACTGCTCCTGCGGCAGGTGCGCCGGGGCCAGCAGCTTGCCGGAGAACTCGTCCGGGGAGCGCACGTCGACCAGGTTCTTCGCCCCGATCGCGGCCACCACCTCGTCCCGGAAGGCCCGGATGGCCAGGTCCTGCGGCTGCGCGGTGTAGCTGGCCGCGGGCCGGGCGTGCTGCTCGACGACCAGGTCCCGGGAGTCCAGCTCCCACTTCTTGCGCCCGCCGTCGAGCAGCTTGACGTCCTGGTGGCCGTACAGCTTGAAGTACCAGTACGCGTACGCGGCGAACCAGTTGTTGTTGCCGCCGTACAGCACCACCGTGTCGTCGTTCGCGACGCCGCGCTCGGACAGCAGCGCCTCGAACTGCTCCTTGGACACGAAGTCGCGGCGCACCGGGTCCTGGAGGTCCTTCTTCCAGTCGATCCGGATGGCGTTGCGGATGTGGTTCTTGTCGTAGGCGGAGGTGTCCTCGTCGACCTCGACGACGACGACCTTCGGGTCGTCCAGGTGTGCCTCGACCCAGTCGGCGTCGACCAGGACGTCGGTGCGGCTCATGAGCGATCTCCTGATGCTCTGTGGGGTGGTTCTCGGATGTACGGGCGAGACGGCTCGATCGCCGCTCGCGGCCGGACCGCGCAGCGTGGTGACGGCCTGACGCCGTCTCGGATCTCGGGCATTCGTCTCACGAAGCGGTCCGGCGGGGCTGGGACAGGACACCGGCGGGCGCCTTGCTGACCGGGCTTCCGCGGTGTCGCGGTGACCAGCCCGGCCGTGGCGGCGCGTCGTTCAGGGACGACAACACAGGCAGGCGGCAACGCGACACAAGTCGACTGCGCGTCGCTTGGTGAGCTCTGCCTGCCGCTTCATGGGGCCGAGTTTACGTGCGGCCCGGCCGGACTGTCACGAACATCTCGGATACCGAGACTTCTGTCTCAGCCGAATCCCGGGGCAAACCGGGCGCCGGCGCCCCGCTCAGCCGTTCGAGGAACTCGCCTGCAGCGGGACGTTGTGGCCGGTCGCCGTGACGCCGACGTAGTTCTTGGTGACCTGGATCCCGTTCAACTGGATGCCGAACGGCAGGTTCTTCAGCTGGAAGGAGGTGCTGAAGGAGGTGTTCCCGAGGTTGAGCAGGCCGGACAGCGGCGAGTTCACCTGGCCGGACTTCACGTCGATCGTGTTGTTCGGCGCGACCGTGATCGACACCGAGGCGGAGACGGAGACCCCGAGGACCGTGAAGCTCGCCTGGAGCTGGTTGCCGGTGCCCTCGCTGACGGTGACCTGTCCGAACCCCTGCTCGATCTGCTGGTTCACCGCGGTGTCGATGGCGCTGTAGCTGAGCTGGGCGACGGCGTTGACCGTGTCCGCGGTGCCGCCGTTGAAGCTGGAGTCGACGTGCACGCCGTAGAGATCGGCGTGCAGGTCGGTGATCGGCACGCCGGTCGACTGGAGGCCGTGGATGTCGACGGCGATGTGGCTGAAGTCGCGGCTGGCCACCTGGGTCAGGAACGGGAAGCCCTTGATGCTGATGCCCGGCTTCTGCGGCAGGTTCTGTTCCTTCTGCACCTGCGTGGCGGCCACGTTCTGGGCCACGATGACGCTGACCCGGTCCGCTGCAACCAGCAGGACGAGCAGGATGCCGAGCGTGATGGCGAGTCGCCTGACCCAGCGCCTGCGCTTGCGCGGCGGAGGCAGTCCCGCGGAGGGCGACGGCGTGGACGGCGCGTATTCGGGCGGCTCCCCGCGGCGCATGGTCGGCTCGGGCGCCTCGTAACGCAGCGTCGGTTCAGGCGCGCGTTGGGCGTAGGTCGGCTCGGGCGCTCGTTCGCTGTAGTTCGAATAGCCGCGCGGGGGGCTGCTGGGATAGCCGCCCCCGGAAGGCTCTTGGTAGGTGGGTTCGCGGTACGCCCTGCCCGGGGCCGCGCCGTCGGGCGGATCAGCCGGCCGAGGGGGCGGTGGGGATCCGTAGAAACGGTCGTGGTCGTCCGGGTTCGCCGCGGTCACGCTTTGAGCGTAGCTCTCCGGCGGCTCCTCCGGGATCGGTCGGCGTCACAGATCGGACCCGCTCTGTTCGCGATCGTGTCGATATGCCGTCGGCCCGCTGAGGCCGCTGTATTAGCTATTGGCTGCTGGCTATCGCAGCGCGAGTGCGGCTATTGCCGCTGCGGTCCCGGCGAAGGCGGCGGGCAGGACTTGGGCGATGATGCGGATATCTGACCCCTCATCACCTAGGCGGGTCACGACGCGTGACGCGGCAAGGCCGAACAGGCCAGCCGCAACTCCGGCGATGGCACCGCCCTTCACCCCGGCCGGCGAACTAAGGCTGATCGCGCCTAAGGCACCGACCATCGCTGCCGCGGCGACACCGGCGACATCACCCATCGGACGGCGGCCACCGCCGATCAGCGCGGTACACAGCACGGCGACCGCCGCGGCGAGCGCGCTGGAGCCGGCCAGCTTCGAAGCCTGATGCTGGGCCACGAGGTATCCGGCCGGCAGCACCGCGAAGGCGGCTCCCGCCGCGGCGGCCGCCAGGACCTCCGACTTGTGCCGGGCGCGGCCGGGGTCGCGGCGGAACAGCTGGTCCGCGGCGAGCACGACGAAGCCCGCGCCGAGCACCGAGCCGGCGTCGCCGACCGCGGGGCCGGACCGGATCTGGTAGGCCACGGCGGTGGCGCCGAGGCCGATCAGGGCGATGAGCGCGACGGTCCGGCGGTCCTTCTCCAGGCCGGCGGTGCGCGCCCAGCCGACCGCGAGGCCGATCTGGCTCAGCCCGACCACGATCGCGAGCCCCTTGGCGGACGCGATGGCGGTTATCCCGATCAGGACCGCGATACCCGCGGCGCCGAAGGCACCTGCGCCGTTGGCCAGGGAGACGGCAGAGACGCCGGCGGCCTCGGACGCCTCGGGCTCCGGCGGGATGGTCTGCTCGCCGGGTCGAGCCGGCTCGCGGAACTGCTCGGGCTCGCGGAACGGATCAGTCCCGCCGAACGGCTCGGCCTCGCGGAACTGCTCAGGCACACGGTGCTGTTCAGGAACACGGAGCTGCTCAGGCTCGCGGTACGGCTCGGCATAGCGGGCCGGCTCGTCCGGCTCGTCGACTTCCGCCGCCGACGGGCGCCGGGCCATCCCGTCGATCCCGTCGAATCCGACCCCGCGGCGGGCGTCGGGGCGCTGCGGCCGGTCGGGCTGGTCGGGCTCGGAGTATTCCTCGTAGGGCGGATACGCGGCGGGGTCGGTGAAATCGGGTGGGTTCTCGCGCCGCCGCTCGGCCTCCGGCCAGCTCTGATGGCTCAGCTCGCGGCGCGGGTCGAAAGGCGTCTCGACCCGCTGCGCCTCGTTCCACTCCCGCTGGTCCCAGCCCAGGCCCGAGTTCTCCCATTGCGGATCGTGCGACCCGGCGTCTGGAAACTGCTCCGGGTACGGACCGCCGCCATGCTGGTCGGGATAGCCGCCGTAGTCGGGATAGGACGGCTGCGGGTGGATATCGTGACCGTGCCTCCCGGCACGGTCGTTGTGCTGCTCCTGGTATCCCTGGTCCTGGCCGATGTCCTGATAGCCCGGGTGGCCAGAGTCCTCGCCGCCCGGCCCTGGATCGCGTCGGCGGCGGCGGCCTGTCCCGGCGCCGGGCTCGGCCGGCGGCTGCTGCGGGCCGGAGTCGAAATACGGGTCGTAGTCGGACGTCATCGCGACCTGCTCACCCTCTGCTCACCGCGCTCACCCACCGGCGAAGGGCGGCAGCACCTCGACCACGGCGCCGGGGGCGAGCCGCACCGAGTCCGGATCGCGCCGGCCCACCGGGTTGCCGTCGACCAGGTAGGAGCAGTGCGCGAACACCCCGGCCAGTGCCTTCCCCTGCGCTCCCCGGCTGACGATCGCCGCGGACAGGGCTTCGGCCAGCGTCGTCGCGGTGACCTCCTCCTGGGCCGCGCCGGCCGCTTCGCGGGCCGCGGCCCAGTACCGCAGCACTGTGGTGGCCATGCGCAGACGCCCCTCCTCCCAGTCCAGCCGTGCCTCGCTAGTGTGCCCTACGCGTACGGATACGGTACCCGCCGCGGCCCGATGACGAGAAAACCACTTCACCTGGCAGACACGCCCCGGTCATGTCGGCTATCCTGCGAAAAGAGGATCCGCGCGATGAAGCCGCTGGGTCCTTCGTGTGTTTTAACGACACATTTCCTAAGCCACACAACAGCAGCTCGCGGTGTGGGCGCCGGGCGGAAGCGGTCTCACCGGATCGCGACCGGGCGGCACCCGTGCGGCACGGCGGAAGGACCGACCCTCGACATGGCCACACTTCTGTTGCTGACCAACGCCCTCACCCCCTCGGCGGAAGTACTCCCCGCGCTCGGCCTACTCCTGCACACGGTCCGCGTCGCGCCGGCCGAGGCGGCCGCCCTCATGGACACCGCCCCGGCTGACCTGCTGCTGGTCGACGGGCGCCGCGAGCTGCCCGCCGCGCGCTCGCTGTGCCGCGTGCTGCGGACCACCGGGCTGGACTGCCCGATGCTGCTGATCACCACCGAGGGCGGGCTGGCCGCGGTCACTGCGGAGTGGGGCGTGGACGACGTGCTGCTCGAGACGGCCGGGCCGGCCGAGGTGGAGGCCCGGATCCGGCTCGCGGTGGGCCGGCTGGCCGCCGCCGCGGGCGCCGAGGACGTGCCGCTGGAGATCCGCAACGGGGACCTGACCATCGACGAGGCGACCTACACCGCGCGGCTGCGCAGCCGGGTGCTGGACCTGACCTTCAAGGAGTTCGAGCTACTCAAGTACCTCGCGCAGCACCCCGGCCGGGTGTTCACCCGGGCCCAGCTGCTGCAGGAGGTCTGGGGCTACGACTACTTCGGCGGCACCCGGACCGTGGACGTGCACGTGCGGCGGCTGCGGGCCAAGCTCGGCGCCGAGCACGAGCAGCTGATCGGGACCGTGCGCAATGTCGGTTACCGGTTCGTCAACCCGGAGAAGCGCTCCGAGCGGGACGTGCTGCCGCCGGTCCACGTGTGAGCCCGAACCGGGCGTGAGCGCGCGCTGCCGGGAATCTCTGGAAAGCGCAACGAGGCGCGTGTGCCTAATCTGACCACGTGACAGATATACATCCCGGCGGTACGAGCATGGGCGCTATGAGAGTCGAGGCGATCGCCGGGCGGCTTACGCCGGACGACCGGGAGGCCGTCGAACGGCTGCTGGAGACGGTGGCGGCCGCTGACGGCGTCATGCCGGTCAACGAGAACGCCCGGCTCGCGGTCGCCAACGGTCGCGAGGGCGCGACGCATCTGTTATGGCGCGGACATGTGAATGGCGCCGGTGAGCCCGGCGTGTTCGGATACGCGTTCATGGGCCCGGCGGACGAGGACGGCGGGCGAGTCGCGGAGCTGTGTGTGGCACCGCATGCGCGCAGGCACGGGATAGGCACCGCGCTGGTCGAAGCCGCGGTGGACGCGGCGCCCGGCGACGGCGCGCTGAGCGCTTGGGCGCACGGAGATCTACCTGAAGCCGGACGGCTCGCTGTGCACCTGGGCTTCACGCCGATACGCGAGCTGCGGATCATGGAGCTCGAGCTGGCCAAAGTGCCCGCAGAAAGCCCGGCCCCGGAGGACACGGTTATACGCACCTTCCGGCCGGGGCAGGACGAGGAGGCCTGGCTCGAGCTGAACACCGCGGCCTTCGCGCACCATCCGGAGCAGGGCGCCTGGACCCGCCGGGACCTGGACGAGCGGATGACCGAGCCCTGGTTCGACCCGGCCGGATTCTTCCTGGCCGAGCGCGCGGGCCGGCTGGTCGGCTTCCACTGGACCAAGGTCCACGCCGCCACGGACGCCGAGAACGGCGGCCGCCCGGTCGGCGAGATCTACGTCCTCGGCGTCGCCCCGGACAGCGGCTCGCGCGGCCTCGGCCGAGCGCTCGCGCTGGCCGGACTACACCATCTGCGCAGCCTGAGCGGGCAGATGCAGCAAGGCATGGATACTGTGATCCTGTACGTCGAGGGGGACAACGCCCCCGCCCTCCATCTGTACGAGGCCCTCGGTTTTCACACCCGGTCCGTGGACGTGCTCTATGAGGGGCGGAAATCCGGGTAAGAGCACCAGCATGCACGATGCGGAGATCGGCTCGGTTCGCCCCGCTGAGCGCCTTGTCCGCAGCGGCGCTCCCCTTGCCCGAGTCGCCTGCCGTCCGCCTGCCCGCCACCCGCAGTTCAACGAACCGTGAAAGCATCCGATCATGGAGTCGCCCGCTGAGGCCGACCGCTTCCTCGACCGCGAATCCTCCTGGCTGCAGTTCAACAGCCGGGTGCTCGAGCTCGCCGAGGACAAGGACGTCCCGCTGCTCGAACGCACCAAGTACAGCGCGATCTTCGCCAACAACCTCGACGAGTTCTTCATGGTCCGGGTGGCCGGCCTCAAGCGCCGCATCGCCACCGGCGCGGCCGGCCCGACCGCCGCGGGCATGACCCCGCGCGAGCAGCTCCAGCGGATCTGGTCCGAGACCGGGGTGCTGATGCGCCGGCACGCCGAGCACTTCCAGTACACGCTGCGCCCGGCGCTGGCCGAGGCGGCCATCGAGATCCTGGCCTGGAAGGACCTCGACGACGCGGAGCAGGAGAAGCTCTACGCGCTCTTCCGCGAACAGGTCTTCCCGGTGCTCACCCCGCTGGCGGTGGACCCGGCGCACCCCTTCCCCTACATATCCGGGCTCTCACTCAACCTGGCCGTGCAGGTGCGCAACCCGGTCACCGGCAACGAGCACTTCGCCCGGGTGAAGGTGCCGCCGTCGCTGCCCCGGTTCGTGGTGGTCAGCGCGGGCCGGTTCATCCCGCTCGAGGAGCTCATCGCGGTGCACCTGCCGCACCTGTTCAACGGCATGGAGGTGCTCGGCCGGCACACCTTCCGGGTGACCCGCAACGAGGACGTCGAGGTCGAGGGCGACGAGAACGACGAGACGCAGAGCCTGCTGGAGACGCTGGAGCGGGAGCTGCAGCGGCGCCGGTTCGGGCCGCCGGTGCGGCTGGAGGTCGAGGAGACCATCGACCCGGCGGTGCTGGAGCTGCTGGTGCGCGAGCTCGGGGTGGGCGAGGCGGAGATCTTCCGGCTGCCCGCGCCGCTGGACCTGACCGGCCTGTTCACCCTGGCCGCGGAGGACCGGCCGACGCTGAAGTTCCCGACCTTCGCCACCGCGCTGCACCCGGACCTGGCCGAGTTCGAGGGCCCGGAGCACATCGACGTGTTCGCCGCGATGCGCCAGCGCGACATACTGCTGCACCACCCGTACGACTCGTTCACCACCTCGGTCCAGGCCTTCCTTGAGCAGGCGGCGGCCGACCCGGGCGTGCGCGCCATCAAGCAGACGCTCTACCGCACCAGCGGCGATTCGCCGATCGTGGACGCGCTCATCGACGCGGCCGAGGAGGGCAAGGAGGTGCTCGTCCTGGTCGAGATCAAGGCCCGGTTCGACGAGCACGCCAACATCGTCTGGGCGCGCAAGCTGGAGCAGGCCGGCTGCCACGTGGTCTACGGCCTGATCGGGCTGAAGACGCACTGCAAGCTGTCGCTGGTGGTCCGGCAGGAGGGCAGCCGGCTGCGCCGCTACGCGCACATCGGCACCGGGAACTACAACCCGAAGACGGCCCGGCAGTACGAGGACCTCGGCGTGCTGACCTGCGACCCGCTGGTCGGCGAGGATCTGACGCACCTGTTCAACCGGCTGTCCGGATACTCCCGCACGACGACCTACCGGCGGCTGCTGACCGCGCCGAACGGGCTGCGCGACGGCATGGTCGAGCGGATCAACCGGGAGGCGGAGAAGCTCACCTCCGGCCGGCGCGGGGCGGCCCGCACCTCGCGGATCAGGATGAAGATGAACTCGCTGGTCGACGAGACGGTCATCGACGCGCTCTACGACGCCTCGCGGGCCGGGGTGCGGATCGACATCGTGGTGCGCGGAATGTGCGCGCTGCGGCCCGGCGTGCCCGGGCTCTCCGAGAACATCAGGGTGCGCAGCGTGCTCGGCCGGTTCCTCGAGCACTCGCGCGTCTACGTGTTCGGCGACGAGCCGCCGCCCACCCAGACCGGGCGCTCCAGCGCCGAGCCGCCCGAGGTGTGGATCGGCTCGGCGGACATGATGCACCGCAACCTCGACCGGCGGGTCGAGGCGCTGGTGCAGATCATCGACGCGGGGCACCGCAGGGAGCTGAGCGCGATGATCGACACGGTGTTCGAGTCGGACGCCTCGTGCTGGGAACTCGGCCCGGACGGCGAGTGGACCCGGCGCACCGGCACCGAGGAGGCACCGCTGCGCGACATCCAGGAGTGGATGATCGCGATGCGCAACCAGGGGCTGGCCGCACGCCGGGCCCGGATGGCGTGACCCCGGTGGACCCCGGGCGGACGACGCGTCAGGCGGATGTGGTGGGAGCCGAGGGCTGCGCCACGCGAGAGGAGGCGGACGGCGTGGCCGGAAGTCCTGCGATGGCTGCCATCCCGGCGCAGCCGGGAAATGAACCAGCACAGTCGGCGCAGCCGGGGAGCGAACCAACACAGTCGGCGCAGCCGGGGGAACCTGCACAGTCGGCGCAGCCGGGGCGAGAACCGGCACAGCCGGCGCAGGACCCGAAGGCCGAGCCGGCGCAGCCGCGTGAGCGCGCCGCCGGGAAGAACGGCGGCGCGCCGCGTCCGGACCTGACCGCGAAGGACGTGCTGCGGACCTACCTCGCGGCGCAGAGCTCTGCGTTCCTCGGCCAGTTCCCGCGGCTGCGCGACGCGCAGCCCGAGGCCTCGCACCGCATCCGGGTCGCCTGCCGCCGGGCCCGCTCGATGCTGCGCACCTTCCGCCCCCTGCTCGACCCGGCCTGGGCGGACGGCCTGGCCGAGGACATCGCTCAGTTCACCGACACGGTCGGGCCGGAGCGCGACCTCGAGGTCATGCGCGACCGGCTCGGCTTGGCGCTCGAGGCGCTGGAAGGCGAGATACCGGGCACCGCGCGGGCCCGGACGCTGCTCGACCGGCTCGTGCACCGCGAATACGCGGCCGCGCACGAGGCGACGCTGGCCGCGCTGGCCGGCCCGAAGTTCCACGCGCTGGCCGACCGGTTCGCACTCGCCCCGCAGGCGCTGCCCTTCTCCCCTGACGCCGATCCGGACGCACCGGCCGGCGCGACGCTCTACCCGCTCGTCACGCAGTCCTTCTCCACCGTCGAGCGCCGCGCGAGCAAGCTGCCTGACGTGCGCGACCATAACCCGCGCGACGCCAGGGCCGCGCTCAAAGCCGCCGGCGGCGACGAGCAGACCGACGAGATGTGGCACCGGCTGCGTATCGCGGCCAAGAGATGCAGATATGCGGCCGAGGTGTGTATCCCCGCGGCCGGCGCGGACGCCTCAGGCTTCGCCCGCCAGATGACCGAGGTCACCGAGCAGCTCGGATCCCAGCAGGACGCGATAGTCGCCTCCGCGCTGCTGCTGCGGGCCGCGCGCACACCGCGGATCGCCGCGCCGACCGGCTTCGTGCTCGGCCGGCTGCTCGGCGACTGCCGGGTCGAGGTGCTGCGCTCCCGGCTGGCGTTCCCCGCGCTTTGGTCCCAGGTCGCCGACTCCGGGTACCGCGCCTGGCTGGAGCAGTGACCCGCCGGCCCAGACAAGATCAAGTCCCGAGTTCGCATAATGCGACGGAAACACGCTGAGACTAGGATGATCTGTCATGCCGGTCAGAGGAACGCACGGCGCGGCCGGAGTGATCCAGGCCGCCGGGGCGCTGCTGTGGCGCCCCGGGCCGGACGGGCCTGAGCTCGCGCTGATCCACCGGCCCCGGTACGACGACTGGTCGTTCCCCAAGGGCAAGCTCGAGCCGGGCGAGCCACACCTGCTGGCGGCGGCGCGCGAGGTGCTCGAGGAGACCGGCCACCGGATGGTGGTCGGCCGTCGGCTTCCGCCGGTCGCCTACGAGGTCAACGGCATGCCGAAGCAGGTCCGCTACTGGGCCGCGCGGGCGGTGCCGCCGGGCGAGGGCGGCGGCCGGTTCGAGCCCAACGACGAGGTGGACCGGCTGGCCTGGCTCACCCCGCCCGAGGCCGGGCACCGGCTGACCAGGTGGCACGACGTGAATGTGCTCGAGGCGTTCCTCGCGGCCCCGGTCGACACGGTGCCGCTGCTGCTCCTGCGCCACGGCGCGGCGGAGCACCGCGGGCCGGACTATCCCGACGACATGCTGCGTCCACTGGCCCCGGAGGGCAAGGCGCAGGCCGAGGCGCTGGTGCCGCTGATCTCCTGCTACGGCCCGCTCAGCGTGATCGCCTCGCCGGCCAGGCGCTGCCTGGACACGGTCAACCCATACGCGCGCAGCCGTCAGGCGCTGGTGGACGTCGACCCGGCGCTGACGGAGCCGGCCCACGCCGCCGACCCGCAGGCGGTCGCTTCCTGGATGCGGGCCCTGATCTCGGAGGCGCGCCCGGCCGTGGTCTGCTCGCACCGGCCGGTGATCGACGACATGTTCGCCTCGGTGCTGCCGCCCGGCCTGGCCGCGGACCGCGAGGAGCAGCGCGCCGCCGCCATCGCGCCGACCGTCAACGGCCGGGACTGGACCCAGAAGGACACCGAGCGCTACTTGGAGGCGGGCGGGCGACATGCCCGGCTGCCTACTGGCGCAGCATGGGTCTTACACACCACGCGGAGGCTGAGCCCGCGGCTGTTGCCGAGACTGGTCGCGCTGGACCGGTTGAGGCCTTAGCGCGTCTGTCTGCGGTTAGAGCCCGCGCGGCCGTGGTGAAGGTGCCTTATAAGCGGCGGCGTGCTCAGGGCACAAGTAAAGGGTTAGACCAGCCGGAGTGGTCGTCTTGCACAATCCACCCCATTCGCGCTTCGGATCGATCTGAAGCAGGAAGTGCTCGATCCTGCGGGCATCTGCCTCGGTCGCGGCGTGGTCGCGAGCAGCATCTTCGGGTACAAGGCCGAGAGCTGGGCGCCCCGGTTTCTGCGGCAGCTGGCTGAGCAGGTCCCGCACTCGGGCGAGGTCCTGGGCACCCCGCTCAAGTAGGTCCGGTGCGGTCATGCCGAGCACCGAGCCGGTCAGGCCGGTAACCCGGGTCAGCAGGCCGACCACCCAGGTCAGATGACGGGAGAGCGAGGCGAGCCAGTGGTCGAGGTCGGTCACGTCATAGCACCCTTGGCTGCCGGGCAGCTGATGGACCGCGTCGGGTTCGGCGCAATACAGGCGGACGAGGTAGCGGCTCAGGCCCCATATTCGCCGGGGCCGCTCGACGATGGTGAAGACGGTTGGACAGTCCACGCGGAGGTAGCTCATCACCTGCGCGAACCTGAGGTGCGCCTGCTCGTTGCCCACTGCGACGTCGGCGCGCAACTCGCGGAGCAGGTGGATAGCCGTGTCGATTCCGTCCAAAGCCGGACCGATCCCAGCGAGCAGCCGGGTGATCGGAACATCCTCGAGCGAGTTGCCGCACTCGACGAGGGTCTTCCCACGTCGATCGCGCTCGACGAGTTGATCGTACGGCCATCGGGTGGCGCAGCCCGAATGGCAGGGACAGGGCACGGCCCGGGTGATCGCCAAACCGGGATAGCGCTTCAGTGTGGCCATGAAGCACGGTTCGAGGCTGCCGAGGAAGAGCGCCGGATTGGGTCCGCGCACTGCCAGCTCGACGGTGTTCGTGCCCGGATTCAGCTGGAGCAGGCCCAGATGAGCGCCGTCCGGGTGCGCCAGCAGGACGCCGGTGCGCCAGGGCCGGTGACCGGTGGTCGCGTACTGATGGGCTCGGGCGATGAACCAGGCCGGGATGCCGGGCGGGATCTTGCCGTCGATGACGTAGTGCAGACGCAGCTCCCTGGCATGTGGCGGGGCGAGCGCGTCCCAGTCGCCGAGATAGTCCGGCGGATTCCACGGCAACCGGTCGACGACGATTGCCCGGGCATCGCCGTCGCCGTCCTGTATTCGGTACGACACGTCGAAGCGCTCCATCATGGTCAGCAACTGGCTGCGCAGGTCTGCGTCGATGTCGGACCATTCGCGGGACATGTCGCCGGCCAGAAGCAGCCCATTGCGATGCGCGACCGCCTCGCTGTCGAGGATTGCCGCGATGCGCTCGCTGAGCCACTGGGGTTTGAGAACGACGACGGATGTCAGTTCCGCATCGTCGTCATAGCTGAGGATCGCGCCGAGGCGTTGCAGTGCTCTCGTGACATCTCGCCGCTGCGGGGCTCTGGTGACGCCCGCATTGGTGAGCAGGTCGTCGAACTGGCCCTTGGGCATGTAGCTGTGGCTGTCCGCACAACAGGCCTGCCAGGCCGTCAGCCACGAGGCGGGCCATTTCGAGCCCATCAAAGGCAACTTGCCGGCCGCCGTAGCCAGGAGGCGACTCAGTTCGCCGATCCCGATCTCACTGAGGCTGTCGACCTGCACGGAGTCGACGATCTGCGGATAGTCGCGGCGCAGTTCGGTGAGCGGGAGATCCGGGACACCGTCCGCGCAGTGAGTGGCGACAAGTAGGACGGGAGCACCCGGCCGGTCCGGCGCCTTGCCGGTGCGGGCGGCGATCAGATCGAGCCAGTAGCGCGCGGTGTCGTGGTCCCAGCCGGTGCGGGCGTTCCATGCCAGGACGAATAAGCACTCGTCGGTGAAGAAGAACTGGTGGGTTGCGTGATAGACGTGCTGCCCGCCGAAGTCCCACGCGGCCAGGTACATGGTCGTATCGGCTCTGGTCGGATGCGGCAGGATCACGTCCTCGATGTTCAGGCCGTGCGTCGGCGCTTCCTGAGGATCGGCCTTACCGGTGGTAAGGGCCTTGAGCAGGGACGTCTTGCCGGCGCCGCCCTGGCCGACGATGAGCAGCTTCGAGCGCCACTGTCTGCGCGAGCCGGACGCGCCCGCCCGCAGGAATGCGAGCACCGCGGCCGCGCCCTGCCCGACGACCAGCGGTGGAGGGTATTCCAGCGGATTGCCCTTGACGGTGAGCATCCTCAGCCTGGGCAGCCAGGCAAGCCAGTTCGGCAGCTCGACCAGCTGGTTCTCGTCAAGAGTGAGCTCCCTGAGACCGGTCAGCCACTTGATCAGCGGAGGAACCCCGGCCAGGCGATTGCCATGGAGATAGAGCAACTCGAGTCGACTGAGCTGGCCGAGGTCGGGGGGCAGTCCTGAAAGGCCATTGCCGTCAAGATAAAGGCACTCCAGCCTGGTCAGTCGGCCGATCCACGCGGGAGCTTCACACAGGTCGAGACCAGCCAGATCGAGGCATTCGAGGCGGGACAGTTCGCCGATCCAATCCGGCAGCCCGCACAGCGGGTTGTCGCCGAGGGAGAGCCACGTGAGTCCGCTGAATCGGCGGATACAGTCCGGGACCTCTGCCAGGCGATTTCTGGTGAGGTTGATGTCGGTGAGGTTGGTCAGCGAGGTGAGCGATTGCGGTAGGCCGGTCAGGATGTTGTCTGCCAGCCCGAGGTCGGTGAGTTCGGTGAGGCCGCCGATCCAGTCCGGGACCTCGGACAGGTTGTTCTGGCCCAGTTCGAGGACACGCAGATCGGTCAGCCCCGCGACCGAGTCCGGAAGCCGCTCCAGCCGGTTGCCGGTCAGATGGAGCTCGATGAGCCCGGTAAACCGGCCGATCGACTCCGGCATCTCGGTCAGACCGAGATTCTCCAGATACAACGTCTGTTCACCACTATGCTGCGCCACAGCGATCATGCGCTCGACGTCGGCCTCGTCGGCAGCCATCGCACCTCCCCGGCGGAAACCATCCGGGGAATACTGCCAGACTTCGATTGATCACGACGCGGAAACAGGGAACTGCGCTACTCAGAACGGCGCCGGAACCACCAGTTCGACGTTCCGGTCGGCCAGCGTGCCGCGGCGGCCGTCCGCGCCCGGCACCGGGCGGCTGCGCGACTGCCAGTCGTTCATCCCGAGCTGGCGGGAGAGGCCGGCCAGCGCGAGCGGCGAGGCCTGCTCCAGCTGCTTGCCCGGCGGTATCTCGGCGGACGCGTCGGGCAGGCCGGCGTGGTCGATGATGGTGCCGAATATGGAGAGCGTGCCGTCCGCGTTGTCGACCAGCTCGACCAGGCGGGCCTGCTGCGGCCAGTCGATGTGCGAGGCCGTGTTCAGCTCCCAGAACCCGCCGGGCACCGGCGCGTCGGGGTGTCGGCGGAACGGAGTCACCATGTTGACGTGCGTGTGGCCGTTGACCCAGAGCACCACGTTCGGGAAGCGCAGCAGCAGGTCGCGCACCGAGGGGCCGAGCAGCCGGTGCTCGCCGGGCAGGCAGAGCCAGTTACCCATGGTCGCGGCGGTGTGGTGGCTGAAGAGGACCACCAGCCGGTCATGGCCGGCCCCCCGCTCCAGCTCGCCGGTCTCGGACAGGAAGCGGCTGGAGTGGGCCACCAGCTCGCCCTCCAGCCACTGGAACTGCTTCTCGTCCAGCGAGCCGTCCGCGCCGCCGGCCGGATTGACCGTGTCCAGCACGACGCAGCGCACCGGGCCCGCGTCGAAGGCGTAGTAGGCCGTGTTCTCGCTGAGGTTCGACTCGGTGTATCCGTGCCCTGACGGGACGCCCGAGGTGGTGAAGTGCTCGCGCACCGTCTCGGCGCGGTCGACCAGATGGCGCTGCGGATCCGCGGTGACCGTGCGGAATCCGCCGGCCAGCAGGCTCTCCACCGCGTGCGGGGAGACCCGGGCCAGGTCGATGGCCAGCTTCACCAGGTCGGTGCCGTCGGGCAGCTCCACCACCTTGTGGTCCCCACAAGCGTAGCCCGACGCCTCCGGCAGACGCGGCAGGTTCCCCTGGAGCAGCCCGTCGTGGTTGCCGTAGGCCGAATACCAGGGCAGGCGCTCGCCTCTCACGTCGTGCAGCCCCCGGGTCGGGTAAGGCTGCCGGGAGGCGTCGAGCAGGCCGGGCACGGTGGGGAAGCCGTAGCGCGCGCGGGGCGTGTCGTCGGTCTGGCCGGGCGCGGTGCCGTTCGGGTGCCAGTAGCGCACGTCGTACTTGACCCAGTCGGCGACGCCCTCGTATTTCTGCGCGCTGCCGGAGTCGGGGCGCAGCTCGACGCCGCCGTCGAGGGTGTCGATGAACCAGCGCAGCTCGTTGTGTTGGCTGTTGTCGGCGTTGTCGCCGGTGGCTATCGCGAAGACGAGCGGCGCGCCGAAGGCCGGGCCGACGCCGATCTCGTTGACCTGCCGCACCATCGCCTCGGCCACGTGCGCGGAGAGCCGCTCGTTCGGGCGGTAGGCGCCGCTGACGTTGGCCATGCCGGTGAACCGCGAGCCGGGATCGTTGTACCGGTCGAGGAATTCGACCCGGGCCGGCGACTGGTCGTCGATCACGTGGACGTCGGTGAGGTGCACGAAAGCGAGCAGCGCGGTGCGCTCGCGGACCCGCCGCGGCGCCAGGACCGGCTCGGGCGCGCCGAGCACGCGGGCGGTCTCGGAGAGGGTCCGCGCGGTGGACGCGCCCAGGGCGCCGCTCCCCGGGTCGGTCAGCTCCGTGCGAAGCAGATACGGCTCGCCGGGCGAGCGCACGACGGCCCGGTAGCCGCCGGGCCCGCCGGGGCCGGCCAGCAGCGTCTCGGCCAGCGTCGTGCCCCGAGGCGCGGCGGGCCGGAACGCCGCATCAGGGTGCGCCGACACCACGGGCGCGGCCGGCGCCGGGTGCGCCTCGCGCCGGCCGAGCAATTCGGACAGGGTCTTGATGAACGCCCGCGACAGTCGCCCCACGCATCGCACGATACGCGAGCCGGGCCTGCCAGGCACCGAAAATCCGGACCCGGAACCGGTAAATACGGCTTGGCCGCAAAAGACCAGGCCCCGCCGCGGGGAGCTCATCCCCCGCGGCGAGGCCGGGCCCGCACAGCCCTATCACTCACCGGCGCTGTTGACGGACACCGCGTGACCGGCATCGTGCCGGACCGACGCAGTGCCCGATCAACGCGGTGTCCGATCAACACCGGGCCCGCATGACCGATCGGGCGCCCGCACGCGCCGACCGGTACCGGGATGCAGAAGCCCCTAGAAGGCTTCTTCGGGCACTTCCATCAGCGCGTTGTCAGTTGTCTCGAGCACAGCCCGCTGCGCCGCGAGGTACGGGAGGACGTTGCGGGCGAACCAGCTCGCCGCGGCGACCTTCCCCCGGTAGAACTGTACGTCCTTGCCGGCCGCCGAGGCGGACCGGTCCAGCGCCACCGCGGCCTGGCGCAGCAGCAGCCAGCCGATCAGCAGGTCGCCGACCGCGAGCAGGAACGGGGTCAGCGACTGTGCGGCGACCTGCACCGCGGCCGGTTCCTCCATCGCCTTGGCGGCCTGGGTGAACAGCGCGTTGCCCATGCCCTCGACGTCGGCCAGCGCAGCGGCGAGCAGCCCGCGGTCCCGGGCCAGCGCGTCGCCGCCGCCCCGCGCGTCCAGGAAGCCCTGGATCTGCTCCTTGAGATCGTTCAGCGCCCGGCCCTGGTCCTTGACGATCTTGCGGAAGAAGAAGTCCTGGCCCTGGATCGCGGTGGTGCCCTCGTACAGCGTGTCGATCTTCGCGTCCCGGATGTACTGCTCGATCGGGTAGTCCTGCAGGTAGCCGGAGCCGCCGAAGATCTGCAGCGCCTGGGCCAGCTGCTCGTACGACTTCTCCGAGCCGTAGCCCTTCACGATCGGCAGCAGGAAGTCGTTGATCCGCTCGGCCCGCTCGTCCTTCTCGCCGCGCAGGCCGGCCTCGGCGATCCGGTCCTGCCAGCTGGCGGTGAAGAACACCAGGGCCCGCATGCCCTCGGCGTAGGCCTTCTGCTGCATGAGCAGGCGGCGCACGTCGGCGTGGTGGGTGATGGTGACCCGCGGGGCGTTCTTGTCGCCGCCCGTGGCCAGATCCGCGCCCTGGACCCGGTTCTTGGCGTAGTCCAGGGCATTGAGATAGCCGGTGGACAGGGTGCCTATCGCCTTGGTGCCGACCATCATCCGGGCGAACTCGATGATCCGGAACATCTGCGCGATGCCGTTGTGCACCTCGCCGAGCAGCCAGCCGACCGCCGGCTTGTCCGCGCCGAAGGTCATCTCGCAGGTGGTCGAGGCCTTCAGGCCCATCTTGTGCTCGACGTTGGTGGCGTAGACGCCGTTGCGCTCGCCGAGCTCGCCGGTGTCCCAGTCGAACAGGAGCTTCGGCACGATGAACAGGGACAGGCCCTTGGTGCCCGGGCCGTGGCCCTCGGGCCGGGCCAGTACGAGGTGCACGATGTTGTCGGTCAGGTCGTGCTCGCCGCCGGTGATGAACCGCTTCACCCCGCTGAGGTGCCAGGTCCCGTCCGGCTGGCGCACCGCCTTCGTGCGGCCCGCGCCCACGTCCGAGCCGGCGTCCGGCTCGGTGAGCACCATGGTCGAGGCCCACACGTTGTCGATCATGCGCTGGGCGACCTTGCGCTGCTCCTCGGTGCCGAGCTCCCAGACCACCCGGGCGAACTCGGGGCCGCCGGAGTACATCCACACCGCCGGGTTGGCGCCGAGCACCATCTCGGCCACGCCCCAGCGCAGCGAGGTCGGGCAGGGGGTGCCGCCGAGGCCCTCGGGCAGGCCCAGCCGCCAGTACTCGAGATCCATGAACGCCTTGTAGGCGCGCTTGAACGGCTCCGACAGCACCGCCGTGCGGCTCGCCGGGTCATAAGTGGGCGGATTGCGGTCGCCGTCGGCGAACGAGTCGGCTATCTCGCCGGACGCCACGCGCTCGACCTCGGCGAGGATCGTGCGCGCCGTCTCGACGTCCACATCGGGGAATTCGGCGGAGCCGTAGTGGCTCGGATCCAGGACTTCGAACAGGTTGAACTCGATGTCGCGGACGTTGGACTTGTAGTGCCCGCTGCTGTCGTTCGCCATGGCGTCGGGTGCCTCGCTTCGGGGGGACAGTCGGTCGATGGTGCGGCGCTGAACCGGCCGGTAACTTAATGATGCTACTGGCCAGTAACTTTTTGCAAGGTCCCCGACCTAGAGGAATGCTGGAAAGCACCCCCTGATCCGGCCGGTCACACCCCGCCCAGCGGGCCACTGCCCTGTGTAAGCTGCTCCCCGTGTACGGCTACAACGGCGAGGACCCGGGCGGCGGCCAAGTGCTCCAGCCGTCGCTGGCCGACGCCATCCGCGCGTTCACGTCGGGCACCATCGGCCCGGAGGACTTCCACGCGGTCTTCACCAGCTGCAAGGTCTTCTGCCCGCGCGGCGAGCGGCCCGGTTTCCTGGCCCTGCACGACACTCCCCAGCCGGTCATCCCGATGTTCTCCTCGCTCGAGGAGCTGAAGCACTACTCCGGCGAGCAGTCCCGCTACTTCACCGTGACCGGCGCCGAGGTGCTCGACCTGCTGCCCGGCGGCTACGGGATCGTGCTCGACATCGAGGGCGAGCACCGGGTGGTGTTCGACGCCCAGGCGATAGAGCAGATGATCGATTACACGATGCGGCGGATGTACGGCTGAAACCTGTTCAAGGGTGCCCCCGCGCGCGTACGGTGCTGTGCACATGCACTTGACGTTCCATCAGGGGGGAAACACATGCAGACGAAATCCGGCACGAGCCCCGGACTCGGCGAACCGGCCCTGATCACCGAGCTGGTGCGGCGCCGGCTCGGCACCAGCCCGCACGCCACTGCTGTCGAGTACGGCGAGCACAAGCTGACCTGGCGCAAGTTCGACGAGCGGATCCGGCACCTGGCCAGCGGCCTGCGCGCGGCGCGGGTGCAGCCGGGCGAGCGGTTCGGGGTGCTCTCGAACAACCACCCGGCGTGCCTCGAGGCGGTGTTCGCGGCCGCGCTGACCGGGTCGACCGCGGTGATCCTGGACTGGCGGCTGTCGGACGCGGCGATCATCGACATCCTGCGCCGCGAGCAGGTGACCCTGCTGCTGGCCGGGGCCGACTTCGACGAGCTGCTCGAGCGGGTGCGGCCGGAGCTCGACGACCTGGACACGGTGGTGAAGGTCGGCCGGCCGCGGCACGGCGGCTCCGACGACTACGAGCTCTGGCTCGAGCTGCACGAGACCGGCGAGGGCATGTACGAGGCCACCCGGTACCGGCCGACGCTGGACGACCTGGTGCTGCAGGTACACCGGGACGAGGGCGAGGCGCACGTGGCGCTCTCGCACCGGGCGCTGCACGAGCAGGCCCGGACCGCGGCGCCGGCCGGAGGGGCCGGGCTGAACGAGGCCGCCGTGGTGGTGGTCAGCGAGCCGTTGTTCCTGGCCAAGGCCGTGGTCGAGGCCCTGCAGGCGATAGGGTTCGGCGCGCGGACCGTGCTCATCCCGGTCTAGCAGAGACCGGAGACGTTCGCAGGGCCCCGGACCGGATTCGGCGTCGGAGCCCTGCTTTTCCTGCTTTTCGCGGTGCTCCCGGATCGGACCGCGGCCGTCTACGAGGCCTACCAGGCCCGGCCGCCGCCGCCCTGCTCAGGGCGCTGCCTCGGGGCCGGCGCCGGGGGATAGTCGCCGGTCTGGTAACCGCCGCCGCCCCGGCCGTAGTCGGCCTCGCGCTCGGGCTGCTGCTGGCGCGGCTGCTGCTGGCCGCCGCGGTAGTAGTCGCCGCGCGGATCGCTTTCGTAGGAGGGCGCCGGGCGGCCGCCGTACTCCCCCGCGCCGCGCGGGTCGCGGCCGGGCGCGGGCCTTCCGCCGTAACCCGGCGACGGGGCCGGCGGGCGCGGGCCGGGCATCTGCACACCCGGCGGCATCTGCGCCGGCCGGTCGTAGCCGCCGGAGCGGCCCTGCCCGTATCCGGCACCCGGATTCGGCCGGGCCGGCGGCGCCGCCGAGGCGTTGATCTGCGGCATCAGCGTCGTGGCAGCACCCGCATACGGATCGCCGTACCCGGCCACGGCCGGCGCCGGGGTCCCGGCGGGGAGGGCGCTCTGGCCGGAGCCGCCGGCGAACCCGGTCGGCAGGTCGCTGGCGAACGGATCGGCCGCATACGAACCAGTGGAGTACGGCGACTGGCCGGTCACCGGCGATTCCGGCAGCGTGGTGACCGACATGCCCAGCGGGTCGCCCTCGATCGCCTTGCGGGCGATCTCGCCGACCGCCAGCGCGAGCTCGGTGGCCAGGTCCAGCGCCCGCGGGTTGCGACTGTTCTCCCGCATCCACCAGCAGATGATCTGCACGACCGAACCCGCGGCATGCGGGCACAGGATGATCGCGGAGCGTATCGGTATCGGGTGCGGGGTGCCGGAGTTCAGCCGAAACCAGGACCCCTCGCGGAACCCCACGGCCGGCTTGCCCACCGAATCGGGCAGCACTACCTGGTACTGCCGCTCGAAATCGCGGATGGACTGGTCGTACGGGGGCAGACTCATCGCGGCTCCACCGGCTTACGGCTGACTGAATGGATCATGGTTCCGCCTGAGCGTCGCAGCGAGACGGGGGTGGCGTATGTAGGCGCGCTGCGCCGAACATGCACCGAAGGTACTGAACCGCCACTGATTCCAACAGTCCTCTGTGGGTGCATATTGTCCCCTCCCGCAATATCCGTCGCGACGCAGTAGGCGAAAACCGGACATACGTTACGTGACTCTGCCCCATCAAATGGCAAAGCGTGCGAAACCGATCAGAACCCTGCCGGGGAGAGCTTGGCGAGCAGATCCAGCATGCGGTCGCCGACTTCATCATCGGTGGAGCGCTCGGCGAGATACAGCGTGCCGCCGTGGGTGCCGAAGCCGAACTGCTCGGAGTCCGAGCCCAGCGCGGTGTAGACGACTATGGGCGTGGTGTTGAGCCGGTCGCGATCACGCAGCCACTCGACGATGCCGGTCCGCCGCCGGCGCACCTGCATCAGATCCATGACGACCACGTCGGGCACCCCGTCGGCGGCCCGGCGGATGCCCTCCGCGTCGGTCGCGGCGTGCAGCACCTGCATGCCCTGCCGCTCCAGCCCCAGGGACATCGCCTCGGCCAGGTCGTGCCGGGCCTCGACCAGCAGCACCCGCGGCAGCGAGACCGCGCTCGGCGTGAGCGCCTGGAGCAGCAGCGCCGGGTCGGGGCCGGACGGGGCGTCCGGGGCGCTGCCGCCGATGCCCGCGGTGACCAGCATCGGCAGCCCGGCCTCGATGGCCGCGACGCGCAGGGCGCGCAGGCCGCGCCGGGTGATCGGGGCCGAGATCGGGTCGACCAGCACCGCCGCGGCGTGCGGCCCCGCCGCGGCGAGCGCGCCGGGCAGGTCGTCCGGCAGGTCGCCGGGAGCCGCGCTGCCGCCCAACGCCGTGGGCGAATATCCGAACTCGTTGAGCAGGTCGCGGGTGGAGGGGTCGGGCTCCGGCCACATCAGCAGGCACGACCGCGGCGGATCGGCGGGGATCGGCGCCGGCTCCTGGTGGACCGGCACGCCGTTGCGCACTATCACCTCGCGCGGCGGCATCTCGCGGGTCACGTCCCGGGCCGCCTGGAGGTTGGCGGCGCGCCGGTAGTCGTCGCGCTCGTATTCGTCGCGCTGGTGTTCGTCCCGGCCGTAGTCGCCCGCGTACTCGTCGCGCCCGTGGTCCTCCCGCCGCCGGCCGAAGTCGCGGTCGTATCCGGGCTCGTACTCGTCGCCGGGTCCGGCCGGCTGGTACAGCATCGGCGGCACGGTCGGCTCAGCAGCCTGCGAGACCGCCTGGGAGCGCGGCCGGCCCGCCTCGGCGCCGTATCCCCGGGTACGCCCGTGTGCGTAGCCGTTCCGGCTGTCCTCTTCCCAGTCCTGCCCGCCGTAGCCGCTGCGTCCGTTGTCCGCGGGAGCGCCCATGGCAGGGTTCGATCCGGGCGCTTCCTCCGGCATGTCGTTCTGGAAGGACGCGCGCCGGCGCCCGCGCGGATGTGCCTCTCCGCCCTGAGCCGGCGCAGGGCCCTGCGGAGGCACGGGTGACATCGGACTCTGCGACGCGGTCCAGGGCTCCCGGTCGGGGCCGCCGCGTTCGTACCCCTCGTCGGCCGGGCCGGGCGCCGGCTCGGGCTCGTAGAGCCGCGGGTCGTCCGGCCCCGGCTCGTACTGCGCCGGCGCGTAGTCGGCCGGCGGCGGGGTCGGCTGCCGGGCCGGCCGCGACCAGACGTCGCTGGTGGGCAGCGGGCGGCTGGGCTTGAGGTCGAGGCCGGTCGCGTCCAGCGCGCGGGACAGCGCCGAGCGGCCGTTCTGGGCCGGGATGCGGGGCTGGGACTGGGTGTCGCGCTCGTCGGCCGCCGGGTGGCGCATGTTGGCGCCGTGGCTGGTGTGGTGCCCGTTCGTCTTCTCGACCTGGCGCGCCGGGACGAGCCGCTCGTCGGCCCGGCGCTCCGGCCGGCGACGGTCGGAGTTGCTGGTCACCTGGTCCGCTTCGCGCAGGTCGCCGTACTGCCGGCCGGCGTCGTAGCGCGCCTCGGCGAGGCGGCCCGCGCCGCGCAGGTCGTCCTCCCGGGCGTATTCCGGCCGCGGTTCCGGCGGCTCCGGCTCGTTGGTCCGCGCGGCCCCGCGGCGGCCGCGGGGCGCGAGCCCTTCCGCCGTCGCGTCCGGCTCCGGCTCGACCCGGGGCAGTTCGGAGGTCGGATGATGCGGCGGCTCCGGCTGGCCCGTGCGCGCGAGGCCGGCCTGGCGCGGGTACGGGTCGGCGGGGGGCGGCGCGGTCGGCTCGAGGAAACCGCGTTGGGAACGCTGCGGAGCGGGTGAGCCGGTGGTGCCGTGGAGGCCGGAATCGGACGCGCTGACCTGTGCGACACCAGTCTGTGCAGCGCCAGTATGGGCAACACCGGACTGTGTCAAACCGGACTGCGCCAGACCGGAGTTGGCCGGGCCGCCCTCGCCGATGCCGGATTCCGCCTGCGCGGCCGCGGCCGCCGCCTGCTCGGCGCGTGCGCTGAGGCGGCCCAGGCTGCCGCGCTGCTCAAGCCGGCGGGGCTCGCGGCGCTTGACCGCCTTCCACGGCGAGGCGTTCGCCGCGGCGCCGGTCTGCTCCAGGGGCACCTCGACCACGTGGGTGTTGCCCTTGCCCGAGATCCGATGGGTCGTCACCGAGCCGCCGTGCCGGGCGGCGATCGCCCGGGCGATCGGAAGGTGCAGCGGACCGCCGCCGGTGTGCGGACCGCGGATCTCGATCCGGGCCACCGGGCCGCGCCGGGCCGCCGTGGCCACCACCTTGCCGCCCACCGGGGAGGCGGTGACCAGGTCGGAGATCAGGTGGTCGAGCATCTTCGGGAACAGGTCCGGGTCCACCGCGATCGAGACCTGCGCCGAGTGTCCGAACACGTCGACGCCGAGCGCGGCCGCGTTCGCCGAGCCGGCCGCCACCGCCTCGTCCACCATCTCGGCGAGGTCCACGACCTGCGGCTCATAAGGCGTGTCGCCCACCACAAGGCGCTGATAGTCCGCGATGTCCTCGACCAGCCCGGCGACCTCGCCGAGGTTGTCGGTCGCGGCGGCCAGCGAGCGGCGCACCGCCGGGCCGAGCTCGCCGACCCCGTAGCCGGCCAGGTCGCGCAGCTCGGCCAGCACCCCGGCCAGCGGCGCGCGCAGATCCTCCTCCAGCACGTCGGCCAGCTCGCGGGCCCGCCGGGCGGCCGCCCGCACCTCGGTGTTGTCAGTGAAAGTCATGACGGCGCCGATGATCGCGTCGCCCTCATAAACCGGGGCGGTGGTCATCTCGACGGTGACCGACGTTCCGTCGCTGCGCCACAGGACCTCGTCGGCGGAGCGGTGCTTCACGCCGGTGCGCAGACTGTCGACCAGAAGGCAGCGCTCGGGCGGCAGCGGGCTCCCGTCCGCGGCCGAGTGCGCGATGAGCTCGTGCGCGTCCTGCCCGCCGAGATCCCCGGCCCGGTGCCGCAGGATCCGCGCGCCCGCCGGGTTCACCAGGACGATCCGGCCCTCGTGATCGACCCCGACGATGCCCTCGGAGGCGGCCCGCAGGATCAGCTCGATCTGCCGCTGCTGGCGGCGCAGCTCCCCCTCGAGGTCGAGCACACCGGTCAGATCGCGTACCACGTAGAGAGTGAGTTCGTCCTCATCATTGGGCAGCGTGGTCGCGGTCACCTCGGCCGGGAAGACCGAGCCGTCGGTGCGCTGCGCGGCTAGGCGCTCCGGACGCGGACGGACCGGACCCGCAGGTCCGGCACCTGCCGCGGCCTGGGCGGCGGCATCGGCCCCGCCCGCCCCCGCGGTAAGCAGCGCGGGCCCGGAACCCGTGGTGTCCACACCGCGGCCGAACCCCGGCAGCAGCGCGACCAGCGGCTTGCCCAGCAGCCGCTCCGCGCTCTCCCCCTCGAACAACTCCAGCGCCGAGGCGTTGGCGTTCACGACCCGCCCGGCCGCGTCCACGAGCAGCAGGGCGTCTGGGAGCGCATCGAGTATCGCGGCGAGCCGGGCGGCGCCCCGGACCGGGCTGCGGTTCAAGGGTGCCCTCCCTCCTTCTCGCTCTGCGGATCGGCATTCGGCCGGCTGGGCGGCGCGACGACGGGACGACTATCCCATCTCCGGCTCCGTGCAGGCTATCGCGCGCGTCGAGAGGCCGGGAGGACTTGTCCGACATGAGCCGACGCCGCGGTACGGCCTGCCGGTTTCCCGCAGGGTGGAAAAGGATTTTGTCGCGGCGCCGACACTGCGGGTATGCTGTCCGGAACCGTCCGGCGGACGGCCGCTCTCCCGTGGCACCACAGCTCACGAGAGACATCCAGGAGGCTTCGCCTAGTCCGGTCTATGGCGCCGCACTGCTAATGCGGTTTGGGTCTTAACGCCCATCGAGGGTTCAAATCCCTCAGCCTCCGCGCTGCTGCTGCCCCATGGCCACGCTTCGCTCCGGCCATGGGGCAGCTTGGTGTGTACAGCGGGGGCCCGGCCCCCGCACCCCACGCCAGGGGGTTCCCCCCTGGACCCCCGGCACGGGTTGGGCTGTAGGTAAGTTGCGTTGGCCGGTGGGGTTTTTGGGGGAGACGAGAATCAAAACCGTCAACTTGAGGGAATTAGGTCAGGTGGGCGGCTAGGAGTTTGTCGGGGGTTTCTGTGACTGGGTGCCAGCGGTGGGCGCCTGCTTCGTGGCTTAGGCGGACGGCTACGGGGGCCAGGACTCGGTAGGCGTAGCGGAAGTCGAAGTGGCGGTGGGCCGGTTCGGAGCGGGCGTCTATGTGGGGGATCTGCTGGACGTCGATCCGGAGCGGGAGGATCTCGGACTCGGCGTCGGGGGTGGTGAACTGGCCGAGGTCCAGGGGCTCGATGTCCTCTGCGCCGACTCCACATTCTTCGGCTAGTTCGCGCAGGGCGGTGCCGACCAGGGATTTGTCGCCCGGCTCGCAGTGGCCGCCGGGGTTCAGCCAGCAGCCCAGTGCCCGGTGGTGGATCTGCAGGACTCGCTGTTGCGCGTCCAGGAGGACGACGCCCGCGGTGACGTGCGCCGGGAAGCGGTGGCGCGAGGTGAAGTCGAAGCCCTTGCCCAGGGCCTCGATCAGCGGTTCGAGCGTGGGGGCCTCGTCGGGGTGGCGCGCCAGGTAGGCGGCGACGGTGCTGCTGATCTTCTCCAGGTGGATGGGCATCTGCGGTCCGTCCTGCGGCTGGGATGGCGCCGCGGGCGGCGACGTTGCGCGCCCGCGGCATCTGTCCTGGTTGTTTCTTGTACACAGGGTAGAGCTGAGGAGGCATCAGGGTGTCTCAGTCGTGGGACCGAACCGTAACCTGTGGGCGCGTCGCGGTAAAATCAGGGTGTCGGCGAGGCATCGACGCGGGTGATGCGGGCCTCGTCGGTGAGTAGTTCCAAGAGGTCGGCTGACCGGATGGGGGTGTCCGGTAGGCCGCGGGCGGCGAACCAGTATGCGATGTTCTGGATATCGCGGCGCAGGAGATCGGAACCGCGCGGGTTGGAGACCAGGTCGACGACCTGCGGCAGGTCGATGAGGATGAGCCGGCTGTGGTGTACGAGGATGTTGTAGGCGGAGAGGTCGCCGTGGGTGTAACCGGCGGAGGCGAGTGACGCCAGGGCTGCGCAGAGCTGGGTCCAGAGGTCGATGAGTTCGTCCTGGGTGGGGCGGAGTTGCGCTAGACGGGGTGCGGCGCCGCCGTCGGAGTCGCCGATGAACTCCAGGAGGAGGTCGGTTCCGACGCGCTGGACGGGATACGGGACCGGCGCTCCGGCGGTCCACAGTGCGCAGAGCGCGGCGAACTCGGCCACGGCCCACTGCTCGGCGATCAGCTTGCGCCCGAAGTCGGTGCGGTTCGCCACGGCCCGCTCCATCCGGGACTCGCGCATGCGGCGCCCCTCGAGGTAGCCGGCGTCGCGGTGGAAGAGCCGGTGATCGGCGCTGCGGTAGCGCTTCTCGGCGAGCAGGACGCTGCGGTCGGTGCCCGGCAGGCTGCGGGAGACGAGGTGCACCTCGGCCTCCTTGCCCGTCTTGACCACGCCGAGCACGGTGTCGACCGCGGCGTGCTCGGTGATCACCCAGTCGGGGATCGGCTCGGGCCCGGTCTCGCCCGCGCCCCAGGTGGACCACCGGTCGGCGCCGTCGGGGATCTCGAGGGCGTAGTAGGCGTCTTCGCGCGAGGCGGCGAGCCGGGCGCGCTCGTGATCGGTCAGCCGGCCGCGGCGCACCGGCCGCTCGGCTTCGTCGTCGAAGCGCTGGCGGCGGCGCGGTGAAGGATTGTCGTCGGAAGAGAAAGAGGAGTGCTCGCGCACAGTAGATCTGCTCCATTAACGGTGAGCGGGTGACGCCTCGCCGTACGGGCTGAAGATCAGGGCGCGGTCAGCGCGCGGCCCGGGGAAGCGAGGCGACGGGACGGTTCAGGACGCGGCCCAGCGCGAAGACATCGGCCATCGGTCGCACCTCCCTCGGCAGCAGATCGCTGCGCTCGCAGTCGCCCGGCTTGTGGACCGGAGCTTCCCAGGGTGGCCTTCGGCGCCGGGATGCGCAACCGGTTTTCCGTCCGGATACCGTTTGGCGACGCCACCCCCTGACCATGTACACTCAACGGGTCCGGTCGGCGCGGGAGTCGAAACCCGCCCGTCAGACACCCAGCGCTCGTAGCTCAACGGATAGAGCATTTGACTACGGATCAAAAGGTTGGGGGTTCGAATCCCTCCGAGCGCGCATTTCGATCAAGCTCCGGCCGCAGCTCAAGCGGCTAACCTCGAACCAAAGTGATGATATTATAAGGTCATCGGGCGGTTCGGGTGCCACAAAGTGTCACGATCATGATTTCTGGTCCCGGTGGGGCGTGGACGTAATTGTCTGGGCCGGGGCGCGGGCGCGGGTATACCGACGCTGTTGGCGGAATAGGCAGCTACCAGACCTCTGACGAACTATGGTGTCCGGCGACAGGCCGTGTGCCGGGTGTTTCGGCGGGGCTGGAGGGAGCGGTCACGGTGGGGATAGACGGTGCGGACCGAGCCGGTGACGCGGAGACGGCGGCCGGCGGGGACTGGTTGGACGCGGTGGCGCTGGCCGGGGGTGATGTGCCGGCGGCGCTGAATGCGCTGAATGCGGCGGCCTCGTGGATACCCGGGGCAAAGGCGGCGACCGTGTGCGTGGTGGTGCTCGACCGCGAGACGGGTGAGTTGTCGTACTGTACGGCCGGGCACCCTGCGCCGCTGCTGGTCTCGGCGCACGGCGAGCCCGGTTACCTGAGCGCCACCGGTGCCGTGCGCGAGACCGGGTCGGCCGGCACCCGGCAGCTGACCGTCGATCTGACCGGTGTCAGCCACCTGGCCAGCGCCGGGGTCGCCGCGCTGCACCGGGCCGGCGCCGCGCACGAGGCCAATGGCACCAGCCTGCGCCTGTACGCGCCGGCCGCCAGCACCGCGGACACGATCCTGACGCTGGTCGAACTCGACCACCTGACCCGCGACCCGCACACCGGCCCGGCTGAGGGAGAGGACACGTGACCCGCCGTGCGCCGTTCGTCCGGGCCGGGCTCACCGCGGGCGAGTCATGAGGCGAAGACCGCTATGACCGGTGCGTTCGGGCCGTTCGCGCTGACGGTCGCCATGACCGGCAGGGCATTGATCGTGCACGCGTGCGGCGGTGTCGACATGGCCGGCGTGGGCACGGCGAGCGCCGAACTGCTCGACGCCGCCGCCACGCTGCCGCCGCCGGACCTGATCGTGCTCAACCTGGTCGGCGTCTCCTTCTTCAGCGCCGCCGCCGCGCACACCGTGCGCAGCTTCGCCGCCTCCTGCGCCGAGCGGGGCATCCGCACCCATCTGGTCGTCGACCCCGGCAGCATCACCGCCCAGGTGGTGAGCCTCGCCGGCCTCGACGAGAGCCTGCCGACCTTCTCCAGCGTCGACCAGGCCCTGTGACGGCCGATTCGTTTATCGGAGCAGGGATTTCGGCGCGGGCGGGAAATCGGCCGGGGGGCCGTGTGTCGTCAGTTCTCTGGCTCGACGCGTCAGCCGAACTCGGCACGAGCGGATAGACCCAATGTGTGATTGTCATAGGAGTCTGCTCTCCCCGTGATTTACCCTTTCGCCGCGCCGCGCCTTTCGTTGTCACTCAATACCATCATTGAAGTGCAGGCTCGTGCGGGTTACGGGGCCCTTGGCAAAGTACACTCGAAATACTGTAAAAGGGTGCCGACTTGCGTAATCGATGGTGCCTGGTGCCTGGGAAGGCCGATACCTCGTGTACGTTTTGCGGATGAAGGCTGCGACGTTCAGAAATGCTCGGCAGCAGGCTTCCCGCCAAAAAAATGATTTGCATCCGAGAGCGAGAACTACCAACATGGCACTGCTGAAGAAGGCTGCGACCATCGCTGTTCTGGCGACCGCGGGCGTCGCGGGTACGGCTGGCATCGCGGCTGCGGACGACAGCGGTTGGCCGATGCCCCCTCAGGCGGGCACGGGCGACAACCACCAGCACCAGGACGGGCTCATCCCGATCTACGCGCTCAACAACGTCGACGTCTCCCCGAACCTGGGTTGCGTGCTCAACAAGACGGTGCCCGACCTGAACGTGGAGAGCCTGGTCGGCCTGGTGCCGATCGCGGTCAACCTGAACCACCTGCTCCAGCACACCCAGCTCAACGTGCTGTCCAACGGCAACACCACGACCGACGTCACCGACGACTCCTGCACCTCGAACCAGGGCTCGTCGCAGGCCGGCGACAACAGCCACGGCAGCACCGGCGCCGGGAGCAGCTACAGCAAGCACAGCACCGGCACCGACGCCGGCTCGAACAACGCGGAGAACGGCAAGGGCGCCGGCGGCCTGCTCGGCGGCACCGGCGTTCTCGGCACGGGCCTCTGATCCCTGCCGTCGCGTTCTGCACGGAGCAGCCTTACTCCGTCCGCACAGCCAGGATCGACGCATGACTTCTCGATGAGAGGTCGTACGTCGGTCCGCGAATCAGGCCAGGCGTGCCCGCCTGACCGTCAGTACGGCTCTGACCTGCCATCACAGCGGGCCAGAGCCGTACTGACGTTCCCGGCGTGATCGCAACGCTCTGAGCCACCGGGCCGACGGACTCCGCGTCCCGAGGCCCCCGGGACGGCGGCTCGGCCATGCCGGAGGTCGAACGACTCACCCGAACGGAATACTGACGGACCGTCAGCTCGAGTCCAATTGGGTGATATGTCATGACTTTTGGTATGCGATCGGTGCCGTGGGGCACGAAGCCCACAGCTTGGAAGATCCAGGCTGCCGGCCGCCGAGTGTGAGGGCCGCACCCGGCGGGCCGTCAAAGTACTGATCCGATAAGGGAGATCAAAGGACCATGCGCGCTTCTCGTGTCGTGTCGCTCTCGGCGCTCACGCTCGCCCTGACGATCGGCGGCGCCGGCGCCGCCGCGGCCGACTCCGTCAACTCGACCTCGTCGGCGACCACCGACCTGGGCTCCACCAGCGGCTACGTGCACTCCAACAACCACGAGTACTCCACCGGCTCGGTCACCACCAGCGGCAACGGAACCGAGGCGAACGACGTCAAGACCGGCGTCGGCCGCAACGGCGAGGTGTACTACGGCGCCGAGACGAAGTTCGCCAACGCGACCGGGGTCGGGCACACCGAGACCTTCAACACCACCGGCGACGAGCAGGGCCGTGAGGGCTCCCGCGACGACGCTCGCCGTGGCGACCACTTCCGTGGCGGCGACGAGTGGGGCGGCCGCCACACCGACTTCCACCACGGCGACGGCGACACGGTCTTCACCATCCTGTAGTACCCGCTGACCGGGGCTGTCGGGCGGATCCGAACAGCCTCGAGGCCTGGCGGCTCTCTGCGTCGAGCCGAACTCACCGGCGAATCGTGTCGCCGGTCGCATCCCGCGGCTGCCCCCCCCGGGATGCGACCGGCGGCCGCCACCGGCGGACTCGGTGTTCCGCTTCAAGCCGGTGAGCATGCTCACCGGCTTTTGCGCGTCCCGGGGCGGGACGCGTCAGGGGAACCGGACCTCGATGTCGAGGCCGCCGCCCGGTCGGGGGACCGCCGTCACGGTGGCGTCGTGGACGCCGGCGATGGCGCGCACGATGGCCAGGCCGAGGCCGTGGCCGACGTTGCCGACGCGTTCGGTGCCGAGGCGCTGGAAGGGCTGGAAGAGGCGGTCGATCTCGGCCGGGGGGACCGGGGCCCCGGTGTTGCGCACCGCGATGACGGCGAAGCCGGACTGCGTCGAGGTCGCGATCTCGATGCGCCCTCCGTCGTCGTTGTGCCGGATGGCGTTGTCCACCAGGTTCGCCACCAGGCTGCGGATGAGGCTCGGATCGCCGGTGGCCGGGGCCGGGCCGAGGGTCGCGGCGACGGCGATCCGGCGCAGGTCGGTCTCCGGGCGGCGGTCCGCCACGATCGCGGCGGCCGTCCCGGCGAGGTCGAGGGATTCCCAGTGCTCGATGTCGCGCTCGCTGTCGGCCAGGGTGAGCAGCGCCTCGATGAGGCGCCCCTGCTGCTCGCCGAGGCTCAGCAGCTCCCGGCAGGTGGACCGCAGCGACTCGACGGTGGCGTCCGGGTCCGCGAGTGCGACCTGCAGGAGGGTGCGCTCCGCGGTGAGCGGGGTGCGCAGCTCGTGCGAGGCGTTGGCGACGAAGTGGCGCTGGGAGCGGAAGGACGCGCCGAGCCGGCCGAAGAGCCCGTCGAGGGTCTCGCCGAGCTCGCGGATCTCGTCGTGCGGGCCGTCGAGGGCGAGGCGGCGGTCGAGGTCGCCGGCGCAGATTTCCCGGGCGGTCGCGGTGATGGTGCGCAGCGGGCGCAGCAGGCGCCCGGCGATGAACCAGCCGATGGCCAGCGAGACCAGGACCATGACCGCGAGGAAGACCACGGACTCGAGGTTGATGCCGTGGCCGGCGTAGCTGAACAGTTCGCCGGGGTCGCCGCTCGATCCGGTCGTGCCGGTCGTCGGCGCGCCGGGCGCCTGGCCGTAGGGCGCGGCCTGCGACGCGGACGAGGACGAGTGGCTGCGCAGCGGGATCTGCGGGAGGAACAGCTCGATGGCCGCGACCAGCGCGACGCCCATGCCGAAGAAGAACCCGCCGTAGAGCAGCGTGAGCCGCGCCCGCAGGGTCAGCCGGGGCAGGATGAACTGCGAGGCGAACAGCGATCTGCGCAGCCGGGCGAGACCGCGGCGGCGACCGCCCCGCGCGCGGCCGGCGGCGGACACGAACATCACGCTTATGCGATCCGGTAGCCGCCCTCGCGGAC
>DASYAE010000072.1:0-12666 GCA_036501535.1 Actinocrinis sp. | reverse complement strand
CCGTGCCGACAGAGGGCTGCCGCATCGCGATCGCGGAGATCGCCGCCGACGCCGCGGGGACGATCGTCGTCGTCAACGAGACCGTCGTGACGCCGGCCCCCTCGCCGGGCGCCGACCACGAGGTGCTGCAGTGATCCGGGTCGCCGCGGTCGGTGACGTCCACGTCGCCGGCGACGGCGCAGAGCGCCTCCGGGCCGAGTTCTCAGACGTCGCGGAGCACGCCGACGTGCTGCTGCTCGCCGGCGACCTGACGAGGCTCGGCACGCTCGAGGAGGCGGAGGCCGTCGCGGAGGGCCTCATCGGGATCGGGGTCCCGACCTTCGCGGTGCTGGGCAACCACGACTACCACGATGACCGGCCGGAGGAGGTCGCTGCGATCCTCGACGCGCACGGGATACGCACGCTGGAATCCCAGGCGGCGGTCGTGCATGTCGCGGGTCGCCGGGTAGGCGTCGCCGGAACCAAGGGCTTCGGCGGCGGCTTCTCCGGCCACGCGCTCGACGCGTTCGGCGAGCCGGAGATGAAGGCCTTCGCCCGGCGTGCATCCGCCTGCGCGGACGGGCTCAGCGCTGCGCTGGACGCGCTCAAGGCCGACGAGTGCGAGATACGCATCGCCCTGACACACTACGCGCCGGTGCCTGACACAGTCGCCGGTGAGGCGCCCGAGATCTACCCGTTCCTCGGCAGCTATCTGCTAGCGCAGGCGATAGACGCCGGCGGCGCGGACATCGCCATCCACGGCCATGCCCACTCGGGTAGCGAGCGTGGCATGACCAGTGGCGGCGTCAAAGTGCGTAATGTCGCGCAACCGCTGATCCAGCGCGCCTACGCCCTCTTTTACGTGAGTGAGAAGCACGTGCGCGACGAGGCTGAGCAGCCGAGCGCCCGTCCTGCTTACGCACGTCACATGTCGGAATAAGCGCGCTCCGGCGCGATACCCGGAATAGCCGAGGACAGCAGCCCTCCGATCGCCACGCCGACGACAAGCGAGACCGCCGCGCTGGCCACCTTGGCAGAGGTGTCCAATGCGGAGGTGAACGGCAGCAGGATCATCGCCGCCGTGAGAAGGGCGATGATCGTGCCGAAGAAGGCACGCGGCCGTGCGACCGTCATCAGCAGAAGCTGCAGCAGACCGGTTGCCGCCAGCGCAGTCAGTGCGGCCAGCGCGGCGAGATAGCCGGTGTTCGCGTTTCCCCACGCACCGTCGCCCTGGGGCGCGAAGAGCGGGACGTTCAGCACGCCGCGGATCAGCATCGTCACCACGATCGTCGCCAGAGCGGCCACGACCGCCGTCGCGAGGCCGGTGGCCCACAGCCGCCCGCTGTTGACGCCGTGCCCCATCGGCGGGACGACGCCGGGCTGCTGAACAGGGCGATCGATGGGCCGGTAGGGCATGGTCGGGCGCTCGTTGTACGGCGCGCGGGGTTCCACAATCTCACCTCGAAGGCGTAGGTGTGCGGGCCCGGTCGGGCCAATCACCGAGTACCCAGGTCGCGGACACTGAAGAAGCGACAGGCCCAATAGGGTGAATCGCAAAGCTCAAACGAGCCCGGCCAGTGAGGATCCGCCGGCGTGGGTTACTAGCCGGCCATGTCCGATCCACTTTCCGCAGACCAGGACCAGGCGCAGGACCTCGACCAGGAGCCGATGGGGCAGGAACCGCTCGAGGACGACGGCGTCCTGCAGCCGGGCGACTCCCTCGAGACCGACGACCTGGCCAGCGACCCGCTGGACACCGGCGTGAGCCCGCCCGAGCGCAAGCCTGCGTCCGAGCGCTTCGGGGTGACCCTGGCCGAGGCGCGGTCCGGCGAGTCCCTCGACCAGCGCCTCGAGCAGGAGGAGCCCGACGTCGAGCCGCGCGATACCCCGGCGACGTCGCCCTACGAACCCGGTGAGCCTGCGGAGCCCCGGGCGGGCCGCCTGGTCTCGCAGGACGAGGGGGATCATCCCGTCGAGGATCCCGTGTACCTCGCCCGCGACGCCGGTGTCGACGGCGGCGCCGCCGGAGCCGAGGAAGCGGCCGTCCACGTCATCGACGAGGAGCCGGGCGGCACGGACTGAGCGACGCCCGCCGGGGTGTCACGCTGCGAGCGTTGCCGCGGTCTCGAGCATCAGGGCATGGACGAAGGCCTGTGGCAGGTTGCCGCGCAGCTGCCGCTGGCGCACGTCGTACTCCTCGGCGAAAAGGCCGGTGGCCCCGCACGCGCCGCGGTTGCGCTCGAACCAGCGGAACGCCTCCGCGGTGCAGCCCCGCCGGAACTCGGCCAGTGCGGTGACGAAGCCGCACAGCACGAACGCGCCCTCGGCCTGCTCGAGCGGCCGCTTGTCGTGGCGGAACCGGTAGGCGAAGTGGTCTTCGGTTAGCTCCGCGCGGAAGGCGCCCAGGGTCTTGTGAGTGCGGGGGTCGTCCGGCGGCAGCGTGCCGCGCAGCGGGGGCATCAGCAGGGCCGCGTCGAGCCCCGGGTCTTCCGGCGATCGCTGCCAGCGGCCTGATGCGTGCACGGCGTGCTTGGTGGTGTCGGCCAAGATCGTGTCGGCGAGCCCAGTCCACTGCTTTGCATCCCGGCCCGCGATGCCTGCCGCGGCCGCTGTCTGAAGGCCGGCCGCGCAGGTGAGGCGGCTGTGCGTCCAGGCGCGGTCCTCCAGCTCCCAGATCCCGGCGTCCGGCTCACGCCAGCGTTCCGCGATCGCGTCGGCGGCGACTTGCGCGGCTCGCCGCGCCCCGGCGTCGAGGCGGTCGTGCCGGGCCGCGGCGGCGAACAGCAGCAGGGCCTCGCCGAAGCCGTCCAGCTGGAACTGCTCGGCCACCCGGTTCCCCAGCCGGTCGTAGCCGCCGGGGTAACCGGCCAGATCGAGTCGGCGCTGGTCCGGGATCCGCTCGCCGGCCGTGGTGTACGCGGGGGCGAGGCGCGCGCCGTCCTGGTGCACCCGGCCGCTGACGAACCGGACGGCGTCGTCGAGCAGGGGCAGCGGGCCGACCGCCGCGACGGCCTGGCCGATGTAGCACTGGTCGCGGATCCAGACATACCGGTAGTCGTAGTTGCGGCCCTGCTCGGCCCGCTCCGGCAGGCTCGTCGTGGCCGCGGCGACCGTGCCCCCGCCGGCCGTCGTCATGCCCCTGAGAACAGCGTAGGAGAGCTGGGTGTCGCGCGGGGCGATCGTGTTCTCCAGTGCGGGAACGGCCCTCGACCAGGCGGCTCGCGTCCGCGACCACGCCGCGGCCGGGTCGACCTCGTCCCCGAGAGGTTTGTCGCCGACCTCGAGGACCAGATCGTGATGGCTGCCGCGCGGCACCGTCAGCTCCATGACCAGCCGCGGCGGCTGCCCGTGCGGCCGCCTCAGGCGCGCCTGCCCGGCGCCCGACCAGCGCAGGTGGAGATCCCCGACCTGGGCGCTCCACACGCCGTTGTCGCGCGACAAGCGGCGGGCCTGGTGCTCGCCGAATCCCGCGGCCGGCTCGAGGACGACGAGCATGTGTGCGTCCTCGTCGTGCGCGATGACGCGCCGCAGCAGCACGGCATGATGCGGATCGCCCGGGAAGGCCAGCGCCTCCCGGCACTCCACGATGCCCTCGTCCGTGACCCAGCGGCTGCGCCAGATCAGCGCCCTGTCCTCGTAGTAGCCGCCCCAGACGAACCGTCCCTGCGGGGTGACCTGGTAGGTTCCGCCGCCCGCGATCAGCCCGGCGAACACCGCGTCGCTGTCCCAGCCCGGCGCGCACATCCAGGCGACCTCGCCGCGCGGGCCGACCAGCGCGCCGCGCTCGCCGTCGGCGATCAGTGCGTACTCGCGCAGCGTGGCCGGGGAAGGGCGGGAGTTGTCCATGGACGACGGGTTGCCGAGATCGGCGAGTTCATCCGCCGGACCGCCGGGTTCCGCGGGCGACCGTTCTGACGGCTCCGACGGTTGCGCGGCACCAGGGCGGTTAGTAGGACCGAACGAGTGAAACCAGAGTATTTGGAGTGCGATCGCGCACTCTGATCGCTTGAGTTTGAGGAGATCGTCATGAGCGACGTTCGACACGAGACCAGCCAAGTGGGGCAGGTTAAGGAGGCCCTGCACGGTGTCGAGCGCGAATATGCGCACGGCGAAGACTTCCCGCTGTACGGATATGTGGGTGCGATGGCGGCATACGGCGCCGTCGTGTCAGCGCTCGGTATCGCCGCCAAGCTGACCAGGCGGTCCGTCCCGACGCCGTCCGTGTGGGACGTGGCGCTGTGCGCGGGAGCGACGCACCGGCTCAGCCGTCTGCTGGCCAAGGACCCGGTCACCAGCCCGCTGCGCGCCCCGTTCACCCGGTTCGAGGGCACGCAGGGACCGGCCGAGCTGCGCGAGGAGGTGCGCGGGACCGGCGCCCGCAAGACCATCGGCGAGATGGTGACCTGCCCGTTCTGCATCGGCATGTGGATCTCCACGGCGCTGAGCGCGGGCCTGGTCTTCGCCCCGGCCGTCACCCGGCTGGCCGCCGGCGGCCTGACCGCGCTGACCGTCTCGGACTTCCTGCACTTCGCGCGCGGCCGCGTGGCCGGCTGAGCGCCGCTGCGGAAACCGAGACCGTTCGGGCCCGTGTGCTGCCGTCTCCTCGGGGTAGGCGCGCACGTTTGCGCGACGGGGCACTGTTGCGCGCAGGAGCTGTTCGACCCCGAACGGAGAGAGTGTTGGACGCCGAACGCGATCTGTCCGACCGCACGTCGCCGCCCGAGCCGGAGCCCGTCTCCCCGGCCCGGCCGCATCCGTCTCCGGCCGACCTGGAGCGGCTGCGGCGGCTCGTGGCGGAGTTCTCGGCGACGCCGGTGTTCGCTCACATACTCGCCGACTGGACCGGTCCGGCCGCCTCAATGCTCGCAGTTGAGGCGATAGATGTCGCCCTCGCGCGATACGCGGTGCCCGCGTATGAACACGGCGAACCCGCCGCCGCCAGCCGCAGTTACTGACCATCCTCCTGTCGGGGCCCGCGCGCCGCTACGCTTCGCCGTCGCGGGCGTCACTCATCCCGCCGCGCAGTTGCCGGCCGAGGTGGTTGATCTCCTCGAGCGGGCACGCCTGCAGCAGCGCGGGAAGCAGTTTGACGTCCTGCTGCTCGATGTGCCGCTGGATATCGATCACCAGCTGGTTCGCGAGCGCGTCGAACGTCGCGTCGTGCACATCGGTGCGGTCGATGCTGTCGACGATGTTCCGGATGGCGGCGCCGTGCCGTGCCTGGTCGACGGCCTCGGCTTCGCCGTGCGGCAGGAAGCGCCGCAGCGCCGGGTAGAGGTAAAGCTCCTCCGCGCGCATGTGGGTCAGGAAGCGCTGCGCCGCCTCCTGCACAAGACGTCCGCGCTCGTCGCCGGTCTCGAGAGTGGCGATTCTGGTCGTCAGACCCTCGATAACCGCGTGCTCGTGCTTCAACTCGGTCGCTGCGTTCGCTCCTGCGGGCATCAGGCTGCGCTCCTCCGTTGCTCGCTGCGGGCTGTGCCGTCGGCGATATGTGCTCTATTGACTGGCGACGCGTACCCGCGTCGTCGGCTTAAATGCGCGCCGAGCGTAAGTTTGCGCTGCCGCCTGATCCGTGTGGCGATCTCAATCCATTTGTACTTGTATAACTGCACGCACAGCGTCACCTGCGGGTCCACGACAGCGCTGAGGCTTGCTTTAGCGGACGCGATGCCAAAGGCAGCCGTCGTCCCTGCGGGCCTGCGCTATGGGCCTGCGCGTGATTACGCAGCCTGCGGTTATCCGACTGCCATGGCTGATATGGCTGATATGGCTGATCGATCTCGAGTCCGCGTCGCTGTAGGTCTGACTTCTGCGACCGCCGCGCTGGGCGGACTGCTGTTCGGTTATGACACCGGCGTCGTCTCAGGCGCGCTGCTCTACCTGAAGAAGGAGTTCGGCGGACTCTCCTCGTTCCAGCAGGAGCTGGTCACCAGCCTTCTGCTGGTCGGCTGCATGGTCGGCGCCTTCATCGGGGGACGGGTCGCCGACCGCATAGGGCGCCGCCCGACGCTTGCCGTCACCGCACTCGTATTCATCGTCGGTGTGCTGCTGGCCGCGTTCACCCCGAACTTCCCGGTCCTCATCCTCGCTCGGTTCGTGATCGGGCTCGCCGTCGGCACATCCTCCATGGTCGTGCCGCTCTACATCGGCGAGATGGTGCCCGCGCGCGCCCGCGGCGCCCTGGTCAGCCTCAATCAGCTGGCGATCACGGTCGGCATCCTCGCCGCGTACCTCGTCGACTACGGCCTGTCCGGCTCGGGCGACTGGCGGCTGATGTTCGGCCTGGCCGCCATTCCCGCCGCGGTCCTGTTCGTCGGCATGCTCTTCCAGCAGGAGAGCCCGCACTGGCTCATCGGCCAGGGGCGGGACGAACAGGCGCAGACGGCGCTGCGCCGGCTGCGCGGCCCGGACGACGACATCGACGCCGAGACCGAGGAAGTGCGCCGCCTGAGCCGGCGTCAGAGTGGCTATCGCGAACTGCTCTCCCCGGCGATCCGCCCGGCCCTTCTCGTGGGCGTCCTGCTCGCCGTGTTCCAGCAGATCACCGGAGTCAACACGGTCATCTACTACGCGCCGACCCTGTTGCAGAGTGCGGGTCTGGGCAGCAGCGCGGCCATCCTCGCCGAGGTCTGCGTCGGCGGAATCAACGTCCTGCTCACCATCGTCGCGGTGTGGCTGATGGACCGGGTCGGCCGCCGCCCGTTGCTGCTGGTCGGCACCACGGGCATGCTCATCGGGCTGATCACCGTGGCCTGCGCGTTCATCGGCGGCAGCCATCTGACCGGAGCCGCGGCGATCGTCGCGATCGTCGGCCTGATGTTCTTCCAGGGCTCGTTCGCCATCGGCCTCGGCCCGGTGTTCTGGCTGCTGATCGCGGAGATCTACCCGCTGAAGGTGCGCGGCACCGCGATGGGCGTGGCCACGATCGCCAACTGGGGGGCCGACTTCGTCGTCACGATCTCGTTCCTGACCCTGCTCAACGCCATCACGGGCCTGGGCACCTTCCTGCTGTTCGCCGCCCTGACCGTGCTCGCGCTGGTCTACTTCTACGCCAAGGTGCCCGAGACGAAGGGCCGCAGCCTGCAGAAGATCGAGGAGGAGCTCGCGCCGGCACACGCCGGCTGACTCCCGCCCGGCGGCGCGGCGCTCCGGCGCCGCGCCGCGCTGTCGTTCCCGGCCACTACTCGCGCTACTCGACGTTGATGTCCGCCGGCTCCTTGTCGGTGCGCAGGCCGCGCCACGAGGGGGTGCGCAGATAGCCGTCGCGGGTCCGCTCGACGTAGGTGACCTCGGCGACGAGCTCGGGCTCGACCCAGTGGGCCGCGCGCGCCGCGCTCGCCGGCAGGTGGCCGGCGAACGGACTGCGGTCCGCGGCGAGCGCTTCGAGGCGGCGGCCGAGCTCGTGCAGGTCCCGGTCGGTGAAGCCGGTGCCGACGTTGCCGACGTAGTCGAGCCCGTGCTCGCCGGGCACGCCGAGCAGCAGGGCGCCGAAGACCCCGGCGCGGCGCCCCTCGCCCTCGGTCCAGCCGCCCACGACGACCTCCTGCTCGTGCAGGTGCTTGACCTTGATCCAGTCGGCGCTGCGGGCGCCGGGACGGTAGAGCGAGCCGGCCGCCTTGGCCATGACGCCCTCCAGGCCCTGCTCCCGGGTCGCCGCGTAGAGCGCGGCCCCGTCGCCGAGCTGGTAGGCAGGGCACTGCCATCCCGATCCGTCGGGCAGCTCGATCGACTCGAGGATGTCGCGCCGCTCGCGGTAGGGCAGGCGGGTCAGGTCCCTGCCGTGCCGGTGCAGCACGTCGAAGACGACGTAGGCCGCCGGCGACCGCTCGCTCTCCCGGGCGATGCGCGTTTCGTCGCGCAGGTGCATGCGTGGCTGGAGCGCGGCGAACGACGGCTTGCCCTGTCGGTCGAAGGCCACGATCTCGCCGTCCAGGACCAGGTCGCCGCCGGCCGGCGCCCGGCCCGGCACGAGTTCCGGGTAGGCGACGGTGATGTCGCGGTCGTTGCGCGAGACGAGGTGGAACCTGTGCCCTGCGACGTAGCCGACGGCGCGCACCCCGTCCCACTTGATCTCGTAGGCGAAATCAGGGTCCTGCGCGGCGGGCGGCAGCTGGCCGAGGGTGGCCAGCATCGGCTTGATACCGGGCAGCCCGGCCCACGAGTTGCCCCGGACCCGGTTCGCCGGCATCAGGCGGCCTTCCTATTCCTGCCGCGCGGGGCGCGGGTGCCGCGTTCCAGCTCGTGGAACCGCGCGGTGTTGCCGCTCGCCGCCGCGTGGAGCACCACGGGCACGGTGAGCACGGCGACCAGCCCGAACGTCGGGTTCCCGGACCATATGGGGCGCGCCATGGCACCCGCCTTCCCTGTCGTGGCGAGACCTCGCTGCGCGGCTGCGCACTTGCGGGTACCCGGTTCCGTCGCCTTGCCACCCTGGTTACGTCAGGGTCTGAGGCGTCCTGTCCGGCGCCGGGAAGCTCGCCGGCCTCGAGAACCACCCGCGGACGCCGACTTCCCGCATTCCCCGCCTTCGAGCGCCCGCACGTGCCGGTTCACCCGGACGGCGTCCGGTGATCCAACACGGTGATCCAACACAGTGATCCACCGCATGATCCGGCGGGGTTTCGCGGCCGGGGTCGGGGGCATCCGCAGTCAATGGTGCAAATCGGATACACGATGATGGGCGAGCAGAGCGGCCCGCGCGACCTCGTGAACGCCGAGCTGCCCGGCCCGGCGTCGTTCGCCGCGGCCAGCCGGTTCGTCACGCCGCAGGACGTGGCGCAGGCGATCCCGTGCGGCGACGACGTGGACGCCTTCGTCGAGGCCGTACGCGCTTACAAGGACGCCGGATTCACCGAGGTCGCGCTGGTCCAGATCGGCGGCGCGCAGCAGCGGCCGTTCATCGACTGGGCGGAGAAGCGCCTGCTTCCGCAGCTGCAGCAGCTCTGAGCAGCGCGGCGGGAACGGCGAACACGACACCGAAGGAGCAGTGATCGCGATGGCGGGACCGAAACAACAGCCTCCGCTCGAAGACGCGGCCGACCCCGAGGCCGCGCACGCCTCCGGGCACGAGCACCGCGGGGAGTGGGAGCGTGCCGTGCACGACGAGGCGCACCGGGACCCGGTACACGAGAGCCTGCAGAAGGCGCACGAGACCGTGCACGGCGAGCGGTCGGACTCGGACGACGGCGCAGCGGGGCCGGCCGGGGATTCGCAGGATGCGGACGAGGTGACCCGCGGGCTGCGCACCGGGACCGGCGAGCGGCCGGGCGAGGCCGAGTGCTCCCAGTTCGCCCCGCCGAAGGACGAGGGCGAGTAAGGGCCCGGCCGGCGCCCGCGCGTTCGGTGGCGCGGGCGCCTGCTCTTCCGGCGCGCCGCCGTGCGGCCGGAGGACGTCAGCGGTCTGCTACTGCGGTTCGCGCTGCGGGAAGCGGTGGCGCGCCAGCGCGTCGAGGAACCGCTGGGTGAACGCTGATACCGACTCGCCCGCGCCGGCGTGCCGCACGACGCCTTCGTCATCGTCGTCCTCGGACAGCAGGCGCGTTTCGGCGAGCAGGCCGATCGGCTTGCCGTGTCGATACGCCTCGGTCAGGAACCGCGCGGCCTCGGCGTCGCCGTCCAGCTGCTCGGCCGACTGCGCGCCGCCGAGCACGATCACAGCGTCGTAGAGCACTGAGCTGTCGATCGAGATCGGCGCGTCGACGGCCGCCTCGGCCCGACCGTCACGGCCGAGCGACCCGGCGTGCGGTGCGAGGAGCTGCGTCTGGACCTCGCGTGCGCGAAGCTGCTCGCGCACTTCAGCCGCCTGCAGCGCATCGACGCCGTTGGCGCCGAGCAGGGCGACCTTGCGCCCCCGCACCTCGCCGGTCAGCAGGTTGGCGAGGCTGAGGGCGGGCGAGGTGCGGCCGCGGTCCGGCGTCTTCTGGCTGGTCTTGGTCTTCTGGCCGGGCTTGGCACTCTTGTCGGCCTTGGGCGCCGGCAGGCCGAGCCGCTCGGCCACCTGTGCGGCCAGCTGCGCGTCGACCTGTCCCAGGTTGCCGACCATCCGTTCGCGCACGCGGCCGGAGCCGACGTGGCCGAGTTCGAACGCGAACGCCGCGACGATGTGCTGCTTCTCCCAGCCGGCCATGCTGTTCCAGAACAGCGCGGCCTGGCTGTAATGGTCTGCGAAGCTCGGACTGCGCAGCCGCACGGCGGCGCCGTCGACGCGCTGCTGGTAGTGCCGGTAGACCCCTGATGTGTCCGGCTCGGCGACCTCGGTGCCGCCGAGCGAGTTCGGCGCGTAGCTCGGCCCCGGGTACACCGCGTGCTGGCCGTAGCCGTCGCGCTGGTTGTGCCGCACCGGCGCCAGCGGGCGGTTGACCGGCAGCTGCGCGAAGTTCGGGCCGCCGAGCCGGATCAGCTGGGTGTCCAGGTAGGAGAAGTTGCGGCCCTGCAGCAGCGGGTCGTTGCTGAAGTCGATGCCGGGCACGACGTTCGCGGTGTGGAAGGCGATCTGCTCGGTCTCGGCGAAGAAGTTGTCCGGATTGCGGTCCAGCACCATCCGGCCGACCGTGCGCACCGGCACCAGCTCCTCCGGGATGATCTTCGTCGGGTCGAGCAGGTCGAAGTCGAAGGCCGACTCGTCCTGCTCGGGCACCAGCTGCACGCCGAACTCCCACTCCGGGTACAGCCCCGCCTCGATCGCGTCCCACAGGTCGCGCCGGTGGAAGTCCGGGTCCCGGCCGGCGGTGATCTGCGCCTCGTCCCACACCTGGGACGCGACGCCGGCCTTCGGCCGCCAGTGGAACTTGACGAACGTGCCCCGGCCGTCCGCGGTGACCAGGCGGAATGTGTGCACGCCGAAGCCCTGCATCGTCCGGTAGCTGCGCGGGATGGCGCGGTCGGACATCACCCACATCAGCATGTGCGTCGACTCCGGCTGCAGCGAGCAGAAGTCCCAGAACGTGTCGTGCGCGGAGGCGCCGGTGGGGATCTCGTTGTGCGGCTCGGGCTTGACCGCGTGCACGAAGTCGGGGAACTTGACCGCGTCCTGGATGAAGAACACCGGCATGTTGTTGCCGACCAGGTCGTAGTTCCCCGCGCGGGTGTAGAACTTCGTGGCGAAGCCGCGCACGTCGCGCACCGTGTCGGCGGAGCCGCGCGGGCCCTGCACGGTGGAGAAGCGCACGAACACCGGCGTGCGCAGGCCCGGCTCGCCCAGGAATTCGGCGCAGGTGAACTCGGCCAGCGAGTCGGTCAGCTCGAAGTAGCCGTAGGCCCCGGCTCCGCGCGCGTGCACCACCCGCTCGGGGATGCGCTCGTGGTCGAACCGGGTGATCTTCTCCCGGAAGTGGAAGTCCTGCAGCAGCGTCGGGCCGCGCTCGCCGGCGCGCAGCGAGTTGTCCGTGTCGTCGACCCGCACGCCCTGGTCGGTGGTCTGCGGCGTCCCGTCGGGCCGCACCCGCGCGTGCTCGAGCTGCTCGTCCTTCGGGTCGTGGCGCCGGTCCGCGCCGCGGTGGTTGCTCGCTGCGTCTGCCATGGCGGCTCCTCGAAGATCGAACGATCGGGCGACCCGTCGGCGCATACCCGAGCGCTGCATTGCGTAACGCCATGAACCTGACAATCCGTCCGCTATACCCCCAGACGGAGGAACGCGTCGGCCAGACCGGTGAACGTCGTCGTCGACCGAGGCTCTGGCCTCGAGACGGGTGCTGGAACGCGCTCTCCCGGGTGCGGCGGTCGCCGACCCTCACAGCGGCAGCAGCGGTGGCGGGTCGGCTCCCCGAGGGCGTCTTACTGTCTCAGTGCACGCAGCCGCTCTGCCGCAGCCGCAACCGGAGGCGAGTCGCATTCCTCGGATGTCTTACGCCAAGTTTGGTAGATCATCGGTCAAAAATTGGCAAAGGCCCGGCTGTGGCAGGAGCTTGTGCCGCGTGGCGCGATCGCTTCTTGCTCCATATGAGCACTGCCGGCTTACCCGGTTGAGTTCTCGGACGATGTGCGGCCTCGAATGCCGGATCCCGTTCCCCAGCCGGACGGATCCGTCCTGCTGAAGCCAGACTTCCGACCTTTCGGGCCGGGCCGCGCTCGGTCCGAGCCGACCTGGCGCGCCCTCAGCATCACAGACCATTGTTCTTCCGCCGCTGTATCCGGGCTCTGTCCGCCGTCGCCCGGCCGATCCGCTTTGGCCGGTTTCCGCCCTTGACACGATCGCGGGCTGCCGCTTCACTTGCGACCTGGAGAGCGCTTTCCTGAGCACTGCTCCTTGCCCGGCGAACCGCTGATCGGCGCGTCAGCATGCTGGGGAACGGCCGGTCGGCCCCGCCGTTCCGCTGCTGCGTCGGATCCCGAGCACGCCTGACCGGTGTTGCTCCACCTGAATATCAGCCGTCAGTGCCGGTGAGGTCGCCCGATGCGGCCGCCCGGCGGTTCGTGTCTGGAAGGAAAGCGGTTATGGGTGTCACCCGCAGGCAGTTGCTGGTCTCCGCGGCCGGGCTCCCGGTGATCGGGTCGGTCGCCGGAGGGATCGCCGCGGCGACGTCGGCCACGGCCGCCACGCCGGCGGTTAGTGCGCCGGGTGATGTGGTCGGTAAGGTCACGGTGGGGTATCAGGGGTGGTTTGCGTGTATCGGTGATGGGGCGCCGATTGATGCGTGGTGGCATTGGAGCAATAACGAGGCGCAGGCTCCGTCGCCGGGCAACAACAAC
>DASYAE010000071.1:0-10303 GCA_036501535.1 Actinocrinis sp. | reverse complement strand
GGTGCTTTTGACTGAAAACTCGCCTTTGGTCTTTGGCCAAGTGCGTAGCGGATTTGAGGTCAAAAGATGCCCGTGGCAATCCGCCGCGACCACGTGTTCTGGACTACTTCGAGTCACGCGACGGATCACCACGGACCGGTTGCCGCGGTCGTCTTGCGCTGTGCTCAACTGGCCTAGCAGGCCCCGCGGTCGCCTCGAGTTCCAGCGAACCCACTGCCGTGGCCGAGTTCCAGCGTCGGGGAAAGTGCGCGGCTAAGTTTTGTTAGAAGGCTGCGTTCCGGACGGCTGGTGGCGCAAGGCGAAGATCGCAGCTTGGACGCGGTCCTGTAGGCCGAGTTTCGTCAGGATGCTGCGGACGTGGGTCTTGACGGTCTGCTCGCCGATCTCCAGGCTCCTGGCGATCTGCCGGTTGCTGTGGCCGCGGGCGATCAGTTGGAGTACTTCGCGCTCGCGCGGCGAGAGCGGGTCGAACGGGTCCGGGGGCGCGGGGCGGCGTAGTGCCCGGGTGAGCTGGGTGAGCAGTTCGGGGCTGAGGCTGGCGGTCCCTACTGCGGCGTCCCGGACTGCGGCGATGACGTGCTCGGCGGGAGCGGTCTTTAGCAGGTAGGAGGTCGCGCCGGCGTGCATGGCGCGGACCAAGTGCTCGTCGTCGGCGGCGGAGGTGAGCACGACTACGGCGGGCCGGTGCGGGGTGTCGCGCAGTGCTGCGATCACTGCGTGCCCGTCAAGTCCGGGCATGTAGAGGTCGAGGAGGAGCACGTCCGGGCGGGTGGCGGCGACTATGTCGATCGTTTGCCGGCCGTCTCCGGCCTCGCCGGCCACCTCGATGTCTGGTTCCTGGCCGAGCAGATAGCACAGGCCGTCGCGCACGACTCGGTGGTCGTCGGCGATCACCACGCGGACCGTCATGAGACCGGCACCCGGACGGTGAGCTCCGTACCGCGTCCGGGCGCGCTGTTGATCTGCACGGTGCCGCCGACTTCTTTGGCGCGGTCGCGGATGTGGGCCAGTCCGGAGCCGGCGTGCTGTGCGGCCGGGTCGAAGCCGGTGCCGGTGTCGCGCACGGCGAGTTCGACGTGGCCGTTGTTATGGGCCAGGGACACGGCGAGGTGTCGGGTGTTGCCGTGCCTGACGGCGTTGGCGCACGCCTCCTGGGCGATGCGCAGCAGTGCGTGTTCGACGATCTCGGGCACTGCTACGGCCTCCAGGTTCGCATCGACACTGACGCCGAGCCGGTGGTGGTAGGTATCGCAGACCTGTTGCAGGGCCGGGGCGAGCCCGGCGCCGTCCAGTCCTGCCGGGCGTAGCTCGATCAGCAGGGCCTGCATATCGCGCAGCGCCTCCTCGCTGATCGACTCGATTGCCTGCGCCTGTCTGTTCTCCGGGTCGGCCCGGCGCATTCCGGCGGCGATCATCCGCAGGCCGAACAGGTGCTGGGATATCGCGTCGTGGATCTCGCGCGCGATCCGGGCTCGTTCCGCGGCGCGCGCGTCGCCGGTGGCCCGCTGCCGCTCGGCGTCCAGGGCTGAGCCGAGCTGGCGTGTCATGGTGCTGAAGTTCGTCTCCAGCCGGCCTATCTCGTCCCGGCCGGAGGCGGGTAGGGCCACGGTGTAGTCGCCGTCCGCGACTGCGAGGGTGGCTTGTTCTAGGCGGCGTACTCTGCGGACCAGGCGCCGCGTGGCCAGCCGGCCGAACAGTACGCCGACCGGCACGATCGCTATGAACAGCGCGGAGGGGGACGCCAGCAGCAGGACGCTGTCTCCGTTGAGCCGGCTCAGCTCGCTCCATGCGCGGACGGGATTGACGAACCTGGGTGGGGACCACGGCGCCTGGGCATAGACGGCTGCGGCGGCCGCTGGCACTCCGGCCGATGCCTTGCCGACGCCGGCGCGGCCAGCAGACCAGACTGTCCACAGGACGTTGCCATACTGCGTGGCCAGGCTCCCGGTTTTTATGGTGCCGCCGCCGATCGCCACGCCGGCGGGGGCGGGTAGCTCGCTGGCCGCCGCCTCGCCAGCCGGATACCGGGACGGTGCTGAGGATGCGACGACCGTGCCGTCGGCGGCGATCGCCACGACCGCGGTGATCGCCTGGCCGCTCGGAATCGGGCCGGTCAGCGCGGGGACACTCAGGGTGCCGCCGTCCGAGGTCGGCTCGATCTGCCCCGGCCGCACCTGCTTGCTGCGGTCGCCGAGCACGGTGCCGGGCGGCACGCCCTCGGGATAACGCTCGGCGAGCTGCTGGCCGTAGGTCTGCGCGGTGGCGTCCACCTCCGTCTGAAGCTGGTCCTGCACTTGGACGCCGCTGACCATCTGGGGCACCTGGAAGCCGAGCACGAGTGCCTCGACGAGCACGACGGCGGCGATCGTGACGAGGATGTAGGAGGCGATCAGCTTGCCTGAAAGCCCCCAGGTCTTGGGTCGCATACGGTCCAGCACGCTTCGCAGGCTATCGGGGCGCGCCCTCCGGCATATCCCTCCAAGGAGTGACCCGCGCTCCCTCCGGGGCGTGGCGTGCCTTCCGCTGCCGGCCGGGACGCTGGCTGCCATGAAGGCACAACGCACCAGCAGAGCCCTGCTGAACCGATCGCAATTCGCGCTGCGGCAGCGACGCCCTCGCCGCTGGCCGTGGCTCGCCGCCGCGGCCGCGCCGCTGAACTGCGCGCCGCCCGGATTGAAGTCCTTACCCTGCTACAGCCCCCAGGCGTATCAGACGGCTTACGGCGTCGCGCCCTTGCTCGGCCAGGGAATCGACGGCAGCGGCGAGACCGTGGTCCTGCCCGAGGAGGCCGAGACCGGGTCCGACTTTACTGACATCCGCCAGGATCTGGCCGCGTTCGACGGCACGTTCGGTCTGCGGCCGGCCGGCCTGCGGGTCGTGAACACTCTCGCCGGCTCCGCGACGCCCTACCTCGCGAACGATGAAGAGGTCACGGACACCGAGATGGTGCACGCCATCGCCCCCGGGGCCACGCTCGAGGTCGTGCTCATCCCCCAGAGCGCCGTCACGGACACCGCGAGCCTCGCCGCCGCGCTGACCCAGGTGATCCAGACCGCGACCGGCCTGCACGCCGCCGTGGTCTCGATCAGCGCCAGCGCCGGCGAGCACGTCCTGACCGGCGCCGAGGCCGCCTCGATGAACGCTGCGCTGGAACAGGCCGCGCAGCAGCGCGTCACGGTCGTCGCCTCCTCCGGCGACAGCGGCGCGATCGCTGACGACGGGCCGCCGGTGCAGGTCAGCCTGCCCGCCTCCGATCCGCTGGTGCTCGGGGTCGGCGGCACCATGCTGGCTGCGGCCCGCCCGGACGGCGGCTACCTGGGCGAGATGGCCTGGAACGGGGGCGACGACGCCTCGGGCGGCGGTTACAGCACCCTGTTTCCCCGGCCGGACTACCAGAACGGCCTGCCGCGGGCCGGCGTCGGCCGCGGCGTCCCCGACGTGTCCGCCAACGCGGACTCCGACACCGCCATGGCGCTGGAGTACAGCGACGGCGAATTCCGGGCCGCCACCGGCACCAGCGCCTCAACCCCGCTGTGGGCCGGCGTGATCGCCCTGGCCGACCAGGCGGCCGGCCGGCATCTCGGCTTCGTCAACCCCGCCCTCTACAGCATCGCCCGCGGCCCGGCCTACCACCAGGCCTTCCACGACGTCGTCACCGGCGACAACTCGGTGATCTCGGCCACCGGCGTCTTCGAGGGCTACACCGCCGGGCCCGGCTGGGACCCGGTCACCGGCTGGGGCAGCCCCGACGCCCAGTACCTCGTCCCGCTGCTGGCGCACGGGGAGGAGCGATGACCCCGGCCCCGGTTCTGGAAGCCCGCGCGCTGGGCATGCAGTACGGGCGGCGCCGGGCGCTGACCGACTGCACGCTGGACATCCCGCCCGGACACGTGGTCGGCCTCGTCGGCCCGAACGGCGCCGGCAAGTCCACGCTGCTCAAGCTCGCCTGCGGGATCATGAGCCCGACCTCCGGCAGCATCAGCGTGCTCGGCGGAACCCCCGGCTCGGGTCCGGAGCAGCTCGCCCGGGTCGGCTTCCTCGCCCAGGACGCCCCGGTGTATCCGCACCTTTCCATCGCCGACCACCTCCGGCTCGGCGCGCGGCTGAACGGCCGCTGGGACCAGGGCTTCGCCGAGCAGCGCATCGCGCAGCTCGACCTGGACCCGGCGCAGAAGGCCGGGCGGCTCTCCGGCGGCCAGCGCGCGCAGCTCGCCCTGATGCTCGCCGCCGGCAAGCGGCCGGACCTGCTCATCCTGGACGAGCCGGTGGCCAGCCTCGACCCGCTCGCCCGGCGCGGATTCCTCAAGCAGCTCACCGAATCCGCGGCGCAGCACGGCACCGCCGTCATCCTCTCCTCGCACCTGATCTCCGACCTCGAACAGGCCTGCGACTACCTGATCGTGCTCGTCTCCTCGCGGGTGCGGCTGGCCGGCCCGGTCGACCGGATCATGGCCGCGCATCAGGAAGCTGCGGGCACCGGCACCCCGACGAGTCTGGAAGACCTGGTGCTGACTTACCTGGAGGGTGCGCGATGATCTGGCTGACCTGGCGTCAGTTCCGCGCCCAAGCCCTCGTAGCCGCGGTCATCCTCGCCGCGGCCGCCGCCTACCTGCTGGTCACCGGGAATCAGCTGCGGCACGCCTACGCCGCCGACCTGGCCTCCTGCGTTCCGCAGAACTCCTGCTTCGGGGTGCTCAACGGGCTGCAGACCGACTACAGCGGCCCGCGGCAGCTGCTCGAATACCTCGTGCTGGGCGCACCGGCCCTGGCCGGGATCTTCTGGGGCGCCCCGCTGATCGCCGGGGAGCTCGAGCGCGGGACCCACCACCTGGTCTGGAATCAGTCGGTGACCCGCACGCGCTGGCTCGCGGCCAAGCTCGCCGGCGTCGCGCTCGCCGCCGTCGCCACGGCCGGCCTGCTCAGCCTTCTGCTGACCTGGTGGGCCGGCCCGCTCGACGCCGCATCCGGCAACCGCTGGGGCACCCAGGCGTTCAACGCCCGCGACGTCACGCCGCTCGGCTATGCCGCCTTCGCCTTCACGCTCGGAGTCGCCCTCGGGCTGCTGGTCCGACGCACGGTACCGGCGATGGCCGCCACCCTCGCGATATTCATCGTCGTCCAGATCCTGGTGACCGCCGCAGTCCGGCCGCACCTGATGCCCGCGACCACCGACGCCGTGGCGATCAACCAGAGCACGATGGCGAGCCAGGCCCAAAGGGCCGACAGCTCCGACGCGCCGACCGGCCCGGTGACCATCGACCTGGCCGGCCAGGCCGGCGCCTGGGTCCTGTCCGAGAGCCCGGTGCTGGGCGGCGCCGGCCGGCCGGTCCCCAGCAGCGAGGTCGCCACCTGCTGGAACCGGACGTTCGGCCAGGGCCCGTCGCGGCAGGGCCAGGGCAAGGGCGATTCGATGGGCTACGGCTCCCTCGGCGCCTGCCTCGCGCCGCTTGATCTGCATGTTGACATCACCTATCAGCCCGCGGCCCGATACTGGCCGCTGCAGTGGATCGAGACCGCCCTGTACGCCGTCCTCGGCGCGCTGCTGGCCGCCGCCTGCTTCTGGCGCATCCGCAGGTTCCGCGGCTGAGACCACCCGTTCGGCGCAACCGCCCGCGCCGCGGAGCCGACCGATTCACCCGGTCGGCTCCACGGCGTCGCGGCGGCAGCGCCATCGACAGCGCCATCCGGCGGAAAACCGGTTGCCCGACGCCGGGTGCTGCTGCTGTAGTTCTCCCATCCAAACCCCGATCCCTGGAGTCGAGATGCGAGCGGCTTTCATGTCCCATCCCGTGGCCTATCCCCCTGCCATCAAGGACATGAAGACCCTTGCGATCTGCGCAAACCCGGCGAGCCGCGCGCTCGCTGAACCTCGGCATCCTGGCTCACGTCGACGCCGGTAAGACCAGCCTGACCGAACGCCTGCTGCACGCCACCGGCGCCATCGGCGAGATCGGCAGTGTCGATGCAGGCAGCACCGTCACCGACTCGCTCGAGTTGGAGCGCCGCCGCGGCATCACCATCAAAGCCGCCGTCGCCTCGTTCGACCTCGACGGCGTGTCGGTCAACCTGATCGACACCCCCGGCCACTCCGACTTCATCGCGGAGGTCGAGCGCGCACTCGGCGTGCTCGACGGCGCGGTGCTGGTCATCTCGGCGGTCGAGGGCGTACAGCCGCAGACACGCGTGCTCATGCGCGTCCTGCATCGCCTGCGCATCCCGACGCTGCTGTTCGTCAACAAGATCGACCGGCGCGGCGCGCAGTACGAGTCGCTGCTCGGCGACATCGCCGAACTGCTCACGCCGCAGATCCTGGCGCTGGGCGGGCTGCGGGACCCCGGCACCGCGCGGGCCGAGTTCGTGCCCTTCGACGCCCGCGACGACGCGCCGTTCCGCACCCGCCTGCTCGACCGGCTCACAGCCCTCGACGACGACCTGCTCGCCGCGTACGTCGCAGACGAGGTCGGCGTGACCGCGCGCCGCCTGCTGCGCACGCTCGCCGCGCAGTCGCGCCGCGCCCGGCTGCACCCGGTTTTCTTCGGCTCCGCGATCACCGGAGCGGGCGTGCCGGAGCTCCTGCAGGGAATCAGGAGGCTGCTGCCTACGACGGCGCCGGACGCCGCCGACGGCCCGGCGCGCGGCGCGGTGTTCAAGATGGAGCGCGGACCGGCCGGCGAGCCGATCGCCTTCGTGCGCATGTTCTCCGGGACGCTGCGCGTGCGCGACCGAGTCCGCTTCGGCGCAGGCGACGACGGACAGCCTGTGAACGGACAGCCTGCAAACGGACGCCGCTCGGACGGACGCGTGACCTCGATCGACGTGTTCGAACCCGGCGGTCCGGCGCCGCGCGGCGAGGCCGCCGCCGGGAGCATCGCGAAGCTGCGCGGGCTGATCGGCATCCGGATCGGCGACGTCGTCGCCGGCGCGGACGACGCGCCGGGCGCGCCGGACGACCCCGCTGCCGATCGCGCCCGCAGGCACTACTTCTCCCCGCCGACCCTGGAGACGGTCGTCGTGCCGCGCACGGCCGGCGACCACGCCCGGCTGCACCCGGCGCTGACGCTGCTCGCCGAGCAGGACCCGCTGATCAACGTGCGCCAGGACGACGCGCGCCGGGAGATCTCCGTCTCGCTCTACGGCGAGGTGCAGAAGGAGGTCATCCAGGCGACGCTGGCCGAGCAGTTCGGCGTCGCAGCGGACTTCCGCCCGACCACGACGATCTGCGTCGAGCGGGTGGTCGGCGTCGGCAAGGCGGAGGAGCGGATCAAGCAGGGCGACAACCCGTTCCTGGCCGGCATCGGGCTGCGCGTCGAGCCGGGCGGGCCGGGCACCGGCGTGCGCTTCGGATACGAGATCGAACTCGGGTCGCTGCCGTTCTCCTTCCACAAGGCGGTCGAGGAGACCGTGCACGCGACGCTGCGGGAGGGGCTGCACGGCTGGCAGGTGAGGGACGTTCAAGTGACGCTCACCTACTCGCACTACTGGCCGCGGCAGAGCGCGATGCACGCGACGTTCGACAAGAACATCTCGAGTACCGCCGGCGACTTCCGCCAGCTGACCCCGCTGGTGCTGATGGACGCGCTGCGCCAGGCCGGCACGATCGTCCAGGAGCCGATCCAGCGCTTCTGCGCCGAGGTGCCCGCGGACACGTTCGGCACGATGCTCCCGGTGCTCGCCAGACTCAGGGCCGTGCCACGCCGGTCGGCGACGAGCGGCGCGACCTGCCGGATCGAGGGCGACATCCCGGCCGGGCGCGTGCACGACCTCGAACAGAAGCTGCCCACGCTCACCCGCGGGGCCGGCGTCGTGGAGGCGGCGTTCGACCGGTACCAGGACGTGCCCGGCGAGCCGCCCGGCCGCCGCCGCACCGATCTCAATCCGCTGAACCGGAGGGAATACCTGCTCAGACTCAGCCGCCGGGTCGTCGCGTGACGGGCGACTCAGAGTTCAGCGCCGGGCCAGGATCGTGAACGTGGTCTGACGCCGCGGCGCGAAGCCGAGCGCCCGGTAGAGCCTGATCGCCTCGGGATTGCTGTCCCGGACGTTGAGGAACGGCGTCTCCCCGCGCTGCGCGATGCCCGCCACGAGTGCCCGCACCAGCCGGCCGGCCAAGCCCCGGCCGCGATACGCCGGGTCGGTGCACACTGCGCTGATCTCGGTCCAGCCGGGAGGATGCTGCCGCTCGCCGGCCATGGCGACCAGCGCGCCGTCGCGCCGGATGCCGAGGTATGTGCCCAGCTCGATGGTTCGTTCGAGGAACGGCCCCGGCTCGGTGCGGGCTATCAGGTCGAGCACTTCCGGCACGTCGCCGGGGCCGAGCGGCACCGCCTCCGGGTCGGCCGGGTCGGCCCGCGCTGCCGGCGCGGTCGGCGCGGTCCCCGCCCCCGCGTCGGCGCCGACCAGTTGCACCGCTGCGGCGTGCACGACCGGCTCCCAGTTGTCAGGCCACTGGCTTAGGCCGTGCAGCGACGCCCGGCCGCCCGGGCCGACCAGCTCGGACAGGTCGGCCCACGCCCGCGGATCCCGACTGTCCTCGAGCGCTGCGAAGGGCGCCACGTCGGGCTGGTAGCGCGCGGCCCGGCCGTTGCGCTCGGCGAACCGGGCGTGGTGGCCGTGCAGCGATTCCCAGGCGCTGCGGTCGAGGACGTGCCCGCCGGCGCTGCCGTCGTTCCGCGGCGCCACCGGGTCACCCGACCCACGAGGGGACGACCTGGGCCAGCCGGTCCGGGTCGGTCAGCACGCGGATCGCGATGATCGCGTCGTGTGCGACGGTGAACGCGATGACCGTGACCGGCCGGCCGTCCATCGTGATGAGGACGCCCGGGACGCCGTCGACGAGCACCGGGTGGCGCACCGAGCCGGGGCGCGCGCCTGCCCGCGCCTGGGCGGCGACGTTGCGCGAACCGCTGACCAGGGCGCTGCCGTCAGGACCCTGCGACCTGAGCTCCACGTCCGGGGCGAGCACGGCGAGCAGCCCCTCGAGGTCGCCGCGGCCGATCGCCGCGAAAAAGGCGTCGACGACGCCCCGGGCCGCGGCGTGGCCTCCGGCCTCGGGCGCTCCCAGCTTCAGCCGCCCGCGGGCCCGGCTGGCCAGCATCTTGGTGGCCGCGGTGCTCCGGCCGAGGACGCCCGCGATCGCGTCGAACGGGACGTCGAACACGTCGTGCAGGACGAACGAGACCCGCTCCGCCGGGGTGAGCGCGTCCATGACGACGTACAGGGCGAGGCCGACGGAGTCCGCGAGCAGCGCCTCGTCCTCCGGTCCGACCGAGGAGTCCTCGACCGCGTCGCGCGGCAGCAGCCCGACGCTGAGCTCGAGCGGCTGCTCGCCGCGGACCCCGCGGCGGCGCAGCGCGTCCAGGCAGATCCGTCCGGTCACGGTGGTCAGCCAGCCGCGCAGGTCATCGATGCCCTCACGGCCGGTGCGGGCCAGCCGCAGCCACGCCTCCTGCACGGCGTCGTCCGAGTCCGCGTGCGAGCCGAGGATGCGGTACGCGATCGCGTGCAGATAGGGGCGATGGGTCTCGAACTCGGCGGCGAGCTCTTCTTCTTCGGCCACGGTCCCTCCGGTGCGGGTGCGAGCGCGTGCGGTGCCGCTATCACGACGCACCACGCGCCAAGGAGGTAACGCGCGTGTCGACGTTATCCCGCCGCACCCGAATGCGGGAAAAATCTCGCGGTCGGCGTTACCTTCCCCTTCCCCCGGACGTCGTAGTGCTGTCAACGGATAAGCACAGATCACAGGTACGGAAGGACGCACCATGACCATGGACGCGCGCATCGACTTCACCAGCTCGCAGATCCTGCAGAAGTTCGTCCGGCACATCAACGCGGCGGCGGGCTCCGTGCCGAAGGACCTGCTGCCGAAGGGGACCGCGAACCTGATGCTGATCCGGGCCAGCCAGATCAACAGCTGCTCGGTCTGCACCGACATGCACACCAAGGACGCCGCGCACGAGGGCGAGACCCCGGTGCGGATCAACCTGGTGGCGGCGTGGCGGGACGCGAACGTCTTCACCGAGGCCGAGCGGGCCGCGCTGGAGCTGACCGAGCAGGGCACCCGCCTCGCGGACGGCGCCGCCGGGGTCTCCGACGAGACGTGGGCGAACGCGGCCAAGTACTACGACACCGACCAGCTCGCCGCGCTGGTGGTCACCATCTCCGTGATCAACGCGTACAACCGGTTCAACGCGCTGCTGAAGAACCCGGGCGGCGACTACCAGCCGGGGCAGTGGGGCTGAGGACGCGCCGACGATCGGCCGCCGCCGGCCGTCCCGGCGGCGGCCCAGGGCCGCGCAGGCTTTCC
>DASYAE010000070.1:0-3522 GCA_036501535.1 Actinocrinis sp. | reverse complement strand
AGGGTCAGCCCGTCCGTCTTCTTCGCGACGTCCTCGAACCTGGTCGTCCGGGTGAGCAGCAGGACCTTCTCCGACTCCATCGCCTTGGAGATCCACACCTTGCGTCCGTTGACGACATAGTCCGAGCCGTCCCGCCTGGCGAACGTCGTGATCCGCGTGGTGTCCAGGCCCGCGCCGGGCTCGGTGACGCCGAAGCACACGTGCAGGTCGCCGTTGACGATGCGCGGAAGGTTTTCCCGCTTCATCTCCTCCGACCCGTGCACGATCACCGGGTGCATGCCGAAGATCGACAGGTGCATCGAGCTCGCGCCGTTCATCCCGGCGCCGGAGGCCGACACCTCCTCCAGCAGCAGCGCCGCCTCGGTGATGCCGAAACCATGCCCGCCGTACTCCTCCGGAATCGTGATCCCGAGCCAGCCGCCGTCGGCAAAGGCCTGGTAGAACTCGGTGGGGAACTCGTGCGCCGCGTCCTTTTCCAGCCAGTACTGGTCGTCGAATTTGGCGGCCAGCTCGGCGACCGCGCGGCGGATCGTCGCCTGGTCGTCGGAGAGCTCAAAGTCCACCGGGGACACTCCTTTCTCGCCTCATTGGTACGACAATAGCAAATGGACTGACCATAAACTAGACGAGCACCAGTCTGAGTCCGTCGGCGATCCGCTCGTTCCACGCCGCCGGGCCGCCGTACAGGTACTCGTCGAGCTTGGCCCGCTTGTAGAACAGCTGCAGATCGTGCTCCCAGGTGTAGCCGATCGCGCCGTGCAAGGTCAGCGCGCTGTCGGCCACCCGCGCGCCGACCGCGGTGACCTGCGCCTTCACGGCCGCCGCGTGCAGCGCCGATTGCGGGCCGCCGGCGTCCACCGACGCCGCGGCGAAGTACACCGCCGACCGGGCGGCCTCGACCTCGACCAGGATCGTCGCGGCGGCGTGCTTGACGGCCTGGAACGAGCCGATCGGTACGCCGAACTGGTGGCGCTGCTTGCTGTACTCGACGGCCAGGTCGAGCATCCGCGTCATCGCTCCCAGCGAGTCCGCGGCCACCAGTACGGCGGCGCGCGCGGCGCAGCCCGCGAGGAATTCCCTCGCATCGACATCGAGTTGCCCGGACGGCGCGCCCTCGATCACGACGTCGGCCACCGACCGGCTCCGGTCGAGCAGCCGGCGGGTCTGCGTCCGCACTCCGGCCCCCGCCGACACCAGACGCAGGCACGGTGAGCCGGGGGGGCCGTCGACCACCGCCACGAACCGCGCCGCCAGGTCACCGGCGAGCACGTGCGGGACGGCCCCGTGCAGACGCCCCTCGCCGTCGATCCTCAGGCGGGGCCCCGCACCCGGGATCGCGTCGGCCGGGGACAGCAACGCCGCGTGCTCACCCTCGAAGGCGGCGACGTCCGTCCCGGAGCCGAGCGCGGGTACGGCGAGCGCGGTCGCTAGCCAGGTGGCGGACGGAGCGCTCGCGCCGGCGAGCAGCTCGGCCGTGAGGGCCAGCTCGACGAGCCCGCCGCCCTGTCCGCCGAGGGCTTCCGGCACGCCGACGCCGGCCCATCCGTCGCGGGCCAGCCGCTCGGCAAACTGCGCCCCGTCGCCGCCGTCGAGCCATCGGCGCACCACTTCGCGGGGCGCCACGTCGGCGAGCCAGGCGCCGAAGGACTGCCGGTAGGCGTCCTGCTCCTCGGACAGCTGCCACCGCATCATCGCAGTTCCTTGACCTGGGACCGGATGTCCTCGACGGCCTCCGGGTTCTCGGCCCCGGACAGATCGCCGGGATCGGTGTCGAGCACGGCCGCGCGGATCGCCCGGCGCAGTATCTTGGCCGACCTGGTCTTTGGCAGCTGACCGACGCGGACCACGCGCGCAGGCGCGAACGGCTTGCCCACCTGGGCGGCCACCAGCGCGGTGAGCCGCGCCGACACGATCCTGTCGTCCCGGTCGCCGTCCGTGTCCGTCGCGCCGGGCCGTCGTACCCAGAAGGCCCAGACCGCCTCGCCCTTGGTCGCGTCCGGGATCCCGACGACCGCGGACTCGGCGACGGCGGCGTCGGTCGCGAGCACCGCCTCGATCTCCGCCGGGGCGACGCGTTTGCCGGCCACGTTCATCACGTCATCGGACCGGCCGAGGATGAACCAGCCGGCCTCGTCCGCCAGGGCGTAGTCCCCGTGCCGCCACAGGCCGGGGTACGTCGACCAGTAGGCCTCACGGTAGCGCTCGTCGTCCTTCCAGACCCCGCGCGTCATCGACGGCCAGGGCTGGCGGCAGACGAGCTCGCCGACGCTGCCGCGCAGCGACCGGCCGTCGTCATCGACCACGTCGACGTCCATGCCCAGCGCCGGACCGCCCAGGGAGCAGCTGTGGATCTCCTCCACCGCGTAGGGGCACAGGAACGAGCCGCCCACCTCGGTGCCGCCGGAGAAGTTGACCACCGGAACCCTGCCGCCGAAGACGTCCCGGGCCAGCCACTCGTAGGACTCCGGGTCCCAGGGCTCGCCCGTCGATCCCAGGACCCGGACTGACGACAGGTCGCCGGCCGGACGGGTGCCGGCGGCCCGCAACGTCCGGATCAGCGTAGGCGAGACGCCGAGCATCGACACGCCGTGCCGCTCGACGAGGCGCCAGAGCCGGCTGGTGTCCGGGACGTCCGGGGAGCCTTCGTAGAGCAGCAGGGTGCCGCCGCAGGCATGCGCGCCGAAGATCGACAGCGGCCCCATGATCCAGCCCATGTCGGTAATCCAGCAGAACGTCCGGCCGGGCGCCATCTCGAAGCCGTACGCCACCTCGCTGGCCACCTTGACCAGGAAGCCGGCATGCGTGTGCACCGCCCCCTTGGGCCGGCCGGTCGTCCCGGACGTGTAGGCCAGCAGCAGCACGTCCGAGGCCGAGGTCGGCTCGACCTGCGGGTCCGGGTCCGCCGCCAGCAGTTCGCTCCACCGGACGTCGCGGCCGGGCTCGAGCGTGAGGGTCTCGCCGACGTTGTCCACCAGGGCGACGAACTCCACGCCGGGGCACGCCTTCAGCGCCTCGTCCACCTGCGGCTTCAGCAGCACGGTACGACGCCGGCGCGTCGTACCGTCTGCGGTGATAACCGCCTTGGCGTCCGCGTCCTGGATCCGCGAGGCGATCGCGGCCGGGGCGAAGCCGGAGAAGAGCGGGACCACCATCGCCCCGATGCTCGCTACGGCGTACGTCGCGACCACCGCCTCCGGCGTCATCGGCAGGTAGATCGCCACGGCGTCGCCCTTGCCGATGCCCCGGGCGCGCAGTCCCGCCCGGACCCGGGCAACCCGGTCGTCGAGCTCGGCGAACGTCAGCCGCCTCACGGTCCCGGCCTCAGCCTCGTGGACGACCGCGGTGGCGCCGGGCGTGGCGCCCTTCCAGCGCCCCAGGGCCGCATCGACGATGTTGATCGTGCCGCCGGTGAACCACTCGGGGTACTCGATGCCGCGGGCGAGGTCCACCACCTGCGAGTACGGCGTGCGGAACTCGATGCCGAGATCGTGCACGACGGCATCCCAGAACACGCCGATGTCC
>DASYAE010000069.1:0-43215 GCA_036501535.1 Actinocrinis sp. | reverse complement strand
AAGGACGCGGGGCACGGCTGCTCTGCTCTCTGCGCCCCGGCCTTCGCTACTCCCAGACGGCGAGGTCGACCTCGTTGCCCTCGGCGTCGGCAAGGGTCCACCAGCCCGGCGCGTGCGCGTCGCTGACGATCCTGCCGCCGGCGGCCAGCGCCGCGGCGATCCGCGCCTCGATCTGGTCGTGCGGAAGGTACACGTCGATGTGGAACCGGTTGCGCTGCGGCCGCGGCGCGTCCATCCGCTGGAACCAGAATGTCGGCCCGCGCCGCAGCGGGTCGATCACGTCCTCCTCGCCGAACGACCCGTAACCCAGCACGGCCACCCAGAAGGGCTGCACGTCGGCGCTGACCAGTGCGTCGATGGCGACCTGCACGTGCTGGACGCCGCTCGGGTCGGCGGGCACGCCCAGCCTGGCGGCGGCCGCGGAGATCTGCTGCGCCACCGCGACGTCCTGCTCGCTCAGGCCGCCGAAGTCGGAGGTGAAGAGCTTCACGCTCACGCCCTCGGGCCGCAGGTCGACGTCCGGATGATGGTTCGCGGCCTCGGCGACCTCGCCGATCGCCCGGACGAGCTCGACGCCGGCCGCGAACGATCCGGTGCGGAAGTACGCGCAGGCCCATCCGCCGCCGAAGATCGTCCGCCAGTCCTCGACGCCCTCCGCGTCCCGGAACTGCTTCGCTGGGATCAGATCAGTCATGGCGCGAACCTACTATTCACGTCAGACACATGGGAGTGATCCCGCCGCGCGGGACTACCACTGCGCTGGATGGATGAACGCTGCTGCGGGCTTGCTGAGCCACTGGGTGACGCGCATGGCGAGTTCCATGTCGGCGAGCCGCGCAGTGCGCAGGTTGGTCAGCCGGCTCGGCGTGCAGTCGAGCCCGTCGGCGAGTCTGGTCCAGGTGAGACCCTCGCGCTGCCGCTGCTCGTTGAGCGCGCCGTGAAGTTCGTTGAGGTTCCAGCGCAGCCTGCTGTCCGGGCCGGCTTCCGGGAGCCGGGTGTCGCCGACGTCGCGGACCGGGCCGGTAAGGAAGTCCTCCGGCGCCCGCCCGAGCCAGCGGAGCATGAACAGGGCGTACTGGCACGAGGCGGCCCCGCGCCCGCGCAGCCGCGAGATCGCGCCCCCGCACAGGCAATGATCATCCGGCCGGCTTGCGTTGAGGTCGGCCGACTGGTCCCACAGCTCGTCGGCGAACTCGTACCAGCCCAGCTCACGCGAACGCCGCTCGGCGTCGAACGCGTCGACGAACGCCTCGAAGTCGAACACGGCCAGATCGGACATGCCCCCACGGTACGAGGATTCACCCCACCGTGGTAGATCAAATGGCTCAGGGCCGTCAGACCAGAGGTCTGACGGCCCTGTTCGGCCGGTACCGGTGCCGCTGCCGGCGATCCTCACAGGCTGCGGGCGGTGATGTCGCCGTAGGCCGTGGTCGCGTGGATGTTCAGCGCGGACTCGGCGCCGTCGCTGTTCTTCAGCGCGTTGTCGACCCGGCCGTAGCTGGTGCCGGCGTCCAGGGTCGCGGAGACGCCGCGGGCGGCGCCGACCGAGATGTTGCCGGCCTGGGTGCGCAGCTCGAGCTTGCCGCGCATCGCCTCGGCGACGGTGATGTCGCCCTTCTGGGTGCTGATCTCCGCGGGGCCGCCCAGGCGCCCGACCGAGACGTCGCCGGACTGGAGGGCGAGCCGCGCGCCGGCCGCCTCGTCGATCTTGACCGTGGCCTGTGCGCCCTCGAAGGCGACCTCGCCGAGCCGCCCGACGCCGCGAAGCTCGGCGCTGGCCGCCTTCGCCTCGACCCGGGAGCCGGCCGGGAGCTGGACGGTCACCTCGACGTTGCCGGAGCTGCCGAGGACCCGGCTCTTCGCCTGCGCGGCCTCGATCCGTAGGACGCCGCCGCTGTATCCGACCTGGATCTCCTGCGCGGCCTTCACGTCGCGGCCCTTCGAAGCGTCCGCGGGCAGGACCTCGACCGTGGTGTCGGCCCGGTCGGCGGCGATGAACTGGATGCGGCCCGCGCCGATGGCGAGGACGACGGAGATCGGGGCGGAGGTCTCGAACTTGTTCATGGTGCTCTCCTTCTACTGTTTCGCGGACCCCTGCGGCCCGCTGTTTCTGACACTGGAAACGCTACGTTGCGTTCGAGCTTATGGCAACAACAGTGTTGCGCCTGATCAGTATTAGTGCAGGTAGAAGTCGAGAAATCGTTGCAACGGTCCTGAATCTAATGCAACGTCAGCATCCCAGCGCGTTGCAATGGGCTGTGAGTGAACGCTATGCTGGGCACACCCACGGACCACGAAGGAGGCTGCGATGCCCGGAGGCAGGCTCACCCAGCAGGAACGCCAGCAGATCGTGCTGGGATTGGCCGACGGCCTCGCCTACGCGGAGATCGCCAGGCGCCTGGATCGTCCGACCTCGACGGTCACGCGCGAGGTGATGCGCAACGGCGGTCCCGCCGCCTACCGCGCCGACATCGCCCACCGCGCCACCGAACAGCGCGCTCACCGCCGCAGGCAGGTCGTCGCCCGGGGGCCGCAGACGCCCTCGCCGGCCTACGGACGCGATGCCGAGGCGGTGCGCGAGTACGAGGAGATGTTCACCACGGTCCTGATGCGGTCGGGCCTGCCCAAGATGACGGCCCGGGTGCTGGTCTGCCTCTACACCACCGACGCGGGAAGCCTGACAGCGTCCGAACTCGCCCGGCGCCTCGAGGTCAGCCCGGCGTCGATCTCCAAGTCGGTCGCGTTCCTCGAGAACCAGGGCCTGGTGCGCCGGGAGCGCGACGAACGCCGCCGCGAGCGCTACGTCGTCGACGACGACGTCTGGTACCAGGCGATGATGGCGACCGTCCGCGCCAACGCCGAGTTGGTCGAAGCCTGCCGACAGGGCGTCAGCCTGCTCGGCCCCGCCACCCCGGCCGCCGCCCGGCTGGAGAACATCGCCCGCTTCGTCGACTTCATCTCCGAGAGCATCGCCCGCGCCGCGGAGCAGTCCCGCGAAGTGCTCTACACGAAGCCTGAGACGCCCTCGGACACGACCGCCTGAGCGGCGGTTCAGATCGCCGCGATGGCCTCGGCTGCGGCGATGTACATGTCGATGCCGAGGCGGTAGTGGAACTCGGGGTCGTCGCACGCCGTCAGCGGCGCGGCGCACTCGACGACGTGGGGGAAGGTCGAAGCCGGCAGCAGGGAGAGGGCGAGCTGGTCCCTGCGCCGGTACTCGGCCTTCTCCTCGTCCGGGACGCCCGGGTGCTTGCCGGGCTCGCTGATCACCAGGGTGATGCCGGTCCACAGGCCGCTGCGGGCGATCGCGCAGGCGTTGTCGGGATCGAACCCGGCGCCGAGCAGGACCGTCAGCGCCGCCTCGGTCACCCGTAGGGCGGGCTGGTTGCGGTTCGCGTCGCGCATGAGCAAATCCGGCGCGGCGGCGTGGGCTCGCAGCACGCTGATGTAGGACTGCATCAGTCGACGCAGCTGCGCCGGCCAGGGAGCGGCGGGGTCCAGGCTGGTGTCGACCTCGCTCCACACGCGTTCGGCCAGTGCCGCCAGCAGTTCGTCCTTGTTGCGGAAGTGCCAGTACAGCGCCATCGCGGTGACGCCGAGCGACTCGGTCAGGCCGCGGATCGTCAGCGACGCGAGCCCGCCGCCGTCGGCGATGGCGAGCGCGCGCTCGGTGACGGTCTGCCGGGAGAGGCGCTCGCGCTCGGATTCGGTCGTCTTCGTGGCCATGGTTGACATTGTACAGCGTACAGGTCACCATGCTGCCGAGAGCTATACGACGTACAGGTACTATGTATATGACGGGTGGACTCGACATGTCCCGACGCACGTGGACGCTGCTCGCGATGAGCCTGGCGACCTTCATGACCTACCTCGACAACAACATCGTCAACGTCGCGATACCGACGATCCAGCGCGACCTGCGGCTGTCCGCCTCAGGGCTCGAATGGGTGGTCAGCAGCTACCTGCTGGCCCTCGCCGGGCTGCTGCTCGCCGGCGGACGGCTCGCCGACGTCTACGGCCGGCGGCGGGTGTTCCTGGCCGGCCTGACGATCTTCACGCTGTCCTCGCTCGCGGCCGGCCTGGCCGGCAGCGGCGACCTGCTCGTCGCGAGCCGCGCCGTGCAGGGACTCGGCGCCGCGCTGCAGATGCCTGCGACGCTCGCCATGCTGCAGGCGACCTTCACCGACCACCGCGAGCGCCGGCGCGCGATCGGCATCTGGGGCGCGGTCGGCGCCCTGGCCCTCGCCGTCGGACCGGCGGCCGGCGGGCTGATCAGCGAACACGCCCGATGGGGCTGGATCTTCCTGATCAACGTCCCGGTCGGTGTCGTGACGTTCGCGATCACCCTCGCCGCCGCGGCGGAATCGCGCGGGCACAGCGCGTCGCGCCGGCTCGACCTGCCCGGGCTCGCCACCTCGTCAGCCGCCTTGTTCGCCCTGACCTACGCGCTGATCGACGGCCAGGCGCGCGGCTGGACCTCAGCGCCGATCCTCGCCGCGATCGCCACGGCTGCGGCGTGCCTGGGCGCCTTCCTCGCGATCGAGGCGCGCTCGGCGCACCCGATGGTGCCGCTCTCGATGTTCCGGCACCGGGTGTTCAGCGGCGGCAGCGCGACGATGATGGGCTGGTCCTTCGGCGTCATGGGGATCTACTTCTACACCTCGGTCTACCTGCAGTCGGTGCTCGGCTTCTCGCCGGTGAAGGCAGGGCTCTTGTTCGTGCCGATGGCGGTGCTGCTCGCCGTCGCGGCCCTGGTCTCCGGACGCGTCATCAGCCTGATCGGCGCCCACCGCGCGACCTCGCTCGGCCTGGTCGTCATGCTCAGCGCGCTGCTGGTGTTCTCGACCTTCGGCACGCACGCGTCGCTTTCCGCGCTGACCGCGGCGTTCCTGCTCTACGGGCTCGGCGCGGGGCTGATGACCGTGCCGCTGACCGTGGCGGTGCTCGGCGCGACCCCGCCGGAGCGCGGCGGCGTGGCCTCGGCGCTGCTCAACGAGTCACGGCAGGTCGCCGGCCTGCTCGGCATTACCGTCGTCGGCGCCGTGCTGCGCTCCGTGCAGGCGGACTCGTCGCGCCGCGGGGTCGGCGCGCCCGACGCGTTCCTCGCCGGTTACCACGCCGGCCTGTACCTCACGATCGCCGTGATCGCCGCCTGCGCCGTCATCAGCTATCTGACACTGCGTCCCCGGATCGCCCCGGCCGAGCCTGCGCCGCCGGCGCCGCCCGCCCGGCCGGCCCGGACCAAGGACCTTGCGACGACAAACGCAGGGCGCTGAAACATGCGGCGCACGCTACTTGCTCTCGTCGGCGATGGTGTTCCAGAACATCAGCTCGTACGCCTGGAACAGCCGGCCGTAGGTGAAGGCCTCGTCGGTGTGCCGCCCCGCATCGATGCCGGCCTGCAACGCCTTGAGCGCCTGCGCTTCGAGTTCCGGGGCGGGGGCGGCGAAGAAGTCGAAGAAGGCGCACGCCTCGTCGTCGAACCCGTAGTGTTCGCGCATGGCTGCGGCGACCGTCGCACAGTAGCCGCCCCAGGCGGCGAAGTTCGCGAGCAGTGCGACAATCACGTCCGCCGGCTCGCCGTTCAGGCTCAGCCAGGCCATGTAGGCCGGATACGCCTGGCAGCCCGCCTTGGGCTGATAGGCGTGGAGCGCGGCGTCGTCTATGCCGGTCGCAGCGCGCAGACCGGCCAGCCGGGTCAGGGCGAGCGCCTCGCCGTCGGCCAGCGCGGCGAACAGCGTCCTGCTCTCCGGATCGGTGCAGCGCGCGGCGATCGTCAGCAGGCTGCGCCAGTCGCTGCGCACGATCCGGGTCTCCTCCGCGGCCATGGTCGCGAACACCGAGCGCGGCGCCCGGCCCGAGGCGAGCATCGGCACCAGACGGTTGCCGTCCTCGGCCGGAGCCAGGATCGTGCGCGCCGCGGCGAGCACATCGGGCGCTGCGCCTGAACTGGTCATGGGGCCTCCTCCGATATCTGGCAGAACACGGTATATCACCGATCGTGGATCAAGTCGGATATCTGCTATCTCAGCCGGCCGGCCCGAGACTCCAGGTATCGCTGCTCGGCGATGCTGGCGGTGGCCTTCGCGGCACGCCGGTAGTGCTCGTACGCGCCTGCCGTGTCGCCGGTCTTCTCCAGCAGGTGCGCCCGCACGGACAGCAGCCGGTGGTGCCGGGCCATCCGCACGTCGCCGTCCAACGTGGACAGCAGGGCCAGCCCGGCCGCCGGGCCCGAGGTCTCGGCCAGCGCGATCGCCCGGTTGAGCGTGACCATCGGGTTGGGCGCGATGCGCTCCAGGATCAGGTACAGGGCGTGCACCTGCCCCCAGTCGGTCTCCTCGGCCGTGGCCGCGTCGGCGTGCGTGGCGGCGATGGCGGCCTGCAATTGGTACGGCCCGAGCACCGGGCCGGCCAGCGAGGACCTGGCCAGCTCGGTGCCCTCGTCGATCAGGGCGCGGTCCCACTTCGCCCGGTCCTGCTCGTCCAGCGGCACCAGGTCGCCCTGCGGCGTCGCGCGCGCCTGCCGCCGGGCGTGGGTCAGCAGCATCAGCGCGAGCAGACCGGTCGCCTCGCCGTCCTCGGGCAGCTGCGCGTGCACCATCCTGGCCAGCCGGATCGCCTCATGCGCGAGGTCGGCACGGTACAGCTCGCTGCCCGAGGAGGCGGTGTAGCCCTCGTTGAAGATCAGGTAGAGCACGTGCAGGACAACGCGCAATCGCTCCTCGCGCTCAGCGCCCGTGGGCAGGCTGAACGAGCTGCCGGCGGCCTTGATGCTCTGCTTGGCCCGGCTGATCCTGGCCGCCATCGTGGCCTCCGGCACCAGGAACGCGCGGGCGATCTCGACCGTGGTCAGGCCGCCGACCGCGCGCAGCGTCAAGGCGGTCTGGGATGCAGCGGTCAGCGCCGGATGGCAGCACAGGAACAGCAGGACGAGCGTGTCGTCGGTGTCCGGGACGTCCGAGGGCGCCACGTCTTCGAGGAACACCGCCGACTCGCGCTCGCGGCGCGCATGATCGCTGCGCATCTGGTCGACCAGCCGCCGGGAGGCAACTGTCACCAGCCAGCCGCGCGGGTTGTCCGGCACCCCCTCGACCGGCCACTGCACGGCGGCCGCGAGGACGGCCTCCTGCACGGCGTCCTCGCAGCCCTCGAACAGATCCTGGCCATGCCGACGCACCAGCGCGCCGAGCACCGGCGCCGTCAGCTCGCGCAGCAGGTCCTCGATCGCCGGTGCCGTCATGCCTCCAATTGTCCGTCGGAGAACATCACCTGCCGCACCTCGACCCCGAGGCCGCTGATCGCGGCGTCCGGGATCTGCGCCGCCAGCTCGACCGCCCGCTCCTTGTCCTCGCAGTCGACCAGGTAGAAGCCGCCCAGGTACTCCTTGGCCTCCAGGAACGGCCCGTCGGTCACCGCAGGCTGGCCGTTGCGCACGGACACCACGGCGGCCTGCGACGGATCGACCAGCGCCTGGGTGAGGATCAGCTCGCCGGACTGCTTCAGCGCCTCGATGAACCTGCCGTGCCCGGCGCCGATCGCCGCCTTCTCCTCGTCGGTCAGCGAGTCCAGCACGGTCGGATTGATGATCATGCCGATCAGGAACTTCATCTCGCACTCCTCGTGGTTCGCGGACCCCGGCGGGGCCCTTTCACCTTAAGGTCGGAGCCGCCCGCGCGGTCTTGACATCACGCCGGGCTCGGCTGGGGCGGCGTGTTCCGGGGAGCGGTCGCGGCAGCGCAGGCGCGGATTTGCCGTCGAACTTACGCGCGATCGGATGCGCCGCTCAGTGCTTCTCTCGTACGACTTCTCCCGCACGGCGCCGTCTCCGATTAGATTTGGTGGAGACAGCGCGGACTTCGGGAGGGATCGCGATGTCGCAGGCCGAGCAGCCCGGCGGCCGTCGCAGAGGGCCGGATCCCCGGATGGTGCGCACTCAGCGCGAACTGTGCCGGGCGTTGTCCGATCTGCGCCGGCAGTCCGGCCTGACGGTGCGCCGGCTCGCCACGCTGGTGCACGTGGCGCCGGCCACGCTCGGCGGGTATCTGAGCGGCAGTCACTTTCCGCGGGTGCAGGACCGGGAGCGGATCGAGCGGATCCTGCTCGCCTGCGGAGTGGCCGACCCGGGCGAACTGGCCATGTGGGCCGGCGCGGTGGACCGGGCCTATGGATTCTCCAGCTGGGATCCCGCGACCCTGGTGGACGCCCGGGCCGGCGCCGGGCAGGCGGCCGCGGAACCTGCGCTGGTGACGCTGCGGCCGCCGGTGGAACGGCTCCATCAGGAACCGCGTATGAGGGGTCGCACAGCGCTCTTTGAAACCCTCACCCGCGCCGTCGGCGAGCAGGGCAGCCCGCGGGTGCACGTGCTGCACGGGCTCGGGGGAGTGGGCAAGAGCTTCCTCGCCCTGAACCTGGCGCTCTGGGCGATGAAACGCGGGATGAAGACGTGGTGGGTCTCGGCCGGAGAGGCCGTCTCGGTGACCCTCGCCATGCGGGCCCTGGCACAGATGCTCGGCGCCCCGCCGCGCCAGGTCGACCTCGGCAGCCTGTGCGACGTGACCTGGCAGCTGCTCGACAACCACCGGCGGCCCTGGCTGCTCGTCGTGGACAACGCGGACGATCCGCCGCGCGACTTCTCCTCGCCGGACGATCCGATCGCCGACGCCGCGGGGTGGCTGCGGCCGCCGGGGGGCACCTACGGCACGGTCGTGGTCACGACGCGGGACGGCAGCGCCGCCACGTGGGGCTCCTCGCCATCGTGGATTCGCCTGCACCGGCTCCGCGAGTTGGAGACCGCCGACGCCGCGCAGATGCTAATCGAGGTCGTCGGCCAGAGCGCCGGGACGCCCGCGCAGGCTGCCGAGGTCGCGACGCAGCTCGGCGGGCTGCCGCTGGCGCTGCGGCTGGCGGGTCTGCATCTGCGCGAAGCGCAGGCGGTGCCCACTGCCCTGGCCTGGCCCGGACTCGTCGGCACGTTCGCGCAGTACGCCCGTGCGCTGCGCGAGAACCGGCACTCGGAGCTTCTCGACATCGCCGAGAATCGGCGGCAGCGGCGGCTGCACCTCGATCAGACGTGGGAGCTGTCGCTCGAGGCGCTTGAGGCGCGCGGGTTCGGCGATGCTCGGGTGCTGTTGGGGGTCCTGTCGTGTTTATCGAACGCGCCGATACCTTACGTTCTCCTGCTTGATCCGGAAGTCCTTGCCGCCTCGCGACTTTTCTGCGCCGACACGACCGAATGGCCGCGGCCCACCCGGCGCCGATTGTGGGTCCTGCTCCAGGCGATGGCCGGGCTCGGCTTGATCGATCTTCTCGGGGGCGACGCGCAAGACGGTGCGGCCCCTGACACGCTCGGGCTGCACCCCGTGCTGCGCGCGGTCTATCGGCGGCACCCTGATGTCCTCTGCGCGGGCGACGATCATGTCTCGCTCATCATCGCGCTGCTGAAGCGGGCGATGGGCGACGCGTACCCGAGCGACCCGGCCTCATGGCCGCGCTGGCATGCGCTTGCGCCGCACTGCCACAGTGCGTTGGATCTGCTTCGCGAGTGGGAGATCGGCGCGCCGGACGGGCTGTCGCACGGGGACGCGTTGGAGCCCGCGATGTCGGCGGCGCAGTACCTGCGGGCCTCTGAACGGCTCGCGGAAGCCGAGTCCGTCTACGGCGTGCTCCTGGACCGGGCGACGCAGGCGTTCGGGCCGACCCACCCCGAGGTGCTGACGGTGCGTCAGGCGCGCTGCCGGGTCTGGTACACCGCGGGTCGATGGGACCAGGCCGAAGCGGCGCTGCGCTCCCTGCTCGCCGACCGCTGCGACGTGCTGGGCCCCGAGCACCCGGACACGCTCGTCACCCGGCACTATCTCGCCCGGGTCCGGCTCGACCAGGGCGCCGGGCAGGAGGCCGAGGAGCGGCGAGGGCCCGCCGCACGTCCAGGCGTGCCGCGAAGTGCCCATCGGCAGCGTGAGCGCGAGCTGCGCCGACCTCCGTTCCGCGCAGCGCGTGGACGAGGCCGGCCGTCTTCGCCCGCGTCTCAGCGGCCTCCGATGCGGGGTCGGAGTGGCGCACCAGCGTCGCCCCGACGCTGATGCGCACCCGGCCGGCCGGGCTGATGTCCGCGGTCCGGATCAGGATCGCGCTGTCCATCGCCGCAGCCCCGGCGCCGTCCCGCCCGATCAGCGCGGCGGCCCCGGAGTAGTAGCCGCGGCCCTCGGGCTCGTAGCGCTCGATGACCCGGCAGGCGCTTTCCAGGGGGCTGCCGGTGACGGTCGGCGCGAACAGGGTCTCGTGCAGGATCTGCCGGGGGTCCCGGCCGCAGCGCCCGGCGATGTAGTACTCGGTGTGCGCGAGGCGTGCCATCTCCTTGAGATAGGGGCCGGCGACGCGGCCGCCCGCGGCGCAGATCCGGGCCGTCATCTTCAGCTCCTCGTCGAGCACCATGGACAGCTCGTCGATCTCCTTGCGGTCGGCCAGGAAGTCCAGCACGCCGCGGACGGTGGGCCCTGATTCGGGGTAGCGGTAGGTCCCGCTGATCGGGTTCATCACGACGGTGCCGCGGGCCAGGCTGACGTGCCGCTCCGGCGTCGCGCCGACCAGCGTGCGCTCGCCGGTGTGGATCAGGAAGGTCCAGTAGACCCCTGATTCGGCCAGCAGCAGCCGGCGGAAGAACCCGAACGCGTCGTCCAGCGAGTAGTCGGAGACGTCGACGCTGAACGTGCGCTTGTGCACGAAGTTCGCCCCGGCGCCGCTGCCGATCTCCTCGGCGACGATCGCCTTCGCGCGCAGGGCGAACTGCTCGTCGTCGAGGTCGAAGTCGCCCGGGCCGGCGGCGGGGCGCCGGTCCGGCAGCCGCTGCGCCAGCGTGCCGAGCGGCACCGTCTCCTGCGTGTCGATCCGCATGGCCTGCAGCGGCGTGCCGTCCCGCGGCCCGGCGAACCCGCGCTCGGTGATCTGCTGATACGGGATCAGCACCAGGTGTTCGTGGGTCGCGTCGGCGGGAGAGTCGCGCAAGCCGTCCGTAAGCGCGTGGTCCTGCGTGGGCGCTTCGGCGGGCGCCGGGCCGAGCGGGAGGTCCGCGAGCGAGGCGAAGGCTGTGAACGGCCCGGCGAGGACGTCCACGCGATCGCCGAGGCCGGCGCCGGGACGGTAGAGCATTGCGAACGCGGGCTCGCGGCCGGCCAGGACGCGCTCGGTCAGACTGGTCATGACGCCTCCCGGAGGATCTGGTCGGCGCTGGTGACCACGGCGCAGCACTCGGCCGCGTACGTCATCGCCTGGCGGTGGTGCGCGGCCGAGAAGTCGGCGACCGCGTCGGCCACGAGAAAGGCCTGGATGTCGAGGGCGAAGGCGTCGTTCAGCGTCGTGAGCACGCCGATGTGCGCGTACACGCCGCAGACGATGAGCTGGTCGCGCCCGGCGGCGCGCATCCGGCTCAGCAGGCCCGTGCGATGGAAGGCGCTGTACCGGCTCTTCGTGAGCAGCCAGTCGCCCTCGCGCGGCGCGAGCGCGGTGGTGACCTGCCGGTCCCCGGGCCGCGCGGTCATGCCGGGACCCCAGAAGTCGCGCAGCAGCCCGCGGTCCCGCTCGGTCATGTCGCCGGGCTGGGCCGTGTAAGCGACCTGGATGCCGCGCCGCACGGCGTGCTCCCGCAGCGCCACCGCGTTGCGCATCAGGGCCCGTGCCGGTTCTGCCGCCGGCGGGAAGGCCCGCAGGAAGTACTCCTGCATGTCGTGGATCAGCAGGACGGCGCGGGCGGGCTCGACCCGCCAGCCCGCCCGGTTCGGGGGCAGCTGCGCCGCCTGCGGCATGGCGTACGCCTCGATGACGGGGATGCCGGGCATGGTTGTTCGCTCCAATCGGTGCTCGTCAGGGTTCGTGTAGCGGCGTTCGGGTGGGGCCGGTCAGCGGCCGAGGCTCGCGCCGCCGTCGACGGTGAGCTCGTGCATGGTGATCTGCGCCGCGTGGTCCGAGAGCAGGAACAGCACGGCCGCGGCGACGTCGGCGGCCTGGTTGATGCGGCCGAGCGGGATGCCGGTGCGGAACTCGCCCGGCACCCCCTCGACCGAGGACCGCGGCCCGGCGCCGTCCGCCCACAGGGCCCTGAGCATCGCGGTGTCCGTCGAGCCGGGCGCGACGATGTTGCAGCGCACGCCCGAGCCGGCCACTTCGAGGCCCAGGCACTTGGTGAACATCGCCGCGGCGGCCTTCGACGCCGCGTACGCGGCCATGCCGGTGCGCGGTGTCGTCGCAGCGTTCGATGCGACGGTGACCATCGCTCCGCGGCCCCGCGCGGCCATCCGCCGCACCACCGCGCGCGAGACGTTGAAAACCCCGTGCGCGTTGACCGCGAACGCCGCGTCCCAGTCCTCGTCGGTCAGTGCGGCGACCCGCCCGGTCCGCAGCACGCCCGCGGCGCTGACCAGGTACTCGATCGGGCCGAGGGACTGCTCGACCTGCATGGTCAGCTCCTCGACGGCGGTGCTCGACGCCACGTCGCCGGGGAAGGCGCGCACCGGGGCGGGGGCGTGCGCCAGCCGGCGGACGAGATCCGCCAGCCCGGCGGCGTCCCGGTCGACGGCGGCGACCTGCACGCCCTGCCGGGCGAGCCGGGCGGCCACCTCCGCCCCGATGCCGCCGGCCGCCCTGGTGACCAGGGCGACCGCGCCACGGGTGAGCGGCGCCGAGTCGGCCGCGCCGGTCATCGGGTCCTGCTTCCGCGCGGTCCGCTGCTCGGCCATGGCCGTCACCGTCCCCACGCCGAGGCGACCGTGATCGCCTGCTGCAGGTTGAGCCGCGGGTCGCAGGCGCTTTTGTAAGGCGCCGCCGGGGGCCGCAGCCGGTCGGCGTCCGCGATGCACTCGCCGACGTCGTCCGGCGTCGTCTCCAGGTGCAGCCCGCCCGCCGCCGTCCCCTCCTGCTCGACGGCGAACTGGAACCTGCGCACCTCCCCGACGATGTGCTCGACGATCCGGGTCTTGCGGCCGTGCGGACCGGTCACCGTGTTGCCGTGCATCGGGTCGCACAGCCAGATCACCGGGTGCCCGGCCGCCCGCACGGCCCTGACCAGCGCCGGCAGCCGCGAGGCGACGAGCTCGGCGCCCATGCGCGAGATCAGCGTGAGCCGGCCCGGCTCGCGGTCCGGGTCCAGCCGCTCGCACAGCTCCAGCGGCTCGCCGGGCCGCATGCCCGGCCCCACCTTGCAGGCGACCGGGTTGGCGATCGCGGAGAGAAGTGCGACGTGCGCGCCGCCGATCTGGCGGGTGCGCTCGCCGACCCACGGCCAGTGGGTCGAGCCGAGCATCGCGCGCCCGGCCTCGTCGCGGCGCAGCAGCGGCAGTTCGTAGTCGAGGATCAGAGCCTCGTGGCTGGTCCACACGTGGGCGCCGGTCGAGCCGCCCTCGGTGCGGTGCCGGCGCAGCGCGTCGGAGGCCTCGCGCGCGGCCCGGTAGCCGAGCAGCAGGCGCTCTGCCTGCGCGCGGCGCGGGTGCGCGAAGGGCGCCGGCGAGTTGACCGTGAAGCCGCGGAAGACCGGCAGCTCCCGCCCGTCGACCTGCTCGGTCGGCTGGGAGCGCGGCTTGCCGAACTGGCCGGCGATCCGGCCGACCCGCAGCACCGGCTTGCCGCCGCCGAGCGTCATGACGCCGGCCAGCGCGTCCAGCAGCGCACTCTTGCGGGCGACGTGGGCGGGCGTGCACTCGCGCGGGTCCTCGGCGCAGTCGCCGGCCTGGACGATCGCGAGGCGCCCGGCCGCGGCCTCGGCGAGCAGGGCCCTGAGCTGGTGGACCTCGGCCCACTCGACGAGCGCGGGCATGCGCGCGAGCTGCGCGGTCGCCCGGTCGAGCACGCCGCGGTCGGACCACTCCGGCTGCTGCCCGGCAGGCAGGGAGCGCAGGTGGTCGGGGTCGGCCGCCCATGCGGTCCGACCTGCGTGCGGAGCCCGGGCCGGGATCGGGTCTCGGACCGCGCCGCCGCCCGCCTCCTGAGGCACCGCTGAATGGGTCCGGCCGCTGCGGCCGCGGAGTCCATCGTGCCGATACTCATCCGTGTCGCCTCCCTGCGAGGTGTCGCGTGCCGCGGCGGCGGGAGCAGGTCCGGACGGGGGTCCGGTGGCCGGTGCGGCTTCACGATCAACTCTCGGCGGGCCCGGGTCCCGGACTCATGAGGCGGGCGCCCTGTCTTGGGCTCGGCGGCATACGTCCCGGACGGGATGGGACCGGCTGGGTCAGCTCACCGGCGCCGGAGGCGGCGCAGCTGCTGGGCCGCGATGAAGAGCAGGAACAGGCCGAACACCCAGTCCAGGGCGGTGGCGGACAATACGAGGGCGAGCGACGCGCCGGCCACCGCGCCGGGCGCCGCCCCGCAGGCCAGCGCGGCGCCGAGCCGAGGAGACGCTGTGTGCTGCCGAAGGTGCTGGACGGAGGCGGTGACCGAGTTGGGCAGCATGACCAGCAGCGAGGTCCCCTCCGCAGTGTGCGCGCCGACCCCGAACAGCAGGATCAGCACCGGGACGGTCAGGCTGCCGCCGCCGATCCCCATCGCCGCGGACCAGGCGCCGACCACGACGCCGATCACGAGCGTCAGGCCGACGACCGCGGCGGTGTCCGCCCGCAGCCCGGCGCTCAGCAGCGGGTTGCTGCCGGTCGGACCGATGCCGGCCGCGGCGAGGCAGAGCTCGATCCCGGCGACGGTCAACAGCGTCGCGAACGCGATGCGCAGCGCCTGATCGCTGGCGCGCGCCGCGATGCGGGCGCCGAAGAGCGCGCCCAGGACCCCGCCGATCATCAGTCCGGCGCCGGCGGTCAGGTCGAGGTGCCCGCCGCGCAGCCCGTATATCAGCACGCCGACGATCGCGACGGAGACGTTGACCAGGTTGGCCGTTCCGTGGATCGTCCCGCGGCGCAGGCTGGTAAGCCGGTCCAGGGCGGGGACCGTCACCGCCCCGGTCCCGCCGCCGAGCAGCGCGCCGACGGCCCCGCCGGCGAAGCCGACCCCGAGGCTCAGGCGCCGTGGCACCTCGTTGTCCGGCACCTCGTTGTCATTGTCGTCACGGGTCCTGTCGCGGGGGGACGAGCCGGTGGTCATGGAACCCAGTGTCCCGCCCATGATCGCCGCGGAGACAGCGACTTTTGGCGGCGCCCCGCCGGACGGCGTCGGCGCCGCGGCACCGCGTAGCGGGATCAGACCCCGGTTCCGCGCCCCCTGAAGCGCTGTGTGCACCGGACGGAAGCCGAGTGAAGCAGTCGATTCGTGACGGATCGGCAGGAGATGCGGGCATACTGGCATCGGTCAACGAGCCCTCATTCAGGGAGGGGCACTCGCACGTGCGCAACTTGAGCTCACCGCCGTGATCGCCGCGCCGCAAGGAGACATCGACGTCACCGTTCCCCTCACGATGCCCGACAGTGCGGCGCCGGCGTCAGGCCCGATGACCGCCGCGGCCGGGGCGGTCGCCTACCGCGGCGTCGTCCGGCGCCGGCGGCGATGAGCGCCAAGCGCAGTGACCGCGATGGCAGCGCGCGCCGACCGGCGGCGCTCGATCCGCAACGAGATCAGCGGGAGCACCGCCCGGGCCGTGGTGCAGGCCGGGAACATCGAGGGCTCCGTGGTCCTCGTCGGCCCGCCGTCGCCGACGACGCGGGCGGAACTCGGCGAGATCGCCGACCAGCTCGCCCAGGTGGTCGCCGCGCGGTGGCGGCGACCGGCAGCTGCGCACCCGGCTCACCGCGAAACTCGCCTGGGGCGCCGGGGGCGGGTCCGCCGTCGCCCTGGTGATCGTCCTCATCGACAGGCTGCTGATCCCCTGGCTGCACCTCGACGACGGGCTCAGCGGCGGCCTGCTGGTGTCCGCGCTGGAGTTCCCGGCCGAGATCGGCGTCGGGGTCGGGCTCGTCTTCGGCATCACGGCCCTGGTGGAGTCCCGCATCGACCTGAGGTCCGCGGTCAGCCCGACCGACCTGCTGCGCTCGAACCGCACGAACGTCGTCTTCCACCTCGTCCTGTGGTTCTTCGTGCTCTGCCCCGAGGTGGCCCTGGTGGTCGGCTTCAGCACGGGTCCGGTGCGCGCGCTGGAGACCGGGCTGGTCTTCGGGCTCGAAGGCGCGTTCGGGGCCGGCCTCGGCTACGGCCTCAGCCTGACCGCGTGGGGGCAGTGGGTGGCCCCGGCCCGGATCTGGCTTCCGCTCACCGGCCGGCTGCCGTGGCGGCTGGTCGCCTTCCTGGACGACGCGTGCCAGCGCGGCGTGCTGCGCCAGGTCGGCGCCGTCTACCAGTTCCGCCACGCCCGGCTTCAGGACCAGCTCACGGCCGCGTCTACGGGTAGTGGAAGGTGATCGGCCCGTGGATGTGCCCGGCCTGGATCACGGGGCCGTTGATCGGACCGCCGCTGAGATTGTTCGTCACCGACCCGTGCCGATCGGCCCTGGAAGGCGGGTTGTCGGCGGGCAGGCTCGCGGCGAACTCGCGCAGCACCGTGACGGCGACCAGCGCGGCCCGCGCCGCGGCCTCGGGCTGGCCGCCGGCCGCGTCGGCCACGTGCTTCAGCCCGTCGGCCTTGTCGCTGATCCCGCGCACCGTGAGCATCGGGATACTGCGATTCAGGTGCGCTGCCTGCGCCACCCCGGCGCTCTCCATCTCGATCGCCGCGGCATCGTTGAAGTGCTCGTACAACTGCTTGGCCAGCGGGGTGTCCCGGGAGTTGAGCACCACCTCGCCCGAGGCCACCGGCGCGAAGTGAACCCGGATCGCGGGTTCCGGGCCGCTCTGTGCCGGGCCGCTCTGTGCCGAGCCGCCCTGTGCCGAGCCGCTGTCGGCCGGCCAGGCGCCGATGACGTCGAGGTGCTGCGCGAGGTCCAGCAGCTCGAATGCGGCCTCGAACGCCCGCGGCCGGGCCAGCGACCGGCCGTCCTCCTCCTTCGCCCCGTGCACGGCGTAGACCCGGGTGGCGACCACCACGTCGCCCAGGGCGACATCGTGCGCCAGTCCTCCGGCCACCCCCACGAACATCACCGCCACCGGCTCGAACGCCTCGATGGCCCGCTCGGTCAGCACCCCCGCCGACGCGTTGCCCTGCCCGGTTCGGACCAGGGCCACCGGCAACTCCACCCCGGGCAGACGGCCCACCTCGAACCCGGCCCCGGACCGTGGGTGCGTTATCCGCTGCAGCTCCGTCAGGTGTGCCCGCACCGCCGTGTACTCCAGATTCAGGGCGGTCAGCACCACCACGGCCCGCCCGCCGCCCGCATCCGCTCCCACGCGGCCCTCCCGGCTGGAACTACCACAGACGATCATCAACGAGCCCTGATGCGGCGATTCTACCTCAGCAGTCGGGCACCGTCGGCGTGACGTACAGGTTCATCTCCAGGTAGTCGAAGGTGACGGCGAACGGCTTGAAGAACTCGTGGGTGAAGTTGCCGATGGTCTGGAAGCCGAAGGCGAGCGGGCCGGTGCTGCCGACCGTCAGCCCGGGCGGGACCACCGCACCGGGCACGTGCGTGCCCACCGCGTCGCCCAGCGCGATCCGGTCGGGGGAGACCGAGGGTCGCAGAGCCCCGAGGAACAGGACCGGGTCCTGATCGTCCACCGGGATGTCAGCCTCCTGCGCGACCTGGTCGGTCACGACGATGCCGACCCCCGGGCCGCCGGTGTCCATGGAGACCACGTGCGGCCCGAAGTCGTTGAGGCTGCCCAGCGTGCAGGGGAAGTGCGTGTCCGCCAGCCAGAGCGGCAGCGGCCGATAGCCGTGGCGCCGGGCCGCCGCCTGGAACGCGCGCAAGCCGGCCTCGCTCCTGCGCCGCAGGATGAAGCCAAGGCCCTGATAGTCGAGCGTGGTCAGGAAGTGGTAGAAGAGCACTGTCCCGATGGCGCCGACCGGCTGCGGGGTGGTGACCGGCCCCTGGGCGTCGGGGCTCCAGAGCACCGGGAGGTTGCGCACCTCGATCCCGCCGATCCGCAGCGACTCCAGCACGCCGTAGTTCAGGATCACCTGCACCCCGCCGCCGACCGTCCCGGTGGCGGTGGCCACGGGAGTCAGGCCCAGCTCGTCGGCGATTTCCTGGGAGAAGGTGGCGGTCCCGGCGCCGGTGTCGAAGTAGAACCGCTGCGGCGCGCCGCCGTTGAGTGAGGCCTCGATGACGGGCAGCGGGTCGATCTGGACGATGGGCACCCGCGTGCTCTCGGGGCCGAGAACCTGATATGCGGCCTCTGGCAGAGCGGCGTACTGCGCGGCCGCCGGGGTGGCGCCGGACCGGTTCAGCAGCGGCACCGCGCTGGCGAAGTTGTCCTGGCGCACGTAGCAGTCCGCCAGCTGCCCAAGAGTGAAGGGGTCGTCCGGCGTCAGTTGGAGCGCGTTGGCGAGGAACGACTCGGCCGCGCCGAACCGGTTGGACAGCAGGGCGATGTAGCCGCGCTGCGCGAGGGCGTGGGCGTCGTCAGGGTCCTGCTGGAGCGCGCGGGCGTACCCGCGGTCGGCGGCGTCGAACAGGCCGGCCTGGAAGAGCTGGTCGGGGTCGGGTGGTGCGGCGGATGCGGCGGATGCGGGGGACGCCTGCAGCGCCGGGCCCAGCAGCGGGAGGGCGGCTCCGGCTGCGGCGGCGATGCTGCCGCGGCGCAGGAATTCGCGTCGGTCGATGGTCTTCCGGTTCATGGGGCTGCTCCTGGTCGTTCGGGCGGGTGGATGGAGGAACAGACGGGCGGCGTCAGCGGCCGCAGGATCCTTGCCGGGTGATGAGCTGGTTCTGCACCTGGAGCAGGGAGGCGACGTCGAAGTTGTAGTTGCCGAGGACGGCGGCGACCCAGCCGAGGGCGGGGTAGACGTCGAGGTCGGTGTTCCCGCCGGGCCCGCCGCCGGGGTGCCCGAAGACGCGCTGGTCGTTGACGATCAGGTTCTCCACGCCGTAGCCGATCGAGATGCTCTGGGCGGCCGGCTCGCCGGTCGCCTGCGCGACGGGGTACTTGCCGCTGAGCATCAGCTCGGCGTAGGCGGGGGCGAGCAGCGTGCCGTCGCTGAGGGCACGCGAGAACGTGAGGAGGTCGGGGCCGCTGGAATAAGCACCCTCATCCGGGCCGCCGATGTAAATGCCCTGGCCGACGACGTCCGTGTGCTGGCCGTCGGCCGCGGTGACGTACGGGTGCGCGATCTCCCGGCTGGCCAGCAGCTCCGGGTTGGTGCGGAAACCGGTGCGGGTCATGCCAGCCGGGGCGAATACGTGCTCGCTCACGTAGTCGTAGTAGGACTGACCGGAGACCTGCGCCACGATCGCGCCGAGGATGTAGAACCCTGAGTTGCTGTACTGATAGCCGGTCCCCGGAGTCGAGACCAGCGGCATCGTCGGGATGATCCCCATGATCCCGTCGAAGACCTCTGCGGGGCTGCTCCAGGTCCTGAACGCCGCGGCGAACGCCGGACTCGTGGTGTAGTCGCCCATCCCGGCGGTGTGGGTGAGCAGCTGGTGGATGGTGACGGTGTCCGCGATCTGCGCCGGGAACGTGTCCAGGTAGCCGCCCAGGGTGCCGAAGAAGTCGATCCTCCCCTGGTCGGCGAGCTGGGCCACGGCGACCGCGGTGAAGATCTTCGTCACCGACTCCAGGTTGAACAGGGTGCCGGCCTGGTTCGGGATGCCGCGCGCCTTGTCGGCCCAACCGAAGGACCGGGTCAGCACCGGCCGGCCGGCGCAGGCGAGCAGCACCGTCCCGGAGAACTGGTCTTTGGCCGCCATCGCGCTTAGATACTGGTCGTATGCGCCGCCGGGCAGCAGGTCGGCCGGCGGGGGAGCGCACTGACTCGAGTTGGCTGTGGCGCTGGCCAGGGCGGGGGCGGCGGGCAGAACGGCGGCGGCGAGCGGGGCGGCGCCGAGCAGTCCGAGGAAGGACCGGCGGCGCAGCGGCTGATGGTCTGTCATATCGCCGACGTTAGAGAAGAGGCGGTTACACGCCGGTACCGCTGTTACTGCCGTGTAACCGCCGACCGGGCATGCTGGCCACAGCGCGCACGCGAGAGGGCAAGGCGAGTAAAGGGGATCGGCCGATGAGGGTGTTGCTGGTCGAGGACCACGCCAAGCTGGCCACCACCGTTGCCCGCGGGCTCCGCCGCGAGGGCATGGCCGTCGACATCGCGTTCGACGGACAGGACGCCCTCGACCACATCGCCGCGGCCGCCTACGACGTGGTGGTGCTCGACCGCGACCTGCCCGTGGTGCACGGCGACGACGTCTGCCGGCAGATCGCCGGCGGCCCCGGCAACAGCCGGGTGATCATGCTGACCGCGGCGCGGTCGATCAGCGACCGGGTGGAGGGTCTCGGCCTCGGCGCGGACGACTACCTGCCCAAGCCCTTCGCCTTCGCCGAGCTGGTCGCCCGGATCCAGGCGCTCGGCCGGCGGTCCGCGCCCGCCCAGCCGCCGGTCCTGGTCCGCGGTGAGCTCGTGCTGGACCGCGGCCGCCGCACGGTCACCCGGGCCGGGCGGCCGCTCGCGCTGAGCCCCAAGGAGTTCGGGGTGCTCGAGCGGCTGCTCGCCGCGGAAGGCAGGGTTCTGACGGTCGGCGACCTGTTCGAGGGCGTGTGGGACGAGACGGCCGATCCGTTCAGCGGCACGGTCAAGGTGACGGTCAGCAGGCTGCGGGCCAAGCTCGGCGACCCGCCGGTCATCCACACCGTGCCGCCGGGCGGATACCGGATCTGACATGCGAATCCCCATGCCCCGGCTGCTCTCCCGCCGCACCGTGCGGTTCCGGATGGCGGCGCTGATCAGTGCACTGCTTCTCGGGGCGGGCGCCGCGCTGCTCGCCATCACCTACGGCCTGGTGGAGAGCAGCACCACCGTCGCGTTCTTCGCGGCCGGCGGCACGGACATCACGGTCAGGGACCCGCCGGACGACTCAGGGCAGCACTATCAGGCGACCGGCGCCCCCACCGCCGCGCAGCTGCAGCTGGCGCGTCAGCTCTACGCCAAGGAGGCCGCCCAGCGCACGCACGACCTGCACCAGCTGCTGATCGAGTCAGGGTTCGCACTCGGCATCATGGCGGTGCTCGCGGTCGGGCTCGGCTGGCTGCTGGCCGGCCGCATGCTGCGTCCGCTGCGGGTGATGAAGGCCGCGGCCCACCGGATCTCCGAGCGCAACCTGCACGAGCGGCTCGACCTGCCCGGCCCCCGGGACGAGGTGAAGGACCTGGCCGACACCATCGACGGGCTGCTCGGACGGCTCGAGCGGGCCTTCGCCGCGCAGCGCCGGTTCGTCGCCAGCGCCTCGCACGAGCTGCGCACCCCGCTCACCCTCACCCGCGCGCTGCTGGAGGTGGCGCTGGCCGACCCGGCCGCCGACGCCGCCGAGCTGCGCACCACCTGCGAGGAGCTGCTGGCCGCGGCGGAGCACCAGGAACGGCTCATCGACGGCCTGCTCACCCTCGCCACCAGCGAGCGGGGCCTGGACCGCCGGGACCGCTTCGACCTGGCCGAGGTCGCCCGGCGCGCCCTGGAGATGCACCGCGCGCAGGCCGACGAGCGCGCGCTGGCCGTCACCTCCGCGTTCGACCGCGCCATCGTGTCCGGCGACCCGGACCTGGCCGAGCGGATGGCCGCCAACCTGATCGACAACGCGATCAGGTACAACCTGCCGGGCGGGACGGTGTCCGTGACGGTCGGCCCGGCCGGGGACCGCCCCGTGCTGGCCGTCGCGAATACCGGCCCTGTCATCCCGGCGGACCACCTCGACCGGCTCTTCCAGCCGTTCCAGCGGATGGCCGCCGGGCATCCCGGCCAACCCGGCCAGCCGGACGGGCACGGGCTCGGCCTGTCCATCGTGCACTCCATCGCCGCCGCGCACGATGCGAGCCTTGACGTGCAGGCCCAACCGAACGGCGGCCTCACCATCGAGGCTCGCTTCCCGTCCCCGACCGGACCGTGCACAGGCACCGAGAGCGAGGTCGCCGGAGCGGCGCACGTCTGATTCGCCCGTGCGGAGGCGTAGTGTCTGTGTTCATGATCCAGCCTCTGGTGATCCGGTTCGGGACGCTGCACGACCAGCTCGGCGAGCCCAAGCGCGACGGCGCGCTGACGATCGTGGACGGGCGAGTGGCCGAGGTCGGGGGGCGTGCGCTGCAGGGGCCCGAGGGGGCGGTGGTGATCGAGGCGACCTGCGTGGTGCCCGGTCTGATCAACGCGCACGGTCATCTGGAACAGGATGCGGGGGTTGACACCGTCGGGCGGTACGCGCGCACGACGCCGACGCAGCGGGCGGCCTGCGCCGCCGAGCACGCGCGCCGGACGGTGTGCTCGGGAGTGACGACGCTGCGGGATCTGGGCGCGGGCAACCGGATCGCGATCGAGGTGCGGGACCTGATCCGGCAGGGGGCTCTGGCGGGTCCTGCGGTCGTGCCGGCCGGGCGCGCGATCTGCATGTCGGGCGGGCACGGCGGGTTCGTCGGGCACGAAGCCGACGGGCCGGACCAGGTCCGCTCCGCGGTGCGCAAGGAGCGGCGGGACGGCGCCGAGGTCGTCAAGTTCATCGCGACGGGCGGGGTGCTCACCCCCGGAGCGGTGCCGGGGACGCAGGAGCTCTCCGACGAGGAGCTGCGCGCGGGCGTGGACGAGGCGCACCGGCACGGGATGCGCGCGGCCGCCCACGCGATCGGGACCGGCGGGATCAAGGCCGCGCTGCGCGCCGGGATCGACTCGATCGAGCACGGGCACCTGATCGACGAGGAGGGGATCGCGCTCATGCTCGAGCGCGAGAGTTTCCTGGTTCCGACCCTCGCGGCGCTGCGCCGCATCGTCGACGCGGGCGCGGACGCCGGGCTGCCCGATTACGTGCTGCGCAAGGCGAACGAGATCACCGGGCAGGCCGAGGCCAATCTGCGGCGCGCTTACGAGGCCGGTGTGCGCATCGCCGCCGGCTCGGACGCGGGCACGCCGCTCAACCGGCACGACGGATTCGCCTATGAGCTCGAGCTGATGCACTCGATGCTCGGGATGACTCCCCGCGAGGTCCTGCGCGCGGCCACGGTCACCGCGGCCGACCTGCTCGGCGTCCGGCGCGGGACGCTGGCGCCGGGCGAGGTCGCCGATCTGGTCGTGCTCGATCAGGACATCGACGACGGGCTGTCGGCGCTGCGCGAGCCCCGGGTGGTGGTCAAGTCCGGCGAGATCGTCATGGGTATCCAGGCACTTCGAAAGGGCCTCATATGACCGCTGCCGGCCTGCTGCTCAGTGCCGAACTGCTGGTGGACGGCGTCGAGCCGCAATGCCCGGTCATCTCGCCGGACGGGCAGCTGGTGGCCTACTGCCTCGACTCGCCCGCCGCGAACGGCGGCCGCTCGAACTCGCTGTGGATAGGCCCCGGCGACGGTTCATCACCTCCCGCGCAGATCACTGCCGAGGCGGGGTGCGAGCAACCTCGCTGGAGCCCGGACTCGGCCTCGCTGTTGTTTCGCTCATCAGAGGGGCAACTTCACCAGGCGCGGGTGAACACAGCGGAGGGAAGCGCCGCGGAGGTCCTGACCGCCTGGCGGTCCGGGATCACCGACCACTGGCCGCTGGCCGACGGCAAGGCCGTGGCCGTGTCGGCACGAGACGAGCCCGCCGGGGGCGATCAGGGTGATCCGATCGTCTGGGGGCACACGCCCTGCGACCGGCTTCGACTGCTGGATCTGGGCACGGGTGAGTTGCGCACGGTGGATGCGCTGGGCGATCGGCATGTCGTCGCGCTCGCGCAGCGGCCGGACGGTGGGCCCCTGGCGGTGGTCAGCTGGGCTGACCCGGACACCGACCCCGGCATCTTCACCGCCGAGCTCCACCTAGTCGACCCCGTAAACCGTGAGGTGCGCACCCTCGGACCCCTCGAGCTGCAGGCCGGCTCACCGACCTGGTGGCAGGCCGACGACGGCTGGCATCTGGCGTATCTCGCGGTGACCCCACCCGGGCCGGTCGGAGGCCTGGCAGTGCTCGACATCGCCGTGCCTGAGAGCGGCCCCGCAACGCAGCACCGCAACCTGACCGAGGGGATGTCCGTCTGCCCGGCGGAGCTGGTGCAAGTCCGCGACGGTGCCCCGCTGGCCCTCTTCGCCGACGGACTGGACACCTCGGTCTACCGACTCGAGCCCGACACGCGGACCTTCCAGCACGTGTTCGCCAGAAGGGGCCTGATCGCTTCGCTGACGGCCAGTGACACAGGCAGTCAAATCGCCGCACTGGCAAGCGCCGCCCCGGCGCCCGTAGACGTCTACGCCGGAGCCGTGCACGGTCCGTTGTCGCGGCTCAGCGATACAAGGCCCGACTTCCGCCAGATCACCTGGGGCGCCCAGGAGCGCCTTTCCTACCAGGCCGGCGACGGACTCGATCTCGACGGCCTGCTGGTCCTGCCACCCGGGAGCACGCGTTCAGACGGCCCGTTCCCGCTGGTGACGATCGTGCACGGCGGTCCTTACTATCGCTGGGCCGACGAATCCAACAGCGGCTGGTTCGCTCCGGCCCAGTGGCTCGCGAGCGCCGGCTACGCGGTGTTCCTTCCCAACCCGCGCGGTGGCCAGGGGCACGGCCACGCGTTCGCCGCTGCGGTCGCAGCGCGGGTCGGTGCCGAGGAGTACACGGACATCCTCGCCGGGATCGACCTGCTCGAGCAGGCCGGGGTCGCGGATCCGGACCGGCTCGGGATCGGCGGCTTCAGCCACGGCGGGTTCATGGCGGCCTGGGCCGTGGGACAGACCGACCGGTTCAAGGCCGCGATGATGGGCGCCGGAGTCGGCGACTGGGGCATGCAGGCCGCGACCGGCGAAGAGGGCGCGCTGGAGGCCGGCCTCGGCGGGAGCCACGGCTGGGAGGGCCCGGGCCCGCATCTGCACGACGCGCACAGCCCGATCAGCTTCGCCTCCAGGATCCGCACCCCCGTACTGATCGTGCACGGCCAGGACGACACCAATGTGCCGCTGGGCCAGTCGCTCTTCTTTCATCGGGCACTGCGCCGTTTCGGGGTCGAGCACGAGTTCGTGGTCTATCCGCGGGAAGGACACACTCTCACAGAGCGCAGTCACCAGCTCGACATCCTGCACCGCATCCGCGGCTGGTTCGACCGATCTCTGTCGTCATACCCCGAACCTAGCGAAGACTAGTATCCATGGACTGATAGTCGAACCAGTCGAAGTGCACGGTCCCGGCCGCGGCGTACATGCCGATCACGCGACCGGTGAAGCCTCCTGCCACCTCGGTGGACAGGTACTTCCCGTCGAGCGCGGCCATCTCGGTGAACGTGCCGTCGGGCTCCTCGAAGCCGAGGGACACGGTGTCCGGCCCGCTGCGTGCGTCACGCAGGGTTTCCGCGACCTGCACGTCAACGCCGAGCACGACGGGACCGGCCGGTGCGGGCCTAGTCGCCACCACGCTTCGCAGAGGGCCGATACGGGCGGTCACCCGGATCTCGCCGGCGGCGGCATCGGCCTCGACTTCGTAGTGGTGGTCCTCGTCGAGCCGCACGACCAGGCCGCCGCGCCCGTCCGCCGCGTCGATCAGGGTTCGCACCCGGCAGGAGAGGTGCTGCTGGCGCCGCCCGACGAAGGTGGCGTCCAGGTCGTCGAGCGCGCCCGCGCCGGCGCGCAGCGTGAGCCAGCCGGGCCGCTCGCCGGTCGGGTGGTTCTTCGCGCTTCGCGTGCGCAACGAGATCCAGCGCGGGTGCAGGTCGTCGAGGTCGAACTCGTCGCGGGCCGGTTCGGCGGGCCAGGGCTCGAGCGGCCACGGCAGGGCCGGCAGGCTGGTGGACACCTCTGCGACCACCGGCCAGCCGTCGACCCACTCGACCGGGGTCAGGAACGTCTCGCGGCCCAGGACGTACCAGCCGGGGCTGCCGCCGCGCGGCCGCACCCCGAGCAGCACCATCCACCACGAGCCGTCCGGCGCCTGCACCAGGTCGGCGTGCCCGGTGTTCTGGATCGGGTGCTCGGTGCCGCGGTGGGTGAGGACCGGGTTGGCCGGGCAGGGCTCGAACGGCCCGTCCGGCGCCGGGCCGCGGGCGATCGACACGCTGTGGCAGCGCTCGGTCCCGCCCTCGGCGATCAGCAGGTACCAGTACTCGCCGATCCGGTACAGGTGCGGGGCCTCCGGCGCCTTGGAGCCCGGCGTGCCGGACCAGATCCGCCGCATCGGCCCGGAGGTCCGCCCGCTGTCCGGGTCCAGCCGCACCTGGCTGACCCCGGCCACCGTGCACCAGCAGCCGCCGTCCTCGTCCCAGGCCAGGTCCGGGTCGATGCCGTGCACGCCGGGCAGCGGGACCGGCTCGGACCAGGGGCCGGCCGGATCGGTCGCGGTGACCAGCAGATTGCCGCCGCCGCTGACGTTCGTGACGATCAGGTGGAACCGCCCGCCGTGGTGGCGCAGCGTCGGGGCGTAGATCCCGCCGGACGAGCAGGTGCCCGGCAGCGGCAGGCGCAACTGGCTCGGCCGGTCCAGCACGTTGCCGATCTGCTGCCAGTGCACCAGGTCGCGGCTGTGGAAGATCGGTATGCCGGGGAAGTACTCGAAGCTGGAGCAGGCCAGGTAGTAGTCCGCGCCGACCCGGCAGATGCTCGGGTCCGGGTGGAATCCGGGGATCACCGGGTTTGGCGCCCCCTGATCCACGGCGGCCTCCTCGCCTGAGCTTGACACCGTCATCAGGGCCCTGTCATCTGCTCGGGGTCGCGGACCAGCGGCGCGAGTTCGGTCGTGCAGGCCCGCTCGGCGGCGGGGGAGAGGAGCGGAGCCATGCGCCGGAACAACTGCAGGAGGCTCGCGGCGTGCTTCTCGGCGGCCTCGGGGTTGTGCGTCAGGACGTCGAGTTCGTTCGCGACGGTGATCTCGGCGAAGGCCTGCGTCTGCGCCAACGGCGGCGTCCGTTCGGCGCCGGTGAACCGGTCGCGGAAGACGACTGGGGACTCGCCGCCGAACTGCGGATAAGTCGATCCCCGCGCGCAACTGCCGTAGAGGTAAACGAGTTCTTCGGCCTGCGTGCCGACCAACTCGGCCAGGACCGCGCGCTGATCGGTGCCCAGCAGGCCCGTGGCGAATCCGTCGGTTCCATAGGTCGCGTGACACAGGCCGGCTGTCTGGACTTCTGGCGGGGCCGCCCAATCGGCGAGCCGCCGGCGAACGCGGATGAGATGCGCCAGCAGCGTGCCGCCCGGGTGCGGGATGCCCGCCGCACCGCGGGACGTGAGAAAGCCCTCGATCGCGGCCCAGTCGGGGTCCGCTTCGGGTGAGTTGATCACATCACGAGTTATACCAGGCGATACGCGTTCGCGAGCGTGCGCCGCAAGGCCCCGGCCACCGTGGTGCGGGTGGTCAGGACCCTGCGGCGCTCGCCGCGGGGGTGGTCAGGTCATGACCCACTGCGAGTAGACGGCATACCTGGGCTGATTCAGGGTTCCGTCGCTGTTGAGCGCGCCGAGGCCCTGGGTGTCCCAGGAGTACCAGGTCATGCTCACGCCCTGCTGGGTGCCGGCGAAGGTCGGTCCGCCGGCGGCGCCCTCCTGGCCGTTGGCGTAGGAGGTGAGCGTGTCCGCCCAGGCCGTGTCGTCGCTGTCGCTCATGGTGGAGCCGGCCTCGCCGATCCAGACCGGGGAGATGTCGTCGGTCTCCAGATATCCCCAGACCGCGTTGTAGCGGTCGATCGCCGCGGTGCCGCTGTCCGCGGTGACCCCGGAGACCTCGTCCGGGTATTCGTGCACGGAGTAGATAACGCGCGCGCTGCCCGCGTTGTCGGTGGAGAGCACAACCGGGTCGGTGGCGACCGCGGTGAGGTCGCCTTCGGGGGCTGTGACGCCGGCGCCGCCGTCGAAGGAGCCGCTGTAGTTCTGCGGGCCCTCGCAGATGATGAGCACGCCGGGGTCGATGGACTCGAGGGCGTTGCCGACGTCGGTGTACATGGCGTGGATGTCCGTCACGCCGCCGTCGCCCCAGGTGCTGTCACCGCTGTAGGCCAGCGGCTCGTTGTCGAGGTCGAACCCGATGACGGTCGAGTTGCCCGCGTACCGGGTGGCGAGTTCTTCCCAGTCGGCGAGGAACGAGGCCTGCGTGACGGTGCCCGTGGTGCCGCAGCCGTTGGTGCCGTTGGTGCCCGGGCCGCTGTCGTACCACAGGCCGTTGGCCTGCTGGGCCAGGCAGTTCCCGCTGCCCGCGACGCCCTCGTCGTTGTGGTGGTTGAGGATGACCTTGAGCAGGTTGGACGAGGCCGCGTTGACGACCGCGTCGATGCCGGCGAGGTAGGCGGAGGCGTTGGCGTCGTGCAGGCTCGCGTCGTTCCACTGCAGCGTCACGGTGTTGAATCCGGCGCTGCGGATCGCCGCCATGTTGGCGTCGAGCCCGTCGAGCGGGCTGTCCTGGTTGAGGATCTCGGTCTGGTCCAGGTCGCCGAGGCCGTGCAGGGCGGTCGCGGCGATCCGCTCGGGCTTTCCGGTGTCGTCGATGAGCTGGTCGCCCTGCCGGGCCAGGTATCCGGTCGAGAGGAGTTCGGCGGTGGTGTCGGGATGGACCAGCGCCGGTGCCGAAGCCTGGGCCTGGGCGGCCGGCGTGCCCACGCAGGCGGCCGCGAGAAGTGCCGCGGCGGCGAGCGCAGACGTCCTTGTACTGCTTCGCATGAGAATCCGTTCCCTAGCTATGGCGTGGTCAGCCACTGTGAGTAGATGGCGTACCGGCCCATGTTGAGCGTCCCGTCGGCGTTGAGCGTGCCGAGGCCCTCGTCGTCCCAGGTGTAGTAGGTCATGCCGATGGCCTGCTGGTCGCCGTGGAACGTCGGGCCGCCCACCGCGCCGTCGAGGCCGTTGACGTAGGCGGTCAGCGTGTCCGCCCAGGCGGTGTCGTCGGTCGTGGTCGCCGTGGCGCCGGCCTCGCCGATCCACACCGGCGCGATGTTCTTGGCAACCAGGTATCCCCAGACGCTGTTGTACCGGTCGATCGCGCCGATGCCGCTGTCCGGCGTGATGCCCGCGAGGTCCTGCGCGTATTCGTGCACGGAGTAGACGACCTGCTTCTTGCCACCGTTGGCGGGCGTGAGCACGACCGGGTCCTTCGCGACGTCGGTCAGGTCGCCTTCGGGTGCCTTGACCGCGGAGCCGTAGGCGAACGATCCGCCGTAGTTCTGCGGGCCCTCGCAGATCACGAGGACGCCCGGGTCGGCGGCCTCGACCGCGTTGCCGACATTGGTGTACATCGCGTGGATGTCGTTGACCCCGTTGTCGCCCCAGGTGCTCTCGCCGGTGTAGGCGAGCGGTTCGTTGACGAGGTCGAAGCCGATGACGGTCGAATCGCCCTTGTAGCGCTGGGCGAGTTCGACCCAGTCGGCCTGGAACGAGGCCTGGGTGACGGTGCCGGGGTCGCCGCACCCGTCGGTGTCGTTCGTGCCGGGGCCGCTGTCGAACCACAGGCCGTTGCCGGGCTGAGCGAGACAGTTGCCGTCGCCCTCGAGGCCCTCGTCGTTGTGGTGGTTCAGGATGACCTTGAGGCCGTACTCGGCGGCCGTGTCGACGACGGCGTCCAGGCCCGCGAGGTAGGCGGGGGCGTTGGCGTCGTGCAGGCTCGCGTCGTTGAAGGCGAGTGTCACGGTGTTGAAGCCGGCCTTGCGGATCGCCGCCATGTTGGCGTCGATTCCGTCGAGCGGATAGGTCTCGTTGACGAACTCGTTCTCGTCGATGTCGTTGTTGCCGTGCAGGGCGACCGTCGCGAGGCGCACCGGCTTGCCGTCGGGGCCGATGATCTGGCTTCCGCGGACGCTCAGGTAGCCGGACCCGATGAGCGGGGACTGCTTCGCGTCCTGTTCCAGGGTCGTGCGCCACTGGTCGTAGGCGCCGTACCTGGCCTGGTTGACGGTTCCGTCGGTGTTGAGCGCGCCGAGCCCCTCGTCGTCCCAGGTGTACCAGGTCGTGCTCACCCCCTGCTCGGCTCCGGTGAACGTCGGGCCGCCCTCGGCGCCGTCCTCGCCGTCCACGTACTCGGCGAGCGTCTGCGCCCAGGCCGTGTCGTCGCTCGTGCTCATGGTCGAGCCGGCCTCGCCGATCCACACCGGCGCGATGTTCTGGGCCTCGAGGTATCCCCAGTCCTTGTTGTACCGGGCGATCGCCGCCGCGCCGCTGTCGGCGGTGACCCCGGAGACCTCGTCCGGGTACTCGTGCACCGAGTAGATGACGCGCGAGTTGCCGCCGTTGCCAGCGGCGAGCACGACGGGATCGGTCGCGACCGCGGTGAGGTCGCCCTCGGGGGTGGTGAGGCCGGCGCCGCCGTCGAACGAGCCGCCGTAGTTCTGCGGGCCTTCGCAGATCACGAGGACGCCCGGGTCGGCGGCTTCGACCGCGTTGCCGACGTTGGTGTACATCGCGTGGATGTCGTTGACCCCGCCGTCGCCCCAGGTGCTCTCGCCGGTGTAGGCGAGCGGTTCGTTGTCGAGGTCGAATCCGATGACGGTGGAGTCGTTCCGGTAGTGCCGGGCGAGTTCGACCCAGTCGGCCTGGAACGAGGCCTGGGTGACGGTGCCGGCGGTGCCGCAGCCGTCGGTGTCGTCGGTGCCCGGGCCGCTGTCGTACCACAGGCCGTTGCCCTGCTGGGCGAGGCAGTTGCCGTCGCCCTCCTGGCCCTCGTCGTTGTGGTGGTTGAGGATGACCTTCAGGCCGTACGTCCGGGCCGCGTCGACGACCGCGTCGAGGCCGGCCAGATAGGCGGGCGCGTTGGCGTCGTGCAGGCTGGCGTCGTTCCACGCGAGTGTCACGGTGTTGAATCCGGCGCCGACGATGGCCTGCATGTTGGCGTCGAGCCCGTCGAGCGGGCTGTCCTCGTTGACGATGGCGGTCTCGTCGATGTCGTTGTTGCCGTGCAGGGCCACCGCGTCGATCCGGACCTGGCGGCCGTGCGAGTCGATGATCTGGCTTCCCGTCCGGTGCAGGTACCCGGGTGAGAGCAGCGTCTCAGGGGTCTGTGGGTTTGTGCGGGCAGGACTCGTCTGTGCCTGCGCCGGTCCGCTGATCGCGCTCGCGGCGAGCAGCGCGGCGGTGATGGCAGGCACCATTGCTCTGCTTCTCATGGGGCTATTCCGTTTTTGTTAGGCAGAACTGAACTCGGATTTGCGGTCAGATGACGGGGACCGGACCCGTGCTGTCCCGGACGATCAGGTCGACCGGGAAGACCACCCGCTCCGGCGGCTGCGCCGGGTCGGGCCGGTCGACGGCGCGCAGCACCATCTCGGCGGCGCGCGAGCCCATCTCCGCGAACGGCAGGCGCACGGTGGTCAGCGCCGGGCGCAGGTGCGAGGCGGCGTCGATGTCGTTGAATCCGACCACGGACACGTCGTCCGGGACCTTCAGCCCGCACCGGCCGATCTCGTCGAGCACGACGAACGCGGCCGGGTCGTGGTAGGCGAAGACCGCGGTCGGCCGGTGGCCCGGGGGCAGCGCGAGCAGTCCGCGGATCTGCTCGCGGATCGCCTCGTCCACGAAGCCGGTGTCCAGCTCGAGGGCCGGGTCCGGCTCGATGCCGGCGTCGGCGAGCGCGTCGCGCAGCCCGCGCCGCCGCTCCTGGACGTAGGGGTGGTCGATCGGGCCGAGCACGGAGGCGATCCGGCGGTGCCCGAGGGCCGTCAGGTGGCGGCCGACGGCGACGCCGCCGGCGTGGTTGTCGGACGTCACGGACGGCAGCGCGATGGGCCGTCCCAGGGTGTTGATCGCGACGGTGGGTGTGCCGGCGCGGTTCAGCTCGACCAGCGGCTCGAACGGCTGGTCGTACGCGACGACGACGAGCAGCCCGGCGCACAGGCCGGAGGTGAGGATGCGGTCGAGGATGCCGCCGTATCCGCTCTCCTGGGTGTTGGTGAACAGGACGATCTCGTACTTGGTGTCCTCGATGACCTTGGCCACGCCGTAGTTGATGTCGGCCATGAACCGCCAGGTCAGTCCGGGCACGATCATGCCGATCAGGCCGGTGTTGCCGCGGGACAGGGCGGTGGCGGCGAAGCTGGGCACGTAGTTGTGCCGGCGCATCACCTCCAGCACGTGGCGGCGGGTCCCCGGGTCGACTTTGGGGCTCTCGTTGAGCACCAGGGAGACCGTCGACTTGGAGACCCCGGCCAGTTGAGCGATGTCACGGATGGTCAGCTTGGCCATTGCGGCCCCCCTTCAGATTGGACTGGTCCAACGCTCGTTTCCACAGAAGCGTTGGACCAGTCCAACGCTGTGGCACGGAAATTACGCGGAGTGCGAGCCGCCGTCAAGAGTCCTGATAGGGCAAGCGATTCCGCCGCTCCAACGGCCGGGGCGACCGCCGCGAAGTGTGCGGCTCGATATCTTCTGCATCTGATCTATTGACGGTGCCTCGACTCCGGCGTAACTTCCGTGAAACAGCCGTTGGACCAGTCCAACGGACCCTCACGCAATCAGCGTTGGACCAGTCCTACGGACTCCGGGCTTCAGCCACCATGCGAGCGTCGCTGCGACCGCTCGACCCACGCGACTCGACAACGCACCGCCCGAGAAAACGGAGCGTAAGACCCATGCCACTGAGCAGACGCGGCTTCCTCGCCGCCTCGGCCGCCGCGGTCGGCGGCACCGCGCTGACGACCGGGCTGACCGGCTGCAGTTCGAGCTCGTCCTCGTCGTCGTCCGGCGCCACGACGACGATCACCCACTGGGACTGGTGGACGAGCCAGGCCCCCTGGCTGCAGAACGAGATCAAGCTGTTCCAGCAGAAGAACCCGAAGATCACCATCAAGCGCACCGTGCAGTCCAGCGACCAGTACCCGAACCTGATCAACCTCGCGTTCCGCGGCGGCGAGGCCCCCGACGTGCTGATGATCGCGAACACGCCGCCGTTCGACAACCAGGTCTCCATGGGCTGGCTCAAGAACCTGAACAGCTACGCCACCAGCCAGTGGCAGAGCCGGTTCCCGGCCGGGAACTTCTTCAACGGCGTGGACATGGTCTCGGACAGGATCTACAGCGCCCCGTTCTCCGGCAACGCCCCCTGGCTGCAGCTCTACATCCACAACGGGCTGTTCAAGCAGGCCGGGATCACCAACAGGGACGGCTCCGTCAAGCTCCCCAAGACCTGGGACGACGTCAGCAGCGCGGCCGCCGCGATCGTGAACAAGACCGGCGGGAAGGCCTACGGCATCGGCTTCGGCAACTCGGACAGCTCCGTCCTGCCGTGGTGGATCGAGCTGTTCGTGCGCGGCGCCGGCTCGCCCATGGGCTACGGCACGAACGGGCCGGACTACCGGGTCGGCAAGTGGGTCTTCGGGTCCGACCGCAACTACGCCGACCTGATCAACCTGATCCTGGAGTGGAAGCAGAAGGGCTACATCTACCCCGAGGTCATGTCCATCGGCGACGAGCAGGCCCGCGCGTTCTTCCAGCAGGGCAAGTTCGGCATGACCGTCGGCGGCGTGTGGAACCAGCCGTCCTGGAGCCAGGCCGGCTTCACCGACTACAGCCTGACCACGCTGCCCTCGCCGACCGAGAGGCCGAAGGCCTACTTCTACTACCAGCCCGGCGGCGAGCTGTGGGCGATCTCGAAGGACGCGAAGAACGCCGACGAGGCCTGGCAGTGGTTCGACTGGCTCTACAGCGAGCCGGCCGGGGAGCGCTGGGTGGAGGCCCAGCAGGGCCTTTCCATCTTCCCGCAGGCGAACAACGCGGCCAAGGTCAAGTTCGCGCCCTTCGAGTCCTACGTCGGCTACACCGACTGGGCGCTGACCTGGCCGGTGCCCTCGATCCGCAACCCCGCCGCGGCCGAGGTCACCATCCCCTCCGTCACCCCGGACCTGCCGGACGTGCTCACCGGCCTCTTCACCGGTCAGATCACCGACATGGCCTCCGCGCTCTCGGCGCTCGAGGACCGCCGGAACCAGGCCCTGGCCACCGGCGTGCAGCAGGCGCAGGCCAAGGGCGTGAAGGTCAGCGTCTCCGACTGGGTGTTCAAGGACTGGGACCCGACAAAGCCGTACCAGAACAAGCCGGCGTAACCGGCCCGCGCAATCGGAGTCACGCGTGCAGCTGCTCGATACCACCGCCCCGCGCCCGCAGACCACCGGGCCCGGGGCGGGCTCCAGCGCGTCGCGCCCCCGGCCCGGCGTGTGGCGGCGGGCCTGGGACGGAAGGCGGAGCTACCTCTACCTGACGCCGCTGATGATCCTGCTCCTGGTCTTCGTCATCTATCCGATCTTCGGCTCGCTCGTCTACACGCTCTACAGCTGGAACGGCATCGGCTCGCCGCAGAACTTCGTGGGCCTGGGCAACTTCCGGCAGATCGTCCACGACACGATCTTCTGGCAGGCCGTCGAGCACACCTTCGTCTACGCGATCATCGTGGTGCCGGTGCAGCTGTTCATCGCGCTGGCGCTGGCGCTCGTGCTCAACAACAGGAAGCTGCGGTTCTCCGCGTTCTACCGCACGCTGTTCTTCCTGCCGGTGGTCGCCTCGCCGGCCGTGGTGGGCGTCGTCGTCCAGCTGCTGCTGTCCAACTTCGGCGACACCTTCAACAGCTGGCTGATGAACGTGCACCTGATCAGCCGGCCGGTCGACTGGCTCGGCAACCCGACCATCGCGATGGGGGTCATCATCGCGGTCGGCATCTGGCAGACCCTCGGCTACAACCTCGTCTACTTCCTGGCCGGGCTGCAGACCATCCCGGAGGAGGTCTACGAGGCGGCGAGGATCGACGGCGCGGGCCATCTGCGCACCCTGAGGAGCATCACCGTCCCGCTGCTGCGGCCGGTCGGCCTGATGATCGTCATCCTGGCGTTCATCGGCTCGTTCCAGGTCTTCGACATCGTCCAGGTGCTCACCGGGGGCGGCCCGTACTTCGGCACCGAGGTCGTCAACACCTACATCTACCACCTGGCCTTCGGCGGGGTCAGCGACGAGGCGGTGCAGCCGAACGTGGGCCTGGCCTCCGCGGCCTCCTTTTTCTACGGCCTGATGCTCATCGTCTTCGCCGTGCTGCAGGTGCTCATCTTCCGTTCCATCGCCAAGCGCCGCGCCGCCGGCCAGGCCTGGCAGGCCTGAGAGATAGGAGGAGCGACATGGCGATCCTGGTCTCCGCCCGCGACCGCGCACCGCGCCGCGGCACGTCCGCGCGCCGGGACGGCGGCAGGCCGCGGGGCAGGTCCCCGCGCAGGCCGCTGACCCACATCGTGCTGCTGGTCGGCGGGCTGCTCTGGCTGTTCCCGCTGCTGTGGACCCTGGGCAGCTCGTTCAAGAGCGACAACGGGTTCTTCTCCCAGGGGCTCAACCCCCTGCCGGACGGCGTGCACGCGGGCAACTACAGCAGCGCCTGGCAGGAGGCGTCGTTCGGCAGCTACTTCTTCAACACCGTGATAATCTCCGCCGGCGCGGTCGTCCTGACCCTGCTGGCCACCTCGATGGGCGGCTATGTGCTGGCCCGCACCCGCTTCCCGGGCCGCAAGGTCTGCATCGGCCTGATCTCGGTGACGCTCTTCCTGCCGCACGGCTACACGATCATCCCGATCTTCGACGTCGTGCGCGAGATCCACCTGCTCAACACCCTGTGGGCGGTGATCATCGTGCAGGCCTCCAGCGGCCTGGTCTTCGCCACGTTCCTGTTCATGGGCTACTTCTCCACGATGGACAAAGGGCTCGAGGACGCCGCCAAGGTGGACGGGGCCAGCTTCCACCAGACCTTCTGGCGGGTGATGCTGCCGCTGTCCGGGCCGATGCTCGCCACGGTGGGCCTGTTCACCTTCATCAGCGCCTGGAACAGCTTCTTCGTCCCGCTCGTGTTCACCCTCTCCCGGCCGGACCTGCGCACGCTGCCGGTCGGGATGTACGCGTTCCTGAGCGAGAACTCCACCCAGTGGACGTTCGTCTGCGCCGGCTCGGTGATCACCCTCGTGCCGATCGTGGTGATCTTCCTGCTGCTGCAGCGCTACTTCGTCAACGGCCTGGCCGGCGCCATCAAAGGCTAGAAAGACACTGTTATGCCATTGCGCCTCGCCATCCTGAGCTTCTGGCACGTGCACGCCGCCGACTACGCCCGGCAGGCGGCACAGAATCCTGACACCGAGGTCGTCGCCGTCTGGGACGAGGACGCCGGCCGCGGGCGGGAGCGGGCCGCCGAGTACGGCGCCGCGTTCCATCCGGACCTCGGCGGGCTGCTCGCCCGCGACGACGTGGACGCCGTGGTGGTCACCTGCCCGACCACCGCGCACCGCGAGGTGATCACCGCGGCCGCGGCCGCCGGCAAGCATGTGTTCACCGAGAAGGTGCTCGCCCCGACCGAGGCCGAGTGCGCGCAGATCGTCGCGGCGGCCGAGAAGACCGGCATCGTGCTGATGCTCGCGCTGCCCCGGCTGTACGAGGGCTACACGACGGCGGTGCGCCGGGTGCTGGCCGAGGGCGCGCTCGGGCAGCTGACCGCGGTCCGCGTCCGGCTGGCGCACGGAGGCTCGATCGCCGGCTGGCTGCCAGAGCACTTCTACGACCCGGCCGCCACCGCCGGCGGCGCCCTGATCGACCTGGGCTGCCACCCGATGTACCTGGCCCGGCTGTTCCTCGGCCGCATGCCGCAGACCGTGACCGCCTCGTTCGGCCACGTCACCGAGCACGCCGTCGAGGACAACGCGGTGGCGGTGCTGCGGTGTGCGGACGGCGCGCTCGCCGTGGTGGAGGCGTCGTTCACCGCGCCGGCCTCGCCGTTCTCGATGGAGCTGCACGGCACCGCGGGCTCGCTGGTGTACGGCACGCCCGAGCCGCGGCTGCTGCTGAGCACCGGGGACGGCGGCGCGTGGCGGGAGCTGCCCGTGCCGCCGCGCACCGGCACCCCCTTCGACCTCTTCGTCCGCCACATCGCCGACGGCACCCGGGACGAGGAGAACCTCGCCCTCGGCCTCGACCTGACCCGCCTGATGGTCGCGGCCACCAGCGACAGCCACGATGAAGGAACCCTGATATGACCCTCTCCATCGGCCTGATCGGCTGCGGGAACATCTCCCGCGCCCACCTGCGCGGCTACCTGGCCGTCGCGGATCAGGCCACTGTCACCGCGGTCGCCGACGTGGACCCCGGCATCGCGGCGGAGCGCGCGGAGCAGGCCGGCGGCGCCCGCGTGTTCGACTCCTACCAGCGGCTACTGGACGAGGCCCCCGTCGACGCCGTCGACATCTGCCTCCCGCACCACCTGCACGCCGACGCGATCATCGCCGCGGCCAAGGCCGGCAAGCACGTCCTGTGCGAGAAGCCGCTGTGCCTGACCCTCGCCGAGGCCGCACGGATCGCAGAGGCCGTCGAAGCCGCGGGGATCACCGTGATGTGCGCGCACAACCAGCTCACCCTGCCCGCGGTCGCCCACGCCCGCGAGCTGATCGACTCCGGCGCGCTGGGCCGCGTCTACGAGCTGCGGACCACCGACAGCTTCTTCAACGACTTCGACCCCGCGACGATGGGCTGGCGCGCGAACGCGGCCACCAGCGGCGGCGGCGAGCTGATCGACACCGGATACCACCCCGCCTACCTGCTGCTCTACCTCGCCGCCGCCCGGCCGGCCGCGGTCACCGCGATGCTCAGCACGCACCGGCTCTCGTTCATGCAGGGCGAGGACTCCGCCCGGGTTCTGGTGCGCTTCGCCGACGGCGCCGTCGGCGAGGTGGTCACCAGTTGGGCCTACGAGGCGGCGCCGTTCACCGAGAAGTTCTCGGTCGTCGGCGAGAAGGGCAGCCTGTGGAGCGACGGCACGACGCTGCACTACAAGCCGCGCGGCGAGGCCGCCTCAGTGCTCGAATTCCCGGCGACCGACTCGGTCCCGGCCGTGTGCGCCGACTTCGTGCGCCGCGTCCGGGACGGGGCGCGCCCGGTGCACACCCACGAAGAGGGCACCGACGTGCTCAAGGTCATCCTCGCGGCCTACCTGTCTGCGCAGCAGAAACGAGAGATCAGCCTGTGAGTGGGTACCAGACCTCTGACTTCGACTTCGATCTGCGGCGCAGCGGCGCGGAGACGCTGTGGACCACGAGCGGGTGGTCCACCGTCGCGGCCGTGCCGACCACGGTGTGCGGAGCAGGCGCCTGCTATGCGCCGCCCTATGCTGCGCCGCGCGATCGGCTGTCCGTGCAGATCGAGGCGGACGGGGTGCGCATCGCCGACACCGGCGCCCACGGCATGCACAGCATCGTGCTGCTTCCGCAGGGCGGGACCTGGCGGCTGGACGGGATCGAGCGGCGCGGCACCTACCACCGCCGGCACGAGGGCCGGCTGGTCTCGCTGCAGGTGCGCTCAGAGCTGACCGCGCTGCACGGGCGTCCCGGCTACGTGCTGCGCATCGCCGTGCGCAACAGGTCCGACAGGGCCCTGACCTTGAGGGTGCTGCCCGAGCTGACGACCGGTCCGGTCGGCGAGATCCCGCTGGCGGCGTGGGGATGGATGCAGCCCGAACCCGAGATAGCGCAGCCGGGGGCAGCACAACCTGGGACAGCGCAGTCCGGAACAGCACAGTCCAAAACGACACTGGTGCACGGCCCGCTGACCGCGACGCCCGGCCCGGACGACGAATCCGTCTTCGAACTCGCGGTGCTGCTCGACCGCGGCCGTTCGGACGGGCGGCTCGGCGAGTGGGCCGAGCAGTCCCGTGCCGTGGTCGGCGGCCGCACGGCCCGGGCGCTGGAACGGGTGCCGCGGCTGGAGACCGACATCCCCGGGCTCGAGGAGTACTACCGGCGCGCACTCGCGAGCGGCCTGGTCTGTCTGTGGGACAACCCGTCCTTCGCCACTGTCCCATTTCCCGCCACGTCGGGCATTGACGGCGGTGCGATGTGCGCCTACGCCTGGGACACCGGCGGTTACGCCCCGCACACACTTTCGTTAATGCTCAGCCGCCATGTTATCGATATCATAGAGGCGATGCTTGAGGCCGATCTGACAGACCACTACGCCATCGCGCCAGACGGCAGCGGCACCGGCGTCGCATACGCCTACAGCGCCTGGTCGCTCGTCATGCTCGCGTATGCCGCGGCCTGCCACGACGGCATCAGCCCCGACCTGGCGGCCCGGCTGCACCAGACCGAGACCCAGCTCGCCGACCGCTTCGAGGCCGTGGGGGAGCTGCGCGACTACGGCGACCAGCCCAACCTGCTGGAGATGCGCACCGCCGGCTGGGAGCACATCGTCGCCAGCCCCAACGCCGAACGCGCCTGGAGCCTGGACCTGCTGGCCGAACTGGCCGAGGTGAGCGGCGCCCCGGTGCCGTCCGCGGCCCTGCGCGAACAGGCCGGGCGCATCCTCAAGGCGGTGGCGCAGGAGCTGTGGGACCCGGAGGCGGGCTGGTTCCGTAGCCGCTACCCCGACGGGCACACCGAACTCGCCTACTCGATTCAGGCCTTTGACGCGCTGCGGGCGGGAGCCTGCACCCCGCCGATGGCCGCGGCGCTGCTGGCCCACCTGCGCGACGGCGCGTTCCTCGGCCCCTACGGGGTCAGCAGCGTCTCGGCCGAGGACCGGCTGCACTACGAGCTCGGCGACATGGACTGGTCCGGCGGCGGCGCCTACACCGGCGAGGCGCCGCAGCTGGCCCAGACCCTGTGGGAGCAGGGCGAGCCGCGCCTGGCCTGGGACGTGCTGCGCCGGGTGCTGTGGCTCGGCGGGCAGTTCCCGTACTTCCCGCAGGAGCACTGCTGCGACCGCCCGGCCGCGCCGATGCGCAACCGCCGCGCCAACATCATCGCCGGGCTCGCCGGCGTCGAGGCCGTCGTCTTCGGACTGGCCGGGCTGCGCCCGCAACTCGACGGCGCCCTCGACCTGGCGCCCGCCGCCTGGCTGCCCGGACGCCTCGGGCTGCACGGGCTGCGCTACCGCGGCCACGAGATCGACCTCGAACTCGCGCCCGGGCGCCTCGAGGCGTCGGTCGACGGCCGAACAATCCACGCCGGGGCACCGGTCCCGCTGCGCATCCTCGAAGGAGTCCGATGACCGAGACAGGCACAGACACAGCTTCAGTCCTCGACCGTTTCGACCGCGACGGCTACGCGATCTTCCGCGGCGTCGTCGACCCGGACCTGGTGCGGGAGGCGGCCGGCCACGTCGAGTGGCTCGAGCGGCGGCACCCGGACCTGCGACCCGAACAGCTCGGCCACACGCTGCTGCGCGACGACCCGTTCTGGCTGCGGCTGATCTCCGACGACCGGCTGCTGGACATCGCACAGCTCTTCATCGGCCCGGACATCGCGCTGTTCGCCTCGCACTACATCAGCAAGCCGCCGTACTCCGGGCAGCCGGTGCTCTGGCACCAGGACTCCGCGTTCTGGCCGCTCGAGCCGATGCGGGTGGTCACCCTCTGGCTGGCGGTCGACCACTCGACGCCCGAAAACGGCTGCGTGCGGCTGATCCCCGGCAGCCACCGCGGCGAGATCGAGGCGATCCGCGCCAACACGGCCGTGGACAACGTGCTCGGCGCAGAGATCGCGGTCGAGGTCGACGAATCGGCGGCCGCCGACATGGTGCTGGCCCCCGGCGACGTCGAGGTGCACCATCCGAACATCGTGCACGGCAGCAACGCAAACACCTCGCCGAACCGCCGATGCGGGCTGACCATCCGCTACATCCCCACCTCGACCCGCATCACCGGCGACGAGCAGCCCTACCCGAGCGCCTTCCACCTGCGCGGCGAGCCGGGAGCCAACGCATATCAGCCCTGGCCGACATTCGACCCGGCTCGGCACTACGCATTCGCCGGAGCCTCGACATGACAACGACCAAGACCACGACCACGACCACGACCGCCGTCGACCCGACCCTGCTCCCCGGCCCCGACGACATCGCGTCCTACCGCGAACACGGGTTCTGGATCTCCCCGGTGATCCTTCCGCCCGCCGTCCTGGACGCCGCGGAGCGCGGCATGCAGCGCTACTACGCGGGCGACCTGGACACCCCGGACGAGGACGGCACCTGGGCCGCCCCTCCAGCAGAAGGACTGCGCAAGAACGACTACGCGTCCCTGCACGTACACGAACTTGCCCACCTCGTGGCCCAGCCGCTGATCGCCGCCACCGCCGCCCGGCTCTCGGGCGTCGACGGCATCCGGCTATGGCACGACCAGCTGCTGTACAAGCCCGTAGACGCCCCGGGCACAGCCGCGAACGTCGGCTGGCACACCGACCGCCAGTACTGGCAGTCGTGCAGCAGCGAGGAGATGCTCACCGCCTGGGTCGGCTTCCACGACGTGGACGAGGCCGGCGGCTCGGTCTCGTTCCTGGCCGGCAGCCACCGCTGGGACGTCTCAGGCCTCGACTTCTTCTCCCAGGACCTGGCCGCCCTGGAGAAGGAGATCACCCGGCAGGGCCACACCCTCGACATCCGCCCCACCCGCATGCGCCGCGGCCAGGTCAGCTTCCACCACTGCCGCACCGTGCACGGCTCAGGCCCCAACCACGCCGCCGGGCCGCGCCGCTCACTCGCCATCCACCTACAGCCCGCCGACAACCGTCACCGCCCCGGCCCTGGAACCGCGAGCCACGGCAACGACCGCCTGGTCCGCCGCCGCGCAGACGACGGCACCTCCGACTACGCCGACCCGCGGATCTGCCCGCAGCTGTGGCCGTCAAGGTGACGACGACTATCGCAGCACGAGGACATTGCGGTTGATCAGCCAGGCCCGGTCCTCGCACAGATAGGCGATCACGTCCGCGACGTCGCCCGGCTGGGCCACGTGCATCAGTTCGTTGCTCGCAGCGACCGCGTCGCGCACCTCCTGCGTCACCCAGCCGGTGTCGGTCACCGGCGGATAGACGACGTTCGCGGTGATCCCGGCGTCGTAGAGCTCTGCGGCCGCGGCAAGGGTGTAGCCGGTCAGCGCCGCCTTCGCCGCGCCGTAGGAGACCTCCTCGGGGAATCCCCGGCCCTCACCCGACGTCAGCGAGATGATGCGCCCCCACGAGGCGCCGCGCTCCAGGTGCCGCCGGGCGAACTCGGCGATCATCATGGCGCCGCCTCGGGCATCGATGCCGAACTGCCGGTCGAACGTCTCGGCTGATACGGGTGTCAGACTCCTGCCGAACCGGTCGCGCGCCTGCGCCTTGAACGTGTCAGCCAGCCATCCGGTGGCGTTGTTGACCAGGATGTCCACCGCGCCCATCTCCCGCTGCGCGAGATCGAAGAGCCGGGCCGGCGTCGCGGCATCGGACAGATCGGCTTCGACCGCGTATCCCGTGCCGCCGGCCGCCTTGATGCTCTCCAGCACCTCAGTCGCATCCTTGGCCCGGTTACTGCGATACGCCACCGGACTGCCCGGATCCGGGGCGTCCTCCACCCGAAAGTACGTGACCAGAACCGATACCCCGCGCCGCGCCAATGCCAACGCGGTCGCCGCACCGATGCCGTGGTTGGCCCCCGTGACGATGGCCACGTGAGCGCTCAGGTTCAGGTCCGCATCCCGATTCGACTCGGTCATGCACGGTCTCCTTATCGATCAGGGCGCGCGCGACCCGGTGAACTTAGCGCACTGACCGAGCCGAGGCGACTGCTTTTCGGGCGGGCTGTCTCAGTAGGTTTGGCTTGGCGGGAAGATCAAAATCGCCTCCGGCGGGCCCTCCGCTGAGATGGGGGGGCGGCGGGTTGGGTGGGGTGTGTTGGGGTTATTCTGTGTCTGATCAGGTCGGTTGGGGGCTCTCTGCGTCGGTCACCTAAAGGCGTATCAGTTCTTGGGTGGGTATACAAACGGTGAATCGTGTTTGTATACCCACCCAAGAACTGATGCGGGCTGCGCCTGCCCGACGCAGAGAGCCCCCGCCCTCGCCCGAGTGGTGGGCTTCGCCCGGCAAGCGAGGGCGGTCCGATTTGGTTCGGCGGGTGCGGCAGGAATGTGCCTCACGCGGCATCACTCTGGTGGGTGAGCACGTGATGTTGCGAGCACAGTGACGTCATGTTGTCGAGTGTGGTGGGTCCGCCTGCGGAGTACGGGATCTTATGGTGGGCATGTAGAGACCATAAGGCTGGCCTGCTGCAGCCTGAGTACGTGCATTGCCGGTGTAGGAAGTTCAGGGCGATGTGTTGGGCTCGGCTGGCTAGGCGAGCGTCGGGGTTCTGGTCGATGGGCTGGCCGTTGAGGGTGAGCGGGTCGCCGGTGGGGGTGAGGGTGAGGTGGAGTGCTGCGGCGGATTTCCGCATGATGGGGGTGGCGGGAACCAGTTGGTCGTAGCAGGTCTCCAGGCAGCCGTCCGGAATTGGGGGGAAGGCTGGGCTGGGGATTGGGGCAGGATCCGCGGGATCAGCGGTTTCTGAGGGCGCGGTAGATTC
>DASYAE010000068.1:0-31520 GCA_036501535.1 Actinocrinis sp. | reverse complement strand
TGGGCGGCGCTTGTCCATGGGCGGCGCTTGTCACGCCGAAGCCGACTGGTGAGCAGGGGAGAGGCCAGTGCAAAGTGCCGTGAAGCGTGCGATCGAGACGATGTGGGAGCACTACTGCGAGCCGATCTCGCTGTCGGATCTCGCCGACGCCGCGATCCTGAGCAGGTTCTACTTCTCGCGGGTCTTCCGCGACGTCACCGGCACCTCGCCGGGCCGGTTCCTCGCCGCCATCCGCCTGTACCAGGCCAAGCGCCTGCTGCGGGACACGACGACGAGCGTCACCGAGATCTCGTACTACGTGGGTTACAACAGCCCGGGTACGTTCACCAGCAGATTCACCCGCAGCGTCGGCATGTCGCCGACCCGGTACCGGGAGTACGCCCAGCTCGGCCTCGCCGCCGTGCTGCCGGTTCCGCCCGGGCCCGACCCGCGCCGCGGCACCGTGGTCGGGAACGTCAAGGCGCCGGCGATCGGCCGGCTCCCGCACGTGTACATCGGCGTCTTCAATTCCGCGGTGCCGGAGGGCCTGCCGGTCTCCTGCGACGTGCTCGAGGAGTCCGGCGGCCGGTTCGGCCTCAACGCGGTGCCCGACGGCGTGTGGTACGTGCGCGCCGCGGCGGTCGACCTCGGCTGTCCGGCGGCGCCCGCCGCCGGGCGCAGGCTGCTGGTCGGCGCGAGCCAGCCGGTCGTCGCGCGGGCCGGCCGGATCGTCGAGACCGACCTGGAGCTGCGCGAGACCGGCGTGTTCGACCTGCCGGTGCTGCTGGCCCTGCCGGACCTGGACTGCCGGGTCGAGCGGGAGAGCGCGGCGCTCGTGTCAGTCGGCTGAGTCGGCTGGGCGGGGACGGAGTATGTGATCCCGGGGCGCGGCGCGGGTGCGCCGCGCCCCTCCGGTCACCCGACGCGGTCCGCGCCGAGCAGCGCTCCCGGCACCGCCGCGACCGTGCCGGCCTGGCGGGCGGAAACGTATCCGCTCTCGTACATCCACCGCACCGCGTCGCCGATCGTCTCTGCGGTCGGCCGGGCGGCCCGCGCGCCGGTCTCGGCGTCCTCGGCGATCCGCGTGGCGCAGGCGCACACGTAGACGGCCCCGTACTCGGCCGGGATGTGCCGCGGCCAGAACCGCTGCGCCCACCCGGCCGCGACGCCCACCGGGAGCATCGCCCGCGCGGGCAGGAACACCGCCGGCAGCGGCCGCCCGGTGACCGCCCGCACGGTGCTCATCAGCTCACGGGTCGAGACGTACCGGCCCGGCCCGAAGTAGCGCCCGCCACCGGACTCCTCCTCGAGCAACAGCTGCGCATGCAGAGCCGCCGTGTCACGCACGTCGCCGATCGGGAACCCGCCGGTCGGCCACATCGGCATCAGGCCCCGCAGGATGTCGCGCAGCCGGGCGTTCTGGTCCCCCAGGTGCGGGTCGTGCGGGCCGAGCAGCGCCGGGGGATAGACGATCGCGACCGGCGCGCCCTCGGCCTGGTGCCGGCGCGCGATCCGCTCCGCCGCGGCCTTGGCGGCCAGGTACCGAGCCTCCGGCGCGCATGATCGCAGCGATCGAATGGGAGCCGACGAACCCGGTCCCCCCGGTCACACAGACCAGCATTCCGCTTCCGCCTCCTCGCGGTCTCGTCCGCGCCCGGGTCCGGCTACGAGTGCTCCGGCACCAGGCTCGCGGTGATCTCCTCCAGCCGGCGCCGGCGGGTCTCCGGCCCGACGCGCACGAAGCACAGCGCGGCCACGGCCAGCGGGATGGCGCCGATCAACGCGGTCGCCGCGATCGACGGGACCGTCTTGGACGCCACCACGACCGCCAGGATCAGCACCCCGCCGGCCTTCGTCATGCCGGCGGCCAGCCCCGCGCCGCGGGACCGGATCCGGGTCGGGTACACCTCGGCCGCGTAGCCGGCCACCACCGCCACGATCGAGCTGACCCCGGAGAGCGGCACCACGAGCAGCAGCGAGAGCAGCGTGCGCTGGTGCGCCAGCGAGTTGCCCGCGACCACGAAGCCGATCAGCGCCAGCGCCGTCAGGGCACTGATGGTCACGATGGTCCGGCGGCTGCCCCAGGCCCCGTACATCCACGCCACCAGCACCGTCACCGGCAGGCCGAGCAGCGCCGCGTTGCGCACCACGTAGTCCGAGCTGACCGCGCTGTAGCCCAGGTGCTGCAGGTTCGTCGGCACCCACTGCTGGAATCCGTAGGTCACCAGCCCGAGGCCGAGCCCTAGCACCGTGATCGCCGCGGTCGGCGCGCCGAACGGGCGCCGCAGCAGGTGGCGGTACCGGTTGCGGTCCGCGCCGAGGTCCGCCTCGGGATCGTCCGCGCCGGTCTCCTCGGCCCGCGCCCCGTAGCGCGCCATGATGTACTCGGCGTCCTGCTGCCGGCCGCGCGCGATCAGGTAGCGCGGCGACTCCGGGATCCAGTGGTTCAGCGCGATGAACAGCACGCCGGTGGGCAGGCCGATCAGCCACAGGATGCGCCAGCTGTAGGTCGGCGTGAGCGTCGCGGCCAGCCAGCTGGTGATCGCGTAGGCCCCGGCGATGTCGCCGCCGATCAGCACCATGAGCCAGCCGCGGTGCCGGGCCGGGATCGTCTCGGCCATCAGCGCGAAGGCGATCGGCAGCATGCCGCCGGCGCCGATGCCCATGAGGAAGCACATCAGCAGGTTCCAGCTGTAGCCGGGCATCGCGCCGCAGATCGAGGTGGTCACGAACAGCATGCCGGCGAACAGGATCGCGGCGCGCCGGCCGATCCGGTCGCTCAGCGAGCCCCACAGCCACGAGCCGACCACGGTCCCCGAGATGCCGCACAGCGGGAGCCAGGCGACCGAGATGTGCCCGTGCGGATTCGCCGGCGAGAGCAGCCCGTACTCCTTGGCCATGCCGGGCGCGACGAAGCTGAGCGTGGTGGGCTTCATCACGTCGATGGTCACCGCGATCGCCAGCACGAGCAGCAGCGCGACGTGCCGCGCGGTCAGCGGCGCGTCGTCCATGGCCCGGACCCGGACCCGCGCCGCCGAGCGGGAGATCCGCTCGGCGCCGCGCGGCACCAGGCCGTAGAGCACCAGCAGCAGCCCGGCGCCGATCAGCGCCATCCCGGCCAGCATCGCCGCGTCGGGCTTCATGCCGGACATCACGTAGTGCATGCTCCGGGCGCCGAAATACATCGGCAGGTGCAGCGCGACGCCGGCCGTGCAGGCCGCGGCGCCGGTCCAGAAGGCGACGGGGTGCTCGAACATCGCCGGCGCGGGGCCGGCGGGGCGCGCTTCAGCGGTCACGGGAATTCCTCCGTCGGGTGAGGGGGGGTGCGGGCGGTGCCACGCCTCGCGGGACCGGCGGCGGCCGCCCGGATCGCGCTGTCGGTCTCGCGCGGCCCGCCGCACCGGTTCAGAGCGCGAGGACGCGCGGCCGGGGCGCAATGCCGCGCGCCGCACGGACCCGGCCGCCGGGGGCGGGGCGGGGTCCGTGCGGCGCCGGGCCGCAGCCGGAGGCCGGCCGATGGTCAGGTTGCTGATTTGATGGGGCTGCTGTGGTACGCGGTGATGCGCCAGTCCTCGCCGCGCTTGGAGAGGATCCACGTGCCGCGCAGCGCCCGCTCGGGCGCGATCTCGGCCTCGCCCGGGACCAGGACGCCGCCCTCGGTCATGACCAGCGCGGTGTCCCGGTCGAGCCGGAGGATCTCCACCGGGTCGCTGACCACCCGGGTGCCCTTGACCGGCCCCGAGAACGCGAACGTGACGTACTTCAGGATCTCCTGGTGGCTGCGCAGGTAGGTCCCGGCGATCACGACCTTGGCGTCCTGGTCGAACTCGGCGGAGAACGCCGCGGCGTCCCCGGCGGCCCACGCTGCGGTGGTCCGCTCGGGCACGGCGCGCAGGGCCGCTTCGATGTCGTCGGCCACGGCCGTCGCATTGCTTCCGGACATGCCTCGATCCCTTCTGCGAGAGGTGGCGGGTGGATTCGCGAGTCGCGAATAAGATTATTGATCTTGTCGTCGGCGCACTTCTCCGTGCTTGCCCAATGGCCGCGGCAGCCTCCCGGGCCCGGTCCCGGGCTCCCACAGGGCACGCACGGAGAAGGCATCGGCCGCCCGAGCGCCCAAGGTGGAGCGCGTCCCACTGCGTCGCGGGTCGCGGGACGCGGTCCGCCTGAGACGAGGAGCACCGATGGACACTCACCCGTTCCGCTTCGCCGTCAACCTGATGCCCGGCCCCCAGCGCGGCGACTGGCTGGCGAAGTGCCGCAGGGCCGAGGATCTCGGCTTCGACACCCTCAACGTGTCCGATTACCTGGACCGCCAGTCGGCGTTCCCCGCGCTGGCCGTGGCGGCGGAGGCGACCGAGCGGATCAGGGTCGGCACATACGTGCTCAACGCCGGGTTCTACCGGCCCGTGCTGCTGGCCCGGGATGTGACGACGCTGTACCAGCTGTGCGGCGACCGGTTCGAGCTCGGCGTGGGCGCCGGGTTCGCCAAGGAGGAGTTCGAGGCTGCGGGCGTGCCCTGGAACACCGCCCGCGAGCGCGTCGACCACCTGGAGCGGACCGTCAAGGAACTGCGGTCGCTGGTGCCGCAGCCCGGGCCGCGGATGATGATCGGTGGCAACGGCCGCGCCGCGCTGAGCGTCGCGGCCGCCCACGCGGACATCGTGAGCATGGCCGGCGCCCACCCGCGCACGTCGCGCAAGAAGTCGACGCCGCTGGACTACAACTCCCTCGCCGAGCTGGCGGCCTTCGCCCGCACGGCCGTCGGGGACCGGCTCTCCGAAGTCGAGTTCAACATCCTGATCCACATGGTCAAGCCGGCCCCCGACCGGGCCGCCGGGCTGGCGTTCCTCGGGCAGATCGCGCCCGGCCTGCCCGAGCAGGACCTCGCGCGCCTGCCAACGCTGCTGGCCGGCTCACCAGAGTCGATCGCCGAGGACCTGCGCCGCTGTCGGGAGGAGCTCGGCTTCTCCTACTTCACCGTGCTGGAGCCGATGATGGGCGACTTCGCCAAGGTGATGGAGCTGCTGCGCTGAGCGTACGCCGGCGTCCCGAGATTTCCGGCCGGGGCTGTCGATTCCGGCGGCCCCCGCGCGTAGGTATTGCGAACCGGATGGCCGCCGCGGGCCGGAGGCACCGCCGTGGCGACGAGATTGAGAGGCCGACATGGTACAGACCGTTTCGCCGGGGCCCGGGACGCAGGAGGCCGGACCGCCCCGCAAGCCGCAGCTCGGCTGGACGCTGATGCTGACGTCCTTCGCGTACTTCATGGTCGCGCTGGACTCGCTCGTCGTGGTCACCGCGCTGCCCTCCATCCAGCACGACCTCGGCGCGCCGCTGACCTCCGCACAGTGGACGATCAACGCCTACGGCCTCACCTGGGCCGCGGGGATCATCCTGGCCGCGGTGCTCGGCGACATGCTGGGCCGGCGCCGGGTGTTCATCGCGGGCGTCGCGCTCTTCACCGTCTCCTCGGCAGCCTGCGCGCTGTCCGGAAGCATGGGCGTGCTCATCGGGTTCCGGGCCGTGCAGGGGCTCGGCGCGGCGGTCATCCTGCCGCTGAGCCTGACCATCCTGGCCGGGGTCTTCCCCCCGCAGAAGCGCGGAGCCATGATCGGCATCTGGGGCGGCATCGGCGGTCTGGCCGTCGCCTGCGGCCCGCTGGTCGGAGGCGTGCTGACGGACGACCTGAACTGGCACTGGATCTTCTGGCTGAACGTGCCGATCGGCGTGGTCGTCGCCCTGCTGACCCGCCTGCGCATCGCCGAGTCGCGCGGCCCGGCCGCGCACCCCGACCTGCCCGGTGTCGCGCTGGTCACCGCCGGCGCGGCAACGGCCGTCTGGTCACTGGTTCACGCCAGCATCGACGGCTGGGGCAACGGGGCGACCATCGGCGGCCTCGTCGCCGGCGCGGTGCTGATCACCGGCTTCGTCCTCTGGGAGAAGTGGACCCCGAACGCCATGCTCCCGCTGCGCCTGTTCAGGAGCATGACCTTCAGCTCGGCGAGCGCGACGTCCTTCGCCATGACCGCGGCGCTGCTGTCCGCCGGCGTGTACGTGACCCAGTACTTCCAGCTGGCGAGCGGGGAGTCGGCGCTGGCCGCCGGCGTGCGCGTGCTGCCGATGATGATCATGCCGCTGCTCGTGACGCCGCTGGCCGGGATCGCCGCGGACCGCGTCGGCCATCGTACCCTGATCGTCAGCGGCTTGATGATCGAGTGCGTCGGCCTGGGCTGGTTCGCGCTCACCGAGCACGTCGGCACGAGCTACTCGGCCCTGATCGTCCCGCTCGCGCTGACCGGGATGGGTCTGTCCATGGCCATGGCCACGACTCCGACGGCCCTGCTCAATGCGGTGGCCCGGCAGGACATGGGCAAGGCGTCCGGGGTCAACGGCACGCTGCAGCGGTTCGGCGGCGCCTTCGGGGTCGCGGTCACCACGGCCGTCTTCGCCTCGGCGGCCGGCCACGCCGGGTCGGCATCCGGAGTCTCCACCGGCATCCGGTCCGCGCTGCTCGGCTCGGCCGGCCTGGCCCTGCTCGGCGCGCTGACCGGGCTCGGCATCCGGGGCGTGCGCCCCGCCGGGGCGGCTCCCGCTGCGCCGGCGCCGCGGGCGGCGGCCCCGGTCGCCGCCGGCGCCGATCGCTGAGGCCCGGCCCTGGCGGTACCCGGCCCGCGGCACTCCCGTGCGGCGTCAGGGCGTTGTCAGTCCCTGGCGCTGTACGGGTGCGGCTGGGGTTACGATGCCCGGGACCGGTCCGGGGCGACAGGACGGCGGAGGTGCAGATGAAATACGCGCTCTTGATCTACAACGCGCCGGACACGCGCGCGGAGGTGAGCCCTGATGAAGGGGGCGCCTACAAGGAGTGGGTGGAATACTTCCGAGAGGCGCACGAGGCTGGCGTGTACGTCGCCGCCGAAGGCCTTCACGGCGTGGACACGGCGACCACCGTGCGTCTGTCCGGGGGAGAGACGGTCCTGACTGACGGCCCGTTCGCCGAGACGAAGGAACATCTGCTCGGCTTCTACCTGATCGACGTGCCCGACCTCGACGAGGCCATCAAGTGGGCGGCCAGGATGCCGATGCTGCGGCGCGGCACGGTCGAGATCCGCCCGCTGCAGCCCGTGTCCGCCGCGTTGTTGCAGGCGAACCGGTCGAGGTCGCCCGCCGAGCCGACGCCGGGGGAATGAGCGTCCCCGAACTCGACCAGGCCTTCCGCGAGCAGTGGCCGGCCGTGGTCGCCACGCTCGTGCGCCGGGTGGGCGACCTGCAGCTGGCCGAGGACGCCGCGCAGGAGGCGTTCGCCGCGGCCGCGCTGGCCTGGTCGCGCGACGGGGTGCCGCCGCGCCCCGGCGCCTGGCTGATGAAGGTCGCCTGGCGCAAGGCGCTCGACCAGCTGCGCCGAGACCGCGTGGCGGCGCGGCACGCCGTCGACCTGGACCCGGGGCCGGCGGCCGACGAACCCGACGGGGCGGACGAACCCATGCCAGAGGTTGTGGACGACCAGCTGCGCCTGGTCTTCACCTGCTGTCATCCTGCGCTCGCGCTGGAGGTGCGGGTGGCGCTGACGCTGCGTTACGTGGCCGGGCTGACGACCCGTGAGATCGCCAACGCGTTCGTGCTGCCCGAGCCGACCATGGCGCAGCGGCTGGTGCGCGCCAAGCGCAAGATCCGCGAGGCGCGCATCAGCTTCGCCGTGCCCGGCCCCGACGCGCTGGCCGAGCGGCTGGCCAGCGTGCAGAGCGTGGTCTACCTCGTCTTCAACGAGGGCTACGCGGCGACCGTCGGCGAGCGGGTCGTCCGGGTCGACCTGTGCGACGAGGCGATCTGGCTGGGCCGGCTGCTGCACCGCCTGCTGCCCGCGGACGCCGAGACCGCGGGCCTGCTGGCGTTGATGCTGCTGCACCACGCCCGGTCGCCGGGGCGGCAGGACGCGCAGGGCCGGCCCGTGCCGCTCTCGAAGCAGGACCGGACCGGCTGGCGGAAGGAGATGATCGCGGAGGGCTCGGACCTGCTGCGCGCCGCGATGACCCGGCGCGCGCCCGGCCCCTACCAAGTACAGGCGGCCATCGCCGCGCTGCACAGCGAGGCGCCGAGCTTCGAGCAGACCGACTGGATCCAGATCGCCGCGCTGTACGGGGAACTCGCCCGCCGCGCCCCGTCCCCGGTCGTGGAGGTCAACCGCGCGGTGGCCGCCGGCATGGCGTACGGCCCGCGCGCCGGCCTGGCCGTGCTCGAATCCGTGCTGGCCTCGGGAACGCTGAGCGACTACGGCCCGCTCCACGCCGCCCACGCCGACCTGCTCGAGCGGGCCGGCGAGCCGGACGCGGCCGCCGTCTCCTGGGCCCGCGCCGTCGAGGCGACCCGCAACGAGGCTCTGCGCGACGCCCTGCGGCGCAGGACTGCCAAACCAGCCGGCGACGATGCCGGCGCCCCGGGTGCTTAGGGCCCGGCTCTACGCCTCGCCGGAGATGTCGGCGAAGGCCCGCACCGCGCGGTGCAGCGCAGGGGAGTGGGTGCCGAGGTGCACCGCGGTCTGCGTCATCAGAACCGTGGCGAAGGCCCGGTCGGTGCGCTCGTCGTCCACGCCGGCCGCGCGCACGATGGCGTCGCGCAGATCGGCGATCTGCCGGCGCGAGGCCTCGGCCAGCCGCGGGTCGTGCCCGGCCGCGTAGAGCCGCAGCGGGAAGACGAACAGCTCGTCGGTCCAGTCCGCCTCGCAGCAGGCGCGGGCCATCGCGTCCAGCGCCGGCTGCCCGGCCAGGCCGTCCGCGGCCTCGGCCAGCAGGTCGCGCCAGGCGCGGAAACAGAGCTCTGCCGCGGCGAGGAAGAGGTCCCGCTTCGACGGGAAAAGCTTGAACAGATAAGGCTGCGAGACTTCGCAGCGCTGCGCGATCGCCGCCGTGGTCGTGGCGTCGTAGCCGGCCCGGGCGAACTCGGCGACCGCCGCGCGCAGGACCCTGACACGGCGCTCCGCGCTGGGCATCCTGGTCATCGCAGGGCTCGGACCCGACGGCTCATCCGGCGCCCGGCCCGCCTGCGCGGACCGCCAGCGCAGCGTCATCAGTGGCCTGATGGGCCGGGTCGGCTGCGGGAGCCGCGGCCCCGGCCCCGGTCCCGGCCTCGCTGTGCCGACGCCGCACCGCGAGCGAGGCGAGGGCGGCCAGCGCGCCGAACCCGGCCATCGCGTACCAGCCGTGCCGGAACGCCGTCTCGGTGGCCTGCGCCGACCGGGGCGAGCCGGTCACGAGCACGGCCACCGCCACGCCGAGCACGGCGCCGATCTGCCGGGTCATCGTCAGGATCCCGGTGCCGGTCGCCAGGCGCTCCGGCGGCAGCGCGGTCGCGCCCGCGGCGGTGAGCGTCGGCAGCGCGAGGCCCACGCCGACGCCGCCGATCAGGAAGCCCGGCAGCAGCTCGGCCGGATAGTCCGCGGCGAAGCCGGCCCGCAGGCCCATGTACAGCAGCCCGGCGCCGAACAGCAGATTGCCGAGCGCGGCGACCGGGCCCTGGCCGAACCGGCGCCCGAGCGGCCCGGCCGCCGCGGCCAGCGGCGGCACCATCAGCGGGCCCGGAGCCAGCGCCAGGCCGGTGCGCAGCGGCGAGTAGCCCCAGGCGTCCTGGCACCACAGCGACGTGGAGAGGATCATGCCGGCGAAGCAGACCGCGAACAACAGCGTCGCGACTGTAGCGGCGCCGAACGCGCCCACGCGCAGCATCGGCAGCTCGATCACCGGGGCGCGGTGTCTGGCGGACCGGGCCAGGAACAGCCCGAGCAGGACCGGGGCCGCCGCGAGGCAGCCGGTGATCCGCGCGCTGCCCCAGCCCCACGCGCCGCCCTGGACCAGGCCCAGCGCCAGCCCGGCGATCGCCGCGGTCAGCAGGAGCGCGCCGAGCAGGTCGGGGCGCGGGCCCGGCTGCGCGCCGTCCCGCGGCAGCACCCGGATCCCGGCGGCCAGCGCCGCCAGCCCGACCGGGACGTTGATCAGGAAGACCCAGCGCCAGTCGGCCTGCACCAGCAGCCCGCCGGCCACCGGTCCGAGCGCCGCGGACACCCCGCCGATCGCGCTCCAGGCCCGCACCACCCGGCCGCGCCGCTGCGCCGGCGTGATCTCCAGGAGCAGCGCGAGGGAGGTTGGCAGCAGCGCCGCCGCGCCGACCGCCTGGAGCACCCGGGCCGCGATCAGCCAGCCGGCCGAGGGCGCGGCCGCGCACAGCACCGAGCTGCCGGTGAACAGCGCCAGCCCGGCCAGGAAGCCGAGCCGGCGGCCGCGCCGGTCGGCTAGCCGCCCGGCCGGTACGAGCAGCGCGGCGAACACGATGGCGTACGCGTTGAGCACCCACGACAGGAGGCTGAGACCGGTGCCGTGGAAGCCGCGGCCGATGTCGGGCAGCGCGACGTTGACCACGAACAGGTCGAGGTTCGACATGACGACGGTCGCATACACGGTGGCGTACACCGCGGCGGGCCGGACGGCGGGCGGCCGGCGCGCGGATCCCGATGGCATAGGCGCGTACTCACCTTCGTCGGAACGGCGGACTCGGGGCGCGGCTGCGTCTGGCCGGCGCCGGTCAGGCGTCCGCGGCGGCGGAGCCCAGGCCCGAGTAGCCGGCGGCGACGATGTGCTTCGCCGCCTGCTCGTAGAGCGCCGGGTCCTCCGGCGCGAGCGTTCCCAGGCCGTCGACGTAGCGGTTGAACATGCAGAACGCCGCCGCGATCAGGACGGTGTCGTGGATCTCGGTGTCGGTCGCGCCCTCGGCCCGCGCGTCGTCGACGAGCTGCCGGGTGACGTCGCGCCCGCTCTCCTGGACCGCGCCGGCGATCCGCAGCAGGGCGCGCATCTTCGGGCCGACCGGCGAGGCCTCCGGCTCGTCCCGCGCGTGGAGCACCAGCGGCATGCCGCCGTCGAGCTGCGCCGCGGCGATGGCCGAGTGGGAGTTGCAGCAGAACTCGCACTCGTTGCGGCCGGACACGTACGCGGCGATCAGCTCGCGCTCGCCCGGCGAGAGCGTGTTCGGGTCGTGCAGCAGCGCGTCCGCCAGCAGGCCCAGCGGCCGGGCGGTCTGCGGCCGGAACATCAGCAGCCCGCCGATACCGGGGAACGCCTGCTCGTCGACGCCGAGCTCGATGTGCGCCATCGGTCACCCTCCTCGCGCGGGCGCGCCTCGCCGGCGGATGGCGCGTCAGAGCCCGCACACCTCACGGTAGGACCGGCGCCGCGGCGCGGGCTACTTCCAGAGAGCCCACCTGCCCGCGCGCGCCGGCCGGCCCGCGCCGGTCAGAGGAAGCCGAAGCGGTGCAGCTGCCAGAGCCAGGAGGCGATCCCCACCGCGGCGCCGGCGATCCACAGCGTCCTCGGCGAGAAGTTCTTCAGCGCCGACCGGACCGGGTCGAGCGCGAGGGCCGGCGAGAGCAGGAAGACCAGCCAGGCCGCCACGGTGAACGGGTTGGCCAGCACGGCCTGGGCCCAGTGCCCGCCGCCGGCCTCCATGAACACCGTGGTCGAGCCGCAGATCGGGCAGGGCACCCCGGTCAGCCGGCGCAGCGGGCAGATCACGCCCGGGTTGTGGTGCTGCTGGATCCAGGCGGCCGCCAGCGACGAGACCGCGGTCAGGGCCAGCCGCTCGCCGCTGAGCCGGAAGTTGCGGCGCGGCAGCGCGATCGCGATCACGGCCGACCCCCTCCTTCGTCCTTCGTCAGGGCTGGATGTCCGTCGCGTTGTTCAGCTGGTTCTGGCACGCGGTCTGCGCGCTGATGGTCAGCGCGCTGCTCATGCACTGCGAGTACTGCTCCAGCTCGGAGTAGAAGACCAGTGTCGAGGCGAGCAGCATCAGCGCGAAGAAGGTGGCCACGCAGCTCCACAGGATCGCGCCCACGGCCTCCGGCGCGCGCCGCCGCTCGCGCGACGCGGCGCGCTGCGCGAACACCCCGAACCAGAGCCCCACCAGCGACATCGCCAGGCCGAACGCCAACCCGAACACGTACGCCGGCAGGCTCTGATATCCGTGCAGGTACACGATGACGGTGGTGGCCAGGCTGCCGGCGGCAAGCCAGCGCGCCCACCGGGTGCGCAGGCTCGGCGGCGGGCGGTCCGTGCCGGCGCCGTCGGCCTGCTGCTGCTGCTGCGGCGGCGGCCGGTCCGGCTGGCGGCCGTACCGGTCGGGGTCCTGCCACGGCATCGGCGGCTGCCGCCGGCCGGACGGATTCGGGTACTGCGAGCCGCCCGGATACGGGCCCTGCGGGAAGTGCGGGGGCGGCGGCGGCTGGCCGGTCCACGGCGGCACCGCGCCCGGGGGCGGCTGCTGCGGGTTCTGCTGTGGGTCCTGCTGTCCGCCGCTCTCGCCCGGTTGGCCCTGCTCGCCGTCGGCAGCGTCGCCAGACCCCTGAGACTGCTGCGGCGCCTGCGGGGGCTGCTGCGGCCACGGCGGCTGAGCACCCTGCGGCGGGTAAACCCAGGGCCCGTACGGCGGCTGCACGCCCGGGGGCGGCGGGTACTGGCCCTGACCGGGATAGGGGTAAGGCGCCTGCGGGGGATACGCCGGCCACTGGCCCTGCGGCGGATACTGCGGCCACGGGGCCGGAGGCGGAGCGACACCGGGCCGGCCCAGGTACCACGGCGCCGCGGGCGGCTGCTCCGGCGACCACTGCTGCGGCCCCGGCGCTTGAGCCGGTGCCGGAGGACTACCCGCCGGTGCCGGGCTCGGCGGCTGCTGAGCCGGCTGCTGCGGCGTCTGCTGGCCGTGCTGATTCTGCGAACCCTGCTGCACGTCGTTCTGCACGTCGTTCTGCACAGCGTTCTGCTGGCCCGGCCGGTCCGAAGGCCCGGCCGGCTGCGCCGCGGGCCGCTCCTGATCGGCCGGCGCCGCCGCCCCGCTCTCCTCTCGCTCGGAAGCGTCCTGCGGAGAAGGCTTCTCGGTCACTGTCCTCGGCTCCGTCGTCACGGTTGTGCGGGCAGCGCGCGGCAGAGCCGGGGCGCTCGATTGGCCCCCTCACCGTACCGCTCGCTATCGTTGCTCACATCCCGATGCCCGTCCGGCCCGGTCCGGCAGGAGTCGGCACGCTGCGCGGCCGCGCAGCAACCCGGCGGGCATCGCTGCACACCACAATACGGACAACGGAAGGAAGCCGCGGTCGTGGCCTCTCCTCTCGGATTCAACCAACCCCCTCCCGCCCGCCGCCCGGCGCGCCTCGTCGTGCTGGTCTCGGGCGCCGGAAGCAATCTGCAGGCCCTCCTGGACGCCGGCGCGGATCCCGCCTACGGGGCGCGGGTCGTCGCCGTCGGCGCGGACCGGGACGGCATCCCCGCCCTCAAACGCGCCGAGAACGCCGACGTCCCCGCGTTCGTGCTCACCCTGCGCGACTATCCCGACCGTGCCGCCTGGGACAGGGCGCTGCGCGACGCGGTCGCCGCGCACGACCCGGACCTGGTGGTGCTCGCCGGGTTCATGAAGCTGGTCGGCGCGGACTTCCTGGACGCGTTCGCCGGCCGGACCGTCAACACCCACCCCGCCCTCTCGCCCGCCTTCCCCGGCATGCACAGCCCGCGCGACGCGCTGGCCTACGGGGTCAAGGTGACCGGCTGCACGCTGTTCGCGGTCGCCGACGGCATCGACGACGGGCCGGTGATCGCGCAGAGCGCCGTCCCGGTCGAGGACGGCGACGACGAGCACAGCCTGCACGAGCGGATCAAGGCCGCCGAGCGGGCCGTGCTGGTGGACACGGTGGGCCGGATGGCCCGCGAAGGCTGGACAATCCGCACCGACCGGAAGGTGACCATCCCGTGAGCAGCGCCCCCACCCCGCCCCAGACCGAGACCGCAGCGGCGGCCGGCGGCGCCGCCGGCGAGGAGGCCCGCCTGCCGGTCCGCCGCGCGCTGGTCAGCGTGTACGACAAGACCGGCCTGGAAGAGCTGGCCCGCGGCCTGCACGCGGCCGGCGTCGCGCTGGTCTCCACCGGCAAGTCCGCCGCGCTGATCCGGGAGCTCGGCCTGCCGGTCACCGAGGTCGCCGAGCTGACCGGCTTCCCCGAGTGCCTCGACGGCCGGGTCAAGACCCTGCATCCGCGGGTGCACGCCGGGATCCTGGCCGACCGCCGGCTCGGCGAGCACGCGCGCCAGCTCGACGAGCTCGGGATCGAGCCGTTCGACCTGGTCGTCTCCAACCTCTACCCGTTCAGCCGGACCGTCGCCTCCGGCGCGGCGCCGGACGACTGCGTCGAGCAGATCGACATCGGCGGCCCGTCCATGGTGCGTGCCGCGGCGAAGAACCACCCCAGCGTCGCGATCATCGTCGACCCGGCGCGGTACGGCGACGTGCTCGCCGCGCTCGAGCTCGGCGGATTCACCCTCGCCCAGCGCAAGCGGCTGGCGGCCGAGGCCTTCGCGCACACCGCCGCCTACGACGCCGCGGTCGCCTCGTGGTTCGCCTCCGCCTACGCGCCGGCCGACGGCAGCGGCTTCCCGGACTTCATCGCCACCTCCTACACGCGCCGCGCGCAGCTGCGCTACGGCGAGAACCCGCACCAGGACGCGGCGCTCTACACGAACGATGCGCTCGACCCGGCCGCCGACAGCCTCGCCACCGCGCGGCAGCTGCACGGCAAGGAGATGTCGTTCAACAACTACGTGGACACCGACGCGGCCATCCGCGCCGTCCACGACTTCGAGGCGACCTGCGTCGCGATCATCAAGCACGCCAACCCCTGCGGCATCGCCGTCTCGGCCGCCGGGGACGTGGCCGAGGCGCACCGCAAGGCGCACGCCTGCGACCCGGTCTCCGCGTTCGGCGGCATCATCGCGGTGAACCGGCCGGTGACCGTCCTGATGGCCGAGCAGGTCGCCGAGATCTTCACCGAGGTGATCGTGGCGCCCGCGTACGAGGACGGCGCGCTGGAGGTGCTGGCCGCCCGCAAGAACATCCGGGTGCTGATCACCTCCTCGACCAACCGCCGGGCCACCGAGTTCCGGCAGATCTGCGGCGGCCTGCTGCTGCAGACCGGCGACCGGTTCCAGTCCCCCGGCGACGACCCGGCCGCCTGGCGGCTCGGCGCCGGCCCGGCCGCGGACGAGGCGACGTTCGCCGACCTGGCCTTCGCCTGGCGGGCGCTGCGCGCGGTCAAGTCGAACGCCATCCTGCTGGCCGCCGGCGGCGCCTCGGTCGGCGTCGGCATGGGGCAGGTCAACCGGGTCGACTCGTCCAAGCTGGCGATCGCCCGGGCCGGCGAGCGCGCGGCCGGCTCGGTGGCCGCCTCGGACGCCTACTTCCCGTTCCCGGACGGCGTCGAGCCGCTGATCGAGGCCGGGGTCAAGGCGATCGTCCAGCCCGGCGGCTCGGTGCGCGACACGCTGAGCCTGGAGGTGGCCGAGAAGGCGGGCGTGTCGATGTACCTGACCGGCACGCGCCACTTCACGCACTGATAGCAGCAGTTGCAAGCAACTGAGGCCGGGCTGCCGTGTTCGCGGCGGCCCGGCCTTGGTCTCGCCCTCAACTCAGCAGGGCGCCTGGCTGCTCGTGCTGGTCCCCTGCCCGCGGCATGCGGTCGCGGAACCGTTCGTGTTCGTGGTGGGGTTCTGCAGCGCCACGATGAGCACGATGATCCCGATGACGATCGACAGGGCCGAGGTCACGATCCCGGTGATCGCGAAGCCCCGGCCGGCCCCGGTGCGCCGTGCCGTGGAGAGGCCGATCAGCGCCAGGATCAGGCCGACCACGCCGACGAAGGCGCCGAGGATGACGATCGAGCCGAGCAGGCCGATGATGCCCAGGATCATCCCGGCCAGCGCGAGTCCGTTGCGCCGCGGCGGCATCATCGCGTACGGATACGGGCTCGAGTACACCGGGTACTGGCCGTATATCGGCGCTTCGGGCATCGCTGGCGGCTGAGGATAGGGCGAACCCGGGTAAGGCGGCACCGGCTGTCCGTACGGTGCCTGTCCATACGGCGCCTGCCCGTAAGGCGGCGTCGGATAAGGCATGCCCGGATACGGAGGCTGAGGCTGAGGAACACCGGCCTGCGGCGGCGCCGCACCGAAGGGCGGCACCTGGAAATTCGGCTGCTGATCCGGCGCGTTCATCGGATCAGCTGACATCGCATCCGTTATCGCCTGCGGCGGCGGTTCCGACGCGTGCTCAGGCACCGGGACGTCCGACGGTGTCTCCCCGGAGGTCTCCGACATCTCGCTCCCCTGGATGTGACTGCGCCCCGTGTCCCGCGGCCCTGCGCCGCCGGTCGCTTCGGAGTCTAGACCCGCCGTCTGCGAGAATGGACGGCATGACGGCGACGATTCTGGACGGCTGGCTGACGGCGGCCGAGATCCGCGAGGACCTGGCCCGCCGGGTCGGCGAACTGGCCGCCCGGGGCGTGGTGCCGGGCCTGGCGACCCTGCTGGTCGGCGACGACCCCGGCTCGCACTCCTACGTCGCGATGAAGCACCGCGACTGCGCCAAGGTCGGCATCGCCTCGATCGACCGCCGGCTGCCGGCCAACGCCACGCAGGAGCAGGTCGAGCAGGTCGTCGCCGAGCTGAACGCCGACCCGGCCTGCCACGCCTACCTGGTCCAGCTGCCGCTGCCCAAGGGCCTGGACGAATACGAGGTGCTGGAGCGGGTCGACCCGGACAAGGACGCCGACGGCCTGCACCCGGTCAACCTCGGCAAGCTCGTGCTCGGCAAGCCCGGCCCGCTGCCCTGCACCCCCTACGGCGCGATCGTGCTGCTGCGCCGCTTCAACGTGCCGCTCGACGGCGCCGACGTGGTCGTGGTCGGCCGCGGCATCACGGTCGGCCGGCCGCTCGGCCTGATCCTGACCCGCCGCTCGGAGAACGCCACCGTGATGCTTTGCCACACCGGAACCCGCGACCTGGCCGGGCACACCCGGCGCGCGGACATCGTGGTCGCCGCGGCCGGGGTACCGCACCTGATCAAGCCCGACATGGTCAAACCGGGCGCGGCCGTGCTCGACGTCGGCGTCTCGCACGTCGACGGCAAGCTCACCGGGGACGTGGCCCCCGGCGTCGCCGACGTCGCCGGCTTCCTCTCGCCCAACCCCGGCGGGGTCGGGCCGATGACCCGGGCGCTGCTGCTCAGCAACGTCGTCGAGGCGGCCGAGCGCCGCGCCGCCCTGCTGCCCGCCTAGCTGGAGCGCGGCCGCACCTACTACTCGGCCGGCCGCGCCGAACCGGTCCGCCCGCTCTGCGGCACCGTCGGCGTCGGCTCGGCCACCTCCCGCTCGCCCGGCTCGACGATGGATGGCTCGACCTCGACCACTGACACGGCGGCCGGCTCCGGCCCGACCGCGGCCGCGGCGCCCTCGACGACGGCCTCCGCCTCCGCGAGCACTTCCTCCCGCGCCGCCTCGGCCTGCGCCGGCCCGCCCTCCGGCTCGTCCAGCAGGCGGGGGGCCAGCCAGAGCGCGCCGAGCGGCGGCAGGCGCAGCACGGCGCGGGCCGGCCAGCCGTTCCAGCCCTCGTCGACCACCGACACCGAGCCGAGGTTGCCCACGCCGGAGCCGCCGTACATCTCCGCGTCGGTGTTGAGCACCTCGTCCCAGACCAGCGCGCGGTCCGCGGGCAGCGGCAGGGCCAGCGTGTAGCCCTCCCACGGCACCCCCGCGAAGTTGACCACGCAGACCAGCGGCGTGCCGTCGAAGGCCCAGCGCACGAACGCGAACACGTTGTGCTGCCCGTCGTCCCCGGCCAGCCAGGAGAAGCCGCTCGGCGAGGTGTCCTGCTCCCACAGCGCCGGCTGCTCCCGATAGCGCGCGTTGATGTCCTGCACCAGCCGGAAGACGCCGCGGTGCTCCGGCAGGTCGAGCCGCCACCATTCGAGCCCCTGCTGCTCGGACCACTCGCCCTCCTGGGCGAACTCGCAGCCGGAGAACAGCAGCTGCTTGCCCGGATGAGTCCACATGAACGCGAGGTAGGCGCGCAGGTTCGCCAGCTGCTGCCAGCGGTCGCCGGGCATCTTGCGCAGCAGCGAGCCCTTGCCGTGCACCACCTCGTCGTGGCTGATCGGCAGGATGTAGTTCTCGGAGAAGGCGTAGACCAGCGAGAAGGTCATCCGGTGGTGGTGGTAGCTGCGGTTGACCGGGTCCTCGGCCAGATAGCTGAGCGTGTCGTGCATCCAGCCCATGTTCCACTTGAAGCCGAAGCCCAGGCCGGTCAGCCCCGGCACCCCGGTGCCGCCGTCGATCCGCTGGTCGGTCGGCTGGGTCACGCCCGGCCAGGCGGTCGACTCCTCTGCGGTCACGATGACCCCCGGCACCCGCTTGTACACGGTCGCGGTCAGCTCCTGCAGGAACGAGACCGCCTCCAGGTTCTCCCGGCCGCCGTACGCGTTCGAGTGCCACTGCCCGTTCTCCCGGGAGTAGTCCAGGTAGAGCATCGAGGCGACCGCGTCCACCCGCAGCCCGTCGACGTGCATCTCCTCGCACCAGAACAGCGCCGAGGCGACCAGGAAGTTGCGCACCTCGCGCCGGCCGAAGTCGAACACCAGGGTGCCCCAGTCCGGGTGCTCGCCGCGCCACGGGTCCGGGTGCTCGTACAGCGAGGTGCCGTCGAACTCGGCCAGCGCCCAGGAGTCCTTCGGGAAGTGCGCCGGGACCCAGTCCACGATCACCCCGATGCCGGCCCGGTGCAGCGCGTCCATCAGCGCCTTGAAGTCGTCCGGGGAGCCGAGCCGGGCGGTGGGCGCGAAGTAGGAGGAGACCTGGTAGCCCCACGATCCGCCGAACGGGTGCTCGGCCGGCGGCATGAACTCCACATGGGTGAATCCGAGCTCGTTCAGGTAGGGCGGCAGCTCCTCGGCCAGCCCGCGGTAGTCCAGGCCCGGCCGCCACGACGCCAGGTGCAGCTCGTAGATCGAGACCGGGGAGCGGTGGGCGTCGAACTTGGTCCGCCGGTCCACCCAGTCGCCGTCGCTCCAGCGGAAGTGCGACTCCGCCACGACCGAGGCGGTCGCCGGGGGCTGCTCGGACTGGCGGGCCATCGGGTCGGCCTTCTGCCGCCACACCCCGTCCCGGCCCAGGATCTCGTACTTGTACCGGGCCCCGGCGCCGACCCCCGGCACGAACAGCTCCCAGACCCCGGACGAGCCGAGCGAGCGCATCGGATGGCTGGTGCCGTTCCAGTAGTTGAAGTCGCCGATCACCCGCACGCCGCGCGCATTGGGCGCCCACACCGCGAACGAGACGCCGGTCGGCGCCGGGAACGGCGATCCGGGCGGGCTGTCGTACCGCCGCACCCGCGCGCCGAGCACCTCCCACAGCTGCTCGTGCCGGCCCTCGCCGATGAGGTGCAGGTCGATATCACCCAGCGTCGGCAGGAAGCGGTAAGGGTCGTCCGCCTCCCCGGCGCCCTCGCCATATCCGATCTCCAGCCGGTAATCGCCCGGAGGCACCGGCAGCACCGCGGAGAACAGGCCCTCGCCCTCGGGCTCAAGTTCGTGCCGGCCGCCGTCGGCGGTGCGCACGGCGACGATTCCGGCGAATGGGCGCAACACCCTGATCAGGGTCCCGGTGCGCCCGGTCGCGCCGTCCTGCAGCTTGATCGGATGGGCCCCGAGATAGCGGTGCGGATCGTGCACCGCTCCGTCCAGCAGAGCTCTGCGCTCTTCTTCGCCGAGGAGGGCCAGGGAAGAAGCCGACAGAGGCACGGCTACCACGTCCTATCCGCGTCAAGGGGGGCGTTCCGGGGGCTCGGGACAACAATCCCACGTATGACAGCCGGGTGCGGCGGTGCGCGCCGCACCCGGCCGATGTCGCCGGCTCGCCGGGTGCTCCCCTTGCTGGGACGGGGCGCCCGGTCAGCCGACCAGGCTGTCGAGTACCCCGTTCTTCACATCCGATACGAGTGCGGAGAGCTGTTCGAGGGACATCTGCACCCGCTGGCCGAAGTCGTCGGTGAGCACGACCCGGCGGGCCTCGTCCGCATCGTGGTCCACGAACAGCTCCGGGCAGCCGCAGTTGCACTGGCCGCAGAAGACGGCCACCGGCTCGAGTCCCTCCCGGTCCGCCCGCCGCCCGCCGTCGTTTCCGATCGTCATCGCTGCCTCCCGCATGCCCGGTGTCCCCGGAGGCGGTTTGGCTCCGGGAACGGATTGGTGAGTGGGGACCGTGGCTAAGAACGCAGTCTAGAACCGGGATCGGTCGGACACGACAGAGCATCAAGTGTCATTTCGCCACACCCGGGAGCCCGCACGGCACGGACGCGCCACCCGCGCTCTGCGCGCCGTGAACGGCGGCGATGCGCTGCGGTCCGGTGCCCCGGGCGCCGCCTGAGGCCTCGTCAGCCGAGGTGCGGTGTCAGAGGTGCGGCGTCAGGGGTGCGGTCAGTCGTCCTCCTGCTGCTGCTTCTTCTTGCGGCCGCCGCGCGAGGTGCGCACCCGCAGCAGATAGCCGGCCAGCAACCCGGCCAGGAACGTGCCGCCGAGCACCATCCACAGCTTGGCGGTCACCCAGACGACCCAGAAGTGGATCCGCGTCGGGCTGTTGTTGACCAGCACGAACCACACCGCGACCGCGACGATCAGGCCGCCGCCGATCAGCTTCGGACCGACCAGCCGCTCCGCCAGCGACGGGCGCTCGGGCTCCCGGTCCGGCGCGCCGATCGGCTCGTAGCTCTCCTTAGCCATGTCTACCCCACACCCCTTGGTTGAAAGGCACGCCAATATCATTAAATAAATGCTGCATATGCGTTGGCGTGCTCGCTTATATGCCACCAGTCCGGTGTGCCACGGGCTTAATTACCGGAACTGTTCCCCACCCGGGTACCAGGCAAGCAGGGCAAGCATAAGGGCCGGTCGGCCACTGCGGCCCCACTGAAGCCGCCGGCCGCCGGAAGTCGTGGTTAAGTGGAGTGGTGGAAGTCGCACCCAGCCGCACCGCGCCCAACAGTCCTCGGGGCACGTCCGGCTCGCCGGGCCGCGCTCTGCGCGCAATGGCCGCCGAATGGCCGTTCACCGCAGTCTTCACCCTCGCCCTCGCCGCCGTGGTCATGGTCTGCCTAGGCGGCCTCAAGCGCGGCATCGCCCTGCTCGCGGCCTCGATGCTGCTCGGCTCGGTGCTTCGCTTCGTGCTGCCCGCGGCCCGGGCCGGCCTGCTCGCGGTGCGCCGCCGCGGCACCGACGTGATCACGATGGGCCTGATCGGCCTGTTCCTGCTGCTGCTCGTGGTCGTCTTCGCCACACTCTGACCGGCCGGGCGGGCGCGGGCGGCCTCGGTCTGTCGCGCGATTCACAGTCGGTCGAACACCGTGCGGCACGGTTCGCGCGGCGGCGCAGGAGTAGCGTTTCCGGCAGGTAACCACGCCTATGTCATATGTCATGGACTAGCCGCGAACTCGAACTCGGCCGGCGCCGGCGAACCCCGGCCCGGTGCGCTGGAAAGAAGAAGAGGCGATGACTCGCACCCCCGTCAACGTGACCGTCACCGGAGCCGCCGGGCAGATCGGCTATGCGCTGCTGTTCCGGATCGCCGCCGGGCACCTGCTCGGGCCGGACACCCCGGTCCACCTCCGGCTGCTCGAGATCCCGCAGGTCGTCAAGGCGGCCGAGGGCGTCGCCATGGAGCTCGACGACTGCGCCTTCCCGCTGCTGGCCGGAATCGACATCTACGACGCCGCGCCCGAGGCGTTCGCCGGGACCAACGTCGCGCTGCTGGTCGGCGCGCGGCCGCGGACCGCCGGGATGGAGCGCGGCGACCTGCTGTCCGCCAACGGCGGCATCTTCAAGCCGCAGGGCGAGGCGATCAACGCCGGCGCCGCCGACGACGTGCGGGTGCTCGTGGTCGGCAACCCGGCCAACACCAACGCGCTGATCGCCGCCAGCAACGCGCCGGACGTGCCGAAGTCCCGGTTCACCGCGATGACCCGGCTCGACCACAACCGCGCCGTGGCGCAGGCCGCGAAGAAGGCCGCGGTGCCGGTCACCGAGATCAGCAACCTGACGATCTGGGGCAACCACTCGGCCACGCAGTACCCGGACCTGTTCAACGCGCGGATCGGCGGCAAGAACGCGGCCGAGCTGATCGGCGACCAGGCCTGGCTGGAGAGCACCTTCATCCCGACCGTGGCCAAGCGCGGCGCGGCGATCATCGAAGCGCGCGGACTGTCCTCCGCCGCCTCCGCCGCTTCGGCCGCCCTCGACCACGTCCGCACCTGGTACCACGGCACCGCGCCCGGCGACTGGACCTCGATGGGCATCGTCTCGGACGGCTCCTACGGCGTGCCCGAGGGCCTGGTCTCCTCCTTCCCGGTCACCACCCGGAACGGCGACTACGAGATCGTGCAGGGCCTCGAGATCAACGACTTCTCCCGGGCCCGTATCGACGCGTCGGTCAAGGAGCTGGCGGACGAGCGCGACGCGGTGCGCGAGCTCGGCCTGATCTGACAGCACCGCGATCCGCCCCGCCCGCACTGCGATCTGACACCGTATCCGGTCCGCGGCGCCGGGACGGAGCAGCGGACATCTGCCGGAAACCCGCCTCGTTCCAGGCCCCCTGGAATGCCTAGGCGGGTTTTCGGCGATAACGTGCGTCATCATGGAGAACCCCATGAATTCCGCGAGCGCTGTCAACGACATCGCCGACCGCTACGTCGAACGGGTCGCGGCGCTTAATCCCCTCACGGCCACCTATTGCGGCATCTCCGGGTACGACGACAAGCTCCCGGACATGAGCCCCGAGGGCTACGCGGCCGCGGCAGACCTGGACCGGGCGACCCTCGCCGAGCTGTCCGCGGCCGAGACCGTCGAGCTGCGCGACCTGGTCGCCAAGGAGGCGATGCAGGAGCGGCTGGGGCTGGCGGTCGAGCGCTACGACGCCGGCGACACCGAGAGCGAGCTCAGCGTTCTGACCAGCGGGCTGCACTCGGTGCGGCAGGTCTTCGACCTCATGCCCACCGAGGGCGAGGAGGCGCAGCACAACATCGCCGCCCGGCTGGCCCTCGTTCCCGGCACGCTCAAGGAGCTGCGCCGCACCCTGCTCGAAGCCTCGGCCCGCGGGCGCACCGCGGCCGTCCGCCAGGTGGAGGCCGTCGCCCGGCAGTGCGTGCGCTGGACCGACCCGGCGTCGGACTTCTACGCGGGGCTGGTCGAGCGCACCGGCGCTGCCGGGCCGGTGCGCGCCGAACTGGACCAAGGCGCCGCCTCGGCCCGCGAGGCGACCGTCGAGTTCGGCCGCTTCCTGGAGTCCGAGCTGCTGCCCCACGCGCCGCAGGAGGACGCGGTGGGCCGCGAGCGGTACGCCCGCTCCTCCCGCGACTTCCTCGGCGCGACCGTCGACCTCGACGAGGCCTACGCCTGGGGCTGGACCGAGGTGGCCCGGCTGCAGGCGGAGATGGCCCGGACCGCCGAGCAGATCGTGCCCGGCGGCGGCGTGGACGAGGCGGTCGCCGCCCTCGACGCCGACCCGGCCCGCAAGATCTTCGGCGCCCAGAACCTGCGCTCCTGGATGCAGGAATACGCCGACCGGATCATCGGGGAGCTGGACGGCACGCACTTCGAGCTCGCGCCGCCGACCCGCCGGATCGAGGCGATGATCGCGCCGACGCACGACGGCGGCATCTACTACACCCCGCCGAGCGAGGACTTCACCCGGTCCGGGCAGATGTGGTGGTCGGTGCCCGAGGGCGTCGAGGAGTTCTCCACCTGGCAGGAGGTCAGCACGATCCACCACGAGGGCGTGCCCGGCCACCACCTGCAGTGCACCCAGGCGCTGGTGGAGCGGGAGAGCCTGAACCGCTGGCAGCGCGTCATGTGCTGGGTCTCCGGCCACGGCGAGGGCTGGGCGCTGTACTCCGAGCGGCTGATGGAGGAGCTCGGCTATCTGGGGGACCCGGGCAACCTGCTCGGCATGCTCGACGCGCAGCTGCTGCGCGCCTGCCGGGTGGTCGTCGACCTCGGCGTGCACCTCAAGCTGACGATTCCCGAGCAGTGCGTCGGCTGGCACGAGGGCGAGGTCTGGAACGCCGAGCTGGCCTGGGAGTTCCTGCGCTCGCACGTGCGGATGGAGGAGAAGCAGCTGCGCTTCGAGCTCGACCGGTACCTGGGCTGGCCGGGCCAGGCGCCCTCGTACAAGCTCGGCGAGCGGATCTGGCTTCAGGCCCGCGAGGAGGCGCGGGCGCGCAAGGGCGCGGACTTCAGCCTCAAGCAGTTCCACGGCGAGGCGCTGGCGCTCGGCTCGCTGGGCCTCGATCCGCTGCGGGCCGCGCTGGCCAGGCTCTGAGACCGGCGCGGGGCCGGGGCTGGAAACCGGCGGCCGGACGGGCCGACGGGTCGGCGGTTGCGGCGCCGCCGACCTCGACCGGACCGGACGGTGTCCGCCGAGCGGGTGACGGGATGAGCGGTGGACGGGTGACGCGAGCGTCTGAACGGGTGAGGCGCGTATTGCGGGCGGTGCGGCTCGGTGCCCACCCCGATCGGCCTATCTCGGGCTGCGCCGGGATACCGGCTGCCCGAGGTTGGGGGAGACCGGCCGGCCTCGTCCGGCCGGACCGCCCGGTCCGCGCCGGGGCGACCCGCGCCCCGCGGCCTGGCGGAACCTCCCGAAAGGACGCAACCGCATGGCGGGCAAGTTCGAGGTCTACATGGACGCCAAGGGAAAGTACCGGTTCCGGCTCAAGGCCGGCAACGGGCAGATCATCGCGGTCGGCGAGGCGTACGAGTCGATGGCGGCCTGCACGGGCGGCATCGACTCGATCCGGGCCAACGCGCCGGGCGCGGCCCTGGTGGACCTGACCGGGTCGGGCGCTCACGCCAAGCCGGCGATGAAGGAGCCCGGGGCCAAGCACTCCGACATGAAGCACTCCGAGATGAAGCACTCCGACATGAAGCACTCCGAGATGAAGCACGGCGAGGCGAAGCGCCCCGACATGCAGAGTTCTGACATGCGCGGCGACGGGATGAAGCAGCCGGCGCCGAAGCCGGGCGAGGCGAGGCAGCCCGCGGCGGCGGGCACCCGGCCCGGGATGCCGGCGTCGTCCGGCCCGGCCTCCTCGAAGCCCTCGATGCACTAGCCGGCCAGTCCTCCCGGCCGGTCCGAGCAACACAGTCCGAGCAGCACAGTCGGAGCGATACCGGCCCCGGTCGGAGCACTGCCGGCCCGGCCCGGCTGAGACGGCCTCAGCCGAGCCGGCGTCAGAGCCCGCGCGGCGGCCCCCGAGTTCCCCGGGGGCCGCCGCTCGCGTCTCCGGCATTACGATCCGATAACTGGACCTGTCGTCCGAACGCGCGATCGTGTTTAGCTGGGCCGCTGCCGCGGACGAAGGCCGCGGCCGGACAGGGCGGGAAACGGGCGATGACGAATCCTTATGATCAGAACTACGGGGGTAGGCAGCAGCCTGCTGGATACGGGTCCCAGTACCCCGGGCAGTCTTCACAACCTTCGCAATCCTCGTACGGGCAGCAGCCTTCGCAGCAGCCCTCGTACGGGCAGCAGCCCTCCTACGGCCAGCCTTCTTACGGCGCCGGGCAGGGGCAGGGGGAGCAGGCGGGGCAGTGGGGCCAGCCGGCCGACGACGCCCCGTCCTCCTTCGCGCCGCCGCCGGCCTCCGGCGCGCCGCAGTGGGGCCAGCAGGCGCCGGGCGCGCAGCAGCAGGCCCAGTCGTACTACCCGGTCGCGGCGCCGAAGCGGCGCAACACCGCGCTCATCGTGCGGCTGTCGATCCTCGGCCTGGTCCTGATCGTCGGCGTGGGGATCTGGGCGTACAACCGGTCCCAGCAGGCCAACGTCGACTCGAACGGCCAGGTCACCAAGAACGGCAGCCTCGGGGTGTTCAGCCTGAAGGCCGGCGACTGCTTCAACGACCCGGGCGAGAACGCGGACGTCGGCTCGGTGACCGCGATCGTGTGCACCCAGTCGCACGACGCGCAGGTCATCGGCGTCGGCACGCTGACCGGGTCGAGCGCCGAGGACCCGGCCGTGACCGACGACGCGAAGACCCAGTGCCAGAACTTCAACGACAGCGTGGTGAACCAGTCGAAGGTCTCCCAGAGCGCGGAGATCATCTACTTCGTCCCGGACGACACCTCGTGGTCCAACGGCGACCGCACGCTGATCTGCGCGGTCAACACCGGCGCCCCGGTGACCTACAGCGTGCTGAACAGCTGACCGGCCGCGATTCCGGCCGAACCGGCATCGGCAAGGTGGGCGGCGACGCCCGCGCGGGGCGGACGTTCCGGCTCCCGCGCGGCCGTCTCGCTAAACTTGGCCGTATGGGTGGTGATAGTTCGGCCTCGCCGAGTCGTCGCAGCGGGGCGAGACCCGGCGACGCAGCGCCGAGTGGACATAGCGGGGCGTGCGCTGAGCGGAAGGCGGTCGGGATAGGCATCCCGGCACCGGTCCTCCGGACGGAGCGCACGCCGTGAACTCGACGATCGTCTCCTGCCTCGTCGTCCTCGGCCTGATCCTGGTCGAGGCGCTGTTCGTGGCGTCCGAGATCGCGCTGATCTCGCTGCGCGAGAGCCAGCTGCACGCGATGGCCGCGTCGGGCCGGCGCGGCGCCATCGCCGCCCGCCTGGTCAGCGACCCGAACCGGTTCCTGGCCACGGTGCAGATCGGGGTGACGCTCACCTCGCTGCTCTCCTCGGCCTACGGCGCCACCACGCTGTCCGGGGTCGCCCGCCGGGCGCTGGTGCGGCTCGGCATGGACGGCGACCTGGCCGGCTTCATAGGCCTGGTCGGCGTGACCATGGTCATCTCCTTCGTCACCCTGGTCATCGGGGAGCTGGCGCCCAAGCGGCTGGCGCTGCAGCGCGCCGAGTCCACGGCCAAGGTGGTCGCCCCGTTCCTGCAGGGCATGTCCCGGCTGACCCGGCCGGTCATCTGGCTGCTGTCGGTGTGCACCGACGGCGTGGTGCGGCTGTTCGGCGGCGACCCGGCCGCGGCCCGCGAGAAGGTGAGCGAGGAGGAGCTGCGCCGGCTGGTCGCCTCGACCGAGACGCTCAGCTCCGACGAGCGGCGGATCATCGACGACGTGTTCGGGGTCGGCGACCGGCAGCTGCGCGAGGTGTTCGTGCCGCGCACCGAGGTGGTGTTCCTCGACGGCGCGATGAGCCCGCAGGCGGCCGCCGAGCTGATCTCCGGGCTGCCGCACTCCCGCTATCCGGTGACCGGCGGCTCCGCGGACAACGTGCTCGGCTTCGTCCACGTGCGCGACCTGCTGGACCGGCCGGACTCCGGCGCCGACGGCGTCCCCGGCGCGGACGGAGCGCGCCCGGCCACCGTGGCCGAGCTGGCCCGGCCGGTGATGTTCCTGCCCGGCACGAAGCAGGTGCTCGCCGCGCTCTCCGAGATGCGGCGCGAGTCGTTCCACCTCTCCATCGTGGTCGACGAGTACGGCGGCACGGCCGGCATCGTCACCCTGGAGGACCTGCTCGAGGAGCTGATCGGGGAGATCAGCGACGAGTACGACGAGGCGCGCTCCCGGGTCACCCGGCTGCGCGACGGCGACCTGGTGCTCGACGGCCTGATCAACCTGGAGGACTTCTACGAGGAGACCGGCGTCGCGCTGGCCGACGGGCCGTACGAGACGCTGGCCGGCTACATGGTGGCCCGGCTCGGCCGGGTGGCCGCGGTCGGCGACCACGTCGAGCTGGACGGCGGGGCCCGGCTGACCGTCGTGGCGATGGAGGGCCGCCGGATCGCCCGGGTGCGCATGTCCCACGGACGGGTGCCGGGGCAGCAGTCAGACGCGGCGCCGACGCCCGAGCCGGCACCGGCGCCTGAGCCCGCTCTGGCGTCCGAGGCGGTCGCGGAACCGGCGCAGGAACCGGCGCAGCAGCGCGTCCAGGAGCAGGCGCTCGGCGTCCCGCAACCGACCGCGCAAACCGCGAATCAACACAGCCAGGTGGGCACGGCCGTCCGGGAACAAGCCTCGAAAGCTTGAAACGGCGCCCGGGGGGTCTGCGAGAATGGAGCCCATGTCCGCGCCCTCGAGTGATCAGCCAGGCCGGCCCGACGGCGCGCCCGGGGCCCTGCGCCCGCGCCGCGTGCTGAGCGGGATCCAGCCCACCGCCGACTCGTTCCACCTCGGCAACTACCTGGGCGCGGTGCGCAACTGGGTGGCGCTGCAGGACGAGTACGACGCGTACTACTTCGTGGTCGACCTGCACGCGATCACCGTGGAGCAGGATCCGAAGCTGCTGCGCCGGCGCACCCTGGTCTCCGCGGCGCAGATCCTGGCCGCCGGCGTCGACCCGCAGCGCTCCGCGCTGTTCGTGCAGAGCCACGTGCGCGAGCACGCGGAGCTGGCCTGGGTGCTCAACTGCTTCACCGGCTTCGGCGAGGCCTCGCGGATGACCCAGTTCAAGGACAAGTCCGTCAAGCAGGGCGCGGGCAACATCTCGGTGGGCCTGTTCACCTACCCGATCCTGCAGGCCGCCGACATCCTGCTGTACCAGGCCGACCGGGTGCCGGTCGGCGAGGACCAGCGCCAGCACCTGGAGCTGACCCGGGACCTGGCGCAGCGGTTCAACCACCGGCTCGGCCGCACCTTCACCGTGCCCGAGCCGCACATCCTGCCCGGCACCGGGAAGATCCAGGACCTGCAGGACCCGTCGGCGAAGATGTCGAAGTCGTCCTCCTCGCCGGCCGGCATCATCGAGCTGCTCGACGACCCGCGGGCCAACGCGAAGAAGATCAAGTCCGCGGTGACCGACACCGGCCGCGAGGTCCGCTACGACGAGGCGGAGAAGCCCGGCATCTCCAACCTGCTGCGGATCTACTCGGCGCTGGACGGCCGGTCCGTGCCCGAGCTGGAGGCCGCCTACGAGGGCAGCGGCTACGGCGACTTCAAGAAGGACCTGGCCGAGGTGGTCGCGCAGACCGCCGGGGCGTTCAAGGAGCGCACCGAGGCCATCCTGGCCGAGCCGGAGAAGCTCGCCGCGACCCTGGCCGAGGGCGCCGAGCGGGCCCGCTCGGTCGCCGCCGAGACGCTGGCCCGCGTGTACGACAAGGTCGGCTTCGTCGCCGCGCGGCGCAGTTGACGGCGGCGCGCCGATGACAGAGCCCGGGAGCGACCGCAAGGCCAGGACGGCGTCCGCGAGCGTGGCGTCCAGGACCGCGCCGGCCAGGGGCGCGCCGTCCGTCAAGCACATGATGATCGGCATATTGCTGCCGGTCCCGGAGCCCTACGGCGGGGAGCTGCGCGCCCGCCGGATCGGATACGGCGACGTGCAGGCGAAGATGACGCCGACGCACGTCACGCTGCTGCCGCCGACCGAGCTGGCCGCGGCGGCCTTCCCCGAGGTGGACCGGCACCTCTCCCGGGTCGCGTCGCGTGGGCGCCCGTTCCGGATGCGGCTGCACGGGACCGGCACGTTCCGCCCGATCACGCAGGTCGTCTACGTCCGGGTGGGGGACGGGCGGCAGGAGTGCATCGACCTGGAGGCGGGGATCCGGGCCGGGGTGCTGGACCGCGAGCTGCAGTACCCGTTCCACCCGCACGTGACCGTGGCCTACGAGCTGGAGCAGGAGCGGCTCGACGCGGCCTACGTCGACCTGGCCGGATACGAGGCGTCCTTCGACGTCTCCGGCTTCACCGTCTACCGGCAGGACGCCCCGGAGACGCCCTGGGAGCCCGTGCGCACCTACCCGCTCGGTCACAGCCTGACCACCGCAGCAGCCTGATCCGGTCGGCGCAATCAAGACACGCCGGTACATGTTGTGCCGTTGCGCTTTGCCCCGGTGCGCCTTTTGAGTCGGCGGCCCGCGCCGCCCCGGCGTCAGGACCTCCACGGTAATAACCTGAGCCGGTGTCGAAAACCGTCGATGCCAATGTCGATGCCGACGCGGTCGCCGCCGCCCGCGCCGGGCGCCCGCAGCGGTCCGAAACGCGGCCCGGAGCGGTCCAGCGCTCGGTGCGCTGGGGGAAGTCCGCGGCCGAGCAGGCCCAGAAGTCGTCCTTCCTGCGCGCCTTCAACCGTTACAAGGTCCAGCGCGGCAGCCGCCTGGCCGCGGCGATGACCTACTCGGCGTTCCTGTCGATGTTCCCGCTGCTGGCCGTGGCCGCGGCCGTCGCCGCGGGCATCATGGGCACCTCCGGCATCGACCGGCTGCGCGACCAGATCGAGCGGAACGTGCCGGGCCTGGGCATCACCGGGCCGTTGAACTCCATCGTGGCCAACGCCGCCACGATCGGCGTGATCAGCGGCGTGCTGCTGGTGTGGTCCGGGCTGTCCTGGGTGAACATGACCCGGAGCGGCCTGCGCACCATCTGGCGGGTCGACGACATGCCGGGCAAGTTCGTCACCCGCAAGGCGGCCGACGTCGTCTCGCTGGTCGGCCTCGGCGTCACCGCCGCGGCCTCGGTCGCCGCCACGACGATCCCGGCCGACCTGGCCGGACGGCTGCTCAGCGGCCTCGGCGTCGAGGCGACCGCGCCGGCCAGGGCGGTGCTGTGGATCATCGGCGTCCTGGTCGGCCTGCTCGTGTCGACCGCCATGTTCGCCTACCTGCTCTCCGGCATCCCGCGGCTGCGCATCCCGCGCGGCGTCCTGCTGCACGCGGCGGTCGTCGGCGCGATCGCGTTCGAGCTGGCGAAGGCGCTGCTGGCGGCCTACTTCGGCGGGGTCGCGAGCCGGTCGCTGTACGGCGCGTTCGGCGCGCCGATCGCGCTGCTGCTGTGGTTCAACCTGACCTTCCAGCTGGTGCTCGGCCTGTCCGCGTGGACCGCGGCGCGCACCGAGGACCTGCTGGGGCCGGCGCCGGCCGCAGCGTCGGTCCCAGCGCCGGCCGCGGAAGGCTGATCGGGCCCTGATACCCGGGTCGGGACGGCCGCGCGGCACCCGCACCGGGTGCGGCCGGCCGGAACGCGGCACGTAGCCTGGACCCCATGCTGCTCTCCCGCCGTGCCTCCTGGTTGCTGGTCTCGTTCAGTGTCTGGTCGTGGATCATCTGGGTCGTCCTCATTAAGAACATCGCAGCCGACCCCCGGTCGTGGGGCCCGGGCCACTCGCCGACCGGCTTCCTCGGCGTACATGTGGTGCTGGCGGTCATCTCCATCGCGATGGGCAGCGCGATCGGATGGCTCGGCTGGAAGGGGCTGCGCGCGGCGCCGGCGGCCCGCGCGGGCGAACGGCCTGGCGAGGCCGAGCAGGGCGCTGACTCACCGGCCGGGTACAGCAGCAGCCTGCGGTAGCCCGACCCCGCCCGTTTACGGTCTCGACCGCGGCGATCCACGCGGCGGCCCGCTGCGGGCCGTCCGGCTTTCCTAGCTACCACTGCTCGGTGCTCGGCCCGACCGACCCGAACCGGCTGATGCTGATGTCCGCCAGCATCGACCCGGAGGGCACCAACGGCGGCCCGGTGGTGCAGACCTTCAGCGACCCGCTCAGCGCGTACAACACGCTGAGCTGGGAGACCATGCCGCAGCGGCTGCTGGCGGCCGGTGTCAAGCCTTCTTCGCACACTATCTCTGACCGCACTTCTGATCATCGGACCGGCGGCCGGCTGGCGATGCGGGTTCGGGCTGCGCCTGACAGCGGGGGGCGGGTCTGTTCTCCCCTCGGGCGCGGTGGCCACAGGGCCAGGCGTCGCGGCTCCGTGTCAA
>DASYAE010000067.1:0-56663 GCA_036501535.1 Actinocrinis sp. | reverse complement strand
GCGGGTCGTTGTCCACGTAGACGATCTTCGACTCGGGGGCGATCCGCTGCGCGAGCTGGTGCGTGTTGTCCATCGTCGGCAGGCCGGTGCCGATGTCCAGGAACTGGCGGATGCCGGCCTCGCCGGCGAGGTGTCGCACGGATCGCCGGTCATGGGGCGGACACTTCTAGTTCAGCTCTTCGAGCATGTCGGTGAGGAATTCTATGGAGTCTGTGGCGGGCAACGCGTCCACGCACAACTGGTTGATGACGGTCGTGTAGTTGTCGAGGTCCTCGCGCTTGTCCAGATAGGTGGCACTGGTCAGCTGCTCGAGGTACACGATGTCGGGCAGCGAGGGCTCGGTGAATCGCAGGATCGTGAACGGGCCGCCGGCGGCCGCGTGCCCTCCGCGGGCGAAGGTGGCCACCTGGATGGTGACGTTCGGCAGCCTCGAGGCCTCCAGCAGGTGCTCGAGCTGGCCGCGCATCACCGCCGGGCCGCCCAGCGGCCGGCGCAGCACGGCCTCGTCGATCACCGCCCACATTTTCGGCGGCTCGGGGCGGTGCAGCAGCTGGGCCCGGCTTAGGCGGAGGCTGACGCGCCGTTCGATCTCCTCCGGCGCGGCGAGGGCGTGTCCGAGCCGGATGACGGCGCGGGCGTAGTCCTCGGTCTGCAGCAGGCCGGGGATGAACTGGACCTCGTAGCTGCGGATGACCGAGGCGGCCTCCTCCAGCCCGACGTAGACCTCGAACCAGTCCGGGATGAGGTCGGCGAACGAGTGCCACCAGCCGTGGCTGTTGGCCTGCGCCATCAGGGCGAAGAACGGCTCGCGGTCGACCTCGTCGTGCACGCCGTACAGGGTCAGCAGATCGGCGACGTCGCGCCGCTTGAAGCCGACCTGGCCGAGTTCGAGGCGGCTGATCTTGGCGTGTGAGCCGCGGATCGCCTGCCCGGCCGCCTCCCGGCTGATATCCGCCGCCGTGCGCAGGCGGCGCAGCTGAGCACCCAACAGGATCCGCAGGACGGTCGGACCGCCGTCCGCGGACGCTGCGAAATGCGCGACCGATAACGCGGGTGACGACGCGACCGATGACGACGATCCAGGCAACGACGACGATGACGATGCAGGCAACGGCATCGGCAGGTTCGGAAGACCGCCGGCCGCGGAGCCACTGGCCGTGGCTGGGCTCATCGGCTCACCTGCTCCCCTCGCGCCGATGTCGCACCGACATACGCACCTGCTCTCCCGGCGCCGGACGCCGAAACAACCGGATTCCTTTACCCAAGGCTAGCGCTTCGGCCGTCCGCAGCCGAAGCCTTGCCGCAGAACCGCCGCAGAACCGCTCAGCCCTGTCCCGGCTCGGCCGGGCTCAGATCGTCGAAGTGCCCGTCCTTGGCCCCGCGGACGAACGCCGCGACTTCGGCCGGCGTATAGAGAAGCACCGGGCCGTGTGGATCCCGGGAGTTGCGCATCGCGATGCCCATCCCCGGTACTTCTGCCAGCTCGACGCAGTTGCCGTTCGGGTTGCTGTAAGGACTCTTACGCCACTGCAGGGTGTCCATGAGTCCTGCGACAGCGCTCGTGCCGACCTGCTCCATCTCCAGACCCCTTCCCGCGCGCAGGTTTCGAACCATCTTCCGATTCATTCGATCTCTAGGTAGAGTCTCGTAAGAACGTATGTGCTTGCAACCGTTCTTGCGAACGAAATCACAGATGTGCTTGCAACCCTCGCCGCGCGTCCGCCAGGATAGGCCGAGAACTGACCCTCCGTCAGAGACCAAGAGCGTTCGTGATTACGCCCAACCCCCGGGACTCGCGATGACCCGACCCCTCAGTCATCCCATATCCCTGCTCCATACCGCCGTCGCCGGTGTGCGACCGAATGGATCAGTTCCCACACTCGAGCACCGGCTGGTCCGCGAGTCCATGCTGACCGCCGATCTCGGCGCCGCCAAACGTGCCCGCGACTTCACCCGGGGCGCCCTGTCCGGCTGGAGCGACGAGGACGGGGAACTACTCGAGAGCATCACCCTGGTCGCCTCCGAACTGGTGACCAACGCCGTGCGTTACGCCACCCCCCGCGCCACCCTCAACTCCCACGCAGGGCACGCCGGCGGCGATCCGCGGATCGGGCTCGGCCTGGTCCGCGAGTCCGCCTTCGTCCTGTGCATGGTGCACGACTGCGGTGGCACCGCGCCGGAATTCGAGGACGCCGCGCTCTCGGACTGCGACCCGCTGAACGAGGTGGGCCGAGGCCTGCGCATCGTCGCCCGACTCGCGACCACCTGGGGCTGGACCCAACCAGATGACAGCGGCAAGACCGTGTGGGCGATCTTCGCGACCCCCGGCCGCGGCCGCGGCCGTTGCGACCACGCCGATGAGTCCGCCAGCACTGCCGCCCTGCCGCACCGGGACCAGCTGCCGACCCTGCACACGACGCCGCGGACAGCATCGCCCTGCCAACGCACCGCGCTCGACACGGCGTGGAGGCAAGGCGACTGGCGCAGGAACCGACCTTTCGACGACGACCGGCCGACGTAGCGGACCGGACCGGCGGACCACTCCGGCATCCACTCAGACTGCAGGTTTCAGCCGCCTCTCACACCACCGCCCGCGACTCACCCCTCCTACCCATGTCAGCGCGCTAGAGCAGCATGCCGCCCTCGAGAAGTCCCCTCGAAGGGCGCGAATCGGTTGCTATGCCTCAGAGCCCTGCCTAATCTCTCCGGGAGCGTTCACAGCAAACCGGAGGTCTGACAATGACTATCCGACGGCGCGGAAGCGCCACCACCGCGCATCTGGCGGCGCTCCTGACGGTGCTTCTGGTGGCCTCGTGCGCCATGGTCGGCACCGCGTCGCGCTCCATGGCCGCAACGTATCCGTACCCTGAAACAATCGCCGGTGCCACCTACGCGCACGACCCGTCGATGGTCAAGACCGCGTCAGGCCGCTACTACCTGTTCTACACAGGTGGCGGCATCGAGATCAGCACCTCCACCGACCGCGTGAACTGGTCCGCCGACGGCCAGGTGCTGCCCAGCGGCGCGACTTGGGCCACCGCATACGGCGGCTGGAACGACATATGGGCGCCGGATGTCTCGTACCACAACGGCGTGTACTGGCTCTACTACGCCGTCTCCTCCTTCGGCTCCAACACCTCCGCGATCGGCCTGGCCACCAGCACCACCGCCGCACCCGGCTCGTGGACGGACCACGGCCTGGTCTACGCATCGCAGAGCTCGAGCGACTTCAACGCGATCGACCCCGCGCTCATGGTGGACTCCTCCGGGCGCTGGTGGCTGTCCCTGGGCTCGTTCTGGAGCGGCATCAAGATGATCCAGATCGACCCCTCCACGGGCAAGCAGCTGGCGAGCAACACCACCCGCTACGACATCGCGGAGCGCCCGAGCCCTGACGCGGAGGAGGCGAGCTACATCTATCCGCACAGCGGCTACTACTACCTGTTCACCTCCTTCGACTACTGCTGCCGCGGCACCAGCAGCACCTACCGGATCATGGTCTCCCGCGCCACAAGCCCCACCGGACCGTACGCGGACGAGAGCGGTGTGAGCACGATGTCCGGAGGCGGCACCCAGATCCTCGGCACCCACGGCTACGTGATCGGTCCCGGCGGCCAGTCGGTAATGCACGACAGCGACGGCGACGTGCTGGTCTACCACTACTACGACGGCAACCTGAGCGGCACCGCACAACTAGGTCTAAATCATCTGACCTGGGGCTCAAATGGCTGGCCTACTGTCACGTCCTAAGGCGAGGTCGCTGGAACTCGCCTTTGACTTCAAATCAGCCTCGCACTGTCCACGAACGAAGGCGAGTTGAAGTCAAGAGCACCCCGTGGCAATCCGCCGCGACGATGCAGGCGGTGGTCGAGCACGTCACGCGACGGATTACCACGGACCGATACCGCGGTCACCTCCCGCGGTACTCGAGTTGGAGGGCTGAGTCGGGTGGGCATCGTGCGGTGCGTGGGGGTCGGCGGCTGGTGGTCGGGTGGCGTGCGGGGTGGGTTCGGCTGGTAAAAGATTTCGATGAAAAGGTGTATTTATCATGCCTGGTAATGGTATACTGGGATCAGTGCTCATCGAACGGGGAAACTGATCATGTACTACCAGCCCATGCTGACCAGTGCCGGGAACCCGGGCTCGCAGACCGACGCAGAGTTGCTCGACAGCCTTGTGCGGTGGGAGCGGCAGGTGCGGCAATGTCAGGCCTGGATCGCGCGCGGCATGGCGGTGCTGGTCGAGCGGGCTACGCGGGAGGATGCGCTGTTCGGGGCGGACTGCGCGATCTCCGAGATCGCGCAAGCGTTGAACCTGCACCCGAATACCGCACACAGCCAGGTCATTCAGGCTGTCACAGTGGTGGATCGGCACCTGCCGACGTGGGAGGCGTGGGCGAGCGGGCAGGTCACCGCGCAGCAGGTCGCGAGGCTGGTGCAGACCACCGACCGGCTCGGCGACGACATCGTCAAAGCCCGCGAGATCGAGGAACGGGTGTTGCCGAAGATGCCCGGACAGATCCTGCAGGCCACCCAGCGTGCGTTGAGCAGGGTCCTGCTGGCGGTCGATCCGGAGGGGGCCAAGCTGCGCCAGCAGCGTGCTGCCAAGCAGCGGGAGGTCACCATGGCCGCCGAGCAGGACGGGATGGCCACGCTGTTCCTGAACACCACGGCGGAGCAGGCCACGGCCGTCTACGAGCGGGTGGATCAGGAGGCCCGGGCTCAGGATCCGCAGGACGGACGCACCCTGGCGCAGCGGCGTGCGGATGTGATGTGCGCGATGATCCTGGACCCGCACGTCCCGGCCCCGAGTCAGAACCCGCCCACACCGGCGGCGATGGTGCAGGTCACGGTCTCGCTGGAAACACTGCTGGCGCTCAACGCGCAACCCGGCGAGCTGGAACGCTATGGGGCGATCTCCGCGGACACGGCGCGAGCACTGGCCATGGCGCCGGGATCGTTGTGGCGCTGGCTGGCCTACGACCCGGAGACCGGGGCCCTGATCAAGACCTCACCGCGGGTGTACCAGCCAACCGCCGAAGTACGCCGATTCGTCCAGGCTCGCGACCGGACCTGCGCTTTTCCGGGGTGCACGCGTGCAGCGCATCGCTGCGATCTGGACCATGTCGACCCGTTCGACCGCGACTGCCCGCAGTGCGGAGGGCAGACCACCAAGGAGAACCTGGTCCCGCTGTGCCGCCACCACCACCGGATCAAGACCGCTGGCAGCTTCACGGTCAAGGTCACCAGATCTGGCTACAGCATCGAGTGGTGCTCCCGGCGCACCGGGCGCGTCTACCCGGTCGACCACGCCTACGACTACCGGCCCGACCAGGAACTCGACCTCCTGATCGATTGACAGCGGGTTCGCGCTACTCGGCGGCCGGGGGCTCGAGGGTCTTCTCGCTCCAGATGCTGCGGACATGGCCGATGTGGCGGCGCATCAGGGATTCCGCGGCTTCGGCGTCGCGGGCCTCGATGAGGTCGAGCAGTTCGGCGTGTTCGTGGGAGGAGCCGAATAGTGCGTCGCCCTCCGGGAGCATCCTCAGGCCGTAGATGCGGGAGCCGTTGCGCAGTGATCTTACGGTTTCCAGCAGGCGGGGGTTGTCGGCGAGTTCCAGTAGGGCGAGGTGGAAGCGCATGTCGATGCTGACGTGTGCGATGAAGTCCCGGCGGGCGGCCGCTCTTTCGATTTCGGCTGCGAGGGAGCGCAGGTTTTTGATCGTTCTGGCGGGGACGCCCTGCTCGGTGATGCGGCGGATGGTGGGCGGTTCGATCAGGGCTCGGAGTTCCGTGATGTCGTCCAGTTGCTTTGCGGACATCGCGGTTACGCGAAAGCCCTTGTTGCGGACTGCTTCTACGAGTCCTTCTTTGGCGAGGTCGAGCAGGGCCTCTCGTACCGGCGTCGCCGAGACGCCGAACTGTTCGGCCAGGCTTGGGGCGGAGTAGACCACGCCCGGCTTCATCTCGCCTGAGATCACCGCTGCGTGCAGGGTTTCGGTGATGTCCTCCCGGAGGCTGCGGCGCTGCCGGAACGAGGGCAGTCGCATGGTTCTGCCGTCGTCTTCGGGTGCTGTCGCCGTGGTCCGTGCTGTGGTTGGCAAGTGGCTCCGCCTTCGCCTTCGCCTTCGCCCTCGTCTTCGCCGTTGCTGGGGTGGTCAGAGCTCGAAGCCCTCGGGGAAGGGATCGGTCGGGTCGATGAGGTACTGGGCGGTGCCGGTGATCCAGGCTCGGCCGGTGAAGGTCGGGATCACCGCCTTCTTGCCGGCCACCTCGGTCTCCTCGACTAGCCGACCGAGGAAGTGGGTGCCGATGAACGACTCGTTGCGGAACTCGGCGCCGAGCTGCAGCAGGCCGCGGGCGTGGAGTTGGGCCATGCGGGCGCTGGTGCCGGTTCCGCAGGGGGAGCGGTCGAACATGCCCGGGTGGACGACCATGGCGTGCCGGGAGTGGGTGGCCGTGGAGCCCGGCGCGGCCAGGTAGACGTGGTGCACGCCGCTGATCTCGGGGTTGGCCGGGTGGACGGGGCGGTCCTCTTCGTTGATGGCTGCCATGATGGCCAGGCCCGCTTCCATGATCTGGTTCTTGTTGCCGCGGTCGAAGGGGATGCCTAGGCGTTCGAGTTCGACGATGGCGTAGAAGTTGCCGCCGAAGGCCATGTCGTAGCCGACCTCGCCCCAGGGGGCCACCTTGACGGTCTGGTCCAGCTTCAGCGCGAACGACGGGACGTTTCGCAGGGTGACGGCTTTGGCGGAGCCGTCCTCGACCTGGACGTCGGCGACGACCAGTCCGGCCGGTGTGTCCAGGCGGATCGTGGTGACCGGCTCTTCGACCTCTACCATGCCGGTCTCCACCAGGACGGTGGCGACGCCGATCGTGCCGTGCCCGCACATCGGGAGGCAGCCGGAGACCTCGATGTACAGGATGCCGAAGTCGGCGTCGGGGCGGGTGGGCGGCTGAAGGATCGCCCCGCTCATCGCCGAGTGGCCGCGCGGCTCGTTCATCAGCAGTCTGCGGATGTGGTCGAGGTGCTCGACGAAATGGCGGCGGCGGTCGAACATCGTGGCCCCGGGGATGGTCCCGATGCCGCCGGTGATCACCCGTGTCGGCATTCCCTCGGTGTGCGAGTCGACGGCGTGGAAGACCCGGTTGCTGCGCATGGTCAGGCGAGCCCTTCTGCGATGGCCTTCTCGGTCGCGGTGCGCACGATCGCCTCGTGTTCGGCGGTCAGCGGGAGGCGGGGCTGTCGGCAGGGGCCGCCGTGTCGGCCGACCAGGTCCATGCTGAGTTTGATGGCCTGCACGAACTCGGTGCGCGAGTCCCAGCGCAGCAGCGGGTGCAGGTTGCGGTAGAGCGGGCCGGCGGTGGCCAGGTCGCCGCCGATGGCCGCCTTCCAGAGGGCGGCGCAGGCACGCGGCAGGGCATTGGGATAACCGGCGATCCAGCCCGGTGAGCCGGCGATCGCCAACTCGAGGGCCACGTCGTCGGCGCCGGCGAGCACGTCGAGGCCCGGGGCCAGTTCGGCGATCCGGTAGGAGCGGCGTACGTCGCCGGAGAACTCCTTGACTGCGACGATCAGGCCTTCGGCGAACAGTTCGGCGAGCAGTTCGGGGACGAGATCGACCTTTGTGTCGTGTGGGTTGTTGTAGGCGACGACTGGGATGCCCGCTCTGGCGACCTCGCGGTAGTGCGCGATCACGGCGCGGTCGTCGGCGCGGTAGGTGTTCGGCGGGAGCAGCATGACGGCCGGGGCGCCCGCTTCGGCGGCCTGCTCGGCCCAGCGGCGCGCTTCGTCGGCGCCGTAGGCGGCGACTCCCGGCATGACGGTGAATCCCTTGGGAGCGGCGGAGATTGCCGTGACGACGACGCGGGCGCGCTCATCAGTGGAGAGGGTCTGATACTCGCCGAGGGAGCCGTTGGGGACAATGCCGTCGCAGCCTGCTGCTGCGAGCCAGGCGACGTGGTCGGCGTAGGTGTCGAAGTCGATGGCCGGGCTGATGGCGTCGCGTGATTCGCGTAGGGGCAGCGCGGTGGCGACGAGCATGCCGTGCCAGGGCTTTGGCTCAGTCATGATCCCTCCGAGTGTTGCTGGTGTGCGTTGCTGGGTTTGGCGGCTAGGGCGCCCAGGGTGATGGGGTGTGCGATGGGTCTGGCGGCCAGGCCGAGCAGATCGTGCGCGGTGGGCTTGCGGTGGTTGGCCGCGGCGACGAGGCAGGCGGTGGCGTAGGCGCAGACCCGGCCCTGGCACAGGCCCATGCCGGGGCGGGCGTAGAGCTTGACGGCGCGGGGGTCCGGCGCGCCGAGATCGTCGATCGCGGCTTGGATGCTTGCTGCGGTGACTTCCTCGCAGCGGCAGACGACGGTGTCGGGCTCCAGCCATGTCTGCCAGCCGTCCGATACTGCGAATGCTTGGTGCATTGCGGTGGCGAAGGAGCGCTCTGTGCTGCGCTGCTTCAGTAGGCGGGCCACGTGGCGGCGGTTGGGGGCGGGGCCGCCGGTCATGTGCGCGGCGTGTAGCGCGGCGAGTTCGCCCTCGATGGCGGAGAGTCGGGCGCCGCCGACGCCGGATGCCTCCCCGGCGATGTAGACCCCTTTGACAGTGCTGCGCTGCCGGGAGTCGACGCGGGCGACGAGGCTGCCATCTGTGTCCCGCACCATCTCACAGCCGAGTTGTAGTGGGATCTCAGTTTGCGGTGTGAAGCCGTAGCCGACGGCGACGGTGTCGCAAGTGAGTATTTGGGTGCTGCCCGGCTCGATCCGCCACTGCGCGTCGAGTCGGGCGATGGTCACGCCGGTGACGGTGTTGGTGCCGTGGGCGGCGACGACCGCGGTGCGGGTGCGGTACGGGATGCGATACTGCAGCAGGGTACGCAGATATCCGGCACCTTCGGCGAGCTTGGCCGGGTTGCCGAGGACGGCGCTCGGGTGCCGGGCGAAGGCGGCGGGGAATCCGGCTTCGAAGACGCCGACGACCCGGCCGCCGGCCTCGGCGAGGGCTGCGGCGACCGGGAGCAGGAATGGGCCGGCGCCCGCGACGGCGATCCGTCGGCCGGCCAGCACTCCCTGGCCTTTGAGTAGGGCCTGAGCGGCGCCGGCGGTGAACACGCCTGGGATGGTCCAGCCTGGGAAGGGCAGTTGGCGGTCGTAGGCGCCGGTCGCGACGATGACGCTGCGGCTGTGCAGGGTGCGGGGGCTCTCGTCGTGCACGGTGTGAATGGCGAATCCGGACTTGGTGCGCTCGGCGTGCCAGATGGAGTGACCGGGCCGGTACTCGAGCAAGGGCTCTGTCTCCAGCCGTCGGCGCAGGTGCCGGAACCGGCTCCAGTCGTGGTGCAGGGCGCCGTCGTCGCCGTCGCGGTGGCGCCAGTACTGTCCGCCGGGGCGCGCCGCGGCGTCGATCAGCACCGTGCGACAGCCTCGTGCTGCTGCGGTGACGGCGGCCGACAGGCCTGCGGGGCCCGCGCCGAGCACGGCGATGTCGTAGGGCGCAGGGGCTTTGTCAGCATGCGAGGTCGTCATGGCCTGCCCCTTCCTGGAAGGAGACGACGTCGCCGGGGCGGGCCTCGACAAGGCAGGCGCGCTGGTTCGGCCGTGCGTTGACGGTCACCAGGCAGTCGAAGCACACGCCGATACCGCAGAACACTCCGCGCGGGCTACCTTCGATGCGTGTGGTTCGCCACGATCGGTGCCCGGCGGCGATGAGTGCCGCGGCGATGCTCTGCCCGGGCCACGCCTGGATCGGTCGGTCGTCGAAGGTGAACGTGAACGGCGGCTGGCGGGACTGTGCCGACTGAGGAAGTGAGCTCATACGGCGGCCTCTGCGAAGCGCTCCGGGCGGAACGGGGTCAGGTCCAGGTCGGGGGTCTCGCCGGTCAGATGTTGGGCGAGCAGGCGGCCGGTGGCGGCGGCCAGCCCGATCCCGGCACCCTCGTGGCCGCACGCGTGCAGCAGGCCGGGGGCGCGCGGGTCGGGGCCGATCACCGGGAGGTGGTCGGGACAGTACGGACGGAATCCGAGGTAGCTGCGCAGCAGCGAGACCTCGGCGAGGAACGGGAAGACGCCGATGGCCTGCGCGGCCAGCCTGCGCAGGACCGGAAGCGACATGCCACGGTCGAAGCCGACCCGCTCGCGGCTGGCGCCGATCAGCACGGTGCCGGCCCGGGTCCCCTCGACCACTACGGACGTCTCCAGTCCCGCCTCGCTGCTGGCGACGTTGGCCACGTATTCCGCGGTGTAGACCTTGTGCCGCACCACGCGCGGAAGCGGTTCGGTGACCAGGATGAAGCCCCGGCGCGGCAGGACGGGAACCGGTGCGCCGGCCATCTCAGAGACCTGACCGGCCCAGGTGCCTGCCGCGTTGATCACCCAGCGGGCGTGCATCACCGGGATATCAGCGGAGTCGGTGCGCACGCCGGTGACCGACCCGTTCTCGCCGCGGGTGAATCCGACCACGGTGATACCCGGGCGGACCTCGGCGCCGCGTTGCCGGGCCCGGCGCAGCAGTCGAGCGGCGGCCAGCATCGGCTGGATCTGCGCGTCCTGGGGATAGAAGGCTCCGCCGACCGCGTCGCGGGTGAGGTTGGGTTCGAGCTCGAACAGCTCGTCCGGACCGATGTCGGCTGCGTCGACGCCTGCCGCGCGCTGCTGTTCGGTCAGCCGGCGCAGACCGTCGGCAGCCTCCTGCGAGCCGGCGACTACGACACCGCCCTTGCTCTCGTACTCCAGCGCGTCCGCGCCCATGTCGTCCTGGATCTCTCGCCACAGCCGGGAGGAGAGCAGGGCCAGCTCGAGTTCCGGGCCCGGTTCCTTGTCCGAGACCAGGATGTTCCCCTCCCCGGCGCTCGTCGTGCCCGCGCCGACGGCGCCGCGTTCGGCCACTGCGACCCGCAGCCCGGCGGCCGTGCAGTAGTACGCGCACGCCGCTCCGACGATGCCCGCTCCGATGATCAGAACATCGATGGAGGGGGGTGGGGGAGACACTGCAGAAGTATGTCATATATTACTGAGGGCGGACTGATTCGGGTGTGGGTGTGGTGCGCGCACTATGAGACGGAGAAGACCACCGTCACCGTGACCGAGACCTGCGAGGTGCCGGGGTTGATCGGTACCGCGGCGTTGGACGACGGCGCCGCCACGCCCGCCATGGGCTCGGTCTGGGGCGTGTTGACCGTTTCGGTGACCTGGACCGCCTTGCCGAGCGTCTCGTGCGCGGCGGATGCGTATTGCTGCGCCTTCGTCTGGGCGTCGGCGAAGGCCGCGGACCGGGCCGCGGACATCAGGGACGTGTCGTTCTGGATGTCGAGTGAGACTCCGTTGACGCTGGTCGCGTTGCCGCCGGCCCGCACCGCCGCGGAGATCTCGGATCCGGCGGTGGTCAGGTCGCGCAGTGTCACGGTCAGGGACTCAGAGGCCGCATAGCCCGATATGGTGTCGCCCTGGTAGTTCGGCTGCACCGATGCGCCAGAGGTCTGAACATCCGCGCCGGCCACGCCCTGCGCGGTCAGCGTCGAGTCGATGTCGTTGACCGTGCCGTTCGCGGCAGACAGCGCGTCCGAAACGTTCGACCGGGTCTGGGACACGCTCAGGTCGAGGATGAGGGTGTCGGGCGTCCCGTTGACGGTGCCCGTCCCGGTCACCGTGATGCCGGGCAGCGACGCACTCGAACTCTGATCCGCCGGTGCCGTGTGCACCAGGGTCTGTGCGGGCGAGCCCGAACGGTTGACCGCGCCGAGGAAATAGGCGCCACCCGCTATCGCGAGCGCCACGCCGCCTATCGTGAGGGTCCGCGCGTTGATCGTTATGTCCATGGAATCTTCGCTCCCGGGTCCGGAGGTCGGCCGGCGGTTGGACGTGCCCGGATCGCGGGGCGTTCCAGGCCTTTGAGTGTCGATTCGGTCTCGGCTTGCCGTATGCTCGGCGGCCGGACCTCCTATCGGCGGAGCTTGATATGTCGGACGATTCGGACGTGACCCTCGGCGACCTGGTCGGGGCGTGGGAGCTCGAGTGGGTCGAGAGAGAGACGGCGAACGGGCCGGTCCTCGCGCGGCCGCCGCAGATCTCGGGGATCCTCTCCTACACGCCGGACGGGCACATGTCCGTGTTCTTCATCGCCGACCGGCAGGTCGTCGGATTTCCCTTCGCCGCGTACGCCGGGACGGTCTCCTTCGAGGCCGGACGCGTCGTGCACCACGTGCTGCTCGGCACGCCGCCGACTGAAGCGGGCACGACGCAACTGCGCGACGTCGACCTCGACCGCGCCTCGGGATCCCTGACGCTGTCCGGACTCGTCGGCGCGTCGGGCAACACGCTGAAATGGCGCCGGCTGGAGGGTCGGGCTGAGGGCTGACCGAGTGTCGCTGCTAGCATTTATGGTGGTTGTTTGGAAGTGATGGAGATTCGGCTGCAGATTATCTGATTGTGGGAGGGCGCCCATGGCGACGACGGCAGCCGAGGCACCCAAGACGGCTGGGCGCTCTGCGACGCTGGAGCTGCTGCGTTGGCACGAGCCCGACGGCTGCCTCGTGCCCGACGAATCCGCGGAGCCGCACGCCATCGTGATCGCGGACTCCTGGCTCGTCCGCGGCGGCCGGGCGCGGGCGGCCTCGCGGCACTGGGACCGTTTCGGCGGCTCGGTGGCGCCCTATGGCCTCGGACCGGCGCAGCTCGCCGGCTTCCGCGCCGCCGCCACGGCCCTTCTGCCGTGTGAAGGCGCCTGGTTCCCGCGGGTCGAGCTGCACCGGAACGCCGCCGGGGAGGTGCATCTCGCGCTGCGCCATCGGCAGGCGCCTCCGCTCGTGCGCACCGCGGCCCTGTGGACCGCGGACGGCGATCCGCGCCGCAGCCCGGACCGCAAGGGGCCGGACCTCGACGTACTGCACGACCTGCGGGACGAGGCCGTGCGGCACGGCGCCGACGAGGCGGTGCTGGTCGGGCCCGACGGCTCGGTGCGCGAAGGCGCTCTCAGCAGTCTGGTCTGGTGGGACGACGAGGGCGACGACGCTGTGCTCGGCACGGCGCCGCTCGACGGGGCCGTGCTGCCCGGCGTCACCCGCGCCATCGTCATCGAGCACTGCGAGCGGACCGGAGTCCGGGTGCGCTATGAGCGCCTGCGGCCGGAGGCGCTTGCCCGGCGCGAGTGCTGGATCCTCAGTGCCCTGCACGGGATCCGCCTCGTCACCGGCTGGGACGGCCGTCCGGCCCCGGCCGCCGACCCGGCTCGGCTCACCGCCTTCCGGGCCAAGCTGCGCTCCGCGGCCCGCCGCGACGAAAGCCGGCCGGTGCGGCCGAGAGGGTGATGTTTCCGGCGGGAACGCGCGTCAATCGGTTGTGAGCCCAGGGCCGTCCGTACGCTGGCACGGCCGCTGAACCGCCACCTCCCCCGGGAGCCGCCGATGACCACTGCCGCCGAGATGATGTACGAGAGCCACACCGCTCTCGAACCAGTACGTCGGACCCTCCTCGACGTATACGCGGACGTGCGCCGTGACCAGCTCCACCTGCCGTGGTACTCCCTCGAGCAGTACGCCGAACGGCTCGACCGGCACGCGGCGCAGCCGGGCTGGAAGGCGGTCGTCGCCTACGACGGCGATGAACCGGTCGGCAGTGTCTACTGCACCGTCGTCCAGCCGGACGACCCGTGGTGGGACCAGATGGAGGAACCGCTGCCCGAGGGATTCGACCAGATTCCCACGATCACCGTACAAGGGCTCTGGCTGCGCGCCCCGTGGCGCAAGACCGGCGCGTCCATGCGCCTGCTCGAGACGCTGATCTCCGGCCGTACCGAGAAGCGCCTGATCGGACTGGTCAATCCGGAGGAGGGCGGCGGCAAGGTGCAGGCGCTCTACGAGTCCTGGGGGGCCAAGCCGTTCAACAGTCTGCGGCCTGCGCCGAAGGCGCCTGTGCACATCCTCGTGATGTACCTCTTCCGGTAGTCGAGCACAAAAGAGAGGTCTGCCATGACGCTTGCCGCGGATCCGCGCACTCTGCCGCTGTTCGATCCGGTGCGCAGCATTCTCGAGGCGTTCGCCGCGGCACCCGACCGTGTGGTGCTGCGGGACGAGGACGGCCCGGTGAGCGCTGCCGCTGCGTCGGCCTTGATCCACCGCACCATCCGGATGCTGGAGTCCGCGGGCATCGGGCCGGGCGACGCCGTGCCCTGCATCGTGGACGGATGCGCCGTCACGCTGCTCACGCGCATCTCGATCGACGCCCTGGGAGCCACGTACTTCGAACTGCCGGACAGCGTGGCGGCCGCGGACATGGCACGGTACGTCGAGCGGGCCGGCGCCACCGTCGTCCTCGTCGATGAGACCGGTGGAGACGCGGCGGAGCGAAGCGCCGCGCTGCGCCCGCTCCTTCCCGCGGTGCGGTTCATCCCGATGAGCGCACTTGGCGACGGGTCCGCCCGAGACGAAGATGCGGTGCCCGCGGCCGGGGCGGCGTCGGACGCGCTGGGCGCTCTCGTCCCCGCCGAACTGCGGCGCGAGGCGCGGGAGTTCAGGCTCACGAGCGGCACCAGCGGCCCGCCGAAGATGGCCATGTTGCATTCGGCACTGCGCGTCCGCCCGCGCACCGCCGCCACGGTTCTGCCAGTTGACGAGGCGACACGCTTCATGGTCTGCGGTCGGCCGCCACGATACGTGGCCGACATCCTGGGCCACGGCGGGACCGTGCGCACCTTCCGCGATTTCGACGCCGGCGCAGTGCTGCGGGCCATCGCCGACGAGGGGATCACCCTTCTGCTGGCTTGCCCGGACTATCTGCGCGCGCTGGTAGAGCACCCCGACCGCCGTCAGGTGGACACCTCGAGTCTGCGCTGTCTGATGGGCGCAGGCGCCCCGGCGTCTGCGCAGCTTCTGGGCGAGGTGGTGTCCGCCTTCGGGCCCATCCTCCGCTTCGGCTATGGCCAGACCGAGGCGGGAGGGATCACCGCGCTCGCGCCTGGGGACTACTGGCCCGATTCGCTTGAGCGGCTGGGCACGTGCGGCCGGCCGATCCGCGGTGTCGAGATCGCCATCGGTGAGCCGGACAGCCCGTTGCCTCCGGGCAGCCGTGGGCCGATCTGGGTACATACACGCAGCGCGATGATCGGCTACGTGGACCCGCCGGGGCTGACCGAGCAGGTTCTGCGGGACGGATGGGTCCGAACCGGCGACGCCGGCGTGTTGGACGCTGACGGCTATCTGACGGTGCTCGGCCGTATGGAGGACGCCATCGACTTGGGCGGGCGTACCGTCTCCCCGCGCGAGATCGAGGAGTGCCTGGAACTGCACCCCGGCGTCTATCGTGCGGCGGCCCTCACAATGCCTGACGCAGACAGTGTCCGAAGCGCGCTGCACGTCGCGGTCGTCCGGAGGGATACGCAGGCAGATGCCGCGGCACTGCGCGAGTGGCTGGCAGAGCACTTCGGCGTCGACGGCGTTCCGCACCGTCTGCGCTTCATCGACCGCATCCCGCTGAACCACGGATATTCGACGGACTACCCCGCGCTGCGGCGCTGGTTCGAGGCTGGCAACCCTCGATGACCGCCACCGCCACCGCCGCGGATCCGCGCACTCTGCCGCTGGTCGATCCGGTGCGCAGCATTCTCGAGGCGTTCGCCGCAGAGCCGGACCGTGTGGTGGTGCGGGACGAGGACGGTCCGGTGAGCGCCGCCGATGCGTCGGCTGTAATCCACCGCACGGTCCAGGCGCTGGAGTCCGCGGGCGCCGGGCCGGGCGACGTCGTGCCGTGCATCGCGGACGGCTGCGCGGGCTCGCTGCTCATGCGGATCTCGCTGGCTGTCATGGGAGCCACGTTCTTCGACCTGCCGATCACCATGGCCGTTGCGGACCTGGCCGGGTACATCGAGCGGGCGCGTGCCGGCGTCGCCATCGTCGAGACGGCTGACAGCGAGGGGGCGGCGCGGATTGGTGCGCTTCGTGCGCTGTTGCCGGCGGTGCGGTTCATCCCGCTGAGTGAACTCTGCGACGCGCCCGCCCGCCGCGAGACCACGTCGCCCGCGATCGAGGCGATGTCGGATGCGCTGAGCACCCTCGCCCCCGCCGAACTGCGGTGCGAGTTGCGGGAGGTGGATCGCACGAGCGGCACGACCGGGCCGCCGAAGATGGCCCTGCTGCGCTCGTCGCTGCGGGTCGGCCCGCGCGCCCGTGTCACGGCCCTGCAGGCGGATGCGGCGACCCGCTTCCTGGCCTGCGGCCGGCTGTCGTTCTACATGGCCCGCGTCCTGGGCCACGGTGGGACCGTGCGCACCTTCCGCCATTTCGACGCCGGGGTGATACTGCGGGCCATCGCCGACGAGGGAATCACGCATCTCCTGATCTGTCCGGAGCATCTGCGCGCGCTGGTCGAGCACCCCGACCGCCATCGGGTGGACACATCGAGCCTGCAATGGCTGACGTGCATGGGAGCTCCGGCCTCCGCGCAGCTTCTGGGCGAGGCGGTGGCAGCCTTCGGGCCCATCGTTCGGGTCACCTACGGCCAGACCGAGGCGGCACTGATCACTGCGCTGCTGCCGGACGACTACTGGCCCGGGTCCCTTCAGCACCTGGGCACCTGCGGCCCGCCGCGGGGCGGCATCGAGATCGCCATCGGCGAGCCCGACAGCCCGCTTCCTTCGGGCAGCCGTGGGCCGATCTGGGTACATACGCGCACCGCGATGATCGGCTATGTGGATCAGCCGGAGCTGACCGAGCAGGTTCTGCGGGACGGATGGGTCCGAACCGGCGATGCCGGTGTGCAGGACGCTGACGGCTATCTGACGGTGCTCGGCCGTTTGGACGACGCGATCGAGTTGAACGGACGTACCGTCTTCCCGCGCGAGATCGAGGAGTGCCTGGAACTGCACCCTGATGTCTATCGTGCGGCGGCCCTCACGATGCCTAGCGCAGACGGTGGCCGAAGCGAGCTGCATGTCGCGGTCGTCCGGCGGGGCGGCGCGCAGGCAGACATCGCGGTGCTCGGCGAGTGGTTGGCCCTGCACTTCGGTGCCGACTGTGTCCCGCACCGCATCCATTTCATCGACCGCATCCCGCTGAACCACGGCTATTCGACGGACTACGCCGCGTTGCAACGCCAGTTCGCAGACGAGTCCTGACGGTGATTCAGGCCGGGATTCAGACCGAAGCAGCGCGCTCGCTCTCGCTTCCGCGGCTTGGGGCTGCGGTGAATCGGTCGGGTGCGTAGGGCGTCACCAGCCGGTTGCGGTCGCCGGTGAGGATCTCCTCGGTGAGCAGGCGGCCCAGCAGCACCCCGAGTGTGACACCGCTGTGGCTTACGGCCTCGTAGTAGCCGGGGATGTCGCGGACGGCGCCGATGCTGGGATAGCCATCGGCGGGCATAGAGCGCACGCCGACCTTGTACGAGGCCACGGTGGCCTGGGCAAAGGCGGGCAGGACGTCGCCGACGAGTGAGCACACGCGGTGCGCCAGCGCGTCGAGTTCGCGGGTACCTGACCCGGCGTCAGGACGGTTGAGTTCGGCATCGACGGCGTCTGCGCGCGCTTGGATGCGGGCGGGCTGGCCGGTGGGTCGCACGGTGGCTTGCGGGGCCTCCACCATCGCCGGTTTGGCCTGGCAGTCGGCGGTGTCCAGATCGACCAGCAGCCCGCGGGACGGCGAGAGCGGCAGCTGCCGCCCGACCAGGCGCGCGACCGCCCCTGAGTCGGGGCCGGCCGCGTTGACCACGGCATCTGCGGTCGTGTGGTTACCGTCGGCAAGAGTGATGCGCAGGCCGGATGCCATGGCGTCGATGCCGACGACCTCGCTCCCGAGCCGGACGGCGGTCTGCCCGTCCTGCCGGGCGGCCTGTAAAAGGGCGTTGGCCGCCACCGGGACGTCGACCCAACCCTCTTCCGGCAGCGCCGCCATGACCGCGTTCGCGGCCAGGCACACCGGGCCACCGTCTTGCGGTTTGAGGTCGCCCGGCTCGCATGGACGTACCGTGGCGCCCCAGGCGGCCAGGTCGCGCAGGTGCTGCGCGAAGCCGTCAACGCCGTCGCCGTCTCCACAGACGTGGCTGCCGCACAGATACACGCCCGGGAGGTCGGGCATCGTCCGCACCAGGTCATGCCAGGCGCGTAGACCGGCGTGGTTGAGTTCGAAGTAGGCGCGCGGCAGCTTGTGCAGGGCGCTGATCCTGGCGAAGCTCGACGCCGACGTGCCGCCGGCCGGCGCGGCGCGCTCAAGGATCTCCACCTGCGCGCCGCGGCGGGCGAGGTGGAACGCGGTCGAGACGCCCAACAGGCCCGCCCCGATCACCACGACGCGCGGTCCGGTCCCGGGCCCAGCTTCGGTCCCTGTCCTGGCCAGCCGGGTCACTGCGTCTCCGGCGCTTCGTGCGTCACCAGCCGCGTCGGCACGGGCGCGAGCGGGCGGTCGGCGCCGGTGAGGTTGACCAGGACCGGCGTGTCCGCCTCGAGCAGGCCCTCCCCGCGCAGCCGGATCGCCCCGGCGAGCGCGGCGGCCGCTGCGTGGCAGCTGCGGATCCCCTCGAGCTCCTCCAACTGCCGGCGCGCTGCGTGGATGGCGGATTCGTCGACCGCGGTCATGGTGCCGCCGCTGTCCTCGCACACGGCTCGGATATAGCGGTAGCTCTGGGTGGGATTGCCGCGCAGGATGGCCTCCGCGACGCCGGTCGGGTTGCGCACGATGTGCTCGTCGGCGATCTGCTCGGCGCGCTCGTGGAACGCGCGCACCATCGGGGCGCAGCTCTCCTGCTGGACGGCGACGAATCCGGGCACCCGCGACAGCCGGCCGAGCCGGTGGTATTCCAGCGCCCCCTTGTAGCCGCCGAGCAGCCCCATACCGCTGCTGACCGCTTGGAAGACGAATGCAGGGGCCTGCGGCATCTGGTCGAAGGCCTCCAGGTAGGCGAGCTTGAGGCCTTCGCGCCGGCTCAGACTGAAGAACCCGCCCTCGAAGTGGATGCCCTCGTCGGCCGCGAAGCGTTTGGCGACGGCGCCCGCCGCGTCGAAGCCGCCGGCGACCACGTGCGTGATGACGGCGGGGTGGTCCACGTAGTTGAGGCGCGGTAGGAACCGGGTGCCGCAGAATACGTGCAACTGCACCCCGCCGAGCAGCTGTGCGGCGCGCGCATACGCCGTGGAGCTGTTGCCCGTGGACGCGATCACCAGGGCCTTCACCCCGACCTCGCCGAACCGGGACAGGCCCAGCGACGCGATGCGGTCCTTGGTCGACCGGGTCGGATTGGCCCCCTCGTCCTTGAGGTACAGCCGGTCCAAGCCGACGGCCGCGCCGAGGCGTTCCGCGTGGATGCAGGGGGTGTTGCCCTCGCCGAGCCACGCCGCCGACGCGGGGCCGCGCAGCGGGAGCAGGTCGAAATACCGCAGCAGCGGGTTGGGGGAGGGGCGGATCTGAACGTCGGTCAGGTCGTGCAGCGCGTCGATCGCGCCGCCGCAGTCGGTGCAGCGGTTGAGCCGGTCCTCGGTCTCCGGGCGTCCGCACAGTACGCACACCAGTGCGAAGGTCCTGCCCCCATCGTCGCCGTGGACGGATCCCATGAGTTCGTCGTAGCGCAGGAAGGACGACATGGTCAGCAGGCTCCGAATCGCTGCGGGACAAGGACTGACGGTCAACGATCTTAGCTACGGATTTTCGGGCATCTGACACATAGTCACTCATATGGCTCACTATCCAGCTATTCGCCGGAATCGGTCTGCGATGATTTATGTATGCATCTGGCGGCCGCCGACTGACGGGAGACGGATCGATGACCGACAGCACCTTGCCGCGCATGGGCAGCTGGAACAGCATGGACGGGCTACGCGCCCTGCAGCGTGACGCACTTCCCGAGGTCTTCGCCCGGGCCGCCCGGTCCCCGGCCTACACGGGCATCTCGACGCCGCACCGCGGCGAGGACGCGCTGGAACAGCTGAACCGGCTCGCGCTGACGACGAAGGACCAGCTGCGCGCGGGGTATCCCTTCGGGTTCCTCGCCGTCCCCCGCCGCGAGCTTGTCTCGTACCACGAGTCGAGTGGGACCGCCACGGGCCGGTCCACCGCCTCGTACATGACGCAGGACGACTGGTCCGAACTGCTGGACCGGGTGCTGCGCGGCGGCGTGGGACTGCGAGTCGACGACACCGTCATGGTCAAGACGCCGTACGCGATGGTCACCGCCGCGCACCAGATGCACGCGGCGGCCCGCGCGGTCGGCGCCCTCGTCGTTCCGGCGGACAGCCGCAGCTCGGCGATGCCGCTCCGGCGTGCGCTGCGCCTGATGCGCGACCTGGACGTGACAGTGGCCTGCTGCCTACCGCTGGAACCGCTGCTGTGGGCGGCCTGCGCACGCCTGTGGCCGGAGGCCGACATGCCGGGGCGAAGCCACACGCTGCGCGGGATCATCTCCTTCGGCGAACCGCTCAGCGACGCCAAGCGCGCTCGGATAGAGGCGCTGTGGAAAGGCGCGACGGTTTACCAGAGCTACGGCGTCTCGGAATGCGGCGGCAACCTGGGCGGTCAGTGCTCTGCCGGGCGCCTGCACTTGTGGGCGGACCGCTATCTGCCCGAGGTGCGCGACCCGCACACCGGCGCGATCAGCGCGGAAGGCACGGGGCAGCTCATCGTCACCACGCTGCGCCGGCGGGCCATGCCGCTGCTGCGCTACCTGGTCGGCGACCTGGTCGAGCTGCGCTATGAGCCCTGCGACTGCGGGTGGCAGCTGCCGACCCTTCAGGTGCTGGGCCGCCCGGAGTCCCTGCTGGACACCGGCCGGGGCCCCCGCTCCTCGGTCGAGTTCGAGGAGGTCGTGTTCAGCTTGCCGGAGTACCTGGGCGTGCTGTTCTGGCGGGCCGTCGCCGGTCCGGGCAGCCTGCGCGTGGAGATCGAGGCCGAGCCCGAAGACGCCCGCGAGGCCGCGGCGCAGCTTGACAAGGCCCTGCGCGAGCGGTTCGGCGGAGGCATCGAGGCGCGCACCGTCGCCCCCGGCACGCTGGTTCCCCTCGATGCGCTGACCGAGCAGGAGCAGTTCGCCAAGCCCCGGTATGTGTACCGGGAGGATGAGGATCTGTCGGGCGGCGTGCTTTACCCGCGCCCCCGACCCGTCAGCGCGCCCGCCGTGCTCTGAAGCGCTGGAGCATGTCATCGACATCCTGCTTATCGACAACCACGACTCGTACACGTACAACCTCTTCCAGCTGATCGCGGAGGAGTCCGGGTGCGAACCGGTCGTCGTCGCCAACGACGACCCGCGGTGGGCCCGCCTCGACCTCGACGACTTCGACGCCGCGGTGCTCTCGCCGGGCCCGGGGCGCCCGAGCGTCGAGGCCGACTTCGGGCACTGCCGCGACGTCTTCCGGCACGGCCGCATCCCGGTGCTCGGTGTGTGCCTTGGGCACCAGGGGCTCGGTGAGGCGGCCGGCGCGCGCGTCGTCCCGGCACCCCAGCCGCGGCACGGCCACCTCACCACGGTCACCCACACGGGCGATGCGTTGTTCTCCGACATCCCCCAGCAGTTCACGGCGGTGCGCTACCACTCCCTGTGCCTGGCCGACCCTCTGCCCGACGAGCTCCTGGCCATCGCCCGAGCCGAGGACGGCGTGGTCATGGCCGTGCGCCATCGCTCCCGGCCGTGGTGGGGCGTGCAGTTCCATCCGGAGTCGGTGGCGTCCGAACACGGCGCGCAGACGATCCGCAACTTCCGCCGGGTCGCGTGGGAAGCGGCTTCGGACAGGCGGTCACGCTCGGTGCGACCAGTGCCCGTCGGTCCAGCGCCCGTCGCCCCGGCGGCGGAGGCGGACCGCGCTGCGGGAGCCGCGGCCAGAGCTGGGGCCGAGCGTGCGCTGGAGATCAGGCACACGGTCATCGATGCCGAAGTCGATGCCGAAGCGGTCTTCGACGCCCTGTACCGGCAAAGCAGCCCCCTGTTCTGGCTGGACAGCGCGCGCGTCGATGCGCCGTACTCCCGCTTCTCCTTCCTCGGCGACACCCAAGGGCCGCTCGGCGAAACGGTGGAATACCGCGTCCACGACGGCCAAGCGCAGGTGCGGCGAGGAACGTCGCAGACCGTCGCCTGTCCGGGATCGATCTTCGACGTGCTCGACGAGCGACTGCGCGCACTGACTGCTGCCCCCGACCCCGCGCTGCCCTTCGAATTCGCCGGCGGCTACGTCGGCTACTTCGGCTACGAACTGCGGGCCGACTGCGGGAGCCCGCACGGCCACAGGTCGCCCGGACACGACGCGCAATGGCTGTTCTGCGACCGGTTCGTGGCCATCGACCACGTAGAAGCCCGCACGTATGCGGTGGCGCTGTGCCCGCCGGAGGCCGCGGCGGAAACAGACGCCTGGCTTCAGGCCACTGCCAAGCTGCTCGCCGACCTGCCCATCGCCGCGCGGAGACGCGAGCAGGCGAGCCCTGCCACCGCTGCCGCGGCCGACTCCGACTCGGCCTCTGCCGCCGCCGTTGCGCAAGAGCGCCGCGACCGCACGATCGCCCACGCGGCCTCGCACCTCGCCCGCGACAAGGCGGGATACCTCGCGGACATCGCCGAGTGCCAGCGCCAGCTGCACGCAGGCGAGAGCTACGAGCTCTGCCTCACCACCACCGCGACGCTGCCGGGGCCGGCCGACCCCGTGGACTGCTACCGGCGGCTGCGAGCCGCGAACCCGGCGCCGTACGCGGCCCTGCTGCGCTTCGGCGACACCTGGGTGCTCAGCTCCTCGCCCGAGCGCTTCCTGCGGGTGGACCGCCGCCGCGTGATCGAGAGCAAACCGATCAAGGGCACGGCGCCGCGCAGCGACGACCCGGCCCGCGACGAGGCGGCCCGCCGGTCGCTGCAGACGGATCCGAAGACCCGCGCCGAGAACCTCATGATCGTCGACCTGCTGCGCAACGACCTCGGGCGGGTCTGCGAGGTCGGCTCGGTCCACGTCCCGGCGTTCCTCGCGACCGAGAGCTATGCGACGGTGCACCAGCTGGTCTCGACCGTGCGCGGCAGGCTGCGCCCCGAGGTGCCGCCCGTGGCCGCCGTGCGCGCCTGCTTCCCCGGCGGCTCGATGACCGGAGCGCCGAAGCTGCGTTCGATGGAGATCCTGGACCGGCTCGAAGGCCGGCTGCGCGGCATCTACTCCGGCGCGATCGGCTACCTCTCCGCTTCGGGCACGGCCGATCTCAGCATCGTCATCCGGACGGCCGTCGTCAGTGACGACGCCCTGACCATCGGCGCCGGCGGAGCGATCGTGCTCGACTCGGACCCCGATGACGAATACGACGAAATGCTCGTCAAAGCAGCCGCGGCGCTCCAGGCTGTCATGCCTGACGACTAAATCGGCGCTGTGTTAGTTGGCGCGGCAAGCACCTCGACGACGGCGTTCACATACCGCTCGAGTTGGCTGCCGTCGGCGTCGTGGGTGGGGTTGACCTCGGTGAGCACCATCCCTGCGAACGAGGGATGCACCCGCAGCGCGCGCAGCAAGGTGACCGCGTGGTCCAGGCTCACGCCCGAGCCGTAGTGCGGGAAGTTGCCGAGCGGAAGGTCGCCGGAGTCGATCAGGTCCACATCGAAGTGCACGACCACGGGCCCGCCGGCCGGGGCGACCGCGGCAAGCGCGCGCTGAGCGGCCTCGGCGGGACCGGCGATGAGGGCGGGCGCCTCCTGGAAGTCGACCCCGGCGCGCTCGAGGAACCGCCGCCCCGCATCGTCGGTCTCCCGCGGATCGCTGCCGACGATGGCCAGCCGGGCCGGATCGAGCAGCGGCACCCCAGACTCGCCGGCCAGCCCGGTCAACTCGGCCGCGCCGTGCCCGAGCAGGTGTGCGACGCCTGTCGCGTCGCAGATCCCGGAGCCGGTCTCGGCCGTCCCGGGGACCTGCACGTCTGAATCCCCGTCAGCGTAGATCAGGCCGACGTCCGGATGATGGCGGCGGAATCCCGCGACCACGCCGAGCGTGATCGTGCAGTCCCCGCCGACGACCAGCGGAACCAGCCCGGCGGCGAGGTGACCGGCGACCGCGTCGGCGACCCGGCGGGCCACCGAGGCCACCGCCGCCACATTGCGGGCCTTCGGATGCTCGTGATCCACCGCGAACGGCGTCACCGGCAGATCCCCGGCATCGGTGATGTCGAGCCCTGCCGCCCGCAGCCGGGAAAGCAGCCCCGCCTGACGCAGCGCGGCCGGGGCCCGCTCCTGCCCCGCATGGTGCGCGCCCGCACTGCTCGGCACTCCGATCAGGACCCATGCCGCCATCGCCGACCTCCATCGGGCTCGCCGCTCACCTCAGGCTCAGTCGAACCTCGAGCGGGTGCTGCTAGAACTTGTCATAACCCGGGCACGGCCGACAACGGCGTGCCGCGGTTCCCGCGGGGCGACAGCGCGCCCGGCGGGAACCCACGTTTCGCACTCCATGCGTCGGCGTGTCGCTGCCGCATGCCCGAAAACACCCCGGATGGGAGAAGAAAGAGATGCGCAAGAAGCTTTTCGGGTCCGCTGTGACGGCGGGCATCCTGATCGGGACCGGTGTCACCGCGGTGGCCCCGGCCGTGGCGTCGGCCGCGCCGACGAGCCCGTTCGTCCGGGTGAGTATCGCCGACCACTTCGACCTGGCCACCGGCCAGCAGCCGGAGAACATAGCGCTCGAGCCGGACGGCGCCGTCGACCTGACCATGTCCGCCGCGCGCCAGGTGGTCCGGGTCTACCCCGACGGCACGCAGCAGGTCCTCGCGACCATGCCCGCGCCCGCCGACGGCGGCGTGAACACCCCGGCCATCCACTTCCCGCTGGTCTCCGGGATCGTGCGGGCGCCGAACGGCACGCTCTACTTCCTGTACGTGACCGGGACCGCCGACCTGACCGGCCTGTACCGCCTGACCCCGGGCGGCACGCCCGAGCGCATCGTCGCACTGCCCGCCGACAGCCTGCCCAACGGCCTCGCTCTTGACGCGGCCACCGGCGAGCTCTACAGCGCCGACTCGGTGCTCGGCACCGTGTGGCGGATGTCGATCCACGGCGGCGCGGCCACCGAGTGGGCGACCGGTCCTGACCTCGACATCGTCGACTTCATCGGCGCCGACGGCACGAAGCTGCACGACGGCGCGGTGTGGATCACGAACATGGACCAGGGCACCATCGTCCGGATCCCGATCGAGCGGGACGGATCCGCCGGCGCCGACGAGATCAAGGCCAGCGGCCTGGCCGGGATCGACGACTTCGACTTCGTCGGCTGCAGCGACGAGATCATCGCCGCGATCAACCTGGAGAACGAGGTCGACCTCGTCCAGCCCGACGGCAGCTCCTCCGTCGTGCTCACCGGCCAGGACGGCATCTCGGGGCCGACCGCGGTCCTGGTGCGCGGCAACGAGGTCTACATCACCTCGGCGTCCTACAGCCTGCGGACGGACCCGAACCTGGTCATCGCGCAGCTGGCTTGGTAAGCACCGATCTGAACCCTAGCTGTGTGCTGTATGACGCCGGCTTTCTGCTTTCGCGGAAGCCGGGCGCAAGGTCCGCCTAAGGCGCGCCTGGGAGGGTGGCCGGTATTCAGGACATATATGCGTGATCGAAGTTCGCATACTTCGACACGAGGGATGAGTGAAGAAGGATGAGGGAGATTCTCGACCGGTACACCGTGGACAGCGTGTTCATCGGAGGGCCGTTCCTGTCGCTGATCGATCCGGCCACGGGCCTGATGTCCGCGCAGGACAGGCTGCGCTTCTCGAGGCTGATCGACGTGTTCGAAGATGCCGGGCGCGAGGTGTTCAACGCGCACCGGCGCGAGGGGTGGGGCGGCGACCTGATGCCGCCGGAGCAGTGCTCGCAGCTGGACTTCGAGGGGCTCGCGGCCTGCGACCTGTTCGTCGGCTTCCCCGGCAGCCCCGCCTCGCCCGGCACGCACGTCGAGATCGGCTGGGCGACCGCGATGCGCAAGCCGACCCTCCTGCTGCTCGAGACCGACGAGTACTACACCTTCCTGGTCACCGGACTGCCGGCCTGGGCCGGTGTGCGCACCTATCGGTACACCGGTGCCCTCGGCTTCCTCGACGGCCTGGACGACGAGGTGGCGCAGGTCCTGGCCGCCACGAGCTCCGAGCGGCGGGTGCCCCAACCCTACTGAGCGAGCCCGAAGGCCCTCGGCTCGTCGGTGTCCTCACTCACGAGCCCGACGACGCACTCCAGGTCGGCCACGTGTTCGTGGTCGCCGACCGGGTCCGGGCAGAGGCCGAGCGGGTCGAAGTGCAGCGGGCGCAGTCCGGCCCTCCGCGCGCCGTCGACGTCGATCCGTGCGACGTCGCCCACGTACACAGCCTGCTCGGCGGGGACCCCGAGCCGGTCGAGCGCGATCCGGAAGATGGCCGGATCGGGCTTCTCGACGTGCACCGAGCCGGAGTCGACGATCGTCTGCACGCTGATGAGCGGTCCGGGCCCGGCCTGGCACACCCCGGCAGCGGCCAGCATCTGCGCGACGGTCCCCATCGAGTTGGAGACGATGCCGACGGGCCTGCCGGTCGCCGTCAGGCGACGCAGGCCGCTGATGGCTCCCGGGGCCACCCGGGTCCAGTCGTAGCCGGTGAACAGCCGTGCCAGCGCGGCGACGGTCGTGTCCACGAGTTCCTCGCGGACGCCGCAGGACCGGACATAGGCCGGACGGTAAGCCGACCAGTCGAAACGGCCGACGGTGTCGGTTGCCGCGACGGCCCTGTAGTGCGCCTCGTCGAGTTGGCGGTCCGAGGGGCGGACGGCGCCGAACTCCAGGGCCTGATGGATCTTCGCCGGGTTCGGCAGCATGAGGACACCGCCGACGTCAAGCAGGACGGCCTCGATCACGGTCGACTTCCCTTCGCATGGACGCTGGCGTGGAGCAGCCTCGACATACAGCATGGCGCGTTCTTCCGGCTAACCGATCACGTGGGGCGGAAGCACGACTTGAGCAATGGCCGCTTGCGCACGCCGCAGAGCGTCTAGGCTCGACACTGTCTGTGCCGTCGCTCGGTTCGCGCGGGTTCGGCGGCGGGGTGGGGCGTGACGACAGGAGAGACCGTGCGAGGGCTTGCTGGCGCCGACGAATCGGCGGTGCGGTTCCGGCGCATAGCCGTGGTGGGATGCGGCAAACGGTTCTCCTCGGCCATCGCGCCGGCACTGGTCCGCCTGGGCGTCCAGCCCGTGCTGCTCGTCGATCCGAGTCCGTCCGCCCTCGACGACGCGTTGGCCTCGCTCGAGGCGAACGGACGGCCGTTCCTCGCGCACAAGGCCGACGAGGAGACATTGCGCGAGGCCGGCCCGGATGCGGTGATCATCGCATCGCCCTCGGGCATGCACTTCCGCCATGCGTCCACCGCGCTCGAGCTGGGCTTGGCGGCGTACGTCGAAAAGCCCATGACGCGTACTGCCAAAGAGGGACAACGTCTCGTCGACACCGTCGATGCCCGTGCGGCGCAGGGAACGCTCGCGCGGCTGTCCGTGTCGGAGCAGCGCACCTATCGGCCTGATCTACTGTTCATACGACGGCTGCTTCAATCCGGTGACTTCGGAGAGCTGCGGCGGGTCACCTATTACGACAGCATCGCGCGAACCCCGCATTTCGCGGCGTCCTGGCGCAACGACCCCGACCTCGCCGGCGGCGGTGTTCTGTTCGACCTCGGCTACCACACGGTCGCGACACTTCACTGGCTTCTTTGCCGAGAACCCTGCGACGCGCGTCGCTTCGCCGTAGAGTGTGCGTGGGTGTGGCACGGCGACCTTCACGTTGAGGAAGGGGCCCGAGTGGTCGCGGTCGCGGCGGCGGTCGAGGTGGAGCTGACCGTCCGGCTCGACGGCCACGACGGCGTCGGGCAGGAGCGACTGACCGTCGAGGGAAGCCAGGGCAGCGCCACGCTGGTACGGCACCGGGCGAAGGGATCGGTCTCCACGCTGACGCTCTCGCGGCGCTCCCGCTCCCGGACGATGGCTTTCGACATCGATCAGCGCTTTGACACCGAGTCCCTGCGCGACTTCGTGCGCACGAGCCCGCGGCTGGCTCCGGCGGAGCAGCTGCCGCGGCACATCCGCACGCTCGAGTTCATTGAACAGGCTTATGCAGCAGCACAAGGAGGATAGGCGCGCGTGCGTATCGGAGACTTCGGAGAGAAGGAATTCATCCACGAAGTCCTTGGGCAGGCCGCATCGACCGCCCAGGCCGACATGTTCGACGACTGTGTCGTCGTGGATCTCGCCGAGATCACCGGGGCGGCCGACGCGCCGTATCTGGTCTACTCGATGGACCAGCCCGGCTTCGTGCGGCAGCCCGATCCGGCCGTCGACCCGTACCGGTTCTACGGCCGCTGGGTCGCCGGCGCGACGTGCAACGACGTGCTGGCCATGGGCGCCGAGTGCCGGGGCTTCTCGCTGGCCCTCGCGGCGCCGCAGGATATGGAGGTGCACGACGTCAAGGAGCTGATCGCCGGGATCTCGGACGTGCTCGCCCACATCGGCGCCCGCTACGAGGGCGGCAACCTGGACAACTCCGCGCTCGCGACGGTCGGCTACGCCTGGGGGCTCGTGCCGCGGCACGGCATCGTGCGGCGCAGCGGCGCGCGGGTCGGCGACCGCATCGCGGTCACCGGTCCGCTCGGCACGGGCTGGCTGGAGTACCAGCTGCGCAAGAACTCGCTGCTCGACCAGGTCGGCGAGGACCTGCCCGCGTTCCGCGCCTACAAGGCGATGCCGGTGGGGGCCGCCAAGCCGATCGCCGCGGCCGCCGCCAACGGCTGGCTGACCTCGGGGATGGACCTCAGCGACGGCTTGTGCGAGTTCTTGTACACCGTCGCGCGGCGCAACGACGTGGGGTGCCGCATCGACGCGGCGGCGCTGCCGGTCGACCCGGTCGCCCGGCGGAATCTGCCGCTCCTCGGGCGGATCTCGCCCAAGGCGGCCGACGTGCTGCGGGAGCGGCCCGAGCTGTTGGCCCTCGACCCCGGTTACGACAGTCCGCTGCGACATGCCTTCACGATCCCCGAGGAACACGTGCCGGACGCCCGGGGGCTCTTCGCGCAGCGCGGCGCGGACCTCCGCGTGGTCGGCGAGGTCACCGCGCAGCCCGGGGTGCGGCTGAGCCGCGACGGGGGCGAGCGGGAGATCCCCGCCTTCTGGGACGACCAGCTCAGAGGCGAGAACCTGGTCACCGCCTGGACAGAATTCCTGCTCTGCCTCGCATGAGCGCCGCCGTCGACAGGGCCGTGATACCGCTCGCCGGGCTCGCCACCCGGATCCAGCCGCTCGCCCGGGCCTTCCCCAAGGAGATGCTCCCGCTCGGCGACCGGCCGGTGATCCACCACGTGATCGACGAGCTGGTCGGTGCCGGCGTGCGCCACATCGTGCTGGTCCTCGGCACCCGGGCGGAGGCGATCCGGCGCTACTTCGGCTGCATTCCGGAGCTCGACGCCGCCCTGGCGGCGCGCGGCCGCGGGCGCGACACCGACCCGATCTGGAGGCCGCTGGCCACGGCGGACGTCGAGCTGAGCTACGTGCTGCAGGAGGAGCCGGCCGGCGTCGCCGACGCGATCGCCAGGGCCCGCGACGTCATCGAGGGGCGTCCCTGCGTCGTCCACATGGGCGACTCGGTCGCCTGGCCGAGCTCGACCGTGATCTCCCGCATGATCCAGGCGTTCGAGGAGACCGACGCGGACATGACCGTCTCCGTGGGCGACGCGCTCGTCCACGCCGGCGTGGCCAGCGCCGTCGCCGAGCCGCTGGACACGGGCGAGTCCGTGGACCGGCCGTTCCGGGTCGGCCGGCTGCTCGAGCAGCGGCCGCCGGGCAGCGCGGCGCTCCCCTTCGTCACTGGGCGCTACGTGTTCAAGGGCCCGCTTCAGCCGTGGAAGGGCGAGGTCTCCGACTTCGGCCGGCTCGGCGGCCTGGCCCCGCTGATCAAGGATCCCGACGCGGCCCGGGTGATCGGCGTGCCGTTCGGCCCGCACGAGCGGCTGCTCGGCTCGGGCACCCTGGCCGAGTACCACGCGTCATGGCACCACATTCTGGAGGGGGAGCAGGCGTGAGCAGCGACTCGACCACCCCGGCGATCCTGGGCGGCGACCCGGCCGTCACGATCCCGTGGGAGCAGGACTGGCCCTATGTGGGCGCCGAGGAGATCGAGACGGTCGTCGGCCTGATGCGGCGCGGCGTCCTGTCCATCTACGACCGCTCCGGCATCATCGCCGAATTCGAGGACGCGTTCGCCGCGTACCACGCGCACGACGGGAGCCGGCCGTACGTCGTCTCCCACAACGCCGGCACGTCGGCGCTGCACGCCGCCTACTTCGGGCTCGGCCTCGGCCGCGGCGACGAGGTCATCGTGCCGACCTACACCTTCCTCGCCACCGTGACGCCGCTGATCAACCTCGGGGCGACCATCGTCTTCGCGGACCTCGACCCGCAGACGCTGACCGTCGACCCGGAGTCGGTCCGCTCCCGGATCACCGACCGGACCCGCGCGATCGTCGCCACGCACATGTGGGGACACCCCGCGGACATGCCGGCGATCTGCGAGCTCGCCGACGGCCGGGGCATAGCAGTGGTCGAGGACTGCTCGCACGCGCACGGCGCGACGATCGGCGGGCGCAGGGTGGGCACGTTCGGCACCGCCGCCTGCTTCAGCCTCGAGGGGCACAAGGCGATGGTGGCCGGCGAGGGCGGCGCCCTGGTGACGTCCTCGCGCGAGGTCTATGAGCGTGCCCTGATGCTGGGGCACTTCGGCCGGCGGGTCAAGGACGAGGTGACCCGGGACGAGCTGCTGCCCTTCGTGGAGACCGGATTCGGGCACAAGTACCGCATGCACCCGCTCGCCGCGGGCATCGCGCTGCACCAGCTCGAACGGCTCGACGACCGCAATCGGCAGCGCGCCCGCAACCTGGATCTGCTCTCTGAGCTGCTCGGGGCGGTGCCCGGCATCGATCCGCCGCACACCCGCGCCGACTGCACCCGCGGCGGATGGTACGGGTACAAGCCGGTCTACCGCGAAGCGGAACTCGGCGGACTTCCGAAGGAGCGGTTCATGTCCGCACTGCGCGCCGAGGGCGTCCAGGTGAAGAATCCGGGCTCGCCGCCGCTGCACCGCATGCCGCTGTTCGAGCTCGACGAGCAGGGCGCCGCCCGGCTGGGGCTGCCCGCGTTCGCCGGCGCGGCGCGCGGCGGTGCCGACTGCCCGGTGGCCGAGGCCACCTATCCGCTGCTGCTGAGCCTGCCGACGTTCTCCGGACCGGACTGCGAGCCGGTGATCCGCCAGTACGGCGCGGCCTTCGCCAAGGTCGCCGAGGCCGCGGCGAAACTGGTGTAGGAGAGCCCGCATGTCATATCCGGCCTCGATGGACGAGTACCTGGCCTCGGTCGCGGCGGGCCCGGCCGAAGGCGACGCCGAACTGGACCACATGCGCCGCCACGAGCAGGCCCTGGCCGCCGCCCCCGACCGCTATCTGGCCTGGCTGCACGCGATCGCCGAAGCGCGCCTCGCCAAGGCGTCCCGGCGCGACTTCGAGGCCTTCGTCACCGCGGTCGGCGACCTGCCCCCCTACATGGCCGCCGAGGCGATGCAGATCGGCCTGGGCGATCTGGCCATGCTCGACGAGCTGCGGTCCGGCGGCCTGGTCGCCGATCAGGACCTTGACCAGCTGCGGGCCGGCCTCCACGCGGCCGTCACGGAGACCGTCGTCAGGCTGTTGCGGAACATCGCCGTGCGGCTGGGCCCTGTGACCCAGGAACTGCCCCCTGTGCGCAGGCTCGTCGAAGTGCTCGAGGCGGACGCCGCGCGGAGCCTGCCGATCGATCCGGACCGCCCCGTCCTCGTGGTGGCGACGGCCGGGCGCGGCACGCGGCTGAGGACGGCGGTCCCGAAGGCGCTGGTGCCCGTGGCGGACGTGCCGATGGGGCTGCGCGTGGTCGCCGCCGCCCGCGAATCAGGCATCGACCAGTTCGTCTTCGTGCTGCGCTACCGGGCCGAGACGCACACCGGAACGTTCGGCGCCGTCGGGTCGCTGCTGCGCCATCCCGGTTCCTCGGAGGGCACCGGGCATTCGGCCGCGTTCGCCCTCTCCGCACTGCGGGGGCACCGCAGCCCGGTGCTGCTGTCCTATTCTGATCTGCCGAACCTGACGGCCGCCGCGTTCGGCCGGGCGCTGGCCGCGGTTCAGGAGGGCGCGGTGTTCGCGCTCTCCACGTTCGAGACGCAGGACGGCGACGACTCCGGCCGGGTCTCCCGGGACGAGAACGGCCGCGCGCTCGCAGTCGGGCAGCCCCGCCTGGGCGCGGCGCTCACGGCCGAGGGCGACGGAGGGCTCTACGCGATGCGCCCGGAGCCGACCCTCGCAGCACTCGGCGACCTGCGCAACGACAACCCCCGGCGTGAATTCGTGCTCTCCGACGTCTTCGGTAGCCTCGGTGACGCCGGTCTCGACGTGGTCACCGTCGCCGGTCCGCGCAAGGAGTTCGTCAGCGTCAACACCCCGTCCCAGCTGTCGCGGGTGCGGATCACGGTGCTGCCGCAGGACGCGCGGCCCGCCTTCGCCGCCCGGTTCGGCTGCTCGGCCGAGGGCTGCCTCGATGCGGCCGACGCACAAGTGGGAGCGCTGTTCAACGTGGAGGAGCCGAGATGGTGAAGATCTTCGTGAGCTTCGCCCGCCCCGGAGGCGGAAGGGACGCCGCGCGCCGGATGGTCGACCTGCTGAAGGCGGCCGGGCACGACGCCCGGATGGAGGACGACATGGGCGTCCGATCCCCCAGTCAGGAGATGCTCGACGCGATCTACAAGACCGACGTGGTCCTCGCGCTGGTCACCGAGCACTTCCCACGCAGTCCCGGGGCGACCAGGGAGATCGAGTACGCCGACGCGTTCGGCAAGCCGGTGATCGCGGCGTTCCTCGGCCTCGATCCGCGCAGCGACCTCGCGATCCCGTACCGGGTGTACCGGCGGGTCGAGGCCACCGGGGCGTGGACCGGCTCGGACGAGCAGTGGAAAGAGCTCGCCGGCCTCGCGCTGCGCGCGCTCGAGACGGTGCAGGGCGCGACCTCGCCCGGGACCGGCGGCCGGACGGGAGAGCCCGCCGCGCAACCGCCCGCGGTCCCAGAGGTCTCACTCGTCCGGCCGGACGCGATCGGCCCCGCGGTCGTGCTCTCCGACGTCGAGGACTTCGACGTGGTGCGCAGAGTCCTGGCGCAGCGCCCGGAATGGGTGCGCCAGTTCTCGCCCGGAGACCGTCCGGACCTGCCGCGCGTCGTGCTGTGGACCGACGCCGCCGGGAGCCGTGCGACGACCCTGCGCGACGCGATCGACCGGCTTCCCTCCTCGACGACGTGCTACTACCTGGCGGTCGAGGACGCCTCGCCGGTTCCGCCCGGGGCGAAGGTCGACTGGCAGTGGCGCCGCGACGCCGGCGCGCGCAACGCCCAGCGGACCCTCTACGGCAGGGTGGCCAGGGACCGGGTCAACCGGCTCAACGCCGAGGTGCTGCGCCTCAACGACGGGATCCCGCTCGACGTGCTGGTCGAGCGGTTCTGCGCCTCCGGCGCGGTCGTCGACCGCGCCATCGAGGCGTTCGGCATCGCCCGCGCGGGGATCCCTGCCAACGATCCGGTGCGGCTGACCGCTGCGCTCAACAACGTCCTGGCGCGCCGGTTCGTCGGCGAGTGGAAGAGCGCCGTCGAAGCCGCCCAGAGCGAGATCAACGCGACGTCCGTCGGGGTGAGCCGGGAGGTGGACCGGCTGCGCCTCAGGCTCGCGCTCGAGGAGGTGAGCCTCAGCTACGAGCTCGGCGACCGGCACCCCGCCGAGTCGATCGAGGCCGTGCGCGCCCTGCAGCTGCAGTTCCGCGACTCCGAGGACCTGCCCGGATACGTGCAGGCCGGCCGGGTGCTGGCGAACGTCTACCGCGAGCAGGGCGACTTCCAGCAGGCGGTGAAGGTGCTGGAGCGCACCAGCGGCGTGGCCGAGTACCTCGCCGAGCACGTGCCCGAGAACAGCCCCAACGAGATCGTCCTGGCCGACTGCCACCGCGACCTCGCAGTGCTCTACATCGCGACCCGGGAGATGAAGCTCGCCCGCGAGTCCCTGTCCTCCGCGCTGAGCCTGCTCGAGGGCGGGCCGGCGAACGCGGCGGTGCGCTATCTGACCGGCGGCCTCCGCTACGTCGAGGCCACGCTGGCCGAGCGCGAGGACGAGCCGGCCCGTAGCATCTCGCCCGCGGAGAACGCGCTGCAGGCGCTGGTCCTGCTCTCCGGCTTCGAGAACCCGATCCGGCTCGCCTCGGTCTACGACTGGCTGGGGCGGTCGCTGACCAGGAAGATCCCGCGCACGAGCGAGGATCTGCAGCAGGGCGAGGCCTACCTGCGCAAGGCCCTGCGGATCAGGAGCAAGGACGGGCACGCATATGCCCGCGCGCTCTCCCACCTGTCGCTGGGGAACCTCTACATCTCCCAGACGGACCTGGACAACGGCATCGACCAGTACGAGGAGGCGCGCCGGATCTTCAACGAGCGCGGGCTGCAGCCGGCCCTGGCCAAGGCGCACGCCGCGCTGGCCCGGGCGTACAACCGCAAGATCTCGGCGGACGGCGACGAGGCGAGTCAGCGCTATGCGGAGAACCTGGCCGAGGCGGAGCGCCTCTTCCACGCGATCGGGCTCGGCAACGAGGCCCTGGAGCTGCGCTTCGAGCTCGAGCACAGCGGGCGCCGCGCGATCGCAGAGGTCAGCGACGATGCGCCGCTGATCGCCGTCGGCGAGTACCTGCTGCACCGGTGGATCCGCGACGTGGCCACGCCCAATCTGGGCCTGGACCGGAACTTCGAGCTGTCGGTGGGGATCGGCGACGACGCCGCGGTCCTGCGGGCCGTCGGCCTGCCGCCCGAATACGGCCTCGTGCTCACCACCGACGCCGCGCCGGGCTCGCTGGCGCGACTGCCGAAGGACCCGGCGCTGGCGCGCGCCAAAGCAGAGTACGTAGGCCGGTTCGCGGTCGTCATGTCGATCGCCGATCTGCTGGCGATGGGGGCGAAGCCGGTCGGCCTGCTGCTGAACCTGTTCCTGTCGAGGGCTGCGACGGTCGGCTACACCTGCACCGTCATCGAGGCGGTGGTCAGAGAGGCGCGGCGATATGGTGCGACCATCCTCGGCGGCGATGTCAAGGAGCGCGACGAGCAGTCGGTCGGCGTCGTCGCCATCGGTTACGTGGATTCGCAGCGCGCGCTGACCCGGAGCGCCGCGAGACCCGGCCACGCTCTGTGCGTCACGCTGGCATCGAGCCCCACCGGCGGCTCGCGCCAGATCGGCGCCCGCTGGACCCAGGAGCTGATCGAGAACTACATCACGACGAACCCGGATATCGCGCGCATGCCGGAGCTGCGCGGCATCATCAACCCCTCGCTGAAATACGACCTGCTGTACCTGCCGGACCGGGTGATGGACGCGGCCATGCGCACCGGCCTCCTGCGGGCCGGCATGGACACCAGCGACGGCGTGCTCTCCTGCCTCGAGGTCATGGGGCGGCAGAGCGGCGTCGGCTTCGAGCTCGACGAGACGCAGATCGGCCGGATCATCGGCGACGACGCCCGCCGGTTCGCCGAGGTGCTGGGCATACCCCCGTCGCTGTTCCTCTTCAGCGCGGGGCACGACTGGGAGATCGTCTGCACCTGCCCCGAAGACCGCTTCGACGACCTGGCGGGCGCCGTCGACGGCGAGCTGAGGGGCAACGGCAGCATCGTGCGCATCGGCACCGTCGTCGAGCGGCGCCCGGAGGACGAGCACGGCGTCCGGCTGCGGCGCAGCGACGGGTCCGTGGCGAAGGTCGGGTTCTACACCGACGAGAAATTCCTGCCGCGCGCCTACCAGGACCGGCCGTCGCAGTGGCTCGGCTGGGCCAGCCGGCTGCAGGGCCAGCCGTCCGCCGGGCCCGCATGACGACCCGCGTCGACCTACCGGAAGGATGCTGACAGTGCGCATGCCCAAGAGCGTCAACGTCACGCTCGCCCTGCCCCTGCTGCAGATATCCGGCACCTGGGAGCCCAGCGACGCCGAGCGCCGGGCGGCCTGGGAGCTGTACGTCGAGCTGATCACCCGCAGCACCGTCGTCTCGCTCCACGACGACGAGGGGCTGCTGCGCGAAACCCTCACCAGCCTGTACTCGCTGTTCCCCACCACGCGCGACGTGCTGCGCCACTACGGGCCCGACCTGGCCCAGCCGAAACCGGCCGGCCAGTACAACCTCGGCTACCTCGCCGTGGCCATGCTCAACTTCGCCATACGCCCGCTGCTGGCGCGCTGGCACCCGGCGCTGGAGGACTGGGAGCACCAGCGCCCCACCGACCGCTCCCGCCACGACCACGAACAAGCCTGGCCCCAGGCCGCCGCCCTGCGCGCGGCGCTGGACGACACGCGCAAGGCTCTCGGCACCTTCGTCGAACTGCTCGCCGCCGCCTGCGGCATCCCGAGTCTCCTCGACGCCGCCACGCCGCCCGACCGGCGTCAGGTTCCCTCGTCCGCGGCGTGAACGGTTGCGCCGGTGCGCCCCTGCAGCGGCGAACAGGAGCATAGGATGTCTTCGAGATTCGGGCGGGCGCGCACCGGACGGGCCCGGCGCGCGGCCCGGCCGTGACGGCAGCAGGAATTTCACGCAGCAGGAATTTCACACCGGAACCACCGCCCTGGGGGCGTCGATGGCAGGGCCGCCTGTCGATCATCAGCAGCGCGCTGATCTGCTTGACGCAGTCGTCGAGTACACCGTCGAGCACGGGTTCTCCGATCTGGCGTGGCAGCCGGTCGCCACCGCGCTGGGGGTCTCGGCCGCGACGCTCGTGCACCACTTCGGCACGACGGAGCAACTGCTCGTGTCCGTGCTCGGGCGGCTTCGCGAGCGCATCTTCGCGGCCACGGGCGGGCCGATCGGCGACCAGCCCGACCTGGCCTCTGCGGCGCGCGCGGTCTGGACGCGCACCTCCGACCCGGAGCGGTCGGCGGAGTTCCGGCTGTTCTTCGCGGTCTACGGGCGCGCCCTGCAGTCGCCGGACCAGTTCGCCGGCTTCCTCGGCCGGGTCATGGCCGACTGGATGAGCTCCCTGCGGGTGGCGCAGGGCCCTCACATCGATCCGAAGACCGCGACGCGCCGGGCCACCCTGGTGATCGCGGTGATCCGCGGCCTGCTGCTCGACCTGCTGACCACCGGCGAGCGCGCCCGCGTCGAGGAGGCGGCGGAGAGCTTCCTGTCCGGCCTCGAGACCAACGGCGCGGCCGTCGAGGACGCGTCGGCGTTAGGCTGACAGAAGCCTGTCGGCGGGCGATCCGCCCTCGCCCACGGACCGACAACGAAAGGGCCTGCGATGACCGTCGAGCTGAACCACACCATCGTCCCCGCCCGCGACCCGCGCGCGTCGGCCGAGTTCCTGGCCGGCATCCTCGGGCTGCCGGTCGACCCGCCGGTGTCGCACTTCACCCCGGTCACGCTGACCAACGGCGCCACCCTGGACTACGACCGGAACGACGACGCCTTCGAAGCGCACCACTACGCGTTCATGCTCGGCCGCGAGGAGTTCGACGCCGCATTCGCCCGCATCCGGGCCGGCGGTGTCGCGTACTACGCCGACCCGGCCTGCCGGGAGCCCGACGAGGTCTACCACGGCGCGAACGGCAATCAGGGAACGTACTTCCGCGACCCGGACGGCCATCTCATGGAGATCATCACGCGGGCCGGCCAGCCCGCGTAGCAGCGCCGTCCGAGAGCCTGGCGGCGCTCGGACGGACCGCGCTGCGGGCCCGGATCGGCGAGTTCGGGGCGGACTGGTTCTCCGGCTGAGCCGGCGCGCAGAGTCCCCAACCGATCCACGCGACCGCGACCCAGCCCCAGGCCCCCATGCCTAGCCCCGAGCTCTCTGCGGGCGGACGGCCACGATGTAGCCGAGCAGCGGCAGCTTTCCGGCGGACTGGATCTGATATCCGGCCGTGGCGGCCAGATCCTCCAGCGGATCGGCCTTGGCGGCCTTCTTCGCAGCGGGCTGCTGCGCTCGCTGCCCGCGAAGGCGCAGCACCGACATCAGGTCCGCGACGAACAGGCGGCCGCCGGGCCGGGTCACCCGGAACATCTCGGTGAAGGCGATCTGGCGCTGGTCGGCCGGGATGTGGTGCATCGCCAGCGTGCAGGTGACCAGGTCGAACGACGAGCTGGGCAGGTCGAGGTCCTGCACGACGCCCACCTTGAACTCCAGGCCGGGGCGGGCGCGCCGCCGCGCGTGGGCGATGGCCGGCTGCGACGGATCCACCCCCACGACGCGGCCCGAGGGCAGCGCGGCGGCGGCGAGCCGGTGGGTGAGATATCCGCTGCTCGACCCGACGTCCAGCACCGAATCGCCCGGCCGCACCCCGCTGAGCAGGACGATCTCGTCGTACACGCGGCCGCGGCGGCCGGTGAACATGATGTGGTTGGCCACCGAGTTGAGACGGAAGGCGCGCAGCGTGATGCCGGTGTGGCCGCCCGCGTGGGAGTGCGTGAGCGTGTTCTTCATGACGGTCTCCTCGAGCTGATCTGTTGTCGGGATGGTTGGCCGATCGGCGGTCAGCCGCGGGGCTTCCTGGCCTCGGCAGGCAGCGCCAGTGCCGCCAGAGCGGCGACGACCATGAAGACCGTGCCCGCGATGAACGCCATGTGGTAGCCGTGGACGAGAGCGTCGAGGGAGGACGCGTGTCGCGCGGCGTGCGTGGTGGCGGTGGCGGCGATGGTGGTGAGCACGGCCAGGCCGATGGCTCCGCCGATCTGACGCGACGTGTTGAGCAGCCCCGCGGCGGCGCCGGCGTTCTCGGGATCGACGCCGATCGTGGCGGTCAGCGTGATCGGCGGGAGCATGAGGCTGATGCCGAGCCCCGCGACGAGGCTCGGGCCGAGGATGTGGACCAGATAGGCGGGATGGGTGGGCGCGCTGGTCAGCAGGACGGTGCCGGCGGCGGTGAGGAGCCCGCCGAGGACGAGCAGGGAGCGTCGCCCGACGCTCGTCATGAGGCTGCGGGAGGCGAGGCCGCCGGCGATGATGACCACTGTTATGGGCACCAGCGCCAGACCGGTGCGCAGGGCGCTGTAACCGATCGCCTCCTGGAGGTACAGCGAGATGAAGACCTGCACCGCGGTCATGTTCATCCCCATGCAGAACATGAGCACGTTGCCGACCCGCAGGCTGCGCGGGCGGAACAGCGTCAGCGGGATCAGCGGGCGGGAACCGGTCGCCTCGATCGCCACGAACCCTGCGATCAGCACCGCGGCCGCGACGAGCGCGGTCAGGACACCGGCAGACCGCCACCCGTCGGAAGAAGCCTGAGAGAGTCCGTAGGTCAGCGCCCCCATGCCCAGGGTGATGCTGAGGGCGCCGGGCAGGTCGAGCTTCACCCGCCGGGTGCGGACCGGGGCCGGCAGCAGGCTGTAAAGACTCGCGGCGAGCAGCAGGGCGCCGAGCGGGACGTTGACGAACATGACCCAGCGCCAGCTCAGCTCGGCGGTCAGGACGCCGCCGAGGACGAACCCGACCGTGCCGGCAGCGCCGCCCGTGATGCTCCACAGAGCCAGAGCGCGGTGCCGCCGAGCCTCGTCCGTATGGGTGACCGTGATCAGGCTCAGGCTGGTGGGGGCCAGCGCGGCGGCGCCGACGCCCTGCACGATCCGGGCGGCGAGCAGCATGGCCGGACCGGTGGCCAGGCCGCCGGCCAGGCTGGCGCCGGTGAAGACGACCCCGCCGAAGAGGAACACCCACCTGCGGCCGAACAGGTCGCCGGCCCGCGCGGCCAGCAGCAGGAAGCCCCCGGCGGTGATCAGGTAGCCGCTGACGATCCACTGCTGCTGGCCGGCCGAAAGGTGCAGCCCGGCCCGCATCTGCGGCAGGGCCACGCTGACGATGGTGGAGTCGAGCACGACCATGAACTGCGCCAGGCAGGACATCGCCAGGACGATGGCGAGCGGCAGGTGCGGGCGGATGACGGCGGCGGCATGAGCCGCTGGCGCGAGTGCGGGCGCGGAGTCGGTCGACTCGGACTCGGTTGACGTGGATATCGGGGTTTCTCGGTGATCGATCGTCATGGGACCGATGGTGCCGATCGACGGCGGGCCCGTCGTCCTGCGGCGGAACCGACTTCCGCGTGCTCGGCGCGGATGCGGCCGGGTGCCGGACTACTCCGCGGGAAGTAGTCAGGAATAGCTACGCCGAGCCGATGCGCCCTGCGGCCGGGCGCGTAGGCTCAAGGAATGCGCACTGATCGCCAAGGGCCACGATTCAGCTCGGGCCGGTTGAACACGACCGGCTGGATCGTGTCGGCCGGAGGCATGGCCGCGGCGACGGTGCTGTGGCAGATGCACCTGCGCGAGGCCCGGCAGCGCGCCGAGGCGGCGGAGCGCACCCGGGACGAGGTCGCCCGGCGCAGAGCCGTGGAGGAGCGCCTGCGCATCGCCCGCGAGCTGCACGATTCGCTGACGCACAGCATCTCGGTGATCCAGATCCAGGCCGGCGTGGCGGTGCACCTGGCGCGCAAGCGCGGCGAGGACGTGCCGCCCGCGCTGCTGGCGATCCAGGAGGCCGGCGCGGACGCCGCCAGGGAGCTGCGCGACACGCTCGGCGTGCTGCGCAGCCAGAGCCCTGATGACCTCCGGGACGGCGAGGGCAGCGGCCTCTGCCAGCTGGACGGCCTGGTGATGCGGGCGCGCTCGGCCGGGCTGCCGGTGAGCGTGACCGTGACCGGCGCCCAGCGTCCGCTTCCCAGCGATGTGGACCAGGCGGCCTACAGGATCGTGCAGGAAGCGCTCAACAACGTCAGCCGGCACGCGGGCCGGGCCGCCTGCGCCGCCATCGTGCTGGACTACGCGCAGGACGCGTTGACCGTCCAGGTGAGTGACGACGGGGAGGGCGCCGCCGCCGCGTCGGCGGGGCTCGGGCTGGGCCTGATCGGCATGCGGGAGCGGGTGGCCGCGCTCGGCGGGCAGCTCCAGGCCGGCCCGCGCGAGGACGGCGGCTTCCGGGTGTGCGCCGAGCTGCCCCTGAAGGCCTAGAACGCGAGTACCGAAATGATCAGAATCCTGCTCGCCGACGACCAGGCGCTCATCCGCAGCGGTATCCGATCCCTGCTCGAAGCCGAGGACGACATCGAGGTGGTCGCCGAGGCCGCCGACGGGGGCCAGGCCGTGGCGCTGGCCGTGGAGCACCGTCCGGACATCGCGCTCGTCGACATCCAGATGCCCGGCGTCGACGGCATCGAGGCCACGAGGCAGATCGTCGAGGACGAGCGGCTGCAGCAGGTGCGGGTCGTGATCCTGACGAACTTCGGCCTCGACGAATACATCTTCAGCGCACTGCGCGCGGGCGCGAGCGGCTTCCTGCTGAAGGACACCGAGCCGGCCGAGCTGCTGCAGGCGCTGCGGGTGGTCATGCACGGGGACTCGCTGCTGTCCCCGGCGGTCACCCGGCGGCTGATCGGCGAATTCGTCGCCCGCCCGCCGGATGCGGTGGCGGCCGCCGGGATGGAGACCCTCACTGCGCGGGAGCGGCAGGTCGTGGCGCTGGTCGCGCACGGTCTGTCCAACGACGAGATCGCCGCCTCCATGGTGCTCAGCCCCACCACCGCCAAGACCCACGTCAGCCGGGCGATGATCAAGCTCGGCGCGCGCGACCGGGCGCAACTCGTCGTGTTCGCCTACCAGGCCGGGCTGGTCAGCCCGCGCGACCAGGCTCCCAGGTAGGGCCGGCCATACCCCGTCAAGGGGGGCTAGCACGAGCCGCGATTCGGGGGGCGGCTCCATCGTTTCCGCGCCCCGTGGCGCCGATGCTGGCATGCATGAGTGCGATGACTCCTGAGCGGGAGTGGCTAGAGCAGGCGGCCGGCGCGTTCGACGATCCGGTGGTGGGGACCGGATCGACGGACGCGGCAACGGCCGGCCCGGTGGTGCTGGAGAAGGTCTCCAAGCGGTTCGGCCGGAGGCGGGGCCGGGTGGCAGCCCTCGACGACGTGTCGCTCGCCTGCGCGGCCGGGTCGTTCACCGCGGTGCTGGGCGCCTCGGGGTCCGGCAAGTCGACGCTGCTGCAGTGCGCGGCCGGGCTCGAGCGGCCCAGCTCCGGCGCGGTGCGGCTGTGCGGCACCGAGCTGTCGAAGCTCTCGGACCGCAAGCAGGCGATGATGCGGCGCCGGCAGGTCGGGTTCGTCTTCCAGGAGCTGAACCTGGTGCCCGAGCTGACGGTGGGGGAGAACATCGCGCTGCCGTTGCGGCTGGCCCGGCGCACGGTGCACCGGGACGCGATCCGGGAGGCGGCGGCGCGGGTCGGGCTGACCGCCGGCCAGCTGCGCCGGCTGCCCTCCGAGCTGTCCGGCGGCCAGCAGCAGCGGGCCGCGATCGCGCGGGCGCTGGTGATCCGCCCCGAGGTGATCTTCGCCGACGAGCCGACCGGCGCACTGGACCCGTACACCGCGCAGAGCGTGCTTCAGTTGCTGCGGCAGACCGCGGACGGCGCGACCGTGGTGATCGTCACGCACGACCCGCAGGTCGTCCGGTTCTGCGATCGCGCGGTGTTCCTGGACGGCGGCCGGGTCGACTCGGTCGTCTCCGCGCCCGAGCCCGGCCAGGTCGCGCAGCGGCTGCACGCGCTGGGCGAGCGGGCCGGCGGCGGGGGTGACCCGCGATGAGCGGCTGGATGCTCGCCGGGCTGCGCCGCCGCCCCGCGCCGATGATCGGCACACTTGTCGCCGCGACGACCGCGGCCATGCTGAGTATCGCAGCGTTCTCGGTCGTTGCGGAGCACTCGCAGGCGCCGCTGGGCCGGCTGGCCACGGCCGACGTCGTGGTGGCCGCAGACAACCAGCTGACGTACACCACAGGCCAGGGCGACAACGCCGACACCGAGAGCGTGCCGCTGCCCGCCTATCGGGGCCTGCCAGCGACATTGGCGCAGCAACTCGCCGGAGTATCCGGAGTCGCCTCGGCCGTCGGGGAGACGGGATTCCCGGACGGGACCGTGCCGCCCGGCACGGTGGACCTGATCGCGGTGAAGGCCGATCCCGGTATCAGCCCTGACACTCTCGCCCAGCGCATCCGGACCGACCTGCACGGCGGCGCCGGCTACACGATCGCCACCGGCGCGGCCCGCGGCGACCTGGCCGACCCGCAGTTCGCCGTCGAGCGCGCCAACGGTCAGGGCCTCGGCATCGCGGTGATCCCGATACTCATCATGACCGCCCTGTTCGCCCTGGCCGCGACGACCGCGCTGTCGGTGAGCCTGCGGCGCGGCCGCTTCGCGCTGCTGCGGGCGGTGGGGGCCACCCGCGGCCAGGTGCGCCGGGCGGTGCTCGCCGAGCAGGCGCTGATCGCGCTGGCCGGCGGCGTGATCGGCTTCCTGCCCGGCATCGCGCTCGGCCGCTGGGGCGTGCGCGTGCTGGTCGCGCACGGCATCCTACCGCCCGGATCAGTGGCCTGGTCCACGACCTGGCTCATGCCGATCGCGTGCGGGATGGACCTCGTGATCTGTTTGCTCAGCGGGCTGATAGCCGCGGGCCGCGCCGCCCGCGTCAAGCCCGCGCAGGCGGTGCGTGCGGTCAGTACCGAGCGCAGGTGGCTGCACCCGGTGCGGCTGCTGCTCGGCCTGGCGGGCATCGCGGGCGTCATCGTGCTCGATGTCGTATCGCTGCACCAGAGCGGTCCGGGCGCGCTGGGCGCGCTGGCGGGTCCGCTGCTGATGGCCGGCATGGTGGCGGCCGCTCTGCTGGGACCGGTGCTGGTGGCCGCGGCGGCCGTCCTGGCCGGGCCGTTGCGCCGCACCGGCCCCTCGGCCCGGCTGGCGCTGTCCGGGATCTACGCGCTGCCGCGCCGCACCGCCTCGGCGGTCATCCCCGTCGTGATGGCCGTGGGCATGATCGGCGCGATCGACTTCTCGAACACGACCATCTCCCACGACGCCGCGTCGCAGTCTTCGCAGACTGTCACGGCCGGCGAGGTGTTGAGCGGCAACGGCCTGAACGACGCCCTGCTGACCGAGGCCGCCGGCCTGCCCGGCGTGCGCGCCGCGGCCGGGGTCGAGTCGCTCCAGATCGCGGCCACCGACCCGGATATCGAATTCATCAGCGGCGCGGCGGTCTCCGGCGGTCCGCTGAACGGCGTGCTCGACCTCGATGTCACCTCCGGCAGCCTGGCCGCGCTGCAGCCCGGCCAGATCGCGGTAAGCACGCTGGAGGCCTCGAACGGGGTGATGGGCGTGCACCTCGGGTCGAAGGTCACCGTGCACCTGCCGGACGGCACCCCGTATACGGCCACTGTCAGCGCGATCTACTCCCGGGGGCTCGCCATTGGCGACCTGCTCATCCCCGCGTCGGTCGCCGCCGGGCACACCGGCTCGCCGGCCGCCTACGACCAGGTCCTGGTCAGCGGCGCCGATCCGACCCGGCTGTCCGCGCTGGTCGCCGCCCACCCCGGCGTGCAGGCGGCCGACCGGCAGGTCTACAACGCGCAGATCCAGCAGAACGCCGCGCAGAACGGCTTCGGCAACAACCTCATCCTCGGCGTGATCGCCGCGCTGGCCGCGGTGACGATGATCAACACCCTGGCCGTCGCCACCCTGGAGCGCCGCCGCCAGGCGCGCCTCCTGACCCGGGTCGGCGCGACCCGCGGCCAGCTGGCCGGCATGTTCGCCTGGCACGGGCTGTTCGTGGTCGTACTCGGCCTCGTCATCGGCGCCGCGGTCTGCTCCGGCACGCTGACCGCCGTCGACCGGGCGATCACCGGCAGTCCCACGCCCTACATCCCGTTCGGCTCAGCCGCCTTCGTCGTCGCGACCGTCGCCGCGCTCGCGTTCGGCACGGTCATGGCCGCCTTCCGGATCCTGTCCCGGCAGGTGGCCAAGCACTGAGACGGCGCGGGCGTACAGTTCGTCGGGGACGGGCTGAGAGAACCGAGACGAGGACCGGCACCATGAGGAAGCTGATCGAATCGACCCACGTCTCCCTAGGCGGGGGGATCGGCTCGCCGCAGGACTGGGCGTTCCCCTACCTCGACGACGAGCACGAGCGCTATGCAAGCGACCTGCTGCGCGGCGCCGACGCGCTGCTGCTGGGGCGCAAGACCTACGAAGGCCTCTCGGCCGCCTACCAGGCGATGGCCCCGAACCCGTTCGTCGACCGGATGAACGCGATCCCCAAGTACGTGGCCTCCACCACGCTGAAGGAGGCCGCCTGGAACGCCACGGTCATCCCCGGCGACGTGGCCGCGTACATCGCGCAGCTCAAGCAGCAGCCGGGCGGCAACCTGGTCAAGTACGGCAACGGCCCGCTGGACCGGATCCTGATGGAGCACAACCTGATCGACGAGTTCCACCTGCTGCTGACCCCGGTGGCGACCGGGAGCGGCCAGCACATGTTCGAGGCGGTCAAGGACGCGCCCCAGCTGTCCCTGGCCGACGTCCGGCGCCACGCCAGCGGCGTCCTGATCCTGGTCTACACGCCTAAGGCGTCGTGACCGAGCTCGGGACGGCGGCGGCTCGCACCGTCGAGGCGAGTGGGAGTGATGGCGTCGACCGGTGTTCGCGGGTCCACGCCTGTGCGGCCATTTGGACGGCGTCCCAGGGGGAGCCGAGTGGCGGGGTGTAGGAGAGGTCGAGGTCGTTGAGCTGGTCGACGGTCATGCTGTGGAACAGGGCGGTGGCCAGGATGTCGATGCGTTTGGCGATCTCGGCGCCGCGCCGCCCGATCAGTTGCGCGCCGAGCAGGTGGCCGGTGTGGATTTCGCCGGTGATGCGGGCGGTGATCGGGGTGGCGCCGGGATAGTAGGCCTTGTGGTCGTCGGGGGTGCTGGTGGTGCTGGCGGGGCTCCAGCCGCGTTCGGCGGCCCGGATCTCGTGCTCGCGCAGGCCGGTGCGTGCGGCGATCAGGTCGAAGACCTTGACGACCTGGGTGCCCAGGCTGCCGGCGAAGAAGGCGTTGCCGCCGGCGGCGCTGTCAGACTGCTGTGTCTGCTGTGTCTGAGAGCACTTCGGCAATCAGGGCACGTGCATGTTGCTCGATCTCGTTGCGGCCAGCCGGGTAGAGCAGGGCGACCAGGGCCGTGCCGAGCGCGGCGCCGGCCAGCTGCGCGAGAACGAATCCGGGTACTGAAGACGGCGCGATACCGGCGAAGGTGTCGGTGAAGGCGCGCCCGACGGTCACCGCGGGATTGGCGAAGCTGGTGGAGGAGGTGAACCAGTACGCCGCGCCGATGTAGGCGCCGACGGCGGGCGGGGCGTAGTGCCCGCGCCCGGTACGTCCGAGCGCGAAGATCAGCAGGACCAGCCCGGCCGTGGCCACGACTTCGCCGAGCCACAAATGCCCGGCGCTGCGCCGGTGCGTGGACGCGGTGGCCACGGGCAGCGCGAACATCAGGTTCGCCAGGATCGCGCCGCCGATTCCGCCGGCGATCTGGGCGGGGATGTAGAGCCCGACGATGCGAGCGCCCGGCCCGCCGTCGCGCCGGCCGAGGGCATAGTCGGCGAGGGTGACCACGGGGTTGAAGTGCGCGCCGGACAGTGGCGCGAAGATCAGGATCAGGACGGTCAGCCCGAGCGCGGTGGCGGTGGAGTTCTCCAGCAGCTGCAGCCCGATGTCGGTCGGGGACAGGCGCTGCGCCATGATGCCGGATCCGACGACCAGGGCCACGAGCAGTGCGGTGCCGAGGAACTCGGCCGCGGCGCGGCGGGCCGGGTGCGCGTTCACGTGATCCTCCGCAGTCAGGTGGCCGGCGGCCTTGACGGCAGCCTATAGCTCAATAATTATTGAGTCAATGAACGCTGAGCTTTCTTCCCTGGAAGCGCGGGCCCGCCGGCACGCCGCGCTCGGCGAGCCCGCGCGCCTGGCGATCGTGGAACGGCTGCTGCTCTCGGACGCCTCGCCGACCGAGCTGGGCCGGGAACTGGGCCTGCCGAGCAACCTGCTGGCCCACCACCTCGCGCTGCTCGAGCAGGCCGGGCTGGTCACCCGGGCCCGCTCCGAGTCCGACCACCGGCGCACCTACGTGCGGCTGAACCCGCGCGCGCTGGCCGGGCTGGTTCCGACCGGCGCCCGCCGAGCCGCGCGGGTGGTGTTCGTGTGCACCGCGAACTCGGCCCGCTCCCCGCTGGCCGCGGCGCTGTGGAAGCGCCGCAGCCGCCTGCCGGTCGCCTCGGCCGGCACGGAGCCCGCCGCCCGCGTGCACCCGGGCACGCTGGCCGCCGCCCGGCGCCACGGCCTGGCCCTGGCGGGCACCCGCACCCGGCACGTGGATCAGGTGCTGCGCCCCGGCGACCTGGTCATCGCAGTGTGCGACCACGCCCACGAACACGCCGCGGCGCCCGCCGAACCGTGGCTGCACTGGGCCGTGCCCGACCCGGCCCGCCTCGGCACCGACGACGCCTTCGACGCGGCCGTCGCAGAGCTGCGCGACCGGATCGACCGGCTCGCCCCCGCCCTGAGCCCTTTGCGAGTGACCGGCCCCCAGGGAGTCGATGATGACTGACAGCGATCACCGGGTCGACCTGAGCATCGACCAGCAGCATGCGCTGCGCACCGCCGCGGTGTCCCTGCAGCGCCAGTTCGCCGGGGTCTTCGGCACCGAGACCATCGAGAAGTTCCTGTATTCGAGCTATGACCAGTTCGCCTCCCGGGCGGTGATCCCGAACTTCCTGCCGCTGCTGGCCGAGCGCTTCGCCCGCCAGCGGCTGACCGCCCTGGCCCGGGTCGAGGGCAAGATGCACGACGGCCGGCCGGTGGTGCTGTTCCTGTGCACCCACAACGCCGGGCGCTCGCAGATCGCGCTGGGCTTCTTCCAGCGGCTGGCCGGCGAGCGCGCGGTGGCCTGGTCCGGCGGGTCCGAGCCGGGGGAGCAGGTCAACCCGGCCGCGGTGGCCGTGATGAGGGAAGTCGGCATCGACATCAGCGCCGAGTTCCCCAAGCCGTGGACCGACGAGATCGTGCAGGCCGCCGACGTCGTGATCACCATGGGCTGCGGCGACTCCTGCCCGCTGTTCCCCGGCAAGCGCTACGTGGACTGGGAGCTCGACGACCCGGCCGGACTGGGCGTCGAGCAGGTCCGGCCCATCCGCGACCAGATCGAGCAGAAGGTCCGCGGCCTGCTGGGCGAACTCGACGTGCCGGCCGCCTGATGCGGAGACAGCCGTGGGCTCGCCACCCGACCGTTCGGGTGGCGAGCCCGGTTGTCGGGTGTCAGCAGCAGGTGGGGCAGCATTCGCCGGTGCACTCCGGGTCATCGCAGCATTCGCAGAATGTGAGCATGGCGGTCACCTCCCTTCGGCGTGCGCAGTGAGCACGGGCGGGCACCACGTGCCCGGCTCCGGATCAGGGCACCGGGGTCCGGGGATCGCGGTGAGCATGCGTTCCAGGTCGGCGCGTAGTGCGGTCAGGCGGACCAGTTCCTGGTCGATCTCGGCGACGCGGCGGCGCAGCAGCGTTTCGGCCGGCTCGCAGGGGCAGGTTCCGGTATCGCGCACCTGCAGCAGCTCGCGGATCTCGCGCAGGCGCAGCCCGAGACGCTGGGCGCCCTGGATGAAGCGCAGCCGGTCCAGGTCCGCCTCGGAGAAGTGCCGGTAGCCCGCCGGGCTGCGCGAAGTGCACGGCAGCAGCCCGGCGCGCTCGTAGTAGCGCACGGTGTCCGCGGAGACGTGGGCACGCCGGGCCAGTTCGGCCACCGTCCACACTGTCGCTCCCTGAAGAACGGTGCTCATGACACCGACGCTAAACCTGGGAGTGCACTCCAAGGTCAAGCCCGGCGGCGGATCGCAGGCGTCCGGACCGGTCAGCCGCAGCTCCCTGATCTGCTGCCCGGCTTGAGCAGCGGCAGCGGCGCGGAAAGCAGCCCGCCGCGGATCCCGGTGGCCAGGCCCCGCGCGGGCGGTGCGCCGCAGCAGCCGCCCGAGGCGTCGCCGACCGACTCGTCAGGGTTCGATGAGCACACCCCGGTCTCCGGCAGCTCCAACCGCACTTCGGCGGCGGCCTCGAGATCGCCGTCGAGGAACGCGACGATCGAGCGCACCTGCTCGTATCCCGTCGTCATCAGGAATGTGGGCGCGCGGCCGTAGCTCTTCGTCCCGACCGCGTAATAGCCCGGTTCGGGGTGCGCCAGCTCCCGCTGTCCGTGCGGCGGCACCGTGCCGCACGAGTGCTCGTTCGGATCGATCAGCGGCGCGAGCGCCCGGGTCGAGCCGAGCGCCGGGTCCCAGTCCGCGCGCAGCTCCCCGGCCAGCGTGTGATCCGGCCGGAACCCGGTGGCCGATACGATCCGGTCCACCATCACCTCTCGCCCGTCCAGTGCCGTGACCGTCACCCCGGAATCGCCGATCCGCAGCGCGTCTATGGAGAATCCGGCCAGCAACTCCACCCGTCCGCTCTCCACCAGGGCCCTGAGCCGGGAACCGAGCGCGCCGCGCGCGGGCAGCGCATCATCCTCACCGCCGCCGAAGACCCGCGCGCCGAGCCGACCCCGGATCGCCCACACCGCCCTGGTCGTCGGATCCTGCTCGACGAGCTGCGCGAGCGATATCAGCGTGTTGGTCGCCGAGTGCCCGGCGCCGGCCACCAGCACCCGGGCGCCGGCGAACCGCGCACGGTCGGCACCGAGCAGGTCCGGCAGTGCCGAGGGGAAGACCAGTCCGGCGGCCCGGGCCTGCTGCTCGCCGCGCGCCGCGAGGCCGTCGCCGCCCAGCACGTTCGGGTTCTGCCACGTGCCCGAGGCGTCGATCACCGCACGAGCCCGCAGTCGCGCACCGCTGCCGCCGGCTCGGTCCCGGCCTCCAGCACCGTGAACGCCATCCCGCGCTCGGCCAGGTGCGCGGCGGCCGCCAGACCCACCGGCCCCGCCCCGATCACGACGACCGGAAGCCGGCTGTCCTGCTCGTTCGTTCCCATCGTTCTTCTCCCGTGGCCGTCGTCGGCCGCGTCGCTCGATCCGGCGCCGCTTGATAGATGCTTGTCGAAGCAAGGCACAGCCTGCCTGCTGTTTTGACAGCTGTCAATATAGAAGTATGTCGAAACAGTGGGCGATGGGAGGCGGTTAGTGTGGAGATCGGCAGCGGGAGTCGCTCCGACCGACCGACTGACGGCGAAGCTCTGATTGGACGGGCACAGTGAGTGGTGCGGCAGTGGTATCCGGCGGCGGCACGGGAATCGGCAAGGCGATCGCGGCCCGGCTCTCCGCTGACGGCCGTGACGTCGTCATCGTCGGGCGGCGGGCCGACGTGCTCGAGTCGGCCGCCGACGAGCTGAACGCCGCGGGTTCGGGCAAGGTCTCGTGGCACGCCGCCGACCTGACCCGCCCGCAGGAGGTCGAGCAGATCGCCATGGGGCTCGAGGGCCGTGTCAGTGTCCTGGTCAACAACGCCGGCGGGATCGCCTCGCGCGGCATGCCCGACGACCGGCTGGACGACCTGGCCCGCGCGTGGGAGGCCGACTATCAGGCCAATGTCCTTACCGCCGTCCTGCTCACCCAGGCACTGCTTCCGCGGCTGCTGCGCCCCGGCGGCCGCGTCGTCAACTTCAGCTCCATCGCCGCCCTGCGCGGCGGGGGCGGCTCCTACTCGGCCGCCAAGGCCGCGCTGGTGGGCTGGACCTTCGACCTGGCCGCCGACCTGGGCCCGGCGGGGATCACCGTGAACGTCGTGGTTCCCGGCTACGTGTCGGACACCGAGTTCTTCGGCGAAACGATGACCGACGAGCGCCGGGGCCGCCTGGTCTCGCAGACGCTTCTGGGCCGCGCAGGTCGCCCGCAGGATGTGGCCGGGCTGGTGGCTCACCTCGCCTCGCCGGACGCCTCCTACATCACCGGCCAGGTCCTCCAGGTCAACGGCGGCGCGCTGTTCGGGCGCTGAGGGGACGGGCTCGCTCAGTTCGAGGAGAAGGCCGAGTCGAAGGAGGCCGCGGGCGGCTCGATGCGGGTCAGGGCCCGGACGTAGGCGAGCGCATCCGGCGCGCCGACCAGCCGGTCCATGCCCGCGTCCTCCCACTCCACCGAGATCGGCCCGGAGTAGCCGATGCTGTTGAGCATGCGGAAGCAGGCCTCCCACGGCACGTCGCCGTGGCCGGTGGAGACGAAGTCCCAGCCGCGCCGCGGATCGCCCCACGGCAGGTGCGAGCCGAGCCGGCCGCCGCGGCCGTCGAACCGCTTCACCGACTCCTTGCAGTCCACGTGGTAGATGCGGTCCCGGAAGTCGGAGAGGAACCCGACCGGGTCGAGGTCCTGCCAGACGAAGTGGCTCGGGTCGAAGTTGAGCCCGAACGCCGGCCGCCGGCCGATCGCCTCCAGCGCCCGCGCGGTGGTCCAGTAGTCGTAGGCGATCTCGCTGGGGTGCACCTCGTGCGCGAAGCGGACGCCGACCTCGTCGAAGACGTCGAGGATGGGATGCCAGCGCTCGGCGAAGTCGGCGAATCCGCGCTCGATCATCGACTCCGGGACCGGCGGGAACATGGCCACCGTGTGCCAGATCGACGAGCCGGTGAACCCGACCACGGTGTCCACGCCCAGCTTCGCCGCCGCGCGCGCGGTGTCTTTGATCTCCTGCGCGGCCCGCTGCCGCACGCCCTCGGGCTCGCCGTCGCCCCAGATCCGGGCCGGCAGGATGCCCTTGTGCCGCTCGTCGATCGGGTGGTCGCAGACGGCCTGGCCGGTCAGGTGGCAGGAGATGGTCCACACCCGCAGCCCGAACTTGTCGAGCGTCTCGCGCAGCCGGGGTACGTAGCCGTCGTCCTCGAGCGCGGCCTGCACGTCGAAGTGGTCGCCCCAGCAGGCGATCTCCAGGCCGTCGTAGCCCCAGCCCGCGGCAAGTTCGCAGACCTCGGTGAAGGGCAGGTCGGCCCACTGGCCGGTGAACAGCGTGACGGGGCGGGGCATGGCAGGCTCCTGGTGGTCGCGGTGATGCAGTGGTCTTATCGGGCTGGGGCCTTGTCGGGCCCGACCGGGACGTGCGCGCCGGCGGCCTGCGCGCTGGCCTCGACGGCGGCCAGGACGCGCTGGACCCGGAGCCCGTCGGCGAAGCTCGGGCTCGGCGGCTCTCCAGCGGCGATGGCGACGATGAAGTCGCGCAGCTCGTGGGTGAATGTGTGCTCGTAGCCGAGCAGATGGCCGGGCGGCCACCACGCGCCGAGGTACGGGTGGTCGGGCTCGGTGGCCAGGATGCGGCGGAATCCCGCGGTGGCGCCGTCCTCGGTGCCGTCGAAGAACGACAGCTCGTTCATGGACTCGAAGTCGAAGGCCAGGCTTCCGCGCTCGCCGTTGACCTCGATGCGCAGCGCGTTCTTGCGGCCGGAGGCGAACCGGGTCGCCTCGAAGACGCCGATCGCGCCGGCATCGAAGCGTGCTGTGAACAGCGCCGCGTCGTCCACGGTGACCGGGCCGAGCTCCACCGGGCTGTCGCCGTCGCCATCGCTGCCGCTGCCGCCGCTGTCGGCAGACAGACCGCTGGACCGGGCCGGCAGCGGACGCTGCGTGACAAAGGTCTGCAACAACGCGCCGACGCTCTCGATCTGCAGGCCGGTCAGGTACTGCGCGAGATCGACGATGTGCGCGCCGAGGTCGCCGAGCGCGCCCGAGCCGGCGACCTCCCGGCGCAGCCGCCAGGTCAGCGGGAACTGCGGATCGCCGAGCCAGTCCTGGAGATACTGCGCGCGCACGTGCCGGATCTCGCCGAGCCGCCCGTCCCCGACCAGCTGCCGGGCCAGCGCCAGCGCAGGCACCCGCCGGTAGTTGTAGCCGACCATCGACCGGCCGGCCGCCCGCTCGGCGGCCGCGGCCATCGCCTCGGCCTCGGCGACCGAGTTCGCCAGCGGTTTCTCGCAGAGCACGTGCTTGCCCGCGTCGAGCGCGGCGATCGCGATCGGCGCGTGGCTGTCGCCCGGCGTGCAGATGTCGATCACGTCGATGTCGGGCCGCCCGACCACGGCGCGCCAGTCGGTCTCGCCGGACGCCCAGCCCAGCCGCGCCGCGCTCTCCTGCACGGCCGCTTCGGTGCGCCCGCACAGCGCGGTCATCTCGACCTCGAACGGCAGGTCGAAGACCCGGCCCACGGTCCGCCACGCCTGCGAGTGCGCGGCGCCCATGAAGGCGTATCCGATCATTCCGACTCTGAGACGTGGCTTGCTCGCCGTCACCGGGTCTGCTCCCTCTGGTTCACGATTGCGCCGCCCGCCAGGAGTGGACCGGCTCGAAGCCGAGCAGCTCCCGGCTCAGCCGGGTGGAGACCGGCACCGCGAATCCGTCGAGCGGCTCGTCCACGCGGGCGGTCGGGTGGTAGCGGTGCAGCAGTTCCGCGGTCGGTACCAGGGACGTGCTGTCCGGCGCGGCGACGTTCACCACCGTGTGCCCTTCCAGCGGTCTGGTCAAGGCCGCGGCGACGGCGCGCGCCGCATCGCGCGTGTCGAGCCACGACCACAGTGCCTTGCGATCGAAGCCGGGATCGTCGCGCACGAGCGAGAGGTGGTGCTGCAGCCGCTGCCCGGTGCCGAGAAAGGGGAAGCGCAGGCTCACCGCCGCGGCGCCCCAGTGCAGGCTCGCCGTCGCGGTGATCAGCTCTCCGATGTACTTGGAGAGCCCGTATACGTCCTCGCCGACATAAGGGTGCTGCTCGGTGACCGGCACGTGCTCGGGCGAGACCTCCTGTCCGGCCCAGGCCAGGCCGAGCGCGGACAGGCTGGAGACGTACACGATCCGGCCGATTCCGGCCCGGCCCGCGCCGTCGATGACGTGGTAGGCGGCTTCGACGTTGTTGGTGAAGATCTCTGATTCGGGTGCGCCGAGCGGCGCCGGATACGCGGCCGCGTGCACGATCGCGTCGACACCGGCGAGCACCGCGGCCAGCTGCCCGGCCTGCCGCAGGTCGCCGACCACCGCCTCGTCGGCCTGCGCCGCGAGCTCCGGCGGGAGCGACACGCGGTCGTGCGCGCGCACGGCGTGTCCGTCCTCGGCCAGCCGGGCCAGCACCGCGCTGCCGAGCCCGCCGCCCGCGCCGGTCAGCAGAACCTTCACCGCACCTTCACTGTGTCACTCCATTCGCCGATGCGCCGGGCCGGACCGGGCCGGCGCGCCCGGATCCCGCCCGGCACTGCGCACTTTGGAACGGAAGATTTAACATGTCAATAGCGCGAGCGGGATCCAGGTGGATCTCCGATCTCCCTTTCTGGCCTCGATTTCGCATGTTAAATTGACTCGGCATGCGCTGCCGTGCGAGGAGGGAGGCCGCAGATGCCCGGAGGGCAGGACGGCCCGAAAGCCCCGCTCTACGAGCAGGTCAAGCGGGATCTGCTGGCTGCCATCGCGGCCGGCGAATACGCACCGGGCCGGCCGTTCGTGACGCAGCGGGAGATCTGCGAGCGCTTCGACGTCAGCCACGCCACCGCGGTCCGGGCGCTCAACGACCTGGCCGCCGAAGGCCACGTGGTGCGCAAGCGCGGCCAGGGAACGTTCGTGGCCGAGCGGCCGCCCGGCGGCCCTCCCCAGCGCACCGACCGGACCGTCGCCTGCATCCTGCAGCATCAGGGCCCGCACGTGGGCCTGATCCTGGCCGGCATCGAAGGGGTCTGCGCCGAGCTCGGCTACCGGCTGTTCCTCAACCACTGCGAGGGCAGCCCGGCCCGCGAGGAGCAGGCACTGCGCAGCGCGCTGGAACACCGTGTCGACGGCGTCATCGTCTACCCGGCCGAGGGCCACGAGACCCTCGCCCCGTACGCGGAGGCGCGCCGGCTCGGCGTGCCGCTGGTGATGGTCGACCGCTACCGGCCCGACCTGGCCACCGACGCGGTCGTCGCGGACAACCTGGCCGCCGGCCGCGAGCTGACCGCCGCGCTGGTCCGGGCCGGCCACCGCACCATCGCGACGCTCTGGGAGGAGACCGAGGTCACCAGCGTCCGCGACCGGCTGGCCGGCCACATCGAGGCGCTGCGCGAGTACGGCATCCCGCTGCGCCCCGCCCTGACCGTGCTGCGGCCCTTCAGAGGCCTGTCGACCGAGGCGCGCCGCGCGATGCTCGCCGAGCTGATGCGCGGCCCGCACCCGCCGACCGTGCTGCTGTGCGCGAACGGCTACGTGCTGGCGCTCGCGGCCGGGGACCTGGTCGCCCTCGGCTTCGAGATCCCCGGCGACGTCGACCTGGCCGGCATGGACGACGCAGGGCCCTTTGACGTTCTGCCGCTGACCGCCGCGTCGATCTCGCTGCCCTCGCGCGAGATGGGTCGCAGCGCCATGCGGCTGCTGCACCGCCGGATCGCCGAGCCGGGCGTGAACCACGCGCCGGAGCTGGTGGTGCTGCCGGTCGGCGTGCAGACCCGGGAGTCGTCGGTCGGCCACCTGCGCGTGGTCGGCCGGGCCGGGGCCTCCCGCGAACAGAGGGAACAGAGCGAAGGGAGCAAGGCCGGATGACATACGCCGACAGCCTGCTCGGCCCGGACGGAGGCCTCCCGCAGGCGCTTCCACCATGGCAGAACCGTGACAAGCTGCGCGTCACCGCCGTCCGCGCGATCGTGACTGCGCCGGAGGGCACGCCGCTCGCGGTCGTGCGGGTGGACACCTCCGAGCCGGGGCTGTACGGCCTCGGCTGCGCGACCTTCACGCAGCGCTACGCGGCCGTGGCGGTCGCCGTGGACGAACACGTGGCCCCGCTGGTGATCGGCCGCAGCCCGGCGGACATCGAGGACATCACGAGGCTGATCCACTACTCGTCCTACTGGCGCGGCGGCCCGGTGCTCAACAACGCCCTGTCAGGGATCGACCAGGCGCTGTGGGATATCGCGGGTAAGCGCGCCGGCATGCCCGTGTACGAGCTGCTCGGCGGCCGCAGCCGGGCCGGCGTCGAGGTCTACTCGCACGCGGCCGGTGCCACCATCGACGAGACTCTGGACAAGGCCGAGGCGCTGCGCGAGCAGGGGTATCGCAGCATCCGGCTTCAGGTCGGCGGACCGGGGCTCGGCACCTACGGCGCCCCGGGAACGCCCGGCGGCTACCCGCGCTCGCCGCATCCGGACGGCTGGGATCCGGAGCGGTACCTGCGCTCGACCGCGGCGCTGTTCGCGGCGGCCCGTGATCGCCTCGGCGCCGACCCGAACCTCATGCACGACGTTCACAGCAGGCTGACACCCAAGCAGGCAATCGTGCTCGCCCGCGCGCTCGAGCCCTACCAGCTCTCCTTCCTCGAGGACGTCATCCCGCCGGAGTTCTACGACCGGCTGCCCGAGGTCCGCGCCGCGTCCCCGGTCCCGATCGCGGTCGGCGAGCAGCTGTCCTCGGTCACCGACGCGGCCCGGCTGGTCCGGGACGGCGGCGTGGACCTGCTGCGGCTGCACACCTCGTCGGTCGGCGGCCTGACCCCGACCCGCAAGCTGGTCGCCCTGGCCGAACTGCTCGGCGTGCGCACGGCGTTCCACTCCCCAGGCGACATCTCCCCGGTCGGGGTCGCCGCCAATCTGGCCGTCGACGTCTCGACCCCGGCATTCGGGTATCAGGAATCGCACGAGTACGACGACGCCACGCACGAGGTCTTCCCGGGCACCCCCGTGGTCCGCGAGGGCTATCTGTACCCTTCCGAGTCGCCTGGCTGGGGTGTTGATCTGGACGAGAAGGCGGCGGCCGCGCACCCGCCGCGCAAGTTCCTGCACGAGCGCTGGTCGGCCGGGGTCCGCCGGCCGGACGGCGGTCTGGACGCGCCGTAGGCCAGACTTCGTAAACCAGAACGCTTAAACACAGCGTCGCGCAC
>DASYAE010000066.1:0-88357 GCA_036501535.1 Actinocrinis sp. | reverse complement strand
AGTGGGCCCGACCACGGCTGTCGGTCGTCCTCCACGGCACGGAAGCGTGCCGGGAGTGGCGCAAAGGCAGCGATCGCGGAGCGGTCAAGGTGCGCGAACCGGGTGACGGCCTCCATGATCCGCTCCGTGTGCGCGAGATCGATATCCACGGACGCGAACGCCGGGGCGAAGGCCTCGACGAGCTCTTCGACAGAGGCGATGGGCGCCGGATTCGGCGTTTGTCGATATACGGGCTGCGCGAGCGCTTCGGCCGCATGGACCGCGGCGAATTCCTCGGTCTCGTCCGCGCCGGCGCCGAAGACCGCATGCGCCTCGGCCGCGAGCGCCGGGTCGAGCAGGCCGGCGGCCGCCTTGCGCAACCGGCTCCGAAGAGCGTCGTCGACGAGATGCCTGGCCGCCATGCGCAGCGCCCGCTGCTGGACCGCGACGGCCGGGTGTCCGAACGCTGTCGTCAGGGTGCCGAGGAGTTCGGGTGCGGCACTCGGGTCGCGTCTGATCGCACGGTCGATCCAGCCGAGCTGTGCGGTGGCGATGCTCGCCTCGGGGCGCGCGAGCACGGTGGTGGCCAGCTCTCTGAGCGTTGCTGCGCCGAGCGGCTTGAGCGCATCGACTGCCTTGAGCGCTGTCTGCGCGCGCTTGACGGTGCCGCCATCGCCGGCGGCGACCATACCGAGATAGGTCTGCAGCCGTGCGGCCACCTCGTCCGGAGCCGGAGCGAGCAGGTCGTACAGCCGGTGGAAACCGCGGAGCTCTCTCGATGCGCCGCCGCCGCGCAGCAGCCTCGCGACGCAGCCGTCGAGCATCTCGTCCCGGTCGAGTGCGCCTTCGGCGGTCAGCTCGGCCAGCGTGTCGGCCAGCCGGGTCCAGGAGCTGAGATACTCGCCGGTGTCCGGTACCTCGAAGATCCGCGCCGCGAACTCACGCACCCGCGGTTCGGCGCGCAGGTCTGGGTTCTTGTCCAGCCACGCCAGCACGAACCCGTCGGTCAGCGGAACCTGTGCGCCGCTCACGGCGTCAAGCCGCTGGACCAGTTCGAACAGCTGCCACCTGCGCGTCGGGGTGGTGAGGTCGCCGGCCAGCCGTGCGGTCAGCTCGGCCAGCCATGCGGGCTCCCGCCGCGGCGCGAGCAGGTCGATGACGATCCTGAGGTCGGGCCAGCCGAACCCCTTCGGATCGAACGCGCCCCGCCGTTTCAACCACCAGGCGACCCGGGCCGGCGTCTGTTCGCACATGATCGCGGCCGCGACGATCTGGTCCGAGCGGCGCCGCATCTTGGAGATCCAGTTCAGACCGCCGGTCGCGGAGCGCATCTCGGCTTGGGTCTCTCGGTACAAGGTTCTGAGCTCGCCGGTCAGATGCTTCAGCTGCGAAGGCGGTGTCGGCGACAGCAGCTTCACCAAATCGCCCATCTGACCCTTGAGTATCGCGTGGCGCAGCTGGCTCCACTCGACAGCCCCGGGAGCGGTTGTCTGCTCCCTGGGACCGGTCACCGTCGCCATGCCGGGGAGCGTAACGGCGCCTACTGACAGGGTTCAGCTATGTGATCGGCCCGGCGTCGCCATCGCCTGGTTCAGGGCGGCCACGGTGAGCCGCGGCGCGGACAGCATGCCGAGGTGGTAGGCGCCTGAGATGCTGATCAGCTGGCCGGTCCTGAGCCGCTGCGCGGTCGCGGTCGCGTCCGCCTGCGTCATCTCGGGGTCCAAGGACCCGTAGACGATCGCGGCAGGGACGCGGATCTGCTGCTCCTGCGGGAAGGTCAGCCCGATGAGCTGCTGCTGCAGGATCGCCTTCAGCGCGCTGACCGCGCCCGGGACGCGGAAGGGGGTGAGCCAGGCGGCGGCGTCGAACGGGGGGCAGTTCGGTCCGCAGGCTGAGTTGTAGGCGAGTTCCGCGAGCGACGGGTGCCGGGTGACGAGGCGGATGAGGGCAGTGGCATAGGGGTCCATGATGAGGCCGTGTATAAAGGAGGGCCCGACGCCGTAGGGCGTGCCGTCGCCGTCCATGAAGATGACCTTGGCGGCCATGCCAGGGTGCAGCAGGGCCAGGTCGCCGATGATCGCGGCGCCGCTGGAGTGGCCGACCAGGATCGGCAGGCTGTGGTGGGCCGCGTCGAGGTGCAGCGCGGTGAGGAAGCCCTGGAGCTGAGCGGTGTCGCCGGCCAGGTCGTACGGCCCCTCGTGCTGGGTGTAGCCGTATCCGCGGACGTCGAGGGCGTAGACGCGGTACCCCTGCGCGGCCAGCATCGGGCCGACCAGGTGCCAGACCCAGGCGGACTCGACGACGCCGTGCACCAGGACGATCGGTGTGCCCTGAGTTCCCCACTGTTCGTAGTGGGTGGTGAGTCCATCGGCGGTGATGTAGTGCCCTGTGCTGTCCAGCGGCGGGACCGGGACGGTCGCGCCGGTGGCGAGGACGTAGTCGCCGGCCAGCGAGGTGGTCAGGATGACGAATCCGGCGACCAGCAGAGCCGCCCACCGCAGCGCGCGGCGCCAGAGCGGACGCCGAGGCTCGACGGCCTCCGCCGCCTCGTCCGGCTCGACCGCCTCGTCCGGCTCCGGCGGCTCCCGCAGTTCGGCCGGCTCCGGCTGCTCGCTCCCGCCGGCGTCGATGGGTGTGGTCACAAACGGTCAGCTTATGCAACCTGATCCCGGCGCCGGGGCCCGGGGTGCGCGCCGGAACGTCAGAACTCCGACTCGCCGCCGAGCCGCGAGCGCAGCTGGCGCCGCGAGGTGATGCCCAGCTTGGCGAAGACGTTGCCGAGGTGGTACTCGACCGTCTTCGCGCTGACGAACATCTCGTTCGCCACCTGCTGGTTGGTCAGGCCCTGCGCGACCAGGAAGGCGATCCGGCGCTCCTGCGCGGACAGCAGCGCCTGGCCGCCGGGCAGCCCGCCGCCGGCCGGGGCGACCGACGCGCCGCACTGCTCGAGGTCGTGGGCGCAGCGCTCGGCGAAGGGCTTCGCGCCCAGCGCCGTGTACTGCTCGTGCGCGCGGCGCAGCCAGCCGATGGCCGCCTTGCGGTGCCGGGTGGCCGCGAGGTGCCGGCCGTAGTCGTGGTCGAGCCGGGCCCGCTGCAGCGGCATGTCGTCCGGCGCCGGCGGCCGGGAGGTGGCCTCCTCGTAGCGGGCCCGCGCCCGGAACTCGTCCCGGCCGCCGGCGGTCAGCCACGCGTCGAGCCAGGCGACGCAGACCGCTGAGCAGGCGCCGGCCTCGGCCAGCTCGCGCAGCTGGGCCAGCGCGTGCTGCGCGGCGCCGAGCTGGCCGGTGCCCAGCAGCGACTCCACGTACAGCGGCAGCCACCAGGCCTGATACTCCGAGCTGCGGCGCGGCGCGGCGACCAGCGGCTGAAGCGCCGTCAGCATCTTGCCGTAGTCGGCGCGCGCTTGCGCGAGCGTGGCCGCCGCGAGGGCCGGGAACGCCGCGTAGCCGACGGGCCCGCACTGCGCGTGCCAGTGCCGGGCCGCCTGGACGTGCTGCGCCGCGGGTTCCCACTGGCCCTTGCCGGCGCTGATGCACGCGGCCACCGCGTGCGCCGGCACGCGCATCCGCAGCACGGCGTTGCCCTCCAGCGCGGTGAGCGCCTGGGCGACCGCGTTCTCGGCGGAGGCCCAGTCGCCGAGCAGGTACTCGGCATAGCCGATGTAGACCCGTGCCAGGGGGCTGAAGACGTCCATCGTGCCGCGGTCGGCCGAGCGCAGCAGCCGGGCCAGGTCGTCGTTGCCCCGCCGCAACTGGCCGCTCAGGATTCGCCACGTGCCGCGCGCCCAGAGCAGGACGCTGCGGCCCGGGCTGTCGTCGTCGCCGGGCGGGTCCGTGTAGTCCGGGCCGTCCGCCGCGTCGGGGGAGCCGGCCGGCTCCGCGGAGGCCGCCGCCCCGGCGGCCAGCCGGTTCAGCGCCGCGGCCGGCCCGCCGTTCATCCGCCCCCACGCATCGGCGACGTGGTATTCCGCCCAGGCGCGGCTGACCGCGGACAGGCTGTCGGCCGCTAGGAGATCCCGGGCCAGCTGATACTGCGCGTCCGTATCGCCGAGGTCTGCGTGGACCAGCGCCAGCGCCAGGTCGATCTCCGGGAGCAGCACGTCAGCCGACTGATCGGCCCGCGCCAGCCGCCGCGCCTCGACCAGCAGCGCGCGCGCCTGCGGGTAGAGCCCCTCGGCCTCCGCGATCAGGCCGAGGATCAGGTTGCGCGCCGCGCTCGGGGCGCGCCGGGCCAGCTTCGCCTGGAACTGCGGCCCCCAGTCCACCGCGCGCAGCGAGTAGGCCCAGCGCGCCGCGCGGATCAGCGAGCGCTCCCGCTCGGCCGGGTCCGGGGAGGCGTCCACGGACCACAGCAGCAGCGCGCCGGCCCGCTCGTTGTCGCCGGCCCGGTGGTACCGCTCCGCCTCGCGCCCGAGCTCGTCGGCCAGCGCAAGGTCGTCGTGCCCTGATGCGGCGACCCGGTGCGCCCACGCCCGGGTGCCGATCGCGTACTCGGCCGCCCGGGTGTGCAGGGCTTCGCGCCGGGCGACCGGCAGGCCGCGGTAGACCACGTCGCGGTACAGCGGGTAGCGGATCTGCACCGGGGTGACCGGCTCGTCCGGGAACCAGTCCACGAGCTCCGCCTCGAGCAGCGTCTCGAGCGCCACCCAGGGGTCTTCGACCCGCGCCACGGTCGAGGCCGAGGACAGCGGACAGCAGCTGTCGAGCACCGCGAGGGCGTCCAACAGGTCCCGCGCGCCCGGCGGCAGCGTGGCGACGGTCTGCAGGATCCGGGTGACCAGCGGGTGCGAGAGGCCCAGCAGGTCGCCCGGCGAGCTGCGCGCCTCGCTCAGGTCCTGCTCGAGCAGGACGGAGAGCAGCGCCGGATGGCCGCCGGTGTATTCGTGCAGGCTGCGCGCCAGCTGCTCGGGGACCGCCGGCCGCTCGCCGCCGCCCGCCGGGCCGGAGCCGAGCAGGTCGGCGGCCTCCGCGGAGGTCAGCTCGGGCAGCGCGATCCGGGCCGCGCCGCCCTCGGCCAGCAGCGCTTGGCGCAGCCGCTCGATCCGGCCGTCCCCGCCCGGCGCCGGCCGCCACGGCGAGCGCGCGGCGAAGAGGATCAGCAGCGCGGCCGGCGGCCGGACCCGCATCAGGGCCAGGAGCTCGGACGCCGACTCGCCGTCCGCCAGCGCCAGGTCGTCCACTGACACGATCACGGCCGCGCCGCCGTCCAGCCGCCGCTGCACCGCGGTTCGCAGCCCGTTGCGGCGGCTCGCGTCGGCGGCGTGCAGGAGCTGCCCGGTCACGCCGAAGGGACGCGTGGCGTCGTCCTGCGAGCCGCGCGCCTTCAGCACCTCGAACTGCGTCAGGTCCCGCAGCGACCTGCGCAGCAGCGTGGACTTCCCCATGCCGGGAAGCCCCTCGATCAGCACCGTCTGCGGCCGCCCGGAGAGCGCCGCGACCGCGAGGTCGGCGATCTGCCGCAGCTGCGGGCGGCGCCCGGCGAACCGGTCCGCCGCGTCCCGGGCGGGAAGCGAGAAGTCGTCGTGGAATATCACCGCGGCCTCGATGATAGTGGGCCCTGAGATCAGGCTACGGCCGTCCGGGGACGGGACGCCGCGACCGGCCGCCCGGTGGGATCTCCGAGCGGCCGGTGACGATGACCGCGCCGCGCCGCGGTGCGACGCGGTCGGTCGGGGTCGGATCAGCGGGTCAGATCAGACCCTCCCGGATGGCGTAGGCCACGGCGTGGGTGCGGTTGCGCAGCTGGTAGCGGACTGCGACGTCGTGTAGCGCGCTCGTCACGGTGCGCTTCGAATACGATAGCTCATGGGCGATCTCCTCGGTGGCGAACCCCTCGGCCGCCAGCCGCAGGATGTCCTTCTCCCGCCCGGTCAGGCCGTTGAGCGCCATACCGCGCGGCTGCAGCACGTTGCGCTGCAGCCGGGAGACCTGCTTGAGCAGACGGGCCAGCACGTCGGGCGGCAGCGCGGACTCCCCCCGCGCCGCCTTCAGGACCGTCTCCACGAGCCAGGACGCCGAGGCCTGCGATCGCCACACGATCGAGTACGCGCCCGCGTCGACCGCCGCGACCAGATCGTCGTCGGCGAGCGAGTTCACCACCATCACGGTGCGGTCGCAGCCGCGGCTGCGCAGGCTCCGCATCATCGACAGCGCCTTCTCGTCCACCGCCTCGAACGCCAGCACGGCCACCGCCGCGGGCGTGTCGGCCGTTCCGTCCACGAGGTCCAGCTCCGTGCGGCCGCGCAGCTGCGCGGTCAGGCCGGAGCGCGTGATCGGATCGTGCGCATACACGTAAACTGGGATCTGACCGTCCATTACTTCCCCCTTTGTTCCCTGTCACCTCGGCAGACCGTGCCTCGCGATGGTCGGTCGCTCGGCCGCGCTCACCTCGGCGGGTGCTTCTTTGAGCACCAAGCGTCGCAGACGCCCTTGTAAGGTTGAGCATCCCCGACGTCCGACCGGTCTTCCCTGGGGATTGGCCCTAGCCTTTCCCTAGTGCGCCGGGCACAGCATTATCGAAGGGGGCATATCCCGGTGGATCGCGCAGCGCGAACGGCCTCGCCGGGCCGCCGCCGCCCCGCTCGCGCGGCTTGAACTCAGGGGGTTGATCGTGGTAGGCGAGGGCGCGGTGCTCCGGGGCCGGCCGCTCGTCGCCCTCGGCGCGCGGGTCGCGACGCCGGACACGCCGCGCCTCGTGCTCACCCCGACCCGCCGCAGGGCCCTGCACAGCGCCGCGGCCGACCGGCTGGAGCCCGCCGGGGCGTGGCTGCACCGGGTCGCGGCGGCCGGGCACCTCGACGAGCCGCTGGCCGCGCAGCTGGAGGCGGCCGCGCTCGGCGCCGCCGCGGGGTCCGGCGGGCCGAGCCCGGCCAAGCTGCTGGAGTGGGCCTCGCACCTGAGCGGGACGTCGGCCGAGCGCGAGCGGCGGCTGCTGCTCGCGGCGCTGCACCATGTCTATGGCGAGGACGACGCCCCGGCCGACTTCTGGCGGGCGGTCGAGGACTGCGCCCCCTCGGCCCTACGCGGATGCGCGCTGGCCGGCCGGGCGCTGGCACAGGGCCGGGTGCCGGACGCCGAGTCACGGCTCCGGCTGGTGCTCGGCCGGGCCGCGGGGTCCGGCGGCTTCTCGGCTGACGAGCCGTCAGCCGAGGCGATCGCGTATGGCGTGGCCGCCGCGATCAGCGTCCGCGCGGCGCTCGGCGAGCCGGCCGTCCGGCAGGCCGCCGTCGGGCTGGCACAGGATCCTGACGACCCCGCGCTGGTCCGGTGGCTGCGGCGGCTTTACACCGCGGGCCGCTGTTATACACAGGGCCCGCGCGCCGCGCTCGAGGCCAGCGAGGAGAGCCGGACCGAGCAAGCCGGCGGCGACCCCGAGCAGCCGTACGAAGCGGTCGCCCGGCTGGACCAGGGGACCTACCGCGTGCTGGCTGGCGACCTGCGCCGCGGCGCCGGCGATCTGCTGGCGGTGCTGGACCACCACGACGCGCCTCGGCTGCCGACGGTCGTCGGCCGTGCGCATCAGTGGCTGGCGGTGGCGCACCACCTGCTGGGCAACTGGCGCCGCGCCGAGGACCATGCGGGCCTGGCGATCGAGGCCGCGCAGCAGCGGGAGGGCACCGAGGCGGGGGTCCGGTACGCGCTGGCCGCGATGCTCGCCGCGCACCGCGGCGAGTGGAGCCTGGCCGCCGAGTACCAGTGGCGCGCCAAGGAGCTCGACGCCGGCGCCTTCTCGCCCGACGACAGGGTCCTGGCCGTGTACGCGAACGCCGGATCGCTGGCCGTGCACGGCGATCCGACCGCGGCGCTGCCCGTGCTCGCCCGGCTGACCGCGGCCCGGGAGGACGACGCGCCGCGCAAGCTGCGCTCCCTGTGGCTGCCCTTGTACGCCGAGGCGGTCGTGGAGGCCGGGTCGCTGCACGACGCGGACGCCGCGCTGGAGCACCTGGACGCGCTCGCCAATCAGGTCCCGTACCTGCGCGTCGCGCACCACCGGCTGTCCGGCCGGCTCGCCGAGCGCCGCCGCGACGCGCGCGCCGCGCGCCGGCACTACGAGGCCGCGCTCTTCCCCGCCGGGCGGCGCCGGGACCGGACCGGCCGGCCGGACCGGTCGGAGCGGCCGGAGCTGGCGGAGCGGGGCGCCGACGGATCCGGCGGGGAATCGGGCGACCCGGCCGGCCGGCTCACGGTGCCGCTCCACCTCGCGCTGCTCGAGCACGCGTACGGCCGGCTGCTCGGCGCGCTCGGCGAGCCGGACGAGGCGGTGGCCTGGCTCACCCGGGCCCGGGCCCGGATGGCCGCCGCCGGAGCCGTCCCGTACGCCCGCCGCTGCGCCGCCGCCCTGGCCGTCAGCACCGGCCCGGCGCTCGAGGCGAGCCGGTACTCGGTGCTGACCGAGCGGGAGCGCGCGGTGGCCCGGCTGGTCGCCGACGGCCTGACCAACCAGGAGGCCGCCGCACGGCTCTACATCAGCGCCAAGACCGTCGAGTACCACCTCGCCCGGATCTACGGGAAGCTCGGGATCCGCTCGCGCCACCAGCTGGCGCAGCTCGGCTCGCTCGGCCGGCTGTGAACCGCCGGCGGCGCGGTCCGCGAGGGGGGGCGAGTCAGGGGCCGGTGACGGCTTTCCGGCGTTGCGTCAAAGTGCACCCGATGTGGCAATCACGGACCACATGGCGCAGCCTGGCCGCTGCGCCCGGCAAAACCGCAGTTGAGAGGCTTGCCGTGAGGTCGGCAGGCTTGTCATATAAGGCATGGATCATTATGGTGCATGTGGAAATGCTTGGCCGCCGCGATTGACAGCCGAGCGGCGGTCGGGACTAATGATGCCTCGAGACCGCCCGCCACCGGCGTCGGCGGCGCGCGGAACGCATTCCCCCGGCGTTCCGGCGCAGCCGCGCGGCAAGGCCGGTCCGACCACAGAACTGCCCGGCGAGGGCTGATTCCGGTATGGCGGCAGGGGGTCACGGCACCATGGGTGTGACGGTCAGGCTCGACAGCACCGAGATCGAGGCACAGCCCGGCGAACAGGCCGTGTGCCCCGTATATCTCGAGAACGACGGCATGGTCGTGGACAGCTATCTCCTCGACGTGCTCGGCGACTCGGCCGCGTGGGCCACCGTCGAGCCGCCCGAGATCAACCTGCTGCCACAGGCTCGCGCCACCGCTCGCATCGTCTTCAAACCCCCGCGCACGTCCGAGTGCCCGGCCGGCCCCGTGCCGTTCGGGCTCAGGGTCATGTCGCAGGAGGACCCGGACGGCTCGAAGATCGAAGAGGGCGTCGTCAACGTCGCCGAGTTCACCGACGTCTCCGCCGGGCTGGTGCCGAAGACCGCCACCGGCCGGCGCAAGGCGAAGTTCCGGCTGCTGGTGGAGAACCGCGGCAACCGGGTCGAGCAGGTCGCGGTCTCGGCCGCCGACCCGGACGTGAAGCTGCGCTTCCGCACCGACCCCCCGGTGTTCCCCGCGCAGCCCGGCACCGCCACCTACGTCAAGCTCAGGGCGATACCGAGCAAGACCTTCCTGCGCGGCCCGAACAAGTCGCTGCCGTTCACGGCCACAGCTCTGCCCGACGGCGGCGAACCCGTCACCGCCGACGGCGTGATGCTGGAACAGCAGACCATGCCGAAGTGGCTGCTGCCGGCGCTCGGCGCGCTGGTGCTGGTCGCGGCCGCGATCGTCGCGCTCTGGTTCGCGGTGCTGCGGCCGGAGGTGCACTCCGCCGCGACCGCCGCCTCCGCCGCGCAGTCTGCGGCCAGCCAGGCGGCCAAGAACGCCTCGGCCGCCGCGACCCCGGCGGCGAACGCGCTCAGCATCACCGTGCCCGATCCCACCCTCCTGGCCGGCGGGAACGAGCAGGCGGACGTGAACGGGACGGCCGCCGTCGGAGGCGCCGGCAAGCTGCCGAAGCTGCTGTGGACCTCGTCCGCGCCGGGTGTGGCCACCGTCTCGCAGACCGGCGAGGTGACCGCGATCAGCCCCGGCACCGCGACCATCACCGCGACCTCGGCGAGCGGTTCCGGGGGCCAGAGCGGTAGCAGCCCGATCATCTCCGGCACGGTCACCGTGAACGTGGTCGGCCCGCTCGCCACTTCCACCACCAAGCTGCCCGGAGCGCCGATAGGCAAGCCGTACAGTGCGCCGGTCTCGGTCGGCGGCGGCACCGGGACGTTCACCTACTCGATCAGCGCCGGCACGCTGCCGACCGGGCTCTCCATCGACTCGGCCACCGGGATCATCAGCGGCACGCCGACCGTGCTCGGCCAGTCCTCGTTCACCGTGCACGTCGTCGACGCCGGTCCGCCGACCCAGTTCATCACCGAGAACGCCACCCTCACCGTCATCAGCGCCCTGCAGGTCAACACCGCCACGCTGCCGAACGCGACCATCAACGCGCCCTACTCGCAGACCCTCACCGCGGTCGGCGGCACGGGGCCGTACATCTGGAGCATCGCGGCCGGCACCGGGACGCTTCCCGCCGGGCTCAGCCTGAACAGCGGCACCGGTGTCATCAGCGGCACGCCCACCGCGGGCGGGACGACCACGTTCACCGTGAAGGCGGCCGACGCCGGCACGCCGAGCCAGAGCGCCACGCAGCAGCTGAGCATCGACGCGGTCCCCGGCGTCGAGATCACCACGACGAAGCTGCCGGACGCAGTGGTCGGCGTGACGTATTCGCAGGCGCCGGCGGCGGCCGGCGGCACCCTGCCGTACACGTGGTCGGTCGTGGCCGGCTCGCTGCCGCCGGGCCTGACGTTGAACCCGGCCAACGGGGACATCAACGGCGCGCCGAACACCGTGGGCCAGTTCCCCTTCACCCTGCAGGCGGTCGACTCCGGCAAGCCGGCCCTGATCGGCTCGCAGGCTTACACCATCAACGTGGTCAAGCCCTTCGCGATCAGCACCTCGACCCTGCCGAGCGCGCCGACGGGCACGGCGTACCCCACCACCACGCTGGCCGGCACCGGCGGCACCGCGCCGTATACCTGGACCCTGAGAGGTACTCTGCCGCCGGGCCTGAAGCTCGCGTCGACCGGCGCGATCACCGGGACGCCCACCGCCACCGGCGTGTACGCGTTCACCGTCCAGGCCGCCGACTCCGGCACCCCGCCGCTGTCGGCCATGCAGAACCTGACCATCACGATCGTCGATCCGCTGAAGATCACGACCACGAGCCTGCCTTACGGCGTGACGGGCGTCGGGTACAACCAGACCCTTGACGCGACCGGCGGCACGAAGCCTTACACGTGGGCCGTGGCGAGTGGGAGCAGCCTTCCGCCAGGCCTGAGCCTCTCGGCCGCCGGCGTTATCTCGGGCACGCCGACGACCGCCACCAGCACCGGCACCGGCAGCACCGCGCCGAGCCCGACGTTCTCCATCACGCTGACCGACTCGACCGTGCCGACGTTGACCGTCCCCGCGGTGAACGCCCCGCCGATGACCCTCACCATCAACATCGTCAACCCGGTGTCGTTCAGCGAGCCGGCGCCGTTGCCCCTCGCGGTGGCCGGCCAGGCCTATACGCAGACGACTCCGCCGGTCGCGACCGGCGGCCTACCGGCAAAGGCACCGGCACCGGCTTACACCTGGACGCTGAGCGGAGGCACCACGCTGCCCAAGGGCCTGAGCGTGGACGCCGCCACCGGTGCGGTCACCGGCACGGCCGCCGCCACCGACACGGCCGCGACCGACACATTCCAGCTGACGGTCACCGACAGCAGCACCCCGGCGCTCTCGGCGACGAACACGGAGACGATCAACGTCGTCTCGCAGCTGACGATCACACAGCCGTCGCTGCCCAGCGTCCAGGTCGGGCAGTCCGTCAGCGTGAATCTCGCAACGTATATCAAGGGTGGAGTCGCCCCATACTCGGTCGCTGCGGTGCAGACCGGCCTCGACGGACTGTCGCTGAGCGACAAGGGGATGCTCACCGGGTCGCCCACCAGCGACGACGGGACGACCAACTCCTTCGACCAGACCGTACCGGTCACGTTCGCGGTGACCGACTCGACGCCGACCACACCGCCGCAGTCCACGTCGATCACCGTGAACGTGACGGTCACGCCGGCCACGCTGAACGTGGTGTTCGCGGGGAGTACGCTGCCGGGCGCGATCAGTGCGAGCCTCTATACTCCCTCTCAGCCTACGACGACCTCGGTGACCGGCGGATTCCTGCCGGCCGGCAACCCGACACCCTATACATACACTGAGTCAAACCTGCCGAATGGCCTGACGATCGGCAAGAACACCGGCGTCATATCGGGCACGATCCAGCAACCCGACTGCGTCGCCAAGACCACGTTCACCGTCACGGTGAGTTCTCTCGACGGCCAGTCGGCCCAGCAGCAGTTCACCATCGCGTGCACGATCCCCAAGCCCCTCATGATCACCACGCTGGCGCTGCCGGACGCGCTGGCCGGCGCGCAGTACAACCAGACGCCGTCGGCCACCGGCGGCACCGGGCCGTACACGTGGTCGGTTCTGACCGGGTCGCTGCCGCCCAACCTGTCGCTGGACTCGGGCAGCGGGACCATAAGCGGCAAGCCGACCACCGCGGGTCAGTACTCCTTCACCCTGCAGGTGAGCGACTCCGCCCAGCCGGCCCTGACCGCCACGCACGACTACACCATCAACGTGGTCCAGAACCTCGCGATCACCACCTTCTCGCTGCCGGGCGCGGCGGCCTCGCCGTCGAGCGGGACGCCGACGCCGTACCCTGACACCACGCTGACCGCCACCGGCGGCACCCCGCTCTCCGTCATCAGCGGCGTCCCGCAGTATGTCTGGAACGTGATGACGGGCGCTCTGCCTCCGGGCCTGAAGCTCTCGCCGAGCGGCGAGATCACCGGTGCGCCCAGCACCCCGGGCCTGTACACCTTCACCGTCCAGGTCACCGACGCCGGCTCCCCGCCGCAGTCGGCCACGCAGAGCCTGTCCATCACCATCGTCGGTCCGCTGTCGATCGTGACCACGAGCGTGCAGCAGGGCGTGGTCAACACCCCGTACTCGCAGACGCTGAAGGCGACCGGCGGCACGAAGCCTTATACGTGGACCGTGACGAACCAGGCCGGGAACGCTCTGCCGACCGGTCTGAGCCTGGACCCCGACACCGGCATCATCTCGGGCACGCCGGGAGCCGCCACCACCAAGCCGGGGCCGACAGTCAACATCACGCTCGCCGACTCGACCAACCCGCCGGTGACGACCGACATCAACCTGCCGATCACCATCGTCTCCCAGATGAACTTCACCGAACCGGCGCCACTGCCCGCCGCGGTGGCCGGTGAGACCTATCCGTCGACGGGTCTGCCGACGGCCACTGGCGGCTCGGGCACGATCACCTGGTCGCTGGCCGGAGGCACCACGCTGCCGTCGGGCCTGACCCTGACCGCCCAGACCGGACTCATCTCCGGCCAGGTCGCCACGAACGTCCCCGCCGGACCCGACACGTTCCAGCTGACCGCGACCGACGGCAGCACCCCGCCGCTGTCCGTGACGAACACGGAGACGATCAACGTCATCTCGCTGCTGGCGGTCACGAATCCGACACTGCAGTTCCAGGTCGGGCAGCCGGTGAACGTGAATCTGGCAACGTATATCAATGGTGGACTCGCGCCCTACTCGGTCAAGCCGATATTCACCGGACTCGACGGCCTGTCGCTGAGCGACCAGGGCGTGCTCACCGGGACGCCCACCAGCGACAACGGAACCGCGGCCAGCCCCGACCAGACCGTGCCGATCCAGTTCGCGGTGACTGACTCGAGCCCGGGAACGAAGCAGACCGTGACCATCACGATAAACGTGACGATCACGCCCGCCACGCTCAGCGTCAGCTGGTCGAACTCCACTCTGACCCCCACGACGGTCGGTAACGCCTACGGCCCGGTCTCGGTGGTCACGTCCGGGACGCCGCCGACCGGTGGCGTGGGCGGGTACACCTTCAGCACGCCGAACAACGCCCTGCCCGCCGGTCTCTCGCTCGACTCGGGCACAGGGGTGATATCGGGCACGCCGACATCCTGCGCCGCCCAGTCCACGTTCGTCGTCACGGTGACGAGCGGCGACGGCCAGACGGCCACCCATACGTTCACCCTGAACTGCACCGGCTGACGATGGACCCCCGGTACATCCCCAGAGCACCAAGAGGCGCGTGACGATGGCCACGACAACACAGAACCCCGCTCCGGATGTGCCGGGGCCACCGTCCGCCGCCCCGCCGACGCCGTCCGCGGCCCAGACCGTCACCGGCCCGCTCGACGTGATGATCCTGCAGACCGCGGCGTCGCTGGAGAACCTGCTGGTGAACGCCTATACGACGGTGGCCGCGCTGCCGGTGATCGCAGCCGGCAACCCGACCATCCGCAAGTTCGTCACGACGACCGGCGCGCAGCACGCCGCGCACGCCCGCGCCTTCAACGCAGCGGCGAAGAAGGCCGGCGGCGCGCCGCAGACCGCGCCGGATCCCCGCTACGCGCCCGTGATCGCCGCCAGTCTCGCGACGCTGGCCGACTCCTCGTCGACGACGAGCCTGCTGGCGACGCTCGAGGACGTGGCGGCCCAGACGTATACGAGGTATGTCAGCCTCACCCCGAACGCCGCGCTGCGCGGGCTCTTCGGCACGACGGCGCCGGTCGAGGCCCAGCACCTGGCGATGCTGCTGGTCATGCGGGGGCTGCTGGACGGCGACGCCCAGGAGCTGATCGCGCTGCCCACGCACCCGCCGCAGCTGCCCGCCAAGATCGGCAGCGTCGGTCTGCCGGACAGCTTCTATCCGACCACCGACGCGTCGGCGATCAACGAGGGAGCCGTCTCGTGAGCCGCCGGCCGACGGACCGGGACGGCGCCGACGGCGAGGGGCAGTACACGCTCGCCCGGCGCCCGCTGCTGCTCGGCGCGGGCGCGGTCGGCGCCGCGCTCGCCCTCGGCGCGTGCAGCAGCCCGCCGCCGTCTCCCTACAGCGGCGAGGTGCGGTTCTACGCGCTGGCCGCGGCGCTGGAGAACCAGGCGGTCTGGTTCTATCGCACAGCCCTGTCGAACGCGTCGTCCGGCGGCAAGCTCGGCAAGCTGCCCACGGCGTTCACCTCGTTCGCGCAGACCGCGATCGCCCACCACACCGATCACGCCGGCACGTGGAACGCGATGCTGCGCAAGGCGAAGAAGCCGCCGATCTCCGGCACGCCGCTCACGCTCCAGCCCTCGGTCTCCTCCGCCCTCGGCTCCGCGACCACTCTGGCGCAGGTCGCCACATATGCCAGCCAGCTGGAGAACCAGGTCGCGCAGACCCTCGCCGGGGCGCTCGGCTCGGGCACGATCACCGGCGCGTCGGCGATCTCCACGGCGGCGAGCATCGCGCCGGTCGAGGCGATGCACGCGACGGTGCTCCAGTTCATCGCCGGCAAGTATCCGGTCCCTGACGACTTCGTCGGCACGAACGCGGTGCTGACCAGCGAGCTGACCGCCTGATCCGTCGACCGGTTCACGCGCCCGCGTTGCCGGTGAGGTGCGCGCGGGCGATCCTGCGGAACTGCGCCACCAGCCGGCTGCGGTCACCCGCGCGGGTGGCCAGCGCCACGTGGCTCGGCTCGACGCCCTCGAGCGGGACGGTGGTCAGGTCGGGGCGTAGGCCGTCGGGGTGGTGCTCCGGCGTGATGGCCGCCGCCTCGCCGGCGGCGATGATCTCGTACTTGTCCTCGACCGCCTCGACCAGCGGGCCGTCGAGGGCCGGGCGCCCGTCCGGCCGGACGTGTAGCCGATGACGATTCGGTGCGGCGCGGCGGCGGCCCGGGTGCGCGCCGCGGCCTGGTCGGCGCAGCGCAGGAGTTCCGCGGCGAGCGGCAGGAAGACCTCGCCGGCCTCGGTGAGCCGGCTGCCCTGCGGCGTGCGGTCGAGCAGCCGGGCGCCGAGCTGCCGCTCGAGCCGGCCGATCTGCCGGCTCAGCGAGGGCTGCGTCGTGTGGAGCGCCTCGGCGGCGCGGCCGAAGTGGCGGTACTCGGCGACCGCGGTGAAGCACCGCACCAGCCGCAGATCGATGTCCGGCGCGCGCGCCGGGGCTGGCTCTGGCATGTCTCCAAGGTATTCCCCGACGCCGCGGAAGGCACCCGACGGCGTCTCTCAACTGCGGTGATACGCAGGCCGTATCGCGGCTTGCAATACATTCATTGGATTCGCGGGCCTCCTTGCGCGCAGGCTGGATGTACCGGCCCGGCACTGCCCGGGCGACACATCGGAGGGTTGAGATGACTGGTCTCCAAGGGCGCTGCGCCCTCGTCACCGGCGCCACCGGCGGGATCGGCCGGGCGATCGCCGAAGCTCTGGCGCGCGCCGGCGCGACCGTAGTGGTAACCGGCCGCGACGCCGACCGCGGCGCACAGGTCGTGGAGCGCATCCGCGACGCGGGCGGCCGGGTCGAGTTCGTCGGAGCCGACCTCGCCACCGCCGAGGGAGTGCGCCGACTCGCCGCCGACGCGCAGGCCGCCGTAGTCGGGTGTACGCAGCACGGAAGCATAGACATCCTGATCAACAACGCGGCCTACATCCCACCTGCGCAGTCCATGATGCAAGCCACCGAGGAGCAGATCGACGCGGCGCTCGGGCTGAACATCAAGGCGCCGTTCCTGCTCACCGCGGCGCTGGCGCCCGGCATGGTCGAACGCGGCGCCGGGGCGATAGTCAACATCGGCTCCGTCAGCGGCTCCCACGGCAGGGACACCACCGCCCTCTATGGCGCGAGCAAGGCCGGGCTGCATTCCCTGACCAGGTCGTGGGCCGCCGAGCTCGGCCCGAAGGGCGTGCGGGTCAACGCCGTCCTGCCCGGCCCGATCGAGACCGAACTGAAAGCCGCGACCATGCCGTTCTGGCGGGAGCTGACCGCGAGCAGCTATCCGGCCCGCCGCCCCGGCACCGCCGCGGAGATCGCCGACACCGTGGTCTTCCTGGTCGGAGATGAGGCCTCGTACATCCACGGCGTCCTGCTCCCCGTCGACGGCGGAGCGCTGACCCGCTGACCGTGGAAGCGGACGGCGGACGGCAGCGCCTACGCGATCGCCGCCGCCGGACCGTGCGGCGTCCAGCCGGTGCCCGCGGCCCACGGCTCGGCGACCGCGATGACGAGGTCGACGACGGGGTCCTTGACATCCGAGTAGACGTCGATGTCGGCGACGGCCTGCGCGAGTTCTCGCTTGAACCGGGCATGGGCCGCGATCGCCTCGGGGTGCGCGCGGAACCAGTCCCGGAACAACAGCGCGAGCCGCTCGTTCGGCGAGCCGGCCAGTCGGACGTGCAGGTTCGCGTCCGGCGCGGGGCCGGCATCAGGGTCCGCATACTCGCGGCGGGACCAGAGCCGCTTCGTCCAGCGCGCCGGGTCGTCGCCGCTGCCGGCCGGAACGTGGTCCGACCGGATGCCCGCCGGCGCCCGTCTCACCCCACGCGGCCCGCAGCACGATCAGCGTCCTGCCCAAGGCCTTCCGCGGTGTGTGCCAGGGCACGAATGCGCGCGTTCTCGTGCGAGGCGCACCAGACGAGCCCGAGCGGCACGGGGGGCATGTCGCGGATCGGCACCAGCACGATCCGGTCCGTCCCGAACCGCTGGCTCGCGACCGTCGGCAGCACCGCCCGGCCCCGGGCGACCAGGCTGGCCGCCTCGCCGACCGCGCGGACCGGCGTCGGATGCACCCGGACCGGCCGGCCGGACGCGGTCTGCGCGGGCACCATCGCGCGCAGCACCCGGGCCGCCAGCCCCCGGAAGTCCCAGTTGGGCACCGGGTAGTCGGCCAACGCCTCGACCGAGACGGCGCTCTCGCGGGCCAGCGGGTGGTCGGCGGCCACCGCCAGCACCCGCGGGTAGCGGGCGATCGGCGGCCCGAGGGTGAATCCGGGCTCGTCGATCACCAGCCAGCAGACCAGGACGTCGATCTCGCCGGACCGCAGCGGCGCATACGCGTCGGCGAGCGCGACCTCCTGCAGCGAGAGCGTGCAGTCGGGGTGCTCCCGCTCGAAGGCGGTGACCAGCCGGTCGAGCGCAGGGCCGGCGGTGGTGGCGGTGAAGCCGAGGCACAGCGCGCCGGCCGGGGCGCGCGCGGCGGTGCGGGCCGCCTCGAAGGCCGCCGTCAGCTGCTCGTGGGCCGCGCCGAGCTGGTCGCGCAGCTGTTTGCCGAGCGGGGTCGGCGCGACCCGGCGGCTCGTGCGGTCGAACAGCGCCGCCCCGATCTCGTGCTCCAACGCGGCGATCAGGCGGGTGATCCGCGGCTGCGACACGTGCAGGCGCTGCGCGGTGCGACCGAAGTGCAGCTCCTCGCACAGCGCCAGGAACGCCTCGATCTGAGCGATCTCCATCTCGGTTGTTCCTTTCCTGCTGTTTCCGTTTCCGTTGCTGCCGCCGTGCCACGTCACGCCGGATCGATTCGCTGCGGTTATCGATTATTGCGGATCTCTGCGTTGATCAAGCCCTGCCGTCCAGGCAGACTCGCAGACACGGCACCAGAGAGGGGAAGTCCATGGCTGAGACAGCGACCGCTACAGAGATCGCGCCGCATCGGGCTGCGACGCTCGACTCCTACCGCCCGCTGGGACGTTCCGGGCTGCGCGTGTCGCCGCTGGCCTTGGGCACGATGACGTTCGGCTCCGAGTGGGGCTGGGGCGCCGACCGGGACGACGCGCGGGCGATCTTCGACGCCTACGTCGAGCGCGGCGGGAACTTCGTCGACACGGCGAACGCCTACACGAACGGGACCGCCGAACGGATGGTCGGCGAGTTCGCCCGGTCCCGCCGCGAGGAGCTGGTGATCGCCACCAAGTACTCGATACCGACCCGGCCCGGCGACCCGAACTCGGGCGGCAACTCGCGCAAGAGCATGGTCCGGTCCGTCGAGCAGAGCCTCGCGCGCCTGCAGACCGACTACATCGACCTGCTGTACCTGCACATCTGGGACGGCGGCACGCCGGTCGAGGAGGTGCTGCGGGCGATGGACGACCTGGTGCGCTCCGGCAAGGTCCTGTACGTCGGGATCTCCGACACCCCGGCCTGGCAGGTCTCGCGCATGCAGGCGGTCGCCGAGCTGCGCGGCTGGTCGCCGCTCGTCGCGCTGCAGATCCCGTACAACCTCGTCGAGCGGACCGTGGAGCGCGACCTCGTGCCGATGGCCGAGGCGATGGGGCTCGGGGTGGTCGTCTGGTCGCCGCTCGGCGGGGGAGTGCTGAGCGGCAAGTACAGCCGCGCCGACCTCGCCCCGCAGACCGCCTCGGCCGCCGCCGGGCCGCAGAGCCGCAAGCTCGTCGCCGCGGCGAACGGCTTCCTGACCGGCCGCGGCCTGGAGATCGCCGAGGTGGTGCGCGACATCGCGGCGCAGAGCGGCACCACGCCGTCCCGGGTCGCGCTCGCCTGGACGCTGCTGAACCCCGCGGTGGCCGCGCCGCTCGTCGGCGCGCGGACCCTGGCACAGTTCGAGGACAACCTCGGTGCACTGCAGACCGATCTCGACCCCGGCCAGCGGGCCCGGCTCGACGAGGCCAGCGCGATCGACCTCGGATTCCCGCACGAGACGCTGCGCAGGCTCGGCAACGCGTAGTTATCCGAGGCGCCGTAGCGCTGTCTCGACAGCGATCTCGACCCGGGAAGTCATGCCGGGCACATCGACGGGACGGCGCCCGGCGACCTGACCGAGGATCCACTTCGGCCCGCTGTCGTCATAGTGCAGCAGGGCATACAGGTCCCACCACGGATCGAGAGTCACCCCGGCGATCGACTCGTAGAGCGACCGAAGCTGGTCCGCCCACTCGGGCGAGTAGAGCGCCGCCAAGTATCGCCGGCAGTGCCCGACGTCTATCGCGCGCGCCCCCCGATAGATGGAGAGCCAGTCGGTCAGTCCGGTAATCCTCCCACGCGACCACAGCATATTGACAGGCAGGAAATCAGTGTGCAGAAAGACGGCGGTGTCCTTCGGCGGCGGCGCCGCCATGACACCGAACGCCGCCTTCCACACAGCCGGCTTCTGTGCGCCGACCGGCACCTGAAACCCGTCTCGAGGAGCGATCCAGGAATCCGACCAAGGTCTGAACACCTTCGCGGGCAGGTCGAGGGAATGCAGCAGTACCGCAATCTCCGCGATCCTCGTCATCCACGACCGAGGTTCCGCCGGACTGAGGTGAACATGCCCCTGCAACCGCGTCATCAGCAACGATGGCGCGCCCCCCGTCGAAGTACCGGCAACATCGGTCGCCAGGACGCTCGGAACCGGGAGCCCGCTTCCCGCCACCACGCCGAGGTTGGCGATCTCCTCCTCCAAGCTCCCCTGCAGGCCGAGCCCGCCCGGGTACTGCCGCAGTACGACGAACGTTCGCACTCCACGTCGCTCGACAGTCAGCCGATTCACGGCGGAGCAGACGCCACCGGTCAATCGGCGATAGCCGACGACGCGACTGCCCCGACCCATCGACGCCGCAACCCAGGCGAGAGTCTCCACGGAGGGCCGACGCTGCCTGAACCCACCATCCCTCCAGTCGCCGTCGGTCATGAGCGCGAGCCTATTCGTCAGGGACCTGCGGCGATAGGTGTTTTCCGACCCGCCGGAGGCCCCGCATGCCACGACGCCACTGCACCACCGGGTCCTGCCTCGCCCTCGCGCGTACCCTCACCGGACCCCGGACCACAGCTCGCGCTCGGCCGGCCGGGGATCCGCGACGGCGCCGCTCTCCAGGTCGAACCGCATCGTCGTGCGCTGCTTCGGGTCGTAGGCCGGCCAGCCGGGATCGCCCTGCGCGACGAAGGAGACCCACGCGCCGTGCATCGTGTCGGCGACCCGCTGCGGCATGTCCCCGAGCAGCTTGGACAGGCTCCCTCTGGCCAGGTTGTCGAAGACGAAGGGGACCTCGGCGGCGTGACAGGCCCCGATCCTGCCGCCGAAGGAGGAGGGCTGCCAGGCGAACTCGTACAGGTGGCTCGGCGCGGCGCCGAGGGCCGCGCGCGCCTCGGCCAGCCGGATCGCCGGGATGCGGTAGAACCAGTCGGTGACCAGCGCGGCCATGAGGTATCCGGGGCCTGAGTCCGGGCGGCCGCTGCGGTAGACGTCGGGGGCCGAGTCCGGATCCAGACCGTAGCGCGCAGCACTACGGCGCAGCGCGGCCTCGTCGGCGAGTTCGGCCACGCCGGTCGGCACGGTGAAGAACCGCTGTTCGTCGGTGTTGCTGCCGATCAGAAGCCGGATACCGGCGGAGGCGCCCGCCGCGGACCGGGCCGGATCGTCCGGCAGGGTCACGCCGTCCACGACCGGCTCATAAGGCATCGAATTGACCGCGACCTCCCGCCACGCCGCCGGATCGGGATTGTGCAGCACGTCGGCGCGGACCGCCTGAAACGCACTCAGCAACTCCTCTATCGCAGCCTTCGCAAACAGCTCCGGCCGCGGCTCGATCCCCAGCTTCTCCGCAGTGTGCCGGCTGACCATCGCCGCGGTCTCGGCCGGCAGCGTGTGGTGCGCGGCGCCGCTCTGCAGGATCGCCTGATGGAAGAGTCCCGCGGAAGCGGGCATCGCCAGCAGCGCGCCGATGCTCATCGCGCCCGCCGACTGGCCCGCGACCGTGACCCGGGCCGGATCGCCGCCGAACCCGGCGATGTTCTCGCGCACCCAGGCCAGCGCCGCGAGCTGGTCGAGCAGGCCGAGGTTGGCCGCGCCCTCGCCGAGGTAGAGGAAGCCCTCCAGGCCCAGCCGGTAGTTGATCGTGACCAGCACGACGCCGTCGCGGGCGAACCGGGTGCCGTCGTAGCCCGGCGCGCTGCCCGAGCCGTTCGCGAAGGCCCCGCCGTGCAGCCAGACCAGCACCGGCGCGCTGCCGGAGGGGGCCGGCGTCCAGATGTTCAGATTCAGGCAGTCTGCGCCCGGGATGTCGACCTCGGGCAGCAGCTCGTCGAAGGGCGGAGGGTAACCCGGCTTGGGCGCGGTCGGCCCGAACTCCAGCGCGTCGCGCTCGCCCGGCCACGACGCCGCGGGCCTCGGCGGCTTGAAGCGGTCGGCGCCGAAGGGTGCCGCGGCGTACGGAATCCCTTTGAACACCGAGACGCCGAAGTCGGTCTGAGCACCGCGCACAGCGCCGTGCGCGGTGGTGACGACGGGGTTCACGGCCTGCGCCTCCCACATGGTGGACTCGAGACCAGGGAACCTGATTTCCGCGCCGCCGTCGAGCAGGCACGCGCGGGTTTCGTTCAACGTGTTGCTCACTGGTTGTTCAATCCGCGCGCACGGCGTCGGCGAGCTGCGGCGCAGCGGCCGGGCGCCGGCGCGGCCTCCGATTGATCAGCGCGACGCCGAGCACGGCCACGGCCCCGCCGACCAGCGCGATCGGCCGTGGGACCTCCCCGAGCCAGACGAAGGCCACCAGCAGCGTCACCGGCGGCACGAAGTAGAGCGCTGCGGTAGCGATCGCGATCGGGAGCCGGGCTACCGCATGGCCCCAGATGACGAAGCCCAGGGCCGAGGGCAGCAGTCCCAGGAACACTGCAGCGGCGATCGGACCGGGCCGCGCGTGGGCGATCGCGGGAGCCGCCGCCGGGATCATCGGCAGCGCGAACACGGTCCCTGCGACCATCGCGTACGTCGCGACTTCGAGCCCTGTGTAGGAGCGCAGCAGCGGCTTGATGGCGATGTGGTACGTCCCCTGTACGGCGGCCGCGCCCAGCACGGCGAACGCGCTGGCGCTGAACCCGGCCCGGTTCCCGGCGAGCGCGACGACCGCGCAGCCAGCCAGCGCGACGGCGCTGCCCGCGACGATAGTGCGGGTCACCGGCTCGGCCAGGAACACGGCGGCCAGCAGCACGCTGAACACGGGGGCCGACACGACCAGCAGGCTGGAGGTCCCGGCGGCGACGTGCTCCTCGCCCCAGTTCAGCAGGACCTGGTAGGCGGTCATGCCGGTGGCGCCGGCCAGCGCGATCAGCGGCAGGTCCCGCCGACTCGGGATCCGCACGCGGGTGAGCGGCGCGACGGCGGCCAGCACCGCCGCGGCGATCGCGAGGCGCAGCAGGGAGAGCGCCGCGACGCCGAGTCCTGCGACGCCGACCCGGATGGCCGGGAAGGCGGCCGCCCAGAGCACGACGGTGCCGGCCAGCGCCAGGAAGCTCGGCGAGGCGGCGGTGGCGGCAGCGGCGGGGCGTGTATTCACAGCACCCAGGCTTGCGCCTAGAATACGAAAGATCCAGTTAGATTATTCTTCGCGATCATTAAGCAAAGCTTTATCATCAGCCACTCGCCTGTTCCCGCAGTCAGGACCGACCGCCCATGCTCGACGTGCGCCGCCTCCGGGTTCTCCAGCAGCTGGCCAGCCACGGCACGGTGGCCGCGACCGCGGAGGCCCTGCACCTGACCGCGCCGGCGGTCTCGCAGCAGCTCGCGGTGCTCGAACGCGAGGCCGGGCTGCCGGTCGTCGAGCGCAGCGGGCGCACGCTGCGGCTCACCGCCGCCGGAGAACTGCTGCTCGCCCACGCGGAAGTGGTCCTCGGCGACCTGTCCGCCGCCGAGTCCGACCTCGCGGCCCTGCGCGGCGGCCGGCGCGGGCACGTGCGCATCGCCGCCTTCGCCTCGGCCTGCCGCACCCTGCTGCCGGACGTCTGGCGTCGGCTCGCGGCCGACCCTGCCGACGATGGCCGCACCCTGACACTGAACCTGGTCGGACAGGAGCCTGATGCGGCCCTGGATGCGCTGCGCAAGCGCGAGACCGACCTCGCCGTCGTGCACAGCTACACGATCCTGCCGCGGGACTTCCCGGCCGGCTGCGACCACGCGACGCTCATGGAAGACCCCGTATTCGCCGTCCTGCACCCCGGCCACGCGGCGCGCCTCGGCCTGGCCGCGCACGAGCCGGTCGACCTGGCGCGGCTCGCCGAGGAGCCCTGGCTGACCCCCGACCCGGAGACCTCGTGCTACGAGATGATCCAGCGCGCCTGCGGGGCGGCCGGGTTCGTGCCCGCGATCCGGGCCCGCAGCAGCGACTTCGCCGTCCTGGCCGCCCTGGTCGCGGCCGGCGCCGGCGTTGCGCTCGTCCCGCGGCTCGGCCTCTCGGGGCCGGTGCCGGGCCCAGCTGCAGACGGCGGCCTTCCGGTCAGCCTGCATCCGCTGGTACACCCGGTCGTCCGCACGATCTTCACGGCGAGCCGCACCGGCACGGCGCGCAGGCCTGATATTCGCCGTCTGATCGAGCTGCTGCACGACGCCGCATCAGCCTTCGATGCTTGATCCGCTCGCACGCCTGCACGCGGGCGGCGAAGAGCCCCGATCCAGGGCCCTGCCGCCGCCCGCCCGGGATCAGCTCTGCAAGTAGTCGATCAGGTTCTGCCGCTCGAACTCGAGCTGGTCGATGGTGCTCTTGACCACGTCGCCGATGCTGACGATGCCGACCAGGCGGCCGTCCTCGACCACCGGCAGGTGGCGGATCCGGCGCTGCGTCATCGTGTCGCGCAGCTCGTCGACCGGGTCGTCCAGGCCGCAGGTCGAGACCTGCCAGACGGCGATGTCGGAGACCGGGCCGTCGAGCACGGCGTCGCCCCGGTCGTTCAGGCGGCGCACGACGTCGCGCTCGGAGACGATCCCGGCGACCGTGGACCCGTCCGGGGAGACCACGACGGCGCCGATGTTGTGCTGGGCCAGGATGGTGAGCAGTTCGCGGCATCCGGCATCGGGGCGGACCGTGACCACGCCGCTTCCCTTGTGCGTAAGCACGTCTCTAACTCTCATGGCTTCCCTCGCCTTCGAAGGACAGCAGGGGTGTATCACCCACCCTGACGGACAATCCGCGTGATCGCCAGCCCTGCGGAGGTCAAGGGCCCGCCGTTTTGCCACGTCAACGAGTGGACCACGCACAATTGCAGGCTCTCATCGTGAGTCGGCTATCGGTGTGCTCGCCCACGGCGGACGGCGCCCCGGCTGGTCGTGCCGCGCCGCCGAGGCGAGGCGGTAGCCTTGCCGGGCGCCCGCCGAGGGGCCGAAGCAGACGTCGAGGGAGCCCCGTCACGTGACCGACCGATTCGACACCGCCGCGATCCGCACCCGGGTGCTGGACTCCTGGGCCGCCGCCGCGGTCCGCTTCCGCGAGGACGCGAACCTCGAGGAGGACCTGGTCCTCGGCGCGTACCGGGACCGGGTGCTGGTCGAGCTGGCGCAGAACGCCGCCGACGCGGCGACCCGGGCCGGGCAGCCGGGCCGGCTGCGCTTCACGCTGGACTCCCGCGACCCCGCCGGAACCGTGCTGACCGCGGCGAACACCGGCGCCCCGCTCGACGCCGGGGGCGTCGTCGGCCTCGCCACGCTGCGCGCCTCGGCCAAGCGGAACGAGCAGGCCGGACCCGACGGGGCCGGGACGGTCGGCCGGTTCGGCGTCGGCTTCGCCGCGGTGCTCGCGGTCAGCGACGAGCCGGGGCTGCTCTCCCGGCAGGGCTCGGTCCGCTTCTCCGCCGCCGACGCCCGGGCCGCGGCCGCCGACGCGGCTTCGAAGAGCCCTGAGCTGGAGGCCGAGCTCGGCCGCCGGCTCGGCCGGGTCCCCGCGCTGCGCCTGCCGTTCCCGGCCGACGGCCAGCCCCCTCAGGGCTATGACACCGCCGTCGTGCTGCCGCTGCGCGACAGCGCCGCGGAGAGCCTGGTCCGCCGCCTGCTCGGCGAGCTCGACGACGCGCTGCTGCTGTCCCTGCCGCACCTGGCCGAAGTCGTCGTCGACGTGGACGGCGACGTGCGGACCCTGACGTCGCGCGAGGGCGACGCGGGCGAGTGGCTGATCTCCGACGGCGGCCGCACGACCCGGTGGCGGCTGGCCCGCGCGCACGGCGCGCTCGACCCGATGCTGCTGGCGAACCGGCCGGTCGAGGAGCGCGCGCAGCCGTACTGGTCGGTCACCTGGGCCGTGCCGAGCGACGCCGAGGGCACGCCGCGTACGCCGCACACCGCACCGGTCGTGCACGCCCCGACGCCCACCGACGAGCCGCTCGGCGTGCCCGCGCTGCTGATCGCCACGCTTCCGCTCGACCCGACCCGGCGCCACGTCACCCCCGGCCCGCTGCACGACTTCGTGCTGGACAGGGCCGCCGACGCCTACGCGGACCTGGTCGAGCACTGGCCCGTGCGCAGGCCCGGCCTGCTGCGCCTCGTGCCCGGCCCGATCGCCGAGGGCGCCCTCGACGCCGAACTGCGTGATCGGATCCTGAAACGCCTCGCGCACACCGCCTTCCTGCCCGCGGCGGACGGCGGCGCCGCGCTGCTGCGGCCCGGCGAGGCGACCGTGCTCGTCCCCGGCGACGACGCACTGGTCGGCGTTCTGACGGACACGGTGCCCGGCCTCGTGCCGGCCGGCTGGGACGGCGAGCCGGTCGCGCTCGCGGCGCTCGGCGTGCACCGGATGGAGCCCGCGGAACTCGTCGAGACGCTGGTCTCCCTGCGCCGGGAGCCGGCGTGGTGGGGGCGGCTCTACGCGGCGCTGGACTCCGTGGCCGGCTTCGATCCGGGAGTGCGCGAGGCGCTGGCGGAATTGCCGGTCCCGCTGGTGGACGGCCGCACGATCCGCGGCGCCGCGGGCGTCCTGCTGCCTGAGGGCGATCTGGACGATGGCCGCTTCGGCGCACTCAAGCCGCTCGGGCTGCGTATCGCGCATCCTGCCGCGCTCCTTCCCGGCTCAGGGCCGAGCGCGCTCCTTGAACGGCTCGGTGCCAGACCAGCCCGCCCCCGCGCGATACTCGCCGATCCGGCCGTGCGCACTGCGCTCATCGCCGCGCGCGATGAACTGCCCGAGCCGGAGCCCGGGCCCGGCGACTTCGGCGCGCCGCCCGGCCCGGCCCGGGCTGCGGCGCTGGCCGACGCCGTGCTCACCCTGGTCGAGGCCGCCGATCCGGGGCCCCGGGAGCGTTTCGGCCTCGGCGAGCTCCCGCTGCTCGACGACCGCGGCGACTTCACGCCCGCGCGCGAGCTGCTGCTGCCCGGCTCGCAGCTCGACGCGATCGTCCGGCCCGGCGTCGTCGGCCGGGTCGACCGGGACCTGGTCCGGCGCTGGGGACCGGCACCGCTGCGCGCGGTCGGCGTAGTGGACACGCTCACCATGCTGCGGGTCGGCGACGTGCTGCTCGATGTCGACGCCGTGGACGAGCAGCTGCTCGAGCTCGACGGCTTCGAGGACTGGCTCGAGGACCTGCGGGACCTGCTGCCCTCCGGCGCCCGCGACACCCCGCCGGTGGTCTCCGAACTGCTCGCGGTCCGCGATCTCGACCTGGTCGCACCGGCCGCCTGGCCCGCCGCGCTCTCGCTGCTCGCGGGGCCGGAACTGCGCCCCGCCGTCGTCGACACGGTCAGGGTTATGACAGGCGATGGCGGTGTGCTGCACCTGCCGTCCTACACATCCTGGTGGCTTAGCCGCCACGCGGTGCTTGATGGACGCTGCCCGGCTGATCTGGCCACCGAGGGCGGGCTGTTGACCGGCTTGTACGACCTCGTAGAGCCGGACGCAGACAACCTGGACGACGCGGACAACCTCGACGCCGCGGAGGACGGGAAGACCTCGGACGAAGCCTCGGCCCTTGCCGAGATCCTCGCCGACGCCGAGTTCCTGACCGGCCTCGGCGTGCGCGGAACGCTCGACGCGCTGCTGGCCTCCCCGGGCGGCCCGGACGAACTGCTCGACCGGCTCGCCGACCCGGACCGCGAGGTGACGGCCGGTCAGCTGGTCGCGCTCTACAGCGCGCTCGCCGCGGTGCCCGAGGACCGGCTCAACCCGCCGAACGCGGTCCGCGCGCTGTCCGAGGGCGTGCCGGTCGTCGCCGACGCGGAGCAGGTCGTCGTGGTCGACGCCCCCGACCTCCAGCCGCTGCTCGGCGCCCGGCCGTGCATCCCGGTCCCGGCCCGGCACGCCGAGCGCCTCGCCGACCTGCTCGAGCTGGGCCTGGTCTCGGAGGCGGTGCCCGGCGAGGTGACGTCGCAGGGGGAGCGGCAGGAGGTCCCGGACGAGGTGCTGAGCATCGTGCCGGACGTGCCGGACAGCTACGTCGAGCACGAGGAGCTGATCCTCGACGGCGAGTCGGAGGTGGCCTGGCGGGTCGTCGACGGCGAGGTGCACGCCTCCACCTTCGACGGCCTGGCCCGCGCGCTGGCCTGGGCGGCCGGCCGCTGGGACCGTCGGCACCTCATCGCCGCGCTGCTCGCCGAGCCCGAGCGGGCCGACGAGCTGGCCGCCGAGGAGTACTACGAGTAGCGGTCCCGGGAAGATCGCGGAATTGTCGGACCCGGGTGGAAGAGTGGTCGTCGCAGCAGCTCTGTCAGTCCGAGTCAGCTTTGCCGGTCCGAGTCGGGAGAACACGTGTCGTACGGCTTTGTCGGGTCGATGAAGGTCAAGCCGGGCCACCGGGACGAGGTCATGGCGATCCTGATGCGTGCGGCCGAAGGGGTGCGCGCGTTCGGGTGTACGACGTACATAGTCGGCGTCTCGGAGACCGACCCGGACGCCATATGGACCTTCGAGGTGTGGCCGAGCAAGGCGGAGCACGACGCGTCCCTGCAGGCGCCTGAGACCCGGGAGGCGGTCGGCGCGGCCATGCCGATGCTGACCGGGGAGTTCACAGGCCAGGATCTGTCCGTCGTGGGCGGGCTGGGCCTCTGACCCGGCGCCCGTCCCCGCCTGTCGTGTCCGGCCCGGGTCCCGCTGACCCGGTCGGCTGAAAAAATCTCTCCTCAATTCCTCGGTGCGGTGTCCATCCGGGCGGCTCCCGGTTGTCGTTACGACGAGAGCCGCCGACGCGGCCGGACCTGAGGAGGGCGACATGCCGGATACGGTGGAGGACGCGAAGAGCCCGGACGGCGGGACCGACCTGGTGACCGGCGCGCGGGTCGAATACGAGGCCGAGGTCGGCCTGCCGCCCGAGCGGATGTGGGCCCTGGCCACGGACGTCTCGCGGATCGGGGAGTGGAGCCCCGAGTGCGTGCAAGGCGCCTGGCTGGGCTCCGGGCCCGGCCTGCCCCGGGTCGGCAGCCGGTTCGAGGCGCGCAACCAGTACACCCCGACGGTCTCGATCGAGGTGCTGTGCGAGGTGACCGAGGCCGCGCAGCCCGGCGTCTTCGCCTGGGCGGTGCTCGACGACGAGCGCACCGTGGAGCACGCCGGATCTTTGTGGCGCTACGAGTTCCGGCCCGGCAGTGCGCCGGACCGCACGCTCGTGCGGCACAGCTTCGAGCACGGTCTCGGGATCACCGGCCTGCGGGTCGCGGTCGACCAGGACCCGGCGCACGCCGCCGAGATCCTGCGCGGGCGGCTGGACCAGCTGCGCGGCAACATGAGCGCGACGATCGCGGCGATGGCACGCTCATAGCCTGTCACCGTCACTGCACCACACTGCATCACACCGGATCACACCCGATCACACCCGATCACCCCTTGAAACGACCGATCTCAGCACGAGAGGGAACACGAGGTTCACCATGAAGTACATGATGTTCGTCTGCGCCGAGCGCGAGCCCATAGAAACCCCGGCCGCGGTGCAGGAGGCGCCTGCCGCCGAGCCGCAGAACCAGCAGGCCGAGCCGGAGAAGGAGGCGGACGACGGCAGCTTCCCCTGGCTCGACGAGATGGTCTCCCGCGGCGTCCGCCTGGACGGCGACCGGCTCAAGCCGTGGCACATGGCCAAGACCGTGCGGGTGCGCGGCGACGAGGTGCTGGTCGTGGACGGGCCGTTCGCCGAGACCAAGGACGTGATCGTCGGCTACGACATCCTGGAGTGCGCGAGCCTGGAGGAGGCGGTCGAGGTCGCGTCGAAGCACCCGGTCGCCGCGTTCGGGTCGATCGAGGTGCGGCAGTTCTGGGACGGCGTGGCCTGATCGCGACGCGCACCGGGAGGGGAGGCATGCGTGCGGTACATGCTGCTGGTCTACGGCGCCGATCCTGAGGCGGAGACGGACGGGTCGGCGCCGCCGCCGGCCGGCACAGGGCTGGGCCGGATACCGTGGGTCGATCAGCTGGTCGGCCTCGGCGTCGAGCTGCACGACGGAGCAATGCTGCGAGATGCCGCCGTCGCCACGACGGTCCGGGCCGGAGGCGGCGACGTGCTGCTCTCGGACGGGCCGTTCGCCGAGGCGCGCGAGCAGATCGTCGGCTATCAGGTGATCGAGTGCGCCGACCTGGACGCGGCCCTGGAGGCGGCGGCCCGACATCCGGCGCTCGGCGGCGGCTGCGCGGTCGAGATACGGCCGATCGCGCAGCAGCGAGGCGACGGCGGACCGAGTTCCCGGCACGGTGACTGGTGACTGAGGACGCGTCGGATGCGACGCCAGATCGCGCGGCCGACGAGTCGGGTGCGGTGACCAAGACGGCCGCGGACGACGTCGAGGCCGCGATCACGCGGGCCTTCCGCGACGAGTGGGGCCGCGTGGTCGCCGCGCTCATCGCGATGACCCGCGACTTCGACCTGGCCGAGGAGTGCGCGCAGGAGGCGTTCGCCCAGGCGCTGGCGACCTGGCCGCGCGACGGTGTGCCGCAGCGCCCGGGCGGCTGGCTGACCACGGTCGCCCGCAACCGGGCGCTGAACCGGCTGCGGCGCAGCGCCACCGAGTCGGCCAAGCTGCGGGAGGTCGTGATGCAGCAGTCCGTGCTGGACGGACCGGGCGAGCCCGAGCCGCGGACCGGCCTCGGCGACGAGCGGCTGCGGCTGATCTTCACCTGCTGCCACCCGGCGCTGGCCATGGAGGCGCGGGTCGCGCTGACTCTGCGCACGCTCGCCGGCCTGAGCACGCAGGAGGTCGCGCGGGCGTTCCTGGTCTCCGAGCCGACCATGGCCAAGCGGCTCGTGCGGGCCAAGCGCAAGATCCGCGAGGCGGGCATCCCGTACCGGGTCCCGCCGGACCACCTGCTGCCGGCCCGCACATCGGGGGTGCTGGCAGTGCTCTACCTGCTGTTCAACGAGGGCTATGCGGCCACCGCGGGAGCCGGCCTGATCCGGGACTCGCTGTGCGCCGAGGCGATCCGGCTGGCCCGGCTGCTGGCCGAGCTGATGCCGGACGAGCCGGAGGTCGCCGGCCTGCTCGCGCTGCTCCTGCTGCACGACGCGCGGCGGGCGACCCGCGTCGACCCGGCCGGCGTCCCGGTGCCGCTGGAGGAACAGGCCCGCGAGCACTGGAACCGCGCGGAGATCGATGAGGGAGTTGAGCTGCTGGACCGCGCGATACGACGGGACCGGGTCGGGCCCTACCAGCTTCAGGCGGCGATCGCGTCCTGCCACGCCACCGCGGCTCGGGCGGCCGACACCGACTGGGTGGAGATCGCCCGCCTCTACCGGATGCTGGCGGACGTGATCCCGACCCCGGTGGTCAGGCTCAATGCGGCGGTCGCGGTAGCCATGGCGGACGGCCCGGAGGCCGGCCTCGCGCTCGTCCAGGAGCTTGAGGACGATGGGCAGCTGACGGACTATCACCTTCTGCACGCAACGCGGGCGGACCTGCTGCGCCGACTCGGACGCGGCGCTGAGGCCGCGGCGAGTTATCGCAGGGCGTTGGAATTGACGACGAACGAGGCTGAGCGTCGTTTTCTGGCCCGGCGCCTCGAAGAGGTGGAACGATAGCGGCCGATCTTTGTCACCGGCGGCTGCTAGCGTCAAGATCATGTCAACCATTCCAGCGTCGGTGATGCAGTGGGCCTCGAGAGCGGTTGCCGGCGGCGCTCCGGTCGAGTCCGTCACCGGCCTGCTCTCGGGTGACAGCCCCTGGCTGCTCCGCTTCGCCGGCCACGGCAAAAGTCAGGGCCCCGGCAACGGCTCGAATCCCGCCGCGGTCCTGCGGTTCGCCCCGCTCGACGACGATTCGGCGCGTGCCGGATTCGACGTCGAAGCGTGCGCCTTGGATGTCGCCGCGGCGCACGGCATACCGGCGCCGCGCCTCATAGCGCTCGACCTCGATGGAACCGCTGCGGGCGCGTTGGCCATTCTGCTGAGCGTTGTGGACGGGACGAGCCGGATCCCCATGAAGCCGATACCCGGCCGACTGCGGGCCTTCGGCGCGGCGTGCGCTGCGATCAACTCCATACCGGCCCCGGCAGAGCCGAGGCTTCCGCACCGCATACGGCCGATCAGCGGCGTCGACTTCGCGGCGGTGCGGCGCGCCCGTGGCACGAAAGGCCTTGTCGCCGACGCGGAGCAGGCTGTCGCCGAGCTGCCGGTGCCGGACGCCGAGCGGGTGTTCGTCCACGGCGACCTGTGGCAGGGCAACACGCTCTGGGTCGGTGACGAGCTGTCGGCCCTCGTGGACTGGGACTGCTCGGGCGTCGGCTCGTACGGAGTCGACCTCGGCTCGGCCCGCTGCGACGCGGCGGTCATGTACGGCCCCGAGTTCGCGGCGGACGTCCTGGCCGGCTGGCAGGAGGGGTCCGGCCGGGCCGCCGAGGACGTCGCCTACTGGGACGTGGTCGCCGCGCTCAGCACGCCGCCGGCGATGGCCGAGTTCGTCCCGCCGATCCAGGGCCAGGGCCGCACCGACCTGGACCAGCCGATCCTCGCCGAGCGCCGCGACGCGTTCCTCCGGGCGGCGCTCGACAAGCTGGCCTGAGGCGCCGGTCTCAGCCGGTCAGCGGGAGCACGGTCTGCACGGCGGTCGGCGCCGCGTCGGGCCGGACCCGGCTGACCGCGGTGCCGAGGGCGAAGAACTCGATGCCGTTCTCGCCCCACACCCAGGTGCTCTCCGACACGCTGACACCGACGACGCCGTTGCCGCCGACCTGCCGACCCTCGTACTGCATACGGCTCATCGCGATCTCGCGCGCGTCGTAGACCGCCTGGCTGTACGGCGCCAGTTCCGAGTTCACGCCGAAGCTCTGCAGCGCCTGCCGGAAGGACAGGTGGGCGATGTGGTAGACGCACGTGCCCATGACCATGGCCCGCGGAATCCAGCCGTGCTGCCAGAGGGTCCAGAAGTCCTGGCCGGACAGGTGCGAGGTGAACGGCCGGCCGGCGGGCGTGCGGTACGACTCGCCGCCGTCCGACTTGATCGCCGTGCCGACCGCCATGAACTCGATGACCTCGGCCGAGAAGTGGAAGGTGCAGGGGCGCAGCCTCACCCCGACGATGCCGTCCGCGCCGAGCGCCTGGGCCTCCGCCTCCATCCGGGCCATCGCCAGTTCGCGCGCCGTGTAGAGCGCCTGGGTGAGCACGGTCAGCTCGGCGCTCTGGTTCCAGCGCACCGGCTGCGTGCCGATGTGATAGACGCTGGTCCCCATCACCAGGCCCATCGGATGGAACCCGGCCTGTCCGGTCAGCACGAACTCGTTGACGCTCAGGTCCGAGGTGAAGAAGCCGTCGCCGGCCGCGCCCGACAGGCGTTCGCGGGCGGCCTCCGGGATCGGCTGCGGTTGCTGGGACAGTGGCTGGGCTGACGGCTGCTGCTGCTGTGGCACGAGGGAGGCCCTTCCGCAAGATCGACCGGGCCGGGCGAGGCGGCCGCGGACTGGAACAGCGACCACGTAACCAGATCCGGCGGGGCTATGTCATGCGAATGGCCGCAGGTGGGATCTGGTGCGTGCGTTCCGGCGTGCCTCCCGGCGTCCGCTCGGGTCGACCGTCGCAGTCAGTGCGCCGCCGATCGCAGCGCGCAGAACGGTGCTCGATCGAGCCTGTGGCCCCCGCGCAGTCGCCGTCACGCCGTGAACAGCGACTCGGACTCCTGGATCGCCGGAACCATCGTCTGGTCCTGGTTCGTGAGGATCACCACGACCCGGCCGCGGTCGAGGTAGACGTCGAGCTGGCCCTCGTATCCCGGGCTGCCGCCGTTGTGGCCGACGATCCGCACGCCGTTGATCACCTGCACCTCGAACCCGTACGCGTATTCGTCGTCGGCCGGACCGCCCGGCCTGCTGATCGGGATCCGGCCGGTCAGCACCGTGTCCGTCATCGCCGCGCTTAGCAGCCGGTGGCCGGTCAGCGCCTGGGCGAAGCCGAGCATGTCGAAGACCGTCGAGTACGCGCCGCCGGACGGGTTTCCGATCTGCAGCGTGCCGCCGACGTCCTCGTAGGTGGCCGAGGCGCCGGTCCCGCTGACCAAGGCGTATCCGTGCGCCATCCCCGGAACGTCGTCCGGCGTGTAGACCCGGACCGCCGTGTCGGCCATGCCGGACGGTGCGAAGACATGGTCGTGTACGTACTCGTCATAGGCCTGACCGGAGACGCTCTGGATGATCGCGCCGAGTACGATGAAGCCCGAATTGCTGTAGCTGAACGCGGTTCCCGGCGCGAACAGCAGCGGCTGCTGCTCGATCTCGCTCATCAGCCCGGCCAGTGTGGTCGGCGGCACCGACCCGTCGGTGCGGGCCAGCACGTCGCCCATACCCGAGGTGTGCGTCAGCAGTTCGCTGACGGTGACCGCATCCGCGATCGCGGCCGGGAATCCGGACACGTACCTCCCGATCGTGTCGCCGAACGACAGCCGGCCCCGCTCGACCAGCCGGGCGATGCCGACCGAGGTGAACATCTTGCCCATCGAGCAGATGCAGAACCTGGTCCGCGCCGCGTTCGGGACGCCGCGGCCGCGATCCGCCAGGCCGTAGCCCTTCGCCAGCAGCGGCCGGCCGCCGCGCGCCACCAGCGCCGCGCCGGAGAACTCGCCCGCGGACGCCCGCTGCGCCAGAAACGCATCAAAGCTCTGAACGTCCGTGTCGTCGTCGCCGGCTCCCGGATCGCCGTCCCACAGCGGCGCTCCGACCGCACCGGTCGCCCCGCCGACGACCATCGCCGCGGACGCCGCCAGCGCGCCGCCGAGGAAGACCCTGCGATGCATCCCCATGGTGTAAGACCCCTTCGACAATGTGTATCAGTAGACGCACACTGGCGTCGACAAGGACCGTAGGGTAGCTTCGGGGCTCGCCCCAACTGTTTAGCTGATGAGTTGATCGCACAGCGGATCGACGGGAGCCGGAGGGACCAGGCATGACGATCCGGCTGCGGCTGCCGGACCCGACCGCCGACGCGCCCGCCGCCACGCCCACCGTCGCCACGCCCGCCGCAGCGTCCGATGACCTGGCCACCTTCACCTGCTCGCCCGCAGCCGAGGCTCTGCGCAGCCTGCACGTCCTGCACAACGCGAAGCACCACCCGCTGCACATCTCCTGGATCCTGCAGGCGCGCGAGCGCATGGGTGCCGAGCTGCGCGCCGAGGCGGACCGATACGCCTTCTGGTACACGGACCGGCCGCTCGTGTTCCGCGAGATCTGGCCCGCCGGCGACGCCTGGTCGTGGAACGACGAGCTGGCCGCGCTGCGCGAAGCACCCGTCGGCGCCTTTGCGGAGCAGCTGATCCACGGTGCGCTGGCGCGGCGCGGGCGCGGCCCGCGCATTCCGCTCGCCGATTTCCGGACCGACCCGGGCCTGCGCGACCAGGCGCTGGCCGCAGTCGAAGCCCGCCACCGCGCGTCGCTGCCCGCCATGCGGGAGCTGATCGACGACCCGGCGCAGTGCCGGGCCCGCTTCGCCGGATTCCTCGAGCGCTACTGGGATCGCTGCCTCGCCGCGGACTGGCCGAGCCTCGAGCGCCACCTGCTCGACGACATCGCCCGCCGCGCCCGCACCGCCTCGCGGCACGGCCTCGCCCGCATGCTCGAGGAGCTCTCCGCGCACGTCCACCCCGATCTGGGCGGCGGCGGCGTCGTGGTCCGGCCGCCCGCCGCCGCGCAGGACGCTGATCCGCTGCAGGTCGAGCTGACCGCCGGGGACCGGATCCTGCTGGTCCCGTCGCACTTCGTCTGGCCGGAGCTGACCGCCGTGGTCCAGCGGGACCTGCGCGGCGGCCGGGAGCGGCAGACCGTGGTGATCGCCTACGCGCTGGACGGGATGCAGCAGCAGGGCCGCGCCCCGGTGCCGCCGGAGGACCTGCTCAGGCTGCTGCGATCAGCCGGCGACCCCACCCGGCTGCAGATCCTCCAGCTGCTGGCCCGCCGGCCGCGCTCGACCCGGGAGATCGCCGGACTGGTCGGGCTCACCGAGGCGGGCATATCCAAGCACGTCAAGCTGCTGCAGGAGGCCGGCTGGGTCTCGCCGGAGCGCCGCGGTTACTACGTGTACTACCACCTGCTGCGAGACAGCGGCGGTCGGCTCGCCCGGGGCTTGGAGCAGCTGCTCGGCTGATCGCCGGTGGCGGTGCGCCGCCCGCCCGACGAACCGCTTCCGGCTTCACATCGAACCGGTGACATCAAGACAGCTACGGCTGTAGTAGTGGTCGAACACGGATGATCCCGGCATTCGAGGGCGGATTCACCGGCCCGCTGACACCACCCGGAAAGCCCGCCGGAACCCGGGGCTCAGCGCGGCTCTGACATCGCTGATTTGCGCCCCCTGATACGGCGGATGTCAAGCCTTGCGTTTCGCCGTCCCGCGGATAGGTTTAGACCATGAAGCGCATTCCGCTCGCCTCGACACTGGCCCTGACCAGTGCGATCGCCATGGTCGGGCTCATCGCCCCCTCAGCTTCTGCAGCAACCGCGCCGTCTGCCGCACCCGCCGACAACGGCTACGTGTTCTATGCCGCATACGGCTGGGGCGACGCGTGCAGCTCCGCCGGATACGCCGGCGAGCAGGCCGGCAAGTGGGTGTCCTACTACTGCGATGAGATAGGCGCGTCCAGTGTGGACGGCCCCGGACTGTACGACCTGTACGTCGACTACTGATCAATATTCTGTTCCCAGCCGCCGTTGGCGGCAGCGTGCGGCGGCGGCGCCTCGGACGGTCGGGGCGCCGCGGCCGCGTTCCCTCACCGCCGGACGCGGCCATACCGCCCTCCCCTCCACTCGGCGGCATCGCCGGCGCGCCGGCGGAAGCGGCCCGATGCTGCGGGCCGCGGCTTTACCGTGCCGCGCGCGGCGGGAGAGCGGACCGGTTCCGGGAAAGCTCGGTCACAGTCGGACTGTCCGACCCGCCGCCGATATGTCGGACGGCTACATGGGGTGATTACTTGATAACGCCATGATCTCGGCGGTCGGCGGCGCGGCGTGGCCGGATCCCCGGGCGCACGAGGGGAGCCGGCCGCAGAAGGATCATCGAGTATTGCGGCGAGTCGCGAACAAGGCGCGGCACGGGTGGCTATCGTGGATGCGAGTCAACATCGTGTCGTAATGCGCTCCATGGGGGGAACCATGTGTCCGACGGCAGCTCGGACGCGTCCGCGTCCCCTGAACCCGACCGTGAGAGCCCTGATCCGGCCCGGATCGCCAGCCCGGCCGACTTCGGCAGGGAGCTGACGCTGGCCCGGCGGCGCGCGGGCCTCGCGGTGCGCGACCTGGCCGCCGGGGCGAGGGTCCCGGCCGGCACCCTCAGCGGCTACCTCACCGGCGCCCACCTGCCGCAGCTCACCTACCTCGACCCGTTCCGCAGGGTCCTGGAAGTGCTCGGCGAGGGCCGGCCCGGCGCGGACCGGGTCCCGGCGGTGGGCGCCGATCTCCGAGATCGTCGAGGACGACCGCGAAGCAGAGGACGATGACACCCGCCGGGTCCTCGGCCTGTTCGTCGCCGCGCGGTTGCTGACAATCGACGGCGAACGCGTCGAGATCACCCACGACGCGCTGCTGCGGGCATGGCCGCGGCTGACCGGATGGGTCGACGCGTATCAGGACTGGATGCGCCTGCACCACCGGATCACCGAGGCCGCACAGGCCTGGAAGCTGTCCGGCCGCGACCGGGACAGCCTGTGCCGCGGCGGGCTGCTGCAGGCGGCGGCCGAGTCGATCGAGCACGGCGGCCGCGCGGGCGAGCTGAACCGCCTCGAGACGGAGTTCTACCAGCGGAGCCTCAAGGCGCACCGGGCCGCCGCGCGCCGCGAGCGGCGCCGGATCCGGCGCAGGTACCGGCTCACCATTCTGCTCGCCATCCTGGTCGTGATCGCCGGAGGCTCCACTGCGGCCGCCTTCCGCCCGCGCCGGGACATCACGCGCGACCAAGCGCAGGCTCTCTCCCGGTCGATGGCGAACGAGTCGAACGGGCTGCGCGAGATCGGCGTCTCGCTCTCGATACAGCTGGCCCTGGCCGCATACCGGACCCGGCCGACGCCCGAGGCCCGCTCCGCGCCGGGAGGCCGGCCGGCGTCCGGTCCGGACTCCGCGTCCCGCCGCCTTGCGCCGAAGGCCCCGGGGCGTCACCGAACGCGCCGCCCCTATGCTCGCCGCCGCCCTCACCGGCCCACTCGGCGGCCGTACCCGCCGCAGCCATCGGCCCTGAAGGCAACCCCCTACCCACAGGTAGCAAGAGCCACGTTGTTCACCCGGAGAACATCTGTATCACCGGCACCGAGCCCCGGATCTGCGACGTAGCCCGATCGCCGATACGGCCGCCGCTGTCACTCGCTCCCGACACGCCGTGCGGTGGGTATCTTGGGCTCCCGGTCATGACGATCTTGAACGACTCCGTCCGAAGATTGCCCGATCGGCCGAGTTCGCCGGGCTCGGCGCGATCGATCCCGGCGGCAGCCCGCGGACCTCGGCGGTCGGGTCCGCCGGGACGGCGGCGACCTGCTCGTCTCCACTGCCGCCGGACGGCGCGAGGAGCGCGGTTCGCGGCGCGATTTCCGTGTCGGCTTCACCGTCTATGATCCGCGGGAGGCGCAGATCCGCCCCCGGATCCACGGTGCGGCCGCCATTGGGGAGGATGCCGGACGTGCCTTAGCGGTGCGCCTCGCGGAAGAATGTGAGGAATCGGGCGCGGGGCAGGGGTACCTGGACCTGCCGCCCGAGGTGGTGCGCGCGATCCTGCGGACCGCGCCGAACAAGGCCGCCGGTAGTGCCGCCGGGTGACACCGCGTCACCTGCGGTCGGCCCGACCCCGGCGGCTTCGCCCCATCCCCGAAAGGACCAGCTGCTCCGTGTTCAGGGTGACCATCCGCGGCACCTTCGAAGCGCCGGTCGGCGAGGACGACGCCCTGCCCATCCAGACCGACGCGCTGCAGGCGGCCTTCACCGAGGCCGGCACCTTCAGCTGCGACCCGGGACTGACCTTTTTCACCTTCCGCTGCCAGGTGGCGGCCGGCCCGGACGACGGCCAGGAGCAGGCGACCGAGCACGCGCTGCGGGCCCTGGCCGCCTACGGGGTGCCGCTCCAGATCATGCGCATCGCGGTGACCGACACGCGCGACATCAGAGTCCGCCGTAAGGGCCCGAAGAAGTAGCCCGTTCGGCGCCTCGCCCGATCGGATGATCATCCGTCCGGTCGGCTGGCCGGCCCGAAGTCCGTCGCCCGGCCGGGAGAGTCCCTGTCTTCCCACTGATTCACTTGCGTCTCAGCTTGCGATCGCCTGCCCATAAGGCGTCAACTGCACCGGCCCGATCAGCCCGTACGCCTGCCTCGCTTCGACCCCGTAGATGCCCGGCGTCACCACGCGAAGGCGGTTGATGAGCGTCGTCGCGACATCCACCTGAATCGTGTTCTGCCCCGGCCGCAGCAGCGATCCAAGATCCATCGACGAGGCGAGCAGCCCGGCCGGCGGAACGCGCACTCCGTTGACCCAGACCCGGAATGTGTCCAGCACCGTCCCCAGGCTCAGCGTCGCGCCGAGGCTGCGGTTCCAACTCGCCGGCAGCGTCACCGTCGCGGAGTAGTGCCCGACGCCGGACGAGTCCTGCAACTGAGGGATCGACGACCACGGCGCGAGCGCCGACAGCGCCACGTTCACCACCGGCTTGACCGTGTCGGTCGCGCTCGTCGCGCCCGGGGCCGGCTGCCAGTCCTCCGCCGCCAGCGTCCACGAGGTCAGCGCGATCGGCGCGGGTACGTTCCCGATGACGCTGTACAGCACCGTGCCGTCCGCGAGCGTCGTCGCGTAGTCGCCCGCCTGCGCCGCGCGGGCGACGACCTGACCGCCGTTGCCGCCGAGGAACACCGCGTCCGCCTCGGTCGCCGTCACCTGCACCGCGCCGCGCTCCCCGGCCCAGCCCGGCGCCGCCAGCACGACGATCGTGCTCTCGCCCGGATTGAGCGCCACCTGGATGCCGACCTGGCCGCCCTGCCGGGTGAACTGCGCGATCCGGGTGATCTCCCCGGTCCACGCGTTCAGCCGATAGGGCACCGCGTTCGGCGTAATAGCGCTGAGCCATACGGTCTGCGAGACCGCTGTGATCTTCGAACTCGCCGCATGCCTTGCGTCGGCCAGGTAGTAGATATCGACCTTGCCGTCGACGCGGTGCATATGCATCAGGCTCGAAGAGGTCTGCTGCACCAGCGGGACCACGCCCAGCTGCGCGAGCGCATCAGGGATCAGCGTCTGGTCGGACACCTCGACCACCGACGGCAGCGTCAGCAGCTCCGCGATCGCCGCGGCCACCTCGGCGTTCACCTGGCCCGACGCCAGCCCGGTGGACACCGCCGGGGACCAGTCGCCGAGCACCACCGTCGGCAGCCCCGCCTTCGCGAAGCCCAGCAGCAGCCGCGCGCCCTGCAGGCTGATCTCGGTCGAGCTGCCGTTGAACTGGTCCGGGCCCAGCACCATGGCGCCGAACGACGGACCGTCCGGCGCCAGCCGGCCGCCCCGCACCTCGACCTTCGGCAGCGTCAGCACCCGGTCGGTGGCGAAACTGTGCGTCCAGCCGGTCGGTATCCCCGAGTTCGTCGACCACGGGGCGCCGATCCCGGTCGATGTATAACCCTTCTGCCGATAGAACACGAGGTCGTACTTAGGCGTGCCAGTCTGCATAGCCCACTGCGTGCGCGATATGTACCCTGCGATGTCGGGCATGTGCTCCCAGGTCGGCTGCCGCGGCCCCCACGCCTCCGCGTAACCGATCGCGGTCTCCTGATACGGCGACCATGCGGCGAATCCCGGCCAGGTCGCCCCCGGCGCGTCCGCGTACGCGAAGCCGTGGACCACCGACTGGTTCACCCCGGCCGCGAAGTAGCTGCCGATCGTCTGCAGGCCTTCGTTCCACGTCGTCGAATAAGCACCGTTCGCATAGGCGAGCGCCTCGCAGGACAGCTTCAGATGCCCGGCCAGGTCGCGCCCTCCGCACAGCACCCGGTAGTCGTCCAGGTTCTTGAAACCAAGCGTCTCGCCTTCCGGGATGTCCAGGAACGAGGCGAAGTACAGCGAGTCGGTGGTTAGCCCGTACGGCTGCATCCGGTACTGCATCCCGTGCCGGTTCGCCCAGTCCTGGAACCCGAACAGGTGATTCTCCTGGTACAGGTAAGACATCACGGCATTGACGTCGTCGCGGACGTGCGAGCTGAGCGTCGGGTCGTAGGCGAACTGGTACTTGCCGTTGATCGTCACGACCACCGGCAGGTAGGGCACCACGTCGTAACCCAGGCTCTGCTCGAACGCGGCGGGCAGGCCAGGCGTCCAGATCGTCGACACGGTCGACAGCTCGAGCGAGTCCTCGAAGAACGCGATGCCGACCTGGCGCAGCAGGGCCTCGATCCGCGGGCTGAGGATCGACCGGTCCCACCAGTCGGTCACCGCCTTGGTGCCGATCGCGCTGAAGTGGTCGACCACGTAGGCGGTCGGCGTCGTGAACGGCCCGCCGCCCTTGGGCTCTTGGCCGGTGCCGCGCAGCCAGTAGGCCAGCAGCACCCAGCTGCCCGACCCGGCCGGAGCGGTCCAGCTGATCTGCCCGTCGCTCACGCTCGGCGTCAGGTCCACCAGCGAGGACTGATCGAGCGGCGTGATGCCTTTGACGGCGGGTCCCGTCGTAAGCGCAGCCTGCACCTTGTACAGCGTCTGCTGCGTAACGCCGCTCCCGGGCGCCACCACGGACGCAGGCACCGGACCGCTATAGGTAGCGCCACCGGCTACCGTCACCACACCATGCGCTAGCTCGTTCGACGCGGCGGGACTGTCGGCCGTGATGCTCGAAGCGCACACCGGATAGCCGGGCCCGAGCGTCAGGTCGATCGACAGGCCGCGCAGCTTCGCCTGCGCCAGCGCGGCCTCCAGCGCCGCGACCCAGGCCGCCGACCCCCAGCCGTCGTCCACGATGTCGAGCTGGTCCAGGCCGCTGGCGTGGATGTCCGAGACCTCCAGGCCGCCCCAGCCGACCGCGGCGACCTCGTCCACCTCCCGCGCGATCTCCGCCGGGTCCACCTGGCCGTTCGGCCACCACCAGCGGAACTTCGGCGCCACCGACAGCGGCGGCCTGCCGAACTGCGCCCGCCACTGCTCGCTGTTCGCGTTCGACACCCCGGGCGCCGCATCGGCCAGCGCCGCGGCCGCCGATCCCCAGGGCAGCGCGACCCCAGCCGCGACCGCCGCGCTCAGCGCCATCAGCCGCCGCCGGGTGAATTCGACCCCTGCGCCAGGAGCGCCGCGAGTGGAGAAATCCGCGCCGGAGCCAGTATCCGCGCCGCCATCCGTGTTCGTACTCTTATCCGGTCTGCCTTCGGCGCCGCAACGGCGCGGTCCGGGTGTACGCGTTCGCATGGGCATGTTCTGCCTCCCTCTCAGCCGCGCGAGGCGGCGGCCGCGACGCGGAAATGCCAGTCGCCGGGGCCGACGCTCCAGACCGCGCTCGTCCCGTCGTTGCCGGTGAGCTCCGCGCCGCCGGTGGCCGAGACCTGCGCGCCCGCCCCGCCGGCCGGAGCCAGCGGCAGGGTCACCGTCGCAGTCGTGTTCGGCGGGATCTCGACATCGAGCGCGACCGACGTCGCGTCGCGCTCCCAGCTGGTCGCGATCCGCCCCTGCGGCCCCTGATACGTCGCGGCGGCCGAGGTGAGCGCGCCGACGACGGCCGGCGCGATCGCCAGGTTCGTATAGGCGATCGACTGCTCCGTCTGAGTGATCCCGCCGAGGCCGGCGGTGAACCACGCGTCGAGCGCGCCGAGCATCCAGTGGTTCTGCGAGCCGCTGGTGCCCATCCCGCCCCAGTCCTCGCCCAGCGAGGTCGAGCCGGTCTGCACCTGGTAGCCGTAGCTCGGATAGGTCGTCAGGGTCGCGATGTCGTAGATCACGTCGTGCCGCCCGGCCTGCGCGAGCACCCGGAACACTGCGGGCAGCCCGATCTCGCCGACGTCCAGGTGGTTGCCGGCCGCCTGGATCGTGCCGATCAGCGTCGCGAGGACGGCGTCGTGGTCGCCGCTCGACACGAACCCGCCGTCCAGTGCAAGCGCGTTGCAGGCCTGGCTGCCCGAGCTGTAGCCGGCGTTCGCCGCGTCGTAGTACTCCGCGTTGAAGGCCCCTGCGATCTGACCGGCCAGCGCCGCGTACGACGCTGCGTCAGAGCTCTTCCCCAACAGCGCGGCGATCCGGCTCATCGTCGTGGCAATCCGCTTATAGGCGTAGGTCGCGGTGACGCCCACCGGCGTCGTCGAGTTCAGCGTGATCCAGTCGCCGAGACCGTCGTTGAGCAGATATCCGGAGGCCTTGGTTGCCAGGTAGCCCAGGTATTTCTGCATCGCCGGGTAGTACTGGCTCAACGTCTGTACGTCCCCGTAGGTGCGGTACATCTGCCAGGGTGCCAGGACGATCGAGCCGCCCCAGTTCGCGTCGTCCCGGAACGCCCCGGCGAACAGCGCGAGCTCCGGCGCCGTCGTCGGGACGAGGCCGTCCGCGGTCTGCGCATCGGCCACGTCGCGCAGGATCTTGCGATAGAGCGCGGCGACGTCGTAGTTGCGCGCCGCCACGTCGAAGATCAGCCCGATGTCGTCGAGCCAGCCGAGCTTCTCCCGGTGCGGGCAGTCGGTCAGCGTCGAGAACATGTTGCTTTGCAGGGCCCGGTTGATGATGCCGTGGATCGCGTTGAGCAGCTGGTCCGAGCAGGTGAAGGAGGCCGAGTCGGCGTTCGCGGCGCGCAGCACGTGCCGCCGCGCACCGCTCGTCGCAGGAGCCTGAGGCAGGCCCTCGACCTGGAGGTAGCGCAGGCCGTGGTACATGAAGCGGGGATGCCAGACCTCGTTGCCGGTGCCGGCCGCGATGTAGGTGTCGTAGATCGGCGTGCCGGTGGTCGACTGGTCGACCGTCCCGGCGGCCAGCAGCTTCTCGGCCGGCCGCATGGTGATCACGGTCCCGGCCGGGGCGTCGAGCGCAAGCTCCTGCCACCCTGCGGCGTTGACGCCGTAGTCGACCACGTAGATTCCGCTGACAGGGTTCGTAATCGTCTTCGCGGTGCCGGACTCGACGATCTGCACCGCGGGCGCCTGCCGGCCGATCAGCGTTGTGTCGGCGGCCGGGGCCGAGGTCGCAACCGCGCTGCTCCAGTCGCTCAGGTCCGTGCCGGGCTCGTCCCATCCGGTCTGCACCCGGCGCGCGTCGTAGTCCTCGCCGCCGTACCAGTTGCTGAACGTCGTGGCGCCGAGCCCGGTGAGCCAGGACTCGTCCGTGCCGACCACCTGGCGGCGGCCGTCGGCGAAGACCAGCTCCAGCTGGGCGATCAGCCGCGGCGGCCCGAACCCGGCGGTGGCCTTGATGTAGCGGGACGGGAACGCCGGGGTGTTGAAGATGTCCCAGGTCCCCGGTCCGAGCTCGACGCCGACGGCGTTCTCGCCGTGCCGTATCAGTGCCGTGACGTCGTACGTCGCGTACTGCACCTCGTCGAGCACGTTGCCCACCGGCGGCTCGAGCACGTTCGCGGTCGCCGGCGACCCGTTGACCGTCGCGATGTGGATGCCGGCGCAGGACACGTACAAGCGAGCCTGCTTGACAGAGCTGTTCGACACGGTGAACTGCCGCGCGAACAGCGGCAGGCCGGCCGGTGCGGTGTGCAGGCTGGACGGCGGATACGGCTTGTCGTCCTTCTTCACGCTCGCGACCTGCGTGAACGGCCCGGCCGGCGCGTCCGCCACGGCGATCGTGAACGAGCGCGGATAGTCCGGCGTCACGCCCCACTGGTCCGGCGCGTCCCAGCGCTGGTACAGCACGGCCTGGTCGAAGGTCTGCGCCGAGCCCAGGTCGAAGGTCAGCACGATCGGCGTGGCGGACACGTCCGTCTCGGGATGGATCGCACTCTGATACCCGTACGGCGCGTCGATCGAGGTGATCTTGCCGTCGGTCAGGTATTCCGGCGCCCACTGGCCCGGCACGGTCGTGCTCTCGGAGGCGGTCACGGCGGCGCCGAGCGCTAGGTTGACGATCGGCGCGGAGGAGTCGTAGAGCACGAACTCGGCCATCTGCAGCTGCGGCAGGAAGGCCGGATCGCCGACCTCCGCGGCCGGCTGGCCGAGGTCGGTGACGGTCAGCTGCACGTAGCGGGCCGTCTGCGCGGCGGCCAGGCTCACCGTGAGCGGATGCGGGGCCTCCCAGGCGGCGTTGCCGATCCAGCGCGCCGACCAGTCGGACGGGTCGAGCAGGCCGGACTCCCACGTCGCGGGTTCGCTCCAGCCGGAGGCGCGCCCGTCCGCGTCCCAGACGCGCACCCGCCACGAGGCCCGCGTGCGCGAGCCGACCGGCCTTCCGCCGTAGCCGATCTGGAAGTTCTGCGCCGAGGCGGTGCGGCCGCTGTCCCACAGATCCGGGCGGCCCGACTGCAACAGCTGCTCGCTGCTGGCGACCTGGATCTGGTAAGCGCTCTGCGCGGCGCGCGTGGGGCCGCCGGCCGCGCGGCGCGGCGTATCAATGAGCTGCCAGCTCAGCGTCGGGGCGGGGAAGTCGATGCCGACCGGATCCGTCATCGAGGCGGTCTGCAGCGCGCCGACCTGGAGCGGGCCGAACCCGGCCGGCGCCCCGCCGCCGGCCGAGGCCGCAGCCGTCGCCGACGACGATGCGGAGCCGGACGCCGCCGCCTGTGCGGGCACGGCCGAGCCCGTCGCCAGAGCGGCGCCGAGCCCGCCGGCCGCGGTGCCGCCGATCGCGAGGAAGCGCCGGCGGTCCAGGCCGGCGGCTTCGGCGGCACCGGGCGGGGTCGGCGTGGGGGAGTCGGGGACGGCAGACGGGCCGGGCGGGCGCGGGGCCATGTGCGTGATCCTCTCCGGGGGCAGTGTCCGGCAGAGCGGGAGGGAGCGACCGCCGTGGGCGGCGGCGGCGGACGGGGCCGGGTCTCCGGCCTCCGGTCTAGAAACGTTTCATACTCGGGCACAGTGGCGCCTGCGCCGGAAGGGGAGGTGCGGTCCTGTCGCGGCCATCGGAGCATGTCATGAGCGCTGTGGCGGCTCGCGTCAGGCGGTTCGGGTCAGCCTCGGGGCACGACACAGTCTCCTTCCCCGTATAATGAAACATTTCAATCCCCCGCCGCCAGACTGTATGGCCGATCCGGGAGCGCGTCAAGGCCTGGTTGCCGTCAGCCAGAAGGGATCCCCGCCGGCGTCGCCGGGTGCTTACACACGCAGGCGGCCGCCGCGGAGCTGTTCGGCTCCACGACGGCCGCCTGACAAGGGGACAGCGGACCGGACGGACCGGCTGGTCGGCGGGGCCCGCCGACCGGCCCCGGGCGTTAAGCCGCGGGCGGGCGGGGTGCTCCGGTCGGGTTGCTCAGCAGCCCGGTCGGCTTGCCGACGGCGGTCAGCGGGGTGGCCACGTCCTCCAGCGACCGGCCCTCGGCGTTCACCCCGAGGAAGGCCTCGACGATCGCCCCGGCGATCATGACCGCGGCGCCGATCAGGTAGCCGATGAACAGCTTGGAGTGGTGCTCCAGGTAGTCGGGGGTCCCGGTGGTGGTGCCGATCAGCTTGCCGTAGAACCAGGGGCCGAAGGCGCCGAAGCTCTGCGCGATGGCGAAGAACACCGCGATCGCCTTGGCACGCACCTCGACCGGGAAGATCTCACTGACCGTCAGGTACGCGGCGCTGGCGCCCGCGGAGGCGAAGAAGAAGATGACGCACCAGCAGACGGTCTGGGTGAGGGCGGTCAGCGCCCCCGCGTGGAAGAGGAACGCGCTGATCGCCAGCGCCACTCCGGCGATCAGGTAGGTGCTGGAGATCATCCTGCGCCGCCCGATCGTGTCGAACAGGTGTCCGAGCAGCAGGGGCCCGAGCAGGTTGCCGATCGCGAACGCCATGAAGTAGTACGCCACGTTGCCGGCGGACACCCCGTAGATCTTCGTCAGCACCAGCGAGTAGGTGAAGAAGATCGCGTTGTAGAGGAACGACTGGGTGATCATGAGCGACGAGCCGAGCACCGACCGCCCTGGATATCGGGTGAACAGCGTTTTGGTCAGCGTCCAGTAGCCGACGCTGTTCGCGGGCTGGATCTCGATCGCCTTCGACTCGTCGACCTCCCCCAGCTCCCCGCCGGTGGCCGTGGTCTCCTGTTCGATCCGGCTGACCGCCGCTTCGGCCTCCTCGACCCTGCCGTGCATCACCAGCCAGCGCGGGCTCTCCGGCAGGTTGCGCCGCACGAACAGGATCACCACGCCGAGCACCGGGCCGAACAGGAAGCCGATCCGCCACGAGTAGCTGACGTCGAGGTGCTTGATCACCAGGATGGTCAGCACGGAGGACAGGAACGCGCCGGCCCAGTAGGTCCCGTTGACCGCGATGTCGATCCGGCCCCGGAACCGCGCCGGGATCAGCTCGTCGATCGCGGAGTTGATGGCCGCGTACTCGCCGCCGATGCCCGCGCCCGCGATGAACCGGGTGGCGTTCAGGTAGATCACCCAGCCCTCGCCGCGCCCGAAGGTCAGCGCGCTCAGGCCGCCGCCGATCAGGTACACCCCGAGGGTGATCATGAAGAGGTTGCGCCGGCCCCACCGATCGGACAGGTTGCCGAAGAGCAGCGCCCCGAAGACCTCGCCGAGCAGGTAGATGGTACCGACCGAGAAGGCGACCGAGGCCGGGCTCATGTTCAGCGCGGCCGGCTCCGTCATGAAGGAGCTGACGGTGCTCGCGATGCTCACCTCGAGCCCGTCGAGGATCCACGCCACCCCCAGGGCGATAACCATCCTCGTGTGGAACCGGGACCAGGAAAGCCGGTCGATGCGGGCCGGCACCAGGCTCCGGATTCCGCGTTCTGAGGTTGCGTCTTGAACGGTCATCTTCACTCCTCGACCCGACGGAAATGCTCGCGCCGAAAAGACCGGCGCGGCTGGCCGCGCAGCGCCCCCTTGATGCCCCGGTTGACGACCTGGAAACGTGAAGCGGCTGATGTGCCAGCTGGGTGCAGCCAAAAGTGTTACCGGCCGCCGGGTCTTACGAAAGCAATGCCATAGCAATGCCATATCAACGCCAGATAGCCAAAGGCGGACCTGTGCCATTTTACGGATTGGTACAGATTGGAAGTTCCACGGCCTCTGGCTGGTGCTCAAGCTGCGCCGGGAATGATTAAAGTGCGAATCGGGCGGCGGTCAGCTGATGTGCGCCTGAAGGAAGGCCTCGACCTGCGACAGCAGGTCGCCGAGCAGCGCGAAGCCGTGCGAGGAGTCGTTCGGCACGATGTCGAGGGTCTTGTCCTTCTCCGTGGTGGCGTTGTAGAGGTCGGTCTCGTCCGTGGCGAACTCGGTGTCCTGGGCCCCGGCCGAATAGAACACCGGGACCGCGAGTGTCGGCGCGGTGAGCAGGGCGTCCATCGGGGAGTAGATGCTCGGGCCGGAGAGGCTGACCACGGCCTGCACCGGCGGCTTCACCGAGGCGGCGGCCTGAAGCACAGCGGTGCCGCCCATCGACGCGCCGAGCAGCACGACCTGCTTCGCCCCGTGCGCGCGCAGATAGGTCACGCTCGCCTCGACGTCGGCCACCTGCTGGTACTCGCCGACCGTGGGCGCGAGGACGAGGTAGCCGGCGCGGGAGAACAGCACCGCCGAGCTCAAGCTCTCGCACAGGGTCTGCTGGGACTGGTGGACGATCACCATGCCCACCGTGCCGGACGAACTCACCTGCTTTCCCGCGGGCGGGCTGCTCATGTAGGCCTCGACCTGCACGCCGTCAGGGGACGCATAGTGCACGATCTGCTTGGCCTGCGCGCTCCCGGGCGTGATGCAGGTCGCTGAGATCGCGTCCGACGCCGAAGCCGACGCCGAGGCGTCGCCCACTGCCGCGCCCGACCCGCCCGACCCGCTCGAGCAACCCGCCGCGCCCCCCGCCGCGAGGGCCAGCACGATCAGTGATGCGACCATCCCGCGCCGCGCAAATGCCCCGGCCGCAGCCGCTCCCGCACCCCGTGCCATTACGCATCCCTTCCACTGTCTGGCCATGTCGTGGATCGACTTGCAGGGACCTAACCCGCTCGGTACTTCGCAAAATCCTGCGCCGCAGCCGTAAAATCCCCATCCGCGGCAACAATAAACCGGCGGCGGAGACGCTTCAAGCCGGAGCTGAGTGGCAGTACCCTCAGTGCCCTGCTGCTCACCGCGCGTAGTTCCGCCTTGCGGATCGCCGCGTGCTTTTTCTCGCGCTTCTCCGGCCGCTCTGCTTCGATCTATGGTCAAGGACATGAAACATTCGAGCGATGTATCAGTGCTCTGGAACGGGCGCGCGACCCTCGGGGAAGGGCCGCTGTGGGATACCCGCACCGAGCGCCTGTACTGGGTCGACATCGCCAAGGGCGAGGTGCATGCGTACGGAGCCCGGGCCGGCGACTTCACGGAGTGGAGCCTCGGCGCACAGGTCGGCTGCCTGGGGTTGACCGAGGATCCGGCCACCGTGATCGCCGGGCTGCGCACCGGATGGCAGCTGTTCGACACGCTGACCGGCCGGCTCGCGTTCATCGCCGACCCGGAGGCGCAGCGCCCGGCGTGCCGGTTCAACGACGGCTCGGTCGATCCGGCCGGCCGCTTCTGGACCGGCTCGCTCGAGGACAGTGAGACGCGGCCGGAAGGCCGCCTTTACCGGCTCGAGGCGGACGGCACCTATGCGACCGTCGACGAGGGCTTCTACTGTGCCAACGGCGTCGACTGGTCGCCGGACGGGCGCTGGATGTACTTCGTCGACTCCCGGGCGAACCGGATCTACCGCTACCGGTTCGAGGTCTCGACAGGCGCAGTGCTCGATCGGGAGGTGTTCGCCGACACCACGGATCTGCCGGGCATTCCGGACGGTCTGCGCGTGGACGCGGAGGGGTGCGTGTGGTGCGCGTTCTGGGACGGCGCGCACCTCACCCGCTTCACCCCCGACGGGCAGGTGGCCGAGAGCGTGGAGGTTCCGGTGCTGCGTCCCACCAGCCTCGCCTTCGGCGGCCCGGATCTGCGCACCATGTACATCACCTCGGCGTCCGTCGACCTCACCGGGGAGCAGCTGGCGCAATGGCCGCTGTCCGGCGCGGTCCTCCAGCGCGCCGCCGCCGTTCCCGGGCGGCCCTCGCACCACTACCGGCACCGTCCAGGAAAGGCCTGAAGGCCCATGAGATTCGCCCAGAAGGTCGCCGTGGTCACCGGCGCCGACTCCGGCATCGGCCGCGCCACCGCGCTGCGGCTGCTCGAGGAGGGCGCCACCGTCGTGGCCGTCGACCTCCAACACACCCGGCCCTGGCCCGCGCAGCACGACGAGCAGGTCCGCCGCCTCGCCCTCGACGTCGCCGATCCCGCGACCCCCGACGCCGTCGCGGAGCACCTGCGCGCGGAGCACGGACACGTCGACGTGCTCGCCAACATCGCCGGGATCCTGCGCATCGCCCCGTTCCTGGAGGTCACGCGCGCCGACTGGGATCGGGTGATCGCAGTGAACCTCACCGGGATCTTCTTCCTCAGCCAGGCGGTGGCACGGATCATGGTCGAGAACGACACCCCCGGGCGCATCGTGAACGTCTCCTCGGTGCACGCCGTGGTCTCCGAGCCGAACGCGGCACCGTACACCGCCACCAAAGGCGGGCTCGAGGCGATGACCCGCACGCTCGCCTCCGAGCTCGCACCCCGCGGCGTCACCGTCAACTGCGTACGCCCCGGCGCCACGCGGACCGGGATGAGCGACCCGATCTACACCCCCGAGATCGTCAGGGCCCTGACCATGAGGATCCCGCTGGGGAAGATCGCGCCGCCGGAGTGGGTGGCCTCAGCCATCTGCTACCTCGCCTCCGACGAAGCCTGCTACACGACCGGTGCCTGCCTTGACGTGGACGGCGGATACAGCATGGACGGCGCTCTGCCCGGAACGGCTTATTCGTGAACAGGATCGCGGTCGTCACCGGTGCGGCCTGCGCGCATACCGCGAGCCCGGTCATCTCGGTTTGTCCCATCGCAGGGTGTAGCGGAAGAACAGCCGTCGGCGGATCACGGTGCCCGGCAGGTGGGCGCCGGCGACCGCGCCGATCTCGGCGACGGTCATGGATGGATCACGCACCGGCATCACGGGCCGTCCGGCCGCAGTCGCAGCCCGGTCAGCGGCCGGCGCCGGCCGGGGGTGCTTTATCAGACCCATGACCGGATTCGCCGCCGCCGAGACCAGGTCGAACGTCGCATCAGTCACCGAGTTCACTTTGGCCAGGCCGACGACGAGCAGCCGCCCCCCGGGCGCCAGCAGGTGCGGAATCCGTGACAGGGTCTCGGCGAGGTCGAGATGGTGCAGTACCGCCACTATCGTGATCAGGTCGGCCTGGGGTCCGTCGGCCGCCGCGGCGAACGCGTCGAAGCGGCACCGCGTAATGCTCACCCGCCCCTCGCCGGCCAGGCGCGTGCTCGCTGCGGCAGCCATGCCCTCGTCGGCGTCGATCCCGATGACGCTCGCGAAGTGGGGAGCCAGTTTCCCGGCGAGCACCCCGGTCCCGCAGCCGACGTCGATCGCCGCGTGCCGGCGGGCGGGCAGGTTGCGCAGGATCCAGCCGTGGAAGTGCTCGTTGTGACTCCACGGGTGGCGCGAATTAATTCCGGCCAGCCACCGCGAGGCGCTCAGCACCACCGGATTCGCGCTGTCTCTGACATCCATTCCGGAAGGATCCCAGATCGCTGACTCCCGGTGCGTCAGCCGAAGGTGAGCTGGTGGATGTTCCAGCCGCCGTTGTCCTGGTCGATGGTCAGTGTCTGCTGGCCGGCGGGCAGGGTGACGGTCGTGGTGACGGTGGTCCAGTTCTGCCAGCCGCCGGTGTTCGGGACGTTGATGTTCCCGGACAGGTTGGTGCCGGCCGAACCGGCGACGTCCAGGCCGTCGGTCACTCCATAGGGTGAGGCCAGCCGTAGGCTGACCGTGTAAGCCCCCGCGGTCGCGACGTTGACGGTGTACTTGAACCACTGCCCGGACCCGGTCCAGCCGATATCGTCGCCGCAACCGGTGTCGGTGCAGGTCTCCAGGTCCACGCCATCGGATCGGTAGCTGTTGCCGGTGCCGTTGATCGAGGTGACGTTGTAGGCCACGCCCTGGCCGCCGGTGTCGTAGTTGGCCGCCTGCACCGTCCCCGGGATCGCCGCCGGCGTTCCGCCATACGGGGCCTCCGCGGTGCCTTCGGTGATGGTGAGCGGTTGACTCACGGACGCCGCGGGCGGGGTGACCGTGAGGGTGTCCGTGGCCGAGTTGTACGACCACGCAGCGGTCGTTTGGCCGTTGACGAGCACGGAGGTCGGCGCCGTCACGCCGACGAGCTGGTAGGTGTAGGTCCGGCTGGTCGGCGCGCCCGGGTAGGTGCCCGCGCCCGGACCGACGGTCAGCGTCGAGGACGTCCCGGACTGGCTGTACGTGATCGGCGTCGTGCGCGACTGTCCCTGCTCGTAGCCCAGGCCGTTGCCGGCGTCCTCGTAGAGGCTGTAGGTGCTGTTCGCGCTCGCGTAGACCTTGAGGGTGAGCGGGGCGGTGTCGGCAGTGTCGGCGTGGCCGTTCGAAGGCTGAAGCGGGATGATGCCGCCTGCCTTGACGAAGACCGGCATTTGGCTGAGCGGTACGGTCAGCGTCTGCGTGCTCGGGCCGGTGTAGCTGGTGCCGGTGAACCAGTCGGTCCAGGTGCCGGGCGGGAACCAGACGGTGGTCTGCGGGTCGGTGCCGGGCGTGGTGACCGGCGCGACGAGGACCTGCGAGCCCATGAGGTATTCGTTCGGGTTCGTATAGGCCGCCGCCTGGCCGGGGTAGTCGAGGTAAAGGGCCTGCGCCATCGGCTGTCCGGTGGTGGTGGAGTTCTCCGACAGGCTGTAGAGGTACGGGACGAGCGATTCACGCAACTGCATGAACGCGTCGCCGATGGGCTGAACGGTGGAGTCGAACTGCCAGGGGAGGCGGTTCAGGTCCGAGGAGTGCAGCCGCATGATCGGCTGGAACACGCCCATCTGCAGGAAGCGCAGGTACAGGTCGTCGGGGTCGTTGCTCGTGCCCGGCGGCGCATAGAAGCCGCCGATGTCGTCACTGACGTAGGGTTCACCGATGCTCGCCTCGCCTGTGGTGCGCTGGATCTCGTCGGAGATCAGGCTCCAGGTCGCGTACGCGTCGCCGGTGAAGTGGACGACAGAGCGGTGGTCGGCCCATGCGCCGCTCGGGTACCGCCCGGCCAGCGGCTGCAGGTTCGAGGCGCCCTCCCGGGACAGGACGAAGCCGCGCGCGCCGTCGTCGATCATCTGCTGGGCACTGAGCTGCCCGATCCAGCCGTCCGGGTCGACTCCGGGGGTCGAGACGACGGACGCCTCGCAGCACCAGTCGAGCCAGTAGAAGTTCGCGCCGTCGTTGGACAGCTCCTGCACGAGGTTGAAGTACGCCTCGGCCTGCGACTCGTTGCCCCAGTCGAAGACGTAACAGGTGTCGGAGGGCCCGAATGTCGGGCACCCCGCCTGCGCGAGGCTGCCGCCGGCTGTCGCCAGCGTCGCAGCGGCCTGCGGGTCGCCGACCGGTATCTGGCCGTGCAGGGCGAGATCGACGTAGAGGTGCTGGCCGTCGGCCCAGGCGAAGAACTCCGGCGGGTCGGGGAACAGGGAGCTGTTGAACTCCCAGGACGCCCACTGGTCGGGACTGTGCCAGTAGGTGTCCACCGAGAGGGCGTCGAGGCTGACGTCGTTGGCCTGCGCGCCGGGCAGGATCGTGTTCTTGTAGTCGCTCTCGGAGTACGGGTGGAAGTCCGAGTACCAGTTCCCGAAGAGGGACTCCGGCAGCATCGGGGCGTTGCCGGTGAGCTTCGCCAGGTCGGCCAGCGCACTGTCGTAGTTCTCGCCGTACCCGAACAGGTAGCCGTCCTCGACGTCGCCGCCCGGCCTGGCTGCGGTCCAGCCGTCGGAGGTCCACACGGCGGTCTGGGTGTCGTCGAGCAGGAACCACCCGGAGGTGTCGAGGATGCCGGGCTGCAGCGCCTCGATGTTGTCAGTGCACGTGTCGCCGGACTGGCCGGCCGCGCAGGTCGTGCCGCCGGCCGCCGGCGCGGCGGCCGCCTGGTAGGCGGAGGGCAGGTTCCCGGCGCTGTAGGTCGAGTTGTCGTAGCTGCGGTTGTAGCCGCCGAGCTGCCCGGCGGGCAGCGCCGCCTGCGGAGTGCCGCCGACCGCGGTCACGCCGATGGTGTCGACGGTCAGGTTGCACGCGGGGCTGTTCGGGCAGGTCGTCTCGACGCTGTTCGAGCCCGCATTCAGGTTGACCGTCTGGGTGACCGTCGACCAGCTGTTCCAGCTCCCGGTCGCGGGCAGCGAGAGCGGGTATGTCTGCCCATTGACGACGAGGCTCATCAAGGATGTCGCGCCGGAGCCGTTGTCGTACCGGACCGTGACCGAGCCCGATCCGGCGGCCGGCACGCCCAGCACGCTCCAGGTGGCCGTCGATCCGCCGGTGCCCAGGCCGCTGATCTCCCCGCCCTGGCTCACGAAGTTCGCGTTGTTGACCGTCAGCGACGTGCCGCCGCTCAACCTCGCCGTGTCGGACTGGCAGGCCTGGCCGTAGATGCACTCGCCGGACCACGTCGGGCTGACGGTCGTGACGCCGCTGTAGGGCGTGCCGAGCAGAGTGACGCTCGTGTTCGTCGGCCCGAAGGGCCCGCTGCCGACTTCGTACCGCACCACCATCGCCGACGTGCTGATGGTCAGGACACTGCCGCTGACCACGGCCGAGTACGCGGGCACCGGCAGGTTCCGGTCGATGACGTTCCACGTCGGGGTGTCCAGGAAGGAGCCCGTCGGCGAGTACTCGAGGCGGACGACGCCTGACGTCAGGACCTCGAAGCGGGTGGTGCTGCCGGACGTGACGACCGCGCCCTGCTTGGCCACGCCGTTCGCCAGGTTGATCGGCGTCGCCAGGTCGACCGGCGAGGTGTCCCCGCCCGACGCGGCCGCGCGGTCCGCGGAGGCCGAGACCGACGAGACGCAGAGCGTGGTCAGCAGCGGAACGGCGAGCAGGGTCATCAGTCGTCTGTGACGAGCCGGCATGCTCGGCATCTGACAGCTCCCGGTGTGTGGGCGGTTTGGCGATGATGGCAGATATCACCCAAAGACATCGGATGTGTTATACCGGCGGTAGGCGGGGCGGTCCAGACATCCTGAGGGAAATTCCGAGATTCGTCGGATATTTGCACAGCCCAGTCATCCGTATGAGCGCAGCTCGCGCGTCGGAGATCGCCAGTCGGCGGTTCCGAACCGGACGTGACGGGACATATGGGCTTTCCGCATTGCCGGATCGGTGAGCGGTAAACACATGGGACTTCAATGGGTGATTTCCGAGGCCTTCAAGCCGCGAATGCGCATGCCTGGCGGTTGGCGCCGCTGAACCCGGGCAACCGAATGCCGCCTCGTTCGAGGTAGGGAAGGCGGGAGTGCGATGACTTCCACTGCGATGCCTGCTCCGGCACCGATGGGCATGCCCTTGGTGGCGGGGTCCGCAATGCCCGCGTTCCTGCTGGCCGAGTCGTTGCGGTGGATCTGGCGGCCGGCTGTGGACCTGGTCGGCGGACGGGCCGTTCCGATCAGCGCTATGCGAGCGCTCATGGAGGCGGCGGCCAGAGTCCAGTCGTCCCAACGCGGCGTCACCACGAGCCCGGTGCGCATAACCGTCGCCGACAGCGATGGGCACACCAGGCAGCTGGAGTCCGAGTGGTCACGCCCCGATCGTTCGCGGCAGGGCGCGATTCTGTACCTGCACGGCGGCGCCTTCGTTTTCGGCTCGCCGCGCACGTACCGCCCGCTAGCCGGCCGACTCGCGGCGGACAGCGGACTGCCGGTTCTGGTGCCCGCCTACCGGCTGGCGCCCGAGCACGCCTTCCCGGCCGCCTTCGACGACGCGGTCGCCGCGTACCGGCACCTGCTTGACCTGGGCATACCGGCTTCGCGGATCGTCGTCGCCGGCGATTCCGCAGGAGGCCACCTCGCGGCCGGCCTCGTCGCGCATGCGTACGGTGCTGGGTTGCCGCTGCCGGCCGGCGTGGTGCTGCTCTCCCCGTGGCTGGACCTGGACTGCATGCAGGCCCGGCAGGCCGACCGGCTGCAGCGTGATCCGTTCGTCAGCCCGGTGGCGGCGGAACGCCTGGCCCGACTCTATCTCGGTGGATGCGACCGCAGCGACATGCGGCTGTCGCCGCTCGCCGAGGTCGCGGGTCCGTTGCCGCCGTTCTTGATTCAAGCCGGCGGGCGCGAGGTGCTCGGCCAGGATGCCCGTCGCCTCGCCGCGTCTCTGACTGCCGCCGAGGTCGAGTGCCATCTGCAGATCTGGCCGGGGCAGATCCACGCGTTCCAGCTGATGCACCGCTGGCTGCCGGCAGCCCGCGCGGCCATGCGGCAGGCGGCTGATTTCGTGGTCGGGTGCGTCGACCCCGAGACCGTCACGGCGGCATCAGCGCTCGGATAAGCCGGCTCCAGACGTGTCCTCGCGCCACCGGTGCCGACCCTCATCCGCCGACTCCCCGCCGACGCTCTCTAACCGCGGGTAGAGAAGACGCTCTATCCGCAGCGCGATGTGCCCGCCGGCCCGATTGCGAACTATGGGGGCATGGATGAGGCGAGCGCGGTACATGTCCGCGGATTGCGAAAAGGCTATGGCGGCCGCACCGTCGTCGACGGTGTCGACCTGGATGTGGCGGCCGGTCAGGTCGTCGGGCTGATCGGCGCGAACGGCGCCGGCAAGACGACGACGGTCGAGTGCGTGCAGGGCCTGCGACGGCCCGACGCGGGGACGCTGCGGGTCTTCGGCCTGGACCCGGCGGCCCGGCGGGATCGGGTGCGCTCGCTGGTCGGCAGCCAGCTGCAGGACTCGGCGCTGCCGGACCGGCTCCGGGTCGCCGAGGCGGTGAGCCTGTTCGGCGGCGGGGACGGTGGCGGCCTGCTGGAGGAGTTCGGGCTGGCCGCACGCCGCCGCTCGGCCTTCGCCTCGCTCAGCGGCGGCGAGCGGCAGCGGCTGTTCCTGGTGCTGGCGCTGCTGAATCGGCCCCGGCTGGTGATCCTCGACGAGCTGACGCAGGGCCTTGACCCGGCGGCGCGGCGCACCGTCTGGGCGGCCGTGGACCGGCTGCGCCGGGACGGCATCGCGGTGCTGCTGGTGACCCACGAACTCGAGGACGCGCAGGCGCTGTGCGACAGCATCACGGTGATGAACGCCGGTCGGGTCGTCGACCACGGATCGCCGGCCGAACTGGTCGAGCGGCACGGGCGGCGCGCCACGATCAGCTTCACCGGGCCGCTCGGCGCCGGCTGGTCGTCCGAGCGGCTGGCCGGCCTGCCCGGAGTCGACGGCGTCGAGCGGGCCGGGGACCGGATGACCGTGCGGGGCGACCGGATCGCCATCGCCCACGTCGGCGCGGCCCTGGTGGACGGCGGCCGGGTGCCGGGCGACCTCTCCGTGCAGGTGCCGACGCTCGAGGACGCACTGCTGAGCCTGCTGCAGCAGACGGAGGGCGGCGCCCCGCGAGCCCGCAGCGAATCAGGCAGTGAGTCAAAACTGGACGACGACCTTGTGAGGACCCCGCGGTGAACTCCACGACAATCGCGCAGTGCACCGCAGGCGCTACCCGCCGCCTGGTGCGCACCGAGCTCAGCCTGATCCGGCGCGACCCGCTGACGTTGACCTTCGTCTTCGTCTTCCCGGTGATCACGATGCTGATCATCGGGGGCTCCTTCGGCACGAAGCCGAATCCCGGCTTCGACGGCACCGACCCGTCGCACTGGTACGTGGCCTCGTACCTGACCGTCGTCATCGCGGCCACCGGCCTGATCACCATGCCGGTGCACCTGGCCTCCTACCGCGAGCGCGGCGTGCTGCGCCGGTTCGCCGCGGCCGGATTCCCGCACTGGTCCTTCGCGCTGGCCGAACTGGTGGTCGGACTGAGCGCCATCGCCGTGGCGTCGGCGGTCCTGCTGGCCGTGGCGGCCCCGGTCTACGGCATCCCGCACCTGCAGCAGCCCGGGCGCGTGCTGGCCGCGTACGCCCTCGGATCAGTGGCCTTCATCGGCATCGGCGTGCTGCTCGGCTCGGTGCTGCCCTCGGCCCGCGCGGCGCAGGCGACCGGACTGATCCTGTTCTTCCCCTCCTTCCTGATCGGTGCCGGCGGGCCCCCGCCGAACGTGATGGGCTCGGCGATCCGCGCCGTCGCCGGCTACCTGCCGCTGACCCGGGTGACCGACGCCGTGCGCGATCCGTGGCTCGGCATCGGCTCAGCTACGACCTCCCTGATCGTGGTGGCCGTGCTCGCGGTGGCCGCCTCGGTCGCGGCGATGCGCCGGTCCGCGCTGTGAGGCCTTGGGCCGGTGACTCGCGGCAGATGTCTCGTGCGCGGCCGGATCAGTAGGATTCGCAACGTGTTCGCCGGTCCGGCCGCTGCTGCGACGGTTGGGCCACCCCGCTGGTGGGGGTGGCCCGGCCTCGCGTCGTTCGCCGTCTTCCTGGCGGTCGCGGTCGTCACCGGACTCGGTCACGGCGGCACGGTCGTGGCCGTCGGGCTGTTGCTGGCCGTGGCGGCGGCAGTGCCGTGCTTCCTGACCAGAACACGTCTGCTGCTGCTGTACACGGCCGCGGCCGGGGCCGGAGTCGCCCTGCTCGCCCAAGGCGACGCGCGCGATGTCGGCTGGTTCGCGCTGTGCGTGTTGCAGATCTGGTGCGTCGCAGTCGGCGGCCTGATACCCGGCCTGCTCTTCTGGGCGGCAAGCGCGACCCTGTTCACCGTCGAGGCGATCGCGGTCGATCCCGACCCCGGCTGGATCGCCTGGGGCAGCGGGGTGACCTTCTCGGTGTTCGCCGCGATGCTGCTGCGCAGGCAGCTCGACCTGCTCCAGCGGCTGCACGAGGCGCAGGCCGACCTGGCCGAGCGCTCCCGCGCCGACGAGCGCACCAGGATCGCCCGCGAGCTGCACGACGGGATCGCCCACAGCCTGACCGTCTCGCTGCTGCACGTCTCCAGCGCACGGCTCGCCGTCGAGCACGACCCGCAGGACGCCGCCCGCGCGCTGGCCGAGGCCGAGCGGCTCGGCCGCCAGAGCCTGGCCGAGGTGCGCACGGTCATGGGGCTGCGCTCCGGCGACCGGGTCCCGCCGCCCCTGCCAGGTATCAGCGACCTGCGAAACCTGGTGGACCAGGTGCGCGGCGCGGGCGTCGAGGCGACGCTCACCCTCGACGGCGATCTGGCAACGCTGCCGGCGACGACCGGAGTGACCGTCTACCGCATCGTGCAGGAGGCGCTGACGAACGCGACCAAGCACGCCCCCGGCGCACCGGTGACCGTACGCGCGCAGGCGCTGCGCGACAGCGTGCGGGTGGACATCGACAGCGCGGGCGCCGCCGGCCACGGGTCGGGGATGGGACTGGGGAACATGCGCGAGCGCGCCGCGGCCGTCGGCGGCACCTGCACCGCCGGTCCCGGCGGCAGCGGCTGGCTGGTCAGCGCGACCCTCCCGCTCGAGCCGGGCGGCCCGCCGTGACCGGCCCGGACCGGATGATCAGGGTCCTGCTCGTGGACGACCAGGAGCTCGTGCGCGCGGGACTGCGCGGCATCCTGCGCGAACGCTTCGGCTTCGACGTGGTCGCCGAATGCCCTGACGGCACCGGCGTCCTGGCCGCAGTGCGCGAATTCACACCCGACGTGGTCGTGATGGACGTGCGCATGCCGCTCGTCGACGGCGTCGCGGCCACCACCCGGCTGCGCTCCGCCGCCCCGGAGACCCCGGTGCTGGCCCTGACCACCTTCGACGACGACGCGGCGCTCGGCGGCATGCTGCGCGCCGGGGCCGCCGGCTTCATCCTCAAGGGCGCGCCCGCCGAGGAACTGCAGCGCGCGGTCCGGGTCGTCGCGCAGGGCGGCGCCTGGCTGGACCCCGCGGTGACCGGCCGGGTGCTGGCCGTCTACCGGGACGCGCCGCCGCACGCCCCGGTCCGGCCCCCCGCGCTCGAGCGGCTGACCGACCGCGAGCTCGACGTGCTCGCCCTGATCGGCCGCGGCCGCAGCAACGCCGAGATCGCCGCCGACCTCGGCGTGGGCGAGGGCACCGTGAAGACCCACATCAACCACATCTTCACCAAGCTCGACCTGCGCGACCGCGCGGCCGCGATCATCTTCGCGTTCGACCACCGCCTCACCGACCGCTGAGCCGGGCGCCGCCCGCCGGATTCAGCGTCGCAGCGCCGTTCACTCATCACTCACTCTCCTGACGCGCCCCGCTGGCGTGCGGTGCTCAGCGGGGTGAGGGTGGGCCAGGGCGCGGTGCAGGTCGGCAGATTGCGCGGGAGATGCGGTGACGGGCGGTGACGAGGACTTTGCGTCGAACCTGCGCGTGCGGCGGGTGTCGAACCTGGCGGTGGCCGGGTGGACGCTCGGGGTGAGCGCAGCGGCGCTGGCGGCCGGGTATTTCGCCGGGTCCACGCTGCACCTGGCCGGGGTGCTGGTGTTCCTGCCGGCGGCCGTCGCCGCGTTGGGCAGCGTGCGCCAGACGGCGTTCGTCGCCGGGTGGATCGACCTGGTGGCCCTGTCCGGGTTGTTGTGGCAGCCGGGGGCGAGCAGCTTGGACAAGGCCTTCTCCGTGCTGTTCGCGGCCGGGTTCGGCGCGCTGAGCGTCGTGGCCTGCCGGACCCGGCTGAACCGGACCGAGCAGTTGCTGCGACTGCGCTCGACCGCCACGGCCATGCAGCGCAGCATCCTGCGCCCGCTGCCCATCCTGACCGACCAGGTGCTGGTGACCGGCGTGTATGAACCGGTCCACGAGGAGAAACTGGTCGGCGGCGATGTCTACGACGTCGCCGCGACCCCGTTCGGCACCCGGGTGCTGATCGCGGACGTCCAGGGCAAGGGGCTCGGCGCGATCGGGCTCGGGTTCGCGGTGCTCGGCGCCTTCCGCGCCGCGGCGCATCGCGAACACACCTTGACCGCGCTGGCCGACGCCCTCGAAGACGCGGTGCTCACCCACAACACAGACGCCGCCCACGCCGGGCGCCCCGAACGCTTCGTCACCGCGTTGGTCCTGGGCATCGACGACGACCGGGAGGTTCAGGCAGTCGACTGCGGGCACCCCGCTCCGTACCTGCTCGCCGACTCGGCAGCCAGCCTTGTGGCGCTTGGCGAGGCCGGTCCGCCGCTCGGCCTGGCCAGCCTCGCCCCACTCCCGCGCATCGTGTCCTGGTTCCCCTTCCCGCCCCGCGCGACGCTGCTGCTGTGCACCGACGGACTGATCGAGGCACGCTCACCCGACGGCGCGTTCTTCCCCCTGGCCGAGCGCCTCAGCGCTGGCGCGAGCCTGGCCCCGGAGGATCTTGCCCGCTCCCTGCGGCAGCAGTCGCTCGCATTCGCACAAGGCATGCAGCAAGACGACACCGCCATCCTCATCCTGCGCCGCGCACCCGCCGCCCGTAACGCCACCAATGAATTAGGCCCTTGAGTTATGGGCCACCGGACGGTCCTGATTGCTTATTCGCGCATGAGCATGAGGACGGCCTCGCGTTCGAGGTCGAGGTAGGGCTTGCCGCTGACGTTGATGTTGACCTGGCGCAGGGTGCCGCCGGTGAAGTGGTAGGGGGCGGGGCCGGGGAAGTCGCCGGTGACCGGTTCGCCGCCGTGGCGGCCGATGTAGAGGCTCGCGCCGGCGACGGCGAACGCGCCGAGCTGGGTCTTGATCCGGGCCGTGCCGACCTTGCGGTCCGCGTGGTAGAGGGTGAGGGTGAAGAAGGGCTTGTCCGGGGCGATGGCCTTGCCGTCCTTGATGAACTCCAGCGCCTTGTCGGTGATGTCGTCGGTGAGGTGGTAGCCCTCGTCGGGGGTGCGCGGCTGGTCGACCGGGTGGTTGTCGTGGATCAGGTCGGGATACCACTGGTTGGTCTCCGCGCCGAGGAACCCGTAGGAGCGCTCGAAGCCCCGGCCGCTGGGCCAGTTGCGACGGGTGGCGGCCAAGTTCATCTCGTCGGTCGGGCACAGGTGCCACTTGCCGACCATGTAGGTGTTCCAGCCGCGCTCCGCGAGGATCTCGGAGAGCATGCCGTTCTCCGGCGGGATGGTGCCGCTGGCGTTGGGGAACCCGATCGCGGCCTCGGTGATGCACGCCATGCTGTTGCGGGTGTGGTTGCGCCCGGTCAGCAGGCATGAGCGGGTCGGGGAGCAGAGCGAGGTGGTGTGCCACTGGGTGTAGCGGGCGCCGGCAGCGGCGATGCGTTCGATGTTCGGCGTCTCGATCGGCCCGCCGTAGCAGGAGAGCGCGGCGAACCCGACGTCGTCGAGCACGATGTAGAGCACGTTCGGTGCGCCGGGCGGGGCCTGGGGCGGCTCGAACGGCGCCCAGTCGGGCTTCGAGTCGCGGATGTCGATGTTGATGGCGCCCTTGAACGGCACGGCCACGGCTCTCTCGCTCTCTCTGGCCCACAGACCTCGATGAACTTCTCGGATCGTGGCATGCCGCGCCGCACCTCGCGCGGCGACCGGCACTGGCCGAAAGGGTGCTCGTGCGCTATCCGGGTGCCCGACCGCGCCAGGGCACGCGCGCCGCCCCGCCGCGCCGCTGCACCGTGGGCAAGTACGGTGGGTAGCCGGGTCGGTCGTCTTCGGCGTGGCGCTCCGTCCGACGCGGCCCACCGCGGCGATCATGAGGACGTGCTTGATCGTTCTGCGCCGCCCGCACCGGCTGACCCGCGTCCCGGCGGACGGCCGAAGGACATGGCGTGGATCCCCGCGGGAAGCTTCCTGATGGGCAGCGACGCGTTCTACCCGGAGGAGCGCCCGGTGCGCGAGGTCCGGGGCGGCGGGTTCTTCATCGACACGGGCCCGGTCACCGTCGCCGCGTTCCGCCGGTTCGTCAAAGCCACCGGCCACACCACCGTGGCCGAGCGGGCCCCGGACCCGGCCGCCTACCCCGGAGCCGACCCTGCACTGCTGGTGCCCGGGTCGCTGGTGTTCACCATGACCCCGGGCCCGGTCGCGTTGGACGACTACCGGCAATGGTGGCTCTACCGGCCCGGCGCGAACTGGCGCCGTCCCGAGGGACCGGGCAGCACCCTGCACGGGCGCGAACGCCACCCGGTCACCCACGTCGCCTATTCCGACGCACTGGCCTATGCGGCCTGGGCCGGCAAGCAGTTGCCGACCGAGGCCGAATGGGAATGCGCCGCGCGCGGCACGCTGCTCGGGGCGACCTATGCGTGGGGCGAGGAGCCGACCGCCGACGGCCGAACGATGGCCAACACCTTCAAGGGCCGTTTCCCCTGGCAGGCTCACACCAGGACCGGCCGGCCCGGCACCACCCCGGTCGGGACCTACCCTCCCAACGGCTATGGCCTCCTGGACATGATCGGCAACGTGTGGGAATGGACCACCGATCTCTACACGCCCAACCGAGACGCCTCGGCCGCGCCGGCATCAGGCTGCTGCGCACCGGCCGCTCCGGGCGACCGGTCTGATCCGTCACCGGCCGGCATCTTCACTCAGCGGGTGATCAAGGGCGGCTCGCACCTGTGCGCCCCGGAATACTGCCTGCGCTACCGCCCCGCAGCCCGCCAGGGCGAGAGCGAGGACACCTCCACCTGCCACCTCGGCTTCCGCTGCGTGATCCGCCCCGAACCCGGCGCCTGACCGCCGCCATGAGTGCGCATGCCGACCTGCCTTCGTGGAACGACACGCCGACCAGGCAGTCGATCACCGGCTTCGTACAAGCCGTCGCCGACGAGCACGGTCCTGCGTTCGTGCCACCCGCCGAACGCGTCGCGGTCTTCGACAACGACGGCATCCTGTGGAGCGAGAAACCCATTCCGGTCCAACTGGACTTCACTCTTCACCGACTGGCGCAACTCGCCGAGCACGATCCGACTCTGGCCGCCCGCGAGCCCTACCGTGCGGCGGTCGAGCGCGACTACCAGTGGCTCGGCCAAGCCGTGGTCAAGCACTACCACGGCGATGAGACCGACGTGCAGATCCTGATGCAGGCCGTCGAATCCGCATTCGCGCACCAGGGCGTGGAGGAGTTCAGCGCCGATGCCTTCAGATGGCTGCAAAGTGCCGCTCACCCATCACTCAAACGCCCCTATCTATCCTGCGGATACCTCCCGATGACGGAACTGCTGCGATACCTCGAGGCCAACGGGTTCACCACCTACATCGCCTCCGGCGGCGACCGCGACTTCATGCGCCCGTTCGCCCAACAGATCTACGGCATCCCGCCGGAACGCGTCATCGGCAGCGCGCTCGGCCTCGAATTCGACGATGCGGCCGAGGACACCCGCCTGGTCTACAAGTCGCACACCGAGTTCCTCGACGACGGTCCGCAGAAACCCGTCCGCATCTGGAGCCGCACCGGCCGCCGGCCCCTGCTGGCCTGCGGCAACGCCAACGGCGACATCCCCATGCTGCGCTTCGCGCGCACCGGTGAACACGCCGGCCTGCGCCTGCTGATCCTGCACGACGACAGCGAGCGCGAATTCGCCTACACCGCCGGTGCCGAAGACGCCCTGACCCGGGCGCAGTCGCACGAGTGGACCGTCGTCAGCATGAGCAACGACTGGGCGCGTATCTACAGCGACCATTGAGTCGAAGCCGGGCAGGCGGCCGCGCCGGGCGGGTTTCGGCGTGGCGTGGGCTGCGTGTTCAGAGGGATGACACCGGCTTCGGCGCGGTCGAGTCCGAGCGCCCAGAACTCGCCTTCGTCGGCTGGGCCGCCGAGAGCGCCGTGGCCTTCGCCGGGTCGGCGGAGACCGCCGAGATGGTGGAGGCGGACAGGACGGAGGCGGCCGAGGTGGCTCCCACGATCAGGAAGTTCGAGGTACCGAACAGGGCATAGGCGAGCAGCGCGATCGGGGCGGCGTAGAACGCGTTCTGGATCGGCACTCCGGCGATCTGCGCGTAGGCCACGCATTCGGGCACGATCAGCGCCCACGCGGTCAGCGCGCCGATCGAGTCCTTGCCGAACCGGGCGCGGCGGTAGCACTGGCGATCACGGATTTCAGCGGCGTGCGCGGCGTCGGGCGAACAGCATGCCGACAAGGGCTCCGGCGACGAAGGTGACCAGCAGCACGATCCACAGCCGCGCGGTGACATACGGAATCCACAGGCGGATCCGCACGCGGGTGTTGTTGGCGATGATGAACCAGACCGCGGCGATGGTGATCAGTGCGCCGATGAGGGCCTTGGGGGTGGCGAGCCGGTCGGCCATGGACTGCTTGCCGGACGTGGCGGGCTCCTGGGCGGCATACGGACCCGGCGGGGGTGTGCTCTGGCTCATCAAGGCCTCCTTGACGGAACGTGTGCCCAGTGGAATGCCCCGTCGGAGCCGTCCGTCCCCTCTGTTAGGCCACGCGGCTCGCGGCCGGGCCGGAGGCGGGTTGGGCCGTGGCGCGGCCCGGTGCGCGGCCGGGCCGGACCGCGCCGGGCTACGGCCCGTCAGGATTCCCGCCCGTTCGGGGCAGCCCGGCGGGCGGGTGGCGCGGGCCACCGGGACGTTTTCAGCAACAGGCGTGGCCAACACGAGCTCTGTTGATCGAATGCGAGCCAGGTATACGAGAGCTGTGCGTAACCGAGTGTGCGTAGTAGTTGTAGGCGAGTACTGATACGTCGGGTGGGTTCATGATCCCTCGCCACTCGGTCGCCAGACGGGTGAAAACGGGCCTGACGAGGTGTTGAATGGTTCAACCATTTGAATGGTTCCGCGGATATCAGCGGATGAGCGCATGGTTGGATGTCCAACCTCGGTAGGGCGGGTGGGACTCGAACCCACGACCGGAGGATTATGAGTCCTCTGCTCTAACCGGCTGAGCTACCGCCCCTTGCCACCGACGCCTGGGTCTTTGCCCGGTTCGACCAGGTATCAACCATTTTGGCCGGAGACACAAAACGTCTCCGGGGCTCTCGCCGCGGAGACGTTATCGTGTGCTCCCGCAATAGGACTCGAACCTATAACCTGACGGTTAACAGCCGTCTGCTCTGCCAATTGAGCTATGCGGGACCGGGGCCTGCTCGCGCGGTCGGCACCGTTTTGGGTGGTGACCGCCTCGCGATGACAAACTTTAGCGCATCCGGGGGGGTGCTACGCCACTCGGTATCCGCGGGTCGGCGCAGTGGCGCACCGGCACAGGCCGTCCATCCGCCAGGTGGAGCAAGCCGCCACCCCTGCCGGTTAGCCCAGGAGCGGGTGGGGTACTCGCGGCTCAGAGCAGTGGGTGCGACCGGTCGCGGCCTGCCGTATATCGGTGGTCACCTGAGCTCGCGAGCATGGGCCCTGAGCAACAGGCAGTGTGCGTCGGTAAGGACAGTCAGCGAGCCCGGAGGTGCGGGATGAAGGGCAAGGCCGGATTCGTCGGCGGGACCCTGGTCGGACTGCTGGTCGGCAGCCGGATCGGGCGCGGCCTCTATGACCGGGTGTCCGGCGGGGCCGCCGCCCTCGCCAAGAACCCGACGCTGCGGCGCAGCGCGGGCACGGCCGGCGGGAAGGCGGCCGAGGCGGCCAAGAGCCTCGGCGCGGGCGCTGCGGGACAGGCCAAGCAGGCCGGGTCCACGCTCTCGCACAAGCTCGGCGACCGTCGCCACGGCGGGGGCGAGCAGGCCGCCGCAGGCTCCCCGTCCTCCGAGGACGACGAGGACGGCTTCGGCGGCGGCGATCCCGCCGCCGCCCATGGCACCGCGACCTTCCGCGGTGCCGCCGACGCCTCCGCGGCGCCCACGCGGCACTTCCACTTCCGCGCCCACTCGCGCTCCTCGCGCAACGGCTACACCTCGAACGGCGACGCGCCTGAATAAGAGGGCCAGCAGAGGTCCGGCAGAGGACTGGTACGGCTGGCACACGTGCCGGACGGCCGCCACTGAGCGGCCTCCGGCGCGCGTCGTGGCCTGGGTCGACCCGAGAAATACGGGCCTTGATGAACTTGACAGGTCATTGATAAACTGCCGCGAGCCGGCGTCGCGCGCGGGCTCGCAATGCGGAACGCTGATAAACACTCTGAGCATCGCTACAGTCCTGCTTGATGCCTTGATACCGCCGCGCGCGCACCGTTAGGCTGCCATCGATCCGGTCAGATCACTGGTTCAGACCAAGCACTCACCACGGCCTGCGGCGCGCAGCGCGGCCGGCCGTCTGTCGTTGCCGTGCACGGCGAGGCGAGGGGATCGGCCCATGCCCATGGATCCACAGGTCGTCGCGATGCGCGAGCGCCGGGCGGCCGCCGGCGCCGCGCCCTTGTACACGCTGTCGGTCGAGCAGGCGCGCGCCGAGGACCTGGCCGACATCCAGGCGGCCGGCGGCTCTCCGGAACCGGTGGGAGCCGTCTCGCAGCGCGAGATCGACGGACCCGCGGGCCCGATCCCGATCCGCATCTACGAACCCGCAGACACCGGCGCCGATGCCGGTACCGGAATTGGCACCGGTGCCGGCACCGACACCGGCACCGCCCGGCCGAGGCCCGTGCTCACCTACTTCTACGGCGGCGGCTGGACCCTCGGCAGCCTCGACACCTGCGACGCGATCTGCCGCAGCCTGACCAACCAGATCGGTTGCGTGACCGTCTCCGTCGGCTACCGCCTGGCGCCCGAGCACCCCTTCCCGGCCGCCGTCGAGGACTGCTACGCGGGCTTCGCCCGGATCGCGGCCGAGGGCCGGGCCGTGGCCGACCGGTCCGCCGTCGGCACTGCGCCCGACACCGCCCTCGACCTCGTGCCCGGCGTGGTGGCCATCGCCGGGGACAGCGCGGGCGGCAACCTCGCCGCCGCGGTGACCCTCATGGCCCGCGCCCGCGGCGGACCCCGGCCGGTGCACCAGCTCCTGGTCTATCCGAACACCGACTATCGGGCGCAGACCGACTCCCTGCGCGAGAACGACGATCCGATGCTGTTCAACCGGCGGTCGGTGGCCTGGTACTGGGGCAACTACCTGGCCTCCGCGAGCGACGGCGACAACCCCCTGGTATCCCCGCTGCGCGCGCCGAGCCTGGCCGGCCTGCCGCCGGCCACGGTCATCACCGCCGAGTTCGACCCGCTGCGCGACGAGGGCGAGCAGTACGCGCAACGGCTGGAGAAGGAGGGCGTGCCGGTCGAGCTGCGCCGCTACGACGGCATGGCGCACGGCTTCTTCGCCATGGGAGGCGTGCTCGACGCGGGACGGGACGCGGTCGCCTACGCCGCCGCCCGGCTGCGCGGCGCCTTCGCGCAGGCGGGGCGGTGACCGTGCCGGACCGCCCCCTGCTGCAGCTCGCCGACCTGCACGGCTCGCTGTCGGACCCGCTGCTGGACGCGATGAACTTCCTCAACGAGGTGACCACGCGCTACCCCGAGGCGATCTCGTTCGCCCCGGGCCGGCCCTACGAGGGCTTCTTCGAGGTCGGCCAGGTGCACGAGTACCTCGACGCCTACCTCGACCACCTGCGGACCGAGTCCGGCCTCGACGAGTCCCGGATCCGCACCGAGATCTTCCAGTACGGCCGCACCAAGGGCGTCATCCACGGCCTGCTGGCCCGCACCCTCGCGCACGACGAGGACATCCACGTCGCCCCCGAGGCGCTGGTGCTGACCGTCGGCGCGCAGGAGGGCATGCTGCTGGTGCTGCGCGCCCTTTTCGCAGAGCCCGAAGACGTCCTGCTGGTCAGCTCGCCCTGCTACATCGGCATCACCGGCGCGGCCCGGATGCTCGACGTCGAATACGTCCCGGTGCCCGAGCGCGCGGACGGGGTGCCCGATCCCGAGGCGGTCGCCCGCATCGCCGGGCGGGTGCGCGCCGCCGGTCGCCGCCCGCGGGCGTTCTACCTGGTCCCCGACTTCGCCAACCCGTCCGGGTCGAGCATGCCGGTTCCCGAGCGCGAGCGGCTGCTGCAGGTCGCCGCCGAGCAGGACCTGCTGGTCGTCGAGGACAACCCGTACGGCTTCTTCAGCCTGGAGGCCGCGTTCCGGCCGACGCTCAAGTCGCTGGACCGCGATTGCCGCGTGGTCTACCTCGGCTCGTTCGCCAAGACCTGCTTCCCCGGCGCCCGGCTCGGCTACGCGATCGCCGACCAGCCGGTGGCCGGGTCGGATGGCCGGGTCTCGCTGCTGGCCGACGAGCTCGCCAAGCTCAAGAGCATGGTCACGGTGAACACCCCGTCGCTGAGCCAGGCGGTGATCGGCGGCATGCTGGTGCGCAGCGGCTGCCGGCTGCGGCAGGCCAACGAGAAGGCCGCCGCCTTCTACGCCGACAACATGCGGACCCTGCTGTCAGAGCTCGAACGCCACTTCCCGGAAGCCGCGCGGGAGCGGCTCGGCGTGCACTGGAACAGCCCCGAGGGCGGGTTCTTCGCCGTGGTCGCCGTCCCGTTCGCCGCCGACGACGCGGCGATGGAGCGGTGCGCCCGCGACTACGGCGTGCTGTGGACGCCCATGGCGGGGTTCTACCCGCAGGGCGGGGGAGAGCGGCTGCTGCGGCTCTCCTGCAGCTACCTGGACACCCGCGGGATCGCCGAGGGGGTCCGGCGGCTCGCCACGTTCATCAAGGACACCGCCATCAAGGACACTGCGATCAAGGACACCGCGATCAAGGACACTGCCATCGAGGAGACCGCCATCGCGGAAGCCGGCGCAGCGGCCGGCCGGACGCCGGAGGCGGCCACCCCGGTGTAGGCCGGGCCGAGATCACCCGGCCCGGCCCGGGTGAACAAGCGTGCACGGCACGGCCCCGCCGCAGCGAATCGTGGCATTAACATAAGGACAATGTGTTGAGATCATTGCACCAGCTCATGCAGACCTCTGTGTCATGCAGCACGGCACATCCCTCGCGCGCAACACTCTGGCCTGCGTGATCTCCTTGCGTCACAAGGGGATTCGGGTGTCAATGGTCACACAGGGTGGGGTAAAGGAGGGGCAAAGCGCTATTCCCAGGGCGCCCGCCCGGTTATTAGGGTATGCCCGGACCATCACCGGCCGCGACCATTGGACGGACATAAGCGGATGACGGAACAAGGGCTCTGGGGCACGCGCACCACCGTCGACGTGGCGCAGCAGGCCTCGATCCAAGGCTCCGCCGGGCTGGGCGTCGAGGCCCGGGCGGCCGGCCACACGCTGCGCGACGGCCGGGTCGTGCTGCACCCGGTGTCCCTTGCCATCCGCCCCGGATCGCTGGTCGCCGTGGTCGGCCCCAGCGGCGCCGGCAAGACGCTGCTGCTCGACGCGCTGGCCGGGCTCGCCCTGCCGACCGAGGGCGCGGTGCTGCACGACGGCACCGAGTGCCGCCCGCACGACTACCAGACCGAGTCCAGCATCGGCTACGTCCCGCAGGACGACATCATCCACAGCAGCCTCCCGCTGCGCCGCACCCTGCGCTACGCGGCCCGGCTCCGGCTGCCCGCGCACGCCACCCGCGCGCAGATCGACCGCGAGATCGAGGGCGTGCTCGCCGCGCTGGAGCTGACCGTCCAGGCCAAGACCCGGGTCGGCCTGCTCAGCGGCGGCGAGCGCAAGCGCGCCAGCATCGCGGTCGAGTTGCTCTCCCGCCCGGCCGCGCTGTTCCTGGACGAGCCGACCTCGGGCCTGGACCCGGCGATGGCGGCCGACCTGGTCGAGCTGCTCGGCCGGATCGCGGCCAGCGGCAGCACGGTGGTCTTCACCAGCCACAACCCGCAGGACATCGCGCAGTGCAGCATGGTCGTGGTGCTCGCCGCGAACGGCCACCTCGCCTTCGCCGGGCCGCCGAACGACGCGCTGGCCCACTTCAAGGCCAAGACCTTCGACGAGATCTACCGCCGGCTCGCGGCCGAGCGCGACCCGGCCAGCTGGGCCGCCAAGATGCCGGCCGGCCTGCCGGTCTCCATCCCGGTGGCGGCCGCGGCCACCTCCCGCACCGCCCCGGTCATCCCGCCGGGCCCGGGGCCGGGCCAGCTCAGGCAGTGGGTGCTGATGACCGAGCGCACCTTCGACCTGGTGGCCCGCAGCAAGCTGACGCTCGCCATCCTGCTCGGCTCCCCGGTGCTGATCATCATCATGTTCCTGATGATGTTCCGGCCGGACGCCTTCGACTTCGCCGACCCGAGCCCGAGCACGTCGATGATGATCCTGTTCTGGACCGCCTTCGGCGCCTTCTTCTTCGGCCTGACCTACGGGCTCTCCCAGATCTGCGACGAGTTCGCGATCCTGCGCCGGGACCGGATCGTCGGGCTGCGCATCGTGCCCTACCTGGCGTCCAAGGTCACCGTCATGCTGCCGACCCTCGCGGTGGTCGACGCGCTGCTGCTGACCATGCTCAGCACGACCAACCGGCTGCCCGCGCTGGACACGGCCGACTGGCTCAGGATGCTGGTCTCCGCGGTGCTCACCTCGTCCGCCTCGCTGGCCCTCGGCCTGCTGGCCGCCGCCGCGGTCTCCGCGCCGCCGCAGGCCACGCTGGCGCTGCCCATGCTGTGCTTCCCGCAGGTGCTGTTCCCCGGCGGCCTCCTGCCGGTGCCCGTCATGGCGCTGCCCGGCCGGCTCTTCAGCTACCTGATGTCCAACCGGTGGGGCTTCGACGCGCTCGGCAACATCGCCGGGCTGCCGAACCTGTGGCGCAACGGCGGCTCGCCCCTCGGCCCACCGCTGCTGGCCTCCTACGGGAACACGTTCGGCGGCTCCGTGGTCGGGGACTGGAGCCTGCTCGCCGGGTTCACCGTCGTCTTCCTGGTCGCGGCGGGCATAGTGCTGGCGCGCAAGACGCCACGCCGGCGCCGCACCAGCCGCTGACCGGAACCGAGGGACGGACGATGGCCATCGACACCCTGCGGCCGGTCGGCGACGGCCTCCTGTACCGCAGCGAGCCCGTGAGGTTCCTGACGTACTATCCGGACTACGAGCAGACCCGGGCGCTGGACGACATCCGGGGCGCCGAGTACGGGTACCTCGACCGCGAGAACCACGTCTACCTCGACTACACCGGCGCCGGCCTGGCCGCCGCGGCACAGTACCGGGCGCACGCCGAGCGGCTGTCCGAGAACTGCTTCGGCAACCCGCACTCGGAGAACCCGGCGTCGCGCGCCTCGACCGACCTGGTCGAGCGGGCCCGCGCGGCGGTGCTCCAGCACTTCAACGCCGACCCGGCCGAGTACGAGGCGGTCTTCACCGCGAACGCCACCGCGGCCTGCCGGCTGGTCGGCGAGTCCTTCCGGTTCGAGCACGACAACCGGTTCGTGCTCACCTTCGACAACCACAACTCGGTCAACGGGATCCGCGAATACGCCCGCGCCCGCCGCACCCGGATCCAGTACGTCGGCGGCGGGGGCCGGGAGCTGCGCATCGACGGCGACGTGCTGCAGGCCGCCCTGGCGGCGCACCCGGTGGGGATGCGCGGCGGCGCGGGCCTGTTCGCGTACCCCGCCCAGAGCAATTTCTCCGGCGTGCGCCACTCGCTCGACTGGGTGACGATCGCGCAGCAGCAGGGCTTCGAGGTGCTGCTCGACGCGGCCGCCTACGCCCCGACCAGCAAGCTGGACCTGTCCCGGGTGCACCCGGACTTCGTGACGATCAGCTGGTACAAGCTGTTCGGCTACCCGACCGGCGTCGGCTGCCTGATCGCGCGGCGCACGGCGCTGGACCGGCTGCGCCGCCCGTGGTTCTCCGGCGGCACGATCCGCGCGGTCAGCGTGCAGGGCGACTGGCACACGATGGCCCCCGACGCGGCCGCCTTCGAGGACGGCACGGTCAACTTCCTGGCCATCCCGGACGTCGAGGTCGGCCTGCAGTGGCTGCGCGGGCTCGGCCTCGACAACATCAACAAGAGGGTGCGGATCCTCACCGACTGGCTGCTCTACCGCCTCGGCGGCCTGGCGCACGGCAACGGCGCGGCGATGGTGCGTATCTACGGCCCGCGCACGATCGAGTCGCGCGGCGGGAACGTGGCGTTCAACTTCCTCGACCCGGCCGGCCGCATCGTGGACGGGCGGGTGGTCGAGCGGGAGGCCGCGCGGGCCCGGATCAGTCTGCGCACCGGCTGCTTCTGCAACCCGGGCGCCGGGGAGCTGGCCTTCGGCATCGCCCGCGCGGCGCTGCGCGGCCGGGCCGGCATGCGGATGCGCAACTTCGACGGCTATCTCAAGACGCTGAACCTGCCGAGCGGCGGCGCAGTGCGGGTCTCGCTGGGCCTGGTCTCCAACGTGCTGGACGTGGAGCGGCTCATCGCGTTCGCCGAGCACACCTTCCGGGACCGTCCGGTGGTCGACTACGGCCTGCCGCCGCGGGAGCGCTGCTGAGGGCCGCGCCGGCTCCCGCCGACGCCGTATCAGGGACCGAGGCCGATACCGGTGCGCCGCCGCGCTAGAGCAGCAGCGCGACCGCGTCCGGGCCGATCGCCTTCAGCTCGGGCCGGCCGGCCAGCGCCATCGCGTCCTCGAGCTCCTGGCGCAGCAGCTGCAGGACGCGATACGCGCCGTTCGGGCCGACCGTCGCCGCGTCCTTGCCCGAATCCTCGCGCGCGGTGCAGGCCAGACCCCACAGGATCGGCCGCCCGACCAGCACGGCCGCCGCGCCCAGAGCCAGGGCCTTGAGTATGTCCGTGCCGCGCCGGAACCCGCCGTCCACCAGGACCGGGATCGCCCCGTTGACCGCCTCGACCACTTCGGGCAGCGCGGCCAGGCTCGGCATCGCGCCGTCCAGCTGCCGCCCGCCGTGGTTCGAGACGACGACGGCGTCGGCTCCGTGCTCCACCGCCAGCCGGGCGTCCTCCGCCGTCAGGATCCCCTTGAGCACCAGCGGAAGCGGGCAGCGCCCGCGCAGCCAGGCCAGGTCGGACCAGGTGATGGAGGGGTCGAACACCGCGGTGGAGTGCCGTTCGAGCGCTGAGGCGTGCGAGCGGCGGAACGTACCGGGCGCGGGCACCGAAGGGTCCAGATTCACCGCGCGCACGCCCTCGGGCAGGTCGAACGAGTTGCGCCGGTCCCGCAGCCGCTGCGCCACCTTCGGCGCGTCCACGGTCAGCGCGAGCGCCGAGAACCCGAGCGCGGCGGCCCGGTCGGCGAGGTCGGCGACCACCTGCCGGTCGCGCAGCCAGTAGAGCTGAAGCCATAGCGGGCTGCCCGCGGCGGCCGCGGCGATGTCCTCGAGCAGCCGGCCGGCGAAGAAACTCGCGACGAACAGCGCTCCGGCCTCGCGCGCCGCGTGCGCGGTGGCCACCTCGCCGTCCGGATGGGCGAGCGTGTGGTAAGCCATCGGAGCTATCCCGATCGGCGCAGCCAGCGCGGCGCCGAGCAGCGACGTCGAAGTGTCGCACCGGGACACGTCGACCAGCACCCGCGGCCGCAGCGCATAGCGCTCGAACTGGGCGCCGTTCGCCCGCATCGTCTGCTCGGCACCGGAGCCGCCCTGGATGTAGTCCCAGACGTCGGCCCGAAGCGCGGCCCGCGCGGGTTGTTCGAAGTCGTCGACGCTCAGCGCTTCCATCGTGCCCCCATCGGAGGTCCCCGGCCGGCTCGGCCTGTGCCCATTGAAGATTGGCGTCCTGCCGGAAACCGTAACGCACGCATGCCTCGACGCTGTCTCGTCTCCCCGCAGTGCCACAGCATTCGTACTCTGGCCCGCCCCCGGAACGGCTATTCGTCCTCGCTGCCCGCGCCGGGCGTCGATCCGGGCTCTGCGTCGGCCAACTCGGTGAGCATCCCGGCCGACATCGGCGAGCCGAAAAGATAGCCCTGGCCGAAGCCGCAGCCCAGGTCGCGCAGCTCGGCCGCCTGCTGCTCGGTCTCGACCCCCTCCGCGACCGCGTGCAGCCCGAGCGTCGAGGCGATCCCGGCGATCGCCTCGACCAGCGTCGCCATGTGCGCGGACTCGCGCATCCGGTCGACGAAGGACTTGTCGATCTTCAGCGCGTCGAGCGGGAAGTCGCGCAGATAGGCCAGCGAGGAGTACCCGGTGCCGAAGTCGTCCAGCGCCAGCGTCACCCCCAGCGCCTTCAGCTGCGCGAGCGTCGCGGCGACCTGGCCGTCGGCGTGCTCCGCGAGGGCGCTCTCGGTGACCTCGATCACGAGCATGGAGGCGCGTAGCCCGCTGTCGGACAGTGACCGCCGCACCTCCAGCGCGAACCCTGGATCGCGCAGCTGCAGCGCCGAGACGTTCACGTTGACGGCGAGCCCCGGCTCCGGCCGGCCCGCGGCCCACCCGGCCGCATCGGCCACCGCGTGCCGCAGGATCCACCGGCCCAGCGGCAGGATCTGCCCGGTCTGCTCGGCAAGAGCGATGAACTGCTCGGGCGGCACCGCGCCGCGCAGCGGATGCGGCCAGCGCACGAGCGCCTCGGCGGCCACAACGGCGCGGTCGGCGAGCCGGACGATCGGCTGATACTCGAGGGTGAACCCGTCGCTCTCCAGCGTCACGTCCAGCTCGGAGCGCAGCTCGGCCCGCTCGACGGCGGCCTTGCGCAGCGCCGGCTCGTAGCGGCGCATGCCGCGCTTGCCGGACACCTTGACCGAATAGAGCGCCAGATCGGCGTGCTGCAGCAGCTCCTCCGCGTCGAGCCGGGCTTCCCCCGGCCGGTCCGGGCAGTCGTCGTCCGCGGTGGTGGCCAGGCCGAGGCTGACCGAGGTGTGCAGCTCCCCGACCGAGGCCTCGAACGGGATGTCGAAGAGCCCGACGATCCGGTCGGCCGTCTCCTCCAGCTCGACGACGCCGCGGGCCGGGCCGAGCACGAGCGCGAACTCGTCCCCGCCGAGCCGGGCCACCAGGTCGCCGTTGCGCACGTTCGCGCTCAGCCGCCAGGCGATCGCGTCGATCAGCTCGTCCCCGACCGCGTGCCCGAAGCGGTCGTTGACCTCCTTGAAGTCGTCCAGGTCGAGCAGCGCGACGCCGAGGATGTCGCCGCGAGCGAAGACGACCTCCAGCGCCTCGTCGAGCCGGTCGCGCAGCCGCCGCCGGTTCGCCAGGCCGGTCAGCGGATCGTGGAAGGCGAGGTGCCACAGCTCGCGCTCAAGGCGGCGCTGCTCGGTCACGTCGCGCAGGGTCAGGACGAAGCCGCGCACGGCCGGGTCACCGCGCAGGTCGTCGCACCGCCCCTCGACCTCGACCGTTCGCCCGTCCGCGGTGACGAGCTTGAGCTGCATCGGCCAATCGTGCGACGCGTGCAGCACGTTCCAGCGCACGATGCGCTCGACGGAGTCCCGGCCGCCCCGCCCGTGCCCGCCGTCGACGTGCCCCGGCCGGGTCGGCCGGGTCGGCCGCGCCGAGTGCGACGGCTCGGCGGCCCCGCTGGACCCACCAGCCCCACTGGCCCCGCCGACCGCGGCCCCGCCCAGCCGGGCCATCGCGAGCCGCAGCCGCGCCGCCTGCTGCTCGTCGACCAGGGAGCCGAGCGGCTGCCCGGTCAGGTCTGCGCCCGAGAGGAGCGTGCCGGCAGAGGGGCTGGCGTAGCGGATCCGGCCGTCCGCGTCGATCACCATGATGACGTCGGCGGCGTTCGCCACGAGGGCCTTGAAGTAGGCCTCGTTCTCACGCTGCCGTAGCGCCTCGTCGAGCGCCAGCCGCTCCCGCATGGCCAGCGAGAGCCGGGCGACGACGAGCAGGAATAGGAGCGCGCAGAACACGGCCATGACCGAGACGCGGCGCAGCCCGTGCCGCTCCGCCTGAATCACGACAGCCAACGGCCCCATCAGGGATGCCGCGATGAGGGTGGCGGTCCACGCGTGCGGGTGTGCCTCCCCGGCACCGGACCGGTGCGAGCCCAGCCAAGCCATGTCGGGCTCGAGCGCGGCGGCGCCCCACAGCCCGTAGCAGCACGCATAGCCGATGTTGCCGAGCAAGGACGCGCTCAGCCCCGGGTGCAGCAGCATGACCGAGAAGTAGACGTCGGACACGAACAGCCCGAACGCGCCGACAATCAGCATCCAGGCCGCACGCAGCTTCACCGCCTCCGTCGCAATGAAGCGGACGGCGATGGCACACAGCGCGGCGTCGGCGAGCGGAAAGACGATCGCCTCGACCCGTGCCGCCCCGCCGATCTCGTGGGTGCTGTAGTTCGGCAGCAGGCGGAACGACCAGGCGAGCATGGCCAGCCCAGAGGCGATGATCAGAACGTCCAACAGATCGGCCGCAATGCGCCTCCGCACAACCAGCCGCGTCAGCAGGACGAGAGCGACACCGGCGGCGACGCATCGCAACGCGTGGAACACCGCGGCCACAGAGCCGAACGAAGCGGCCAACTCGTCCTGATCACCCGGCCTATGATCCGTCGCAGTGAGGGCGAGAGCGCCGGCGAACCCGAAGAGCAGCGCGAGGACGAGGCTGAGCCAGGCCGGGTGGGCCGACCTGATCACCCGTAGCCGTAGCGGTTTGGGCGCTGCCGCTGGCGTCGATGAGGACAGCGCCGGTGCCGACGCCGGGGCTGGCGCACGTGTCCGATTGAGCGCGACACCAACCATCGCACCGACAACGCTCAGACCCGCCATAAGGCACCACAGCGCCGCGTGAGGTCCCGGGACGAGGAAATACAGCAGCGCCGTCGCGGTGAATGCGACGAGGAAGACTCCGAGCGGAACAAACGCGAGGACCGGCACGTCAGCAGCACCGAGCCGCGGCACCCTGCGCGTAATCATCACTCCATCTTGGACAGGTGTGCAGCCACGGGCAGTGGTCGATTGCGCCAGGCAGGTGAAAGCACTTCGCGCGAGGACGACGACCCCGCGGACGCCGTTCGGTCGGATCGGTCCGTCGATCCACTACCACGCCCGACGCGTGAACTCGGGCAGCTGGCGCTCCGGGGTCGGCACTCCAACCGGGTCGCCACTCCAGACCGGCCGGCATTCCAGACCGGTAGACGCTCCTAACCGGCCGGGACTCCAAACCGGCCGATGCGCCGCAGCAGCCACCTTCCATTAACAGGCCCATACCTAAAAGAGCCTGAAGGTCTTCGTGATTGCCCGGCCGTCATGACCGCCATCGAAGCGGTCTCTCCCCGGACGACTCACAACGACGGCGAATTCGGCCACATCAGGGTGCTCAGCCACCTGGATATGCGGTTCGCACTGTTGTCTCCGGTGGACCGATGCGCCCCGCGTCGTTCTCAGGCCCGCACCGCCGCATCTAGCCGCTTCCACGCCTGCGCTGCGAATACCCGCCCTGCTCGCCCATTCCCACCATGTCGTTCTCAGAACAACATCGTCAGACCTGCTCGGCGTGAGCAGCAGCGGCCAGCGCCAACGCCTTCTCCTCCTCTTCTGCCGAGAAGCCGCGCTGCAACGGCGGCTCGCCGCGTGCGCGGTCCCAGGCGAGAACGTCCGCCGCAGTCACCGCCAGCGGCGTCGCAGGCATGCCCGCCGCTCGCGCCCGCGTGGCGCTGCGCTGCTGGCTCGTCCACATCGACTCGGGGCGGACCAGCGGAAAGAGCGGCGTCGCCATGGCGGCGGGAACCGGAACGATCTCGACGCGGCTGCCCGCCGCCTCGGCGCAGGTCGTGATCAGTCCGGCCAAGGTCGTCGGCTCGGCCGGACCCACGGCGTGGAACGCGCCGGACCTGCCGTCCTGAAGCAGACGAACCACCAGGTGCGCCAAGTCGCGTACGTCGATCAGCTGGACCGGCTGATCAGGGCTGCCGGGCAGGGCGACCCGGCCGCCGTGAGCGGCGCGGCGGACCCAGTAGGTGAACGCGTCCTGCGAGTCGTGCGGCCCGGCGACCCGGCACGGCCGCACGATCGTCGCTCGAGAGCCGTATCTGGCCACGACGTCGTCTTCACACGCAACCTTCGCCGGACCGTACGTCTCGTCGTCGAGGACCTCGGTGTCGCGGCGCGGCGGACGGCGCGCAGTGTCCTCATCCGAGCCGGGGCCGACGCCGGTGCACATGTAGACAGCGTGGCTTGAAACGAACAGGTAGCGGCCGACCCGGTCGCCGAGCACATCCATCGCCTGCCCGACGTGGCGTGGAACATACCCGCTGACGTCGACGACGGCGTCCCAACTGCCCACGCTCAGTGCCGTGTAATCGCCGTCGTCCCGGTCGCCGACGCGCCGCGGCGCCCCGGGGAACAGGTCCGCTCCGGTCCTGCCGCGGCTGAACAGGGTCACGTCGGCGCCGAGGTCGAGCGCCCGTTGCACAATGGCCCGGCCCACGAAAGCAGTGCCGCCGAGCACGAGGATTCGCATAACGCCCGACCCTAACGGCCCTCCTGCATGCCATCCACGGAGATTCCGCCGCACGGGTAAGCATGTTGCCGGTCTGTTTCACTGCGCCGCACTCGCGGTACTCGCCGGACTGCAATCCGTCCCATCACGACATGCGCGTCATGGATTGTCCGCTTCGCTGCGACGGCTCTCGGCTCGTCGTCCTCAGCCCGATGTCTTAGGCCTCACGAGGCCAGCCTCGTATGCGAACACGACGAGTCCGGCGCGGTCGCGGGCGCCGAGCTTGACCATGGCGCGGGAGACATGGGTCTTCGCGGTCAGCGGGCTGACGGACAGCCGCGCGGCGATCTGGTCGTTCGACAGGCCCTGCGCAACCAGAGTGACAACCTCCCGCTCCCGTTCCGTCAGCAGCTGCGCGTCGGCTCGGCCGGCCGGGCGCGGTGAGCCGGAGTCGTCGGCCGGTGAACTCAGCGTCCCGAAGCGTTCGATCAGTCTTCGGGTGACGCCGGGTGAGAGCAACGCGTCTCCTTCCGCCGCGACGCGGACCGCGCGGACCAGTTCGGCCGGCTCCGAGTTCTTCACCAGGAAGCCCGCCGCCCCGGAGCGGATCGCCTCGAACACGTATTCGTCGAGGTCGAATGTGGTCAGCATGACCACGCGCACTGTGCTGAGCTCGGGATCGTCGAGGATCTCGCGGGTGGCCGTGAGGCCGTCGGTGCCCGGCATCCGGATGTCCATAAGCACGACGTCCGGCTTCACCTCGCGGGCCAGGCGGACCGCTGCTGCGCCGTCCTCTGCCTCGGCTGCGACTTCGATGTCGTCCTCGGCGTCGAGCAGCGCGCGTAGGCCCGCGCGCAGCAGCATCTGGTCGTCGGCCAGCAGGACTCTGATCACGGCGTCATCCTGATCACGACGTCCTGCCCCGGCCGTCGGCGGCCAGCGGGAGCCGTGCTCGGACCGAGAAGCCGCCGCCCGGCCGCGATCCGGCCGACAGCGAGCCGCCGAGAGCGGCCGCGCGCTCCCGCATGCCGGCGATGCCGTTGCCGCCCGAGGTCACCCCCGCGCTTCCGCCGCGACCGTCGTCGACCACGACGAGCGTCAACTCGCCGCGCTCGATCGCGATCGCGATGGTGACCGCGGTCCCCGGACCGGCGTGCCGCACCGCGTTGGTCAGTGACTCCTGCAGGATTCGATAGGCCGCCTGGTCCACGAGCACCGGCAGCCCGAGCCCGGCGCCCAAGTCGAGCCCAAGGCTGAGTTCATGCTCCAGATGGCTGCCTGGCAGATCGGGCTCGGCGCCGGTCGCCGGACTCAGACCGGCGACCGGGGCACCGTGGATCTCGCCGGGTCCCGAAGCGTCGCAGCTGGAAACGGCGACGCTCAGACCGACGGCCTGCTCAGCGTCTACTGCCGTGGCGGGCCCAGGTGCTTGGGCCGGTTCGGCTGCCTCGGCCACCGCTACTGTCCCGGCTACCGTCCCGGCCAGGCCGCTCGGTTCGGTCGCGGTGCGTGGCGCGGCCATGGCGAGGCCCGCAGTCGACGTCAGGCGATGGACCGAAGGCAGAGCTTGAGTCACCGCGCGGCCTTGACGGCGACCATTGACATCGACGCTGCTCCCCGCTCCGGTACGGTTCGCATTCCGCGCCAGCCGAACGTCGAGGCCGGCGCCGCGCGCCCCGTCGACCAGCGCCGTGAAGTCAGCCGCCCGGGTCAGCAGCGGCGCGGGAACCCTTGGCGCGGTCAGCTTGGGATCGCGCAGGATGTCGAGCACCGACCGCAGCTCTCCGAGCGCCGTGTTACCGGCTTCCTTGACTGCCGCGAGGGCGGCGCGGGCCTGCTGCGGTCGCCGGTCGAACAGCTCCAGGCCGACACCCGCCTGCACGGTGATCAGCGAGATGTGATGCGCGAGCACATCGTGGAGGTCCTGGGCGATGCGCAGCCGCTCCTCGCCGGCGCGGTGGCGCTGCGCCTCCTCCACCATCGCCTGCGCCTCGGCTTTGCGCGCCGACTCGACTTCCCGGAAGCGCCGGCGGGCCCGGACGATCTCGCCGTAGGCGGCCAGCACGATCAGCCATGCCAGAACGCCCATGCGCGTGGACAGCTCGGGTGGCGTGTGCACGGACGAGATCCACGCCGCCCCGTAGCCGGCCGCCAGGAGCAGGTAGGCGGCCGGGCGCCAGCCCCTCATGACACAGCTCACGAACGCGAATATCAGGGCGAACCAGATCGGGCCGCCGAGGTAGCCGAGGCCCAGGTACAGCTCGACGATCGCGAAGACCGCGGCCAGCGTCGCGGCCGGATGGCTGCGATGCCACACCAGCACGAGGCCGGCCAGTGTCAGCAGCAGATATGCCCATGGGTCGAGCGGGCTGGTCGCCTTCAGGTGCGCGTGGATCCCGCGGTGCCCGTCGAGCACGGCCGTCAACGTCGGCTGGGCGACGGCGAGGACGAGCGCCGGCAGCCAGTCGTTCGGCCCCAGTCCGCGCAGGGACCGGGACAGGGCGCCGAGGTGTCGCATGCGAACCACCGTAGCCGCCTTTCCTGCGCCCTCGGCCGGATCTCGATCAGTTGTGGATATCGTCGATCACGCCGTGGTGATCGCGTCGAGGAGGTCCAACCGGGCCGCGCGCCGGGCCGGCCGCACTCCCGCGAGCATCCCGGCCGCCGCGCAGATGACCAGGATGGCGAGCATCCGGGCCACCGGCAGGGTGAAGGTGCCGAAGTCTCCGGCCGCCGCCCCGGCCGTGACCAGCGCCCAGCCGAGGAAGCCGCCGAGCACCAGGCCGGTCACGGCCCCGACCATCGTCGTGATCACCGCCTCCCAGCGCACGATCGACCGTATCTGCGGACCGGTGGCGCCGACCGCGCGGATCAGCCCGAACTCCCGCGTGCGCTCGAAGACCGCGAGCGACAGGGTGTTCGCGATGCCGAGCAGCGCGATCAAGATCGCCAGCGCGAGCATCAGGTAGACGATGTCGAGCAGGGTGTTGACCGTGGACGCCGCGTTGTTCAGGTACTGGCTCCTCGTCTCGACCGTCGCGCCGGCGTACTTCGCCTCGGCCGACGCCAGCGACGCCAGCGCAGCGCTCTGGTCGGCGCCGGCAGCCAGGGCTATGTAGACGTTCCGGTCGAAGACCTGCGGCGTCTGAACCGCCCAGATCGACGAGGCCAGCACGTAATCGCCAAGTGGTGCGCCGGCTGTGTATATCGCGCCGAGCGTGACCGTCTGCGTCGTGCCGTTGTCGAAGGAGACCGGGATCCGCTGCCCGACCCGCCAGCCGTCGGCCGTCGCAGTGGTCGAGGAAGCGGCCAACTGCGCGTTGGACATCGCTCCCGCGATGACGCCGAGGTTGAACACCGAACCCAGTTGGGCGGGATCCGCCACCTGCACGGAGGACGACACTCCGTTGATCAGGACGTTGCCGCCGCCTATGCCGACCGCCGCGCTCACCCCGGGCACGGCAAGGGCCGTGGTCGCCGCCTGGGGACTGAAGCCCGTGCCGGTGAACCCCGACTTGCCGGTGACCACGATCTGGCCGGTGAACGAGCCGTCGACGGTCTGCCGGATCCCCGCCTTGAGCGAGGCGGCGAACACGGTGAACACCGTCACCACGGCTATGCCGACCATCAGTGCGGTCGCCGCGCCGGAGGTCCGTTTCGGGTTCCGCGCCGCGTTGCGCTGCGCCAGCATCCCGGCCGTCCCGCGCAGGTGCTGGGCCGGCCCGCTGATCGACCGCGCGGCGAGGGCCGCGATCTTCGGGCCGAGCGCGAGCGTACCGGCCACTGCCACGACCGCGCCGGCCCCGGTCAGCGGGATGTCGCCGGAAGGAGCCGCGGCGAGCGCGAGCACGATCCCGCCGATCGTCAGCACCAGCCCGACGACCGTCCTGGCCGCCGAATCCCCGGAGCGGTCGGTGTCCGTCTCGCGCAGCGCCTCGACCGGCGAGACCCGTCCGGCGCGCACGGCGGGCGTGATCGCGGCCACCAGAGTCACGGCGATCCCGACCAGGACCGACGCCGCGATCGCGGCGGGCGTGAAGACCAGCCCCTGAGCCGGCAGCGCGATGCCGAGCCCGGAGAACGCGCCCTTGAGCCCGGCCGTGATCGCGATGCCGCCGCCGAGCCCGAGGACAGAGCCGGCTGCGCCGATCAGTGCCGCCTCGAGCAGCAGCCCGGTCGTCACCTGTCGCCGCGTGGCCCCGATCGCCCGCAGCAGCGCGGCGTCGCGGCTGCGCTGCGCAGCGCTGATCGAGAACGTGTTGTGGATGCTCAGCCCCGCGACCAGCAGCGCGATCCCGGCGAACACGCTGAGGAAGATCTGGAAGTAGGCGAAGAAGCCGGAGTCGACCTGGGACTCGGTCTGCTCGATCAGCGTCTCGCCGGTGATCGCCTCGTCCCCGTGCGGCAGCACCGCGCCGATCCGGCCGGCCAACTCCTGCTGGGAGACGCCCGGATCGGCCCGGACCACCACCGAGGTGAGCCTCTCCGCTCCGCCCGCGATGTACTTCTGCGCCCCGGCCAGGCTGAACGCGGCGAACGAGCCGTCGCCGCCGGAGGCCTGCCCACCGAAGCCGGCGATGCCGCAGATGGTGACCCGGACCGGCTGCGGCATGTCGATCGTCGCCGCGTCGCCCGGCTTCAGCCCCGCGCTGGTCGCCGAGGCCTGGTCGATCACGACCTGGTTCGTCCCGGACGGCGCGGCGCCGGAGAGCAGGTGCCACGGATTGAGCACCAGGTCGGGGATCCACGTGCTCGCGACGCGCGGCCCGGACCCGGTGACCGCCTTGCCGCTCGGCCCGACGATCACCCCGGTGCCCTGGAGGACCGGCTCCGCTGCCGCGACGCCGGACACGCCTCGCACCGTACCGAGCACCGACCCGTCGATCTGCCCGCGCGCCTGCCGGGGCCCGGCCGCCGACTGCGAGGCGTTCTGCACCACCACGTCAGTGTGCGAATAGGCCGTCGTGAACGCACTGTCGATCGCCGAGCCGAGCGTGTCCGACAGCGACAACGTCCCGGCCAGGAACGAGACGCCGAGGAACACCGCAGCCAGCGTCCCGACCATGCGCCGTCGGCGTTCCCACACGCTGCGCAGGGTCAGCTTTCCGACGACGTTCACCGCGCCGCCCCCTCGTCCGGCCGTGTCAGGCCCTTCATCCGGTCGAGGACCCGGTCGGGCGTCGGCTCCGGCATCACGCCCGCGATCCGGCCGTCGGCGAGGAAAAGCACCTCATCGGCGTAGCGGGCCGCCACCGGGTCGTGCGTCACCATCACCACGCTCTGGCCGAGCTCGCGCACTGCGCGCTGCAGGAAGCCCAGGACCTGCGCGCCGGACTGCGAGTCCAGGTTCCCGGTCGGCTCGTCGGCGAACACGATCCGCGGCCTGGCCGCCAGGGCCCGGGCCACCGCGGCCCGCTGCTGCTGTCCGCCGGACAGCTGCGAGGGACGGTGCCCGAGCCGGTCGCGCAGGCCCACCGTCTCGATGACCATGTCCAGCCACGGCCGGTCCGGCGGCGTCCCGGCCAGGTCCAGCGGCAGGGTGATGTTCTCCAGCGCGGTGAGCGTCGGCACCAGGTTGAAGGACTGGAAGACGAAACCGACCGACGTGCGTCGCAGCAGCGTGAGCTGCTTGTCCGACAACCTGCCGAGTTCGACGTCGCCGATGAACGCCTGACCCGAGGTCAGCTTGTCCAGCCCCGCCACGCAGTGCATCAGCGTGGACTTGCCCGAGCCGGACGGACCCATCACCGCGGTGAACCGGCCCTCAGCGAAGTGGGCGGTCACTGCGTCGAGGGCTGTCACGGCGGCGTCGCCGGCCCCGTAGACCTTTCTTGCCGCGACCGCGCGTGCCGCCACACCGGTCGTTGACCGCTCTTCCAGCTGCCCCGTTACTGCCGCCACCGTCGCCACTCCTCGGAAGGTCCGGCCCGCGGACTGCGGGCTCGCGCTCCAGAGTCCCCCGGAGGCCGCTGCTGTCGCATCCGCCGGCGGAAGACACTTTGCGGGCCGACCTCCTACTGCGCAGGAAGCAGGGATCTGCGAATTCGCCGGGTCGCGTACTCCCGCCGCAGTACGTGGGTCCCTCAGGATCCGAGCAGCGACTGCGCGATCGCCCGGTGCTCCGGGGCCATGGCCGTACGCCCGGATTCCGCGTCCCAGACGGAGTTCTGCAGTACCCGGCCGAGCGTCCAGGCGACGGCGCGCGGCCGTTCGAGGCCCAGCACCCCGGTCATCAGGTCGAAGCGGCGGCGCACCGCGCGCGTGACGTCCCCGGTGGCGACCGCGTCGGACCAGCGGTTCCACAAGGCCGGGAACAGGTCGAAACCGGGATCGCCGACCAGCGGCTTCGGGTCGATGGCCAACCACGGCTCGCGCCCGGACCCGGGCGGCGAGGCCAGCACGTTCTCGTAGTGGAGGTCCCAGTGCAGCAACTGGCCCCCCGGCTCGCCGGCCACCTCGCGCAGCGCGCCCGCGCAGCGCTCGATCAGGTCGCGGTCGTCCTGATGCGTCGTCAGTTTCACCGCGCCCACGACCCGCCCCAGCATGTTCCCGGCGATCTCGCCGAGGTGCCGAAGGCCGGACGGCGCCGGGACGGCCACGAGGCGGGCCAGCAACTCGGCGAGGATCTGCAGGGCCTCCTCGACATCGGGGACGACATCGAGCGACCGCGACGCGTCGAGGCGTTCGAGGAGCATCGAACCCGTGGCGGGATCGCTGCGCAGGAGCCGGACCGCCCCCGACCCGTTCCACGCGCGCAGCGCCGCCGGCTCGCCACAGGTCTCGTCGTCCACCGGCTGGAGTTTGAGGACCGCAGGCGTCCCGTCGTCGACGCGCCGGACCGGGAAGACCGCGGCGACGGCCCCGTGGCCGGGCGTTCCGTCCTGCCGCAGACCCCACTCGTCGAGATAGCGGGCCGCGAGCCGCGGAAGGGTCGCGCTCCACGCGCGCAGCTTGAGATCGCCGTTATGCGCATAAGCCGTGGCGAGCTCTGCGGGAATTTCGACGCCTGCGCGCCCAGCGCCACTCCGGTTCATCGCCTCAGCCTATGGCTGCGGTTCTCGGGACTCGACGAGTTTTGAGCCGGTACGAGAGGGCGCTGGGCACTCCGCTCCGCAATAGACAGCTGACCGGAGGTAACTCAATTGTTAGGGTTCCGTGCGCGACAGTACATGGACACCAGAGGCCCCACGCTGCAAGGCTGAAGCCGCCTGAACGACCTCGTTCGTGCCGCTCAAGCGGCCAAGGGCATACTGCCGGCCAGGCGGCGGCAGTGGCACGCGCCGCGGAGTGGCTAAGGACGCCCTGGAGCACTTATCGCGCCAGGGCGTTCCCCTGTCTGACCATATGCGCATCCTGCGGCCGATAAGCATCGTTGCTGCTGAATCGCCATCGCCCATGCTCACCTCATCAACCGTAGGCAAGCAATGTAGTTACCCTTGCGCCTATGGAGCCGCAGAACGGACAAGACCAGGACGGACGTGCCGAGGCGCCGGCCGACACGGAAGCGAAGCCGGTCGTGCGCAGCCGTGCGTACCAGGGGGGCCGGCTGGTCGCCGAGAACTTCCCGATGGCCGACCTGTCCGACTGGATAAAGCCGGACGACGCCACGGTCTGGCTCGACCTGCCCGACCCGACGCACGACCAGCTCATCGAGCTGCGCGACGAACTCGGGCTGCACTACCTCGCCATCGAGGACGCCATCCAGCAGCGGCAGCGGCCCAAACTCGACCGGTACGAGGGCCACCTGCTGATCAGCGCCTACGCGGTGCGGTTCGAGCCGGACGAGAGCCTGAGCTCCGTGATGGTGCTCGGCTTCATCACCCCGAAGGTGCTGGTCACCGTGCACCACGCGGGCGAGCTGCCGATCGAGGAGGTGGTCGCCCGCTGGGACGAAACCTCGGACCTCGCCGACCAGGGAGTGGGCTTTCTGCTGCACGGCCTGATCGACTACATCGCGGACGGCTACTTCGACGCCCTGCAGTTGCTCGACGACAGCGTCGAGGACCTCAGCGACCGGGTCTTCGACGACCACCCCGGGCCCCAGACCGACGAGGCGCTGCGCCGGACCTTCGAACTGCGCCGGAGTTTGCTGCTCGCCCGGCACGTGATCACCCCGATGCGCGAGGTGGTCAACTCGCTCATGCGCCGCGACCTGGACGTTGTCTCCCGCGAGCTGGCGCCCTACTACCAGGACGTCTACGACCACGTGCTGCGCGCCGCCGAGTGGACCGACAACCTGCGCGACCTGATCGGCACGATCCGTGAGACGCACCTGACGATACAGGGCAACCGGATGAACCTGATCATGAAGAAGGTGACCAGCTGGGCGGCCATCATCGCGGTGCCTACCGCGGTCACCGGCTTCTACGGACAGAACGTGCCGTACCCCGGCTTCGGAACCACCGCCGGGTTCTGGACCTCGGTCGGCCTGATGATCTGCATCTCGGTGGCGCTTTACATCCTGTTCCGGCGACGCGACTGGCTGTGAGCCAGCCTCTTCGCGCACTGAGAGCGCGCGGTGGCAGGATTGCGCCATGTTCGAGCCGGACAGTATCCGCACGCTCGTCTTCGACGTGCTCGGCACGGTCGTGGACGAGACGGGCTCGGTGCGCTCCGAACTCACCGGCGCGATGGTTTCCGCCGGAGGGACACCGCAGCAGGGCGAGGAGCTGACCCGGGCATGGTCGCAGAGGTTTGACGAGCTTCTCGCGGCGATCCAGGAGCGGGCCGTGCCGTGGCGTTCGGCGGACGACCTATATCGCGACGCCCTGGTCCACTCGCTGCCTGATAAGCCGAGTCTGCCTAAGGCCACCATCCGCCATCTGGCGCAGGTGGGCCACAGGCTCCAGCCCTGGCCTGATGCGGCCGACGCCCTCCAGGTGCTCTCGGAGCGCTTCCTCGTCGTCGCGCTGTCGAACGGAAACATGTCGATGCTGTCCGATATGTTCCGCAATGCAGGGCTCAGGTGGCACTGTGTGTTGTCGGGGGAGTTGGTGCACGCATACAAGCCCGACCCCTCTGTGTATCGCCTCGCCATAGACATGCTTCACCTCGACCCCGCACGCACGCTTATGGTCGCTGCGCACCCATGGGACCTGCGCGCAGCCGCGACGCTCGGGATGCGGACCGCGTATGTCAGGCGTGCAGGCGAAGGCGAGTTGCGCGATACCGACCGCATCGACGTGGCGGTGGACGGTCTCGCCGAGCTCGCCGCGTATTTCGAGGCGTCGCACGAGATCGGCGCATGACGCTGCAGTCGACCGTCAGCTGAAGCACCGTCGCGGAGCGCGTCGGACATAC
>DASYAE010000065.1:0-1865 GCA_036501535.1 Actinocrinis sp. | reverse complement strand
GTGCAGCCCGCGACGTCGCGCGAGCGGACGTCCGACAGGCCCTTGTTGCCGTAGTAGCGGCGGGTCAGCACCTCCAGCAACGGCGCCGGGTCCGTGCCGGGCCGGCCGATGCGCTGGCCGAGCAGCCGCACCAGCGGCTCGGACACGGCGACCATGGCGGCGATCCGCTCGGCGCGGTCCGGCGAGTCCGGGTTCTGGTCGAGGTGACGCAGGTTCCGGCGTACCCCGGCGTAGACCTCGGCGCGGGCCCGGCGCAGCAGCGGCTGGGCGAACCAGCGGAACACCACCCCCCGGGCCAGGTCGGTCACCGAGGGATAACGGACCTGCGTGGCGGCCACCAGGTGCTCCAGCGCCAGGCCGGCTTCCTCGCGCAGTGACTCCTCCGGTGGCGCCTCGGTGAGCCACTGGCGCAGCAGCGCCGAGACGATCGCGATGTCGGCCGAGGCGCGCTGCTGGGCCAGGAAGATACGGAAGACCGCCTCCTCCAGCTCCGGCGTGCGGTCCAGGCCCGCCACGCCGTAATGGCCCAGCACCCGCCGCAGCCGGCCCTGGAACACCTCCGGCAGCCCGGCCCGCTCCACGTCGAGGCTCTGCAGGTAAGCGTGGAAGTACTCCCGGGGACTGTGCACCGGGTGCCCGGCGCTGATGTCCTCCCCGGCCGGCCGGTTGCGGGACAGCTCCGACAGGTCCGCGAACACCTGGAGCAGGCCGACCTCGGCGGTCAGCGGACGGCCTGGCTCGCCCAGTTCGGCGCGCGCGGCGAGGTAGCCGGCCAGCGTGCGGCCCTGGTCCTGCGGGTCGACGTCGAAGCCGAGCAGCAGGCTGCGCAGGTCCTGCAGGCCACGCTCGGCGCGGCTGGCGGCCGACTCGCCGGCCGGCTGGGCCGGAAGGTCGATCTCGGCGCTCGCGCCCGGGCCGGCGGCCTCCGGCTCCTCGCTGTCGTCGTCCAGCGGCTCCAGGCGCAGCAGCGCCGCGCCCGTCTCCACCTGGGTGCCGACCGAGACCGGCAGCTCCCGCACCCGGGCGCGGAACGGCGAGCGCAGCACGGTCTCCATCTTCATGCTCTCCAGCACCAGGACCGGCGCGTTCGCCCCGACCTCGTCCCCCGCGAAGACCGGCGTCGCGACGACCAGCGCGGGCGCGGGGGAGCGGACGACCCCCCCTTCGTCGAGGCTGACCCGGTGGGTCACGCCGTCCACCTCGACCAGGTGGATCGGACCGTTAGTGCTGGTGATCAGACGGTAACGGTGGCCGTTCACGGTGATCTGGCCGCTGTAGGAGTCGAAGCGATCGATGTCGGCGTCGGCCGGGTGCGCGTCGCCGCCGGCGCTGATGCCGACCCGGAAGCGCTGGTGCCCGATGCGGGCCACGCTCACCCGGTAGGACACGCCGCGGAGCTTGAGATCCAGCGGGCGGCTGGTGTCGTGCTGCACCTGCGGGCGGCCGCCGTGGGCGGTGGCGAGCAGCCGCTGCCGGGCGACCTCCTCCTCGTCCTCGTAGGCCTCGATGGCCGCCGCGGCGAGCGCGACGCCGGAGTGCCTCCTGGTCACGAGCCTGCCCTCGGCGCGGACCCGGTCGATCCAGCCGGTGTCCGCGCTGGCGTCGATTACCTCCGGCTGGTCGAGCAGGTCGAGCACGAAGCTCTTGTTGGTGACCCCGCCCTCGATGATCACGGTGGTCTCGCCCATGGCGCGGCGCAGCCGGGCGAGCGCCTGGTCACGGTGGCTGCCGTAGGCGATGATCTTGGCGATCATCGAGTCGAAGTCGGCGGGGATGGTGTCGCCCTCGCTCACGCCGGTGTCGACGCGGATGCCCGGGCCCGCGGGCAGCTGCAGGCGCGCGATGCGGCCGGGGGAGGGGGCGAA
>DASYAE010000064.1:0-7610 GCA_036501535.1 Actinocrinis sp. | reverse complement strand
CGGCGGGCCAGCGGTTCGCGGGTGTCGGAGGCGAGCCAGGCCTCTTCCATCAGCTCGACCACCCGGGAGCCGACCAGGATGTTGCCCTGGATCGCGTAGCCGTAGCCGGACTTGCCGCCGGCCCAGGCCAGGCAGCCGGGGCCGGTGTAGGTCGCCGCCCGGCCGGCCGTGTCGACGACGCCGAGCTGCCGCTCCGAGGCCTGCGCGTCCGCGGAGGTGAGCGCGGCCACGGTCTGCTCGGCGGTGCTGCCGCCGGCGAGCAGCGCCAGCCCGTCCGGCCGGTACGCGAGGTTCGCCAGCGCCTGGGTGGCCAGCGCGCCGCCGGGCCGGCCGTCCCGGTCGACCGCGGCGGCCGGCACCGCCGAGCCGACGGCGAGGAACTTGGAGGCCACCGCGACGCCGAACTGGGTTCCGTCGGCCGAGCGGCCGACAATCGAGAAAGTCACTGCGCGACTTTAACGCCTCAGCCGCCGGTCGTAACCAGGGTCTAGGACACGGAACGGGCCGGACGGACCTCGATCGCCGCCAGGAGGTCGCGGGTCGCCTCGGCCACCGCGTCGACGGCGGCGTCGAAGGCGGCGGCGTTGCGCGCGGAGGGGGCGCGGAACCCGGAGATCTTGCGGACGTACTGCAGCGCGGCGGCGCGGATATCGTCCTCGCCGACGTCTTCGGTCATCGGCGGGCGGAGGGTCTTGATGCTTCGGCACATGCCGTCGAGTCTGGCCGATTCCCGGCCGCCGCGCGCCACCCGGTCGGATCACGGGGGGTGCGCGGCGCGGCCCGGCCGCCGACGATCGGAGGTGGAGCGCCGTCCCGGATCGGCGCCGAGAGCGGAGGGCCAGCCATGTTCCAGATCATCTGGATCGTGATCGTCGGACTCGTCCTGGGACTGCTGGCCAAGCTCATCCTGCCGGGCAAGCAGGCGATCCCGCTGTGGCTGACCACGCTGCTCGGCATCGCCGGGGCGCTGCTCGGCAACGCGATCGCCGGGTGGATCGGGGTGCGGCACACCTCGGGGGTGGACTGGATCCGGCACATCCTGCAGGTCGGCGTCGCGGTGTTCCTCGTCGCGGTGGTCGCGCCGGTGTGGGGCTCGAACCGCAGCGGTGCCGGCGCCGGCACCGGCACCAGCGGTCGCCGAGGGCGTTGAGCGATCCGCCCCGACACGTTGCGTAGCACTTGCATTACTTCACGCATGCGCGTTGATTGCGGCCCGTGACTGTAGCGACACGATTACCCGGATCGCTTACACGCACAGTGATCCCGTGGTATCAGCCTGCGGATCAATTCGGGCCTATCAACGTCATTAACCTCGAAAGATGACAAACGCCCTTCAGGCCTTGTACGGTTACTGACTGTGTGCCCGGCACCCGCCCGCCACCACCTGGCGGCACCGGGCGCATACGCCGAGTCCGCGACGACGCTCGCCCCGCCGAGGAAGCACGGGGGAAGCAGCGAGTACCAGCGGAGCCGGGGACCCATGAGTCTCTGGGGTGAATCGGAGCGCAGCGACATAAGCCGTCCACGCCGTATCGACGCAAGCAACAACGAACGGCGTGGCGCGATGCCGCACGCTCTGTAGGGCGACTCCTTTGCGCCCGAACCCGTCAGCTAACCCGGTAGGCGGCGCAAGGAGAGGCATCACCGCGCCATGGGCATTTCCGGGACAAACACGACCATTTTCGACCCGCAGGCCGCAGCCGACGGCTCCGTCGAGGGCAGCACGGTCTTCGAGGGCAGCACCGTCTTCGAGAGCGCCGCCGCCGTCGAGAGCAGCGTGATCAACCGGCTGCTGGCATCTGCGACGCAGAACCTGACCCAGTTGGCCAGGCGAATAGCCGAGAGCGGCACCGTCAACCGGCTGCTGGCCTTCACCAGGCAGAACCTCACCAGGCTCGCCCAGCGAATCGCCGAGAACCCGACCGTCGACCGGTCGCTGGCCTTCGCCGAGCAGAACCTCACCCGGCTCGCCGGGCAGATCGCCGAGAACCCCACCGTCAACCGGCTGCTGGCCTTCGCGAAGGCGAGCCTCACCCGGCTCGCCGAGCGACTGCCCGCACCGCGGCGCCTGATCGCGGTCAGCCTGGCAGCCGCGATGGTCGTCGGTTCGGCGAGCTTCGCCATGGCGAGTTCCCACACGTCGTCCGCGACGGCCGCAGTCGGTTCGCAGCACACCGCTGCACCCGCGTCCGCGCCTGCGACGCCGAACACGGGCGGCCAGCAGGCCGCCGCGGCGCAGCCTGCGCAGGCCGCGCAGCCGGCGCAGCCGGCCACGGCGCCCACCACGTCGGCCCCGGCCCCCGCCGAGCAGGCCGCCGCGAAGAGCAACCCGTATCAGGGCTCGACCCAGTCGCAGCTCGAGCCGACCGGAACCTACGGCTCCCAGGAGACCTTCACCCCGGACACCGAGCAGTGGGACAACGCCCGCGACATCACCGCGGTCGCCGAGCAGCGCAACATGCCGGTCTACGCGGCCGTGATCGCGGTCGCCACGGCGCTGCAGGAGACGACGCTGCGGAACCTGACCAGCGCGGTCGACCACGACTCGCTGGGCCTGTTCCAGCAGCGCCCCTCGATGGGCTGGGGATCGGCCTCGCAGCTGACCGACCCGTCCTACGCGACCAACGCGTTCCTCTCGGCGATGCAGCAGGCGACGCCCGACTACCAGCAGATGAGCCTGTGGCAGGCCGCACAGGACACGCAGCGCTCAGGTTATCCGACCGCTTACGCCAAGTGGGAGAACCTGGCCGCTCAGATGGTCCAGCAGCTGACGAACTGACCGCAGCACGACGGCGGGGCGCGGAGCCTGATCCAGGGCTGCGCGCCCCGCCGCGCGTTCGACGGCTCAGCGCCGCTGCGGGCCGATCTGGTCCTCGGCCCGCACTGAATGCGGCTGCTGATCGGCGCCGGGAGCGGCGTCGCAGCCGGCCGGCTGGTCCATCGCCGCCGCGGCGCGCGCCTCCTCCTCGGCGGCGGCCTGCATCCGGTTGTCGGACGTGGCGAGCGTCGGATTCTCGCGCATCGCGCTGAAGATCGCGCCGGCCGCGAGGATCACCACGCTCACCGGCATCGCCACGCCCGGCGCGAAGACGACGAGCAGCGCGCTCGACGCGAGCCAGCCTGCCAGGACCACGATGACACTGCGCCAGCCAGCCATGTTCCGTCTCCCCGCGTCCTGCGGCGAATGCCGCGGCGATCAGGCGTGAAACCTCTCGGGTTAATTCCCGGCTCTCCGCCGAGTATCGGGGACGGCGGGCCGCCCCGCACCCGCGCGACGCTCAGACGGTGCGCATTCAGGGGCATACTCGCTGTGCTGATCAGGGCTGTGCTGATCAAAGCCTTGCCGATCAGGACTGCGGCTGCGGTCCGGGCAGCTTGATCTCCATCCAGTCCTCGATCGCGGCGGACAGCTCTTCGGGCGCCTCGATGTGCGGGATGTGGCCGACGCCGGGCAGCGGATGGAAGGACCAGTGCGGGAACCGCTCCGCCGCGGCCCGCGCGGAGGCGAACGGGACGAGCCGGTCGCGGTCGCCGTGCACGAGCAGCACAGGGCACCGGATCGCCGCGGCGGCGCGCCAGTACACTCGCGCCCTGACCATGGTCAGCAGGATCGAACGGGTCGCGGCCAGGTGCGCGGAGACGTTGCCGGGCATGCGCACCCGGCTGCGCGCCATGGCGGCCTCCGCGGCCGCGTGCTCGGCGGGCACCCGGCCGGGGTCGGCGCAGCCGAGCCGCAGCGTGGCGGCAACGCGGCGCTCGGCCGGGATCAGCGCCAGCCGGGCCCGCAGCGCAAGCTCGCCGGTCCCGGGCAGCCCATAGGCGAGGAACTGCAGCGTGACCCGCGGATCGAAGCCGGCGCCGGCCGCCTGCGGCAGCGCCGGGTCGACCAACACCAGGCCGCGCACCAGATCCGGCTCCGCGGCGGCAGCGAGCAGGGAGATCGCGCCGCCCATCGAGTTGCCGACCAGGATCGCGCCCTCGGTCTCCTCGCGCAGGAAGCGGGTGACCAGCGCCACATTGGCGCCGACCGCGGCCTGTCGGCCGGAGCCCGGCGTGCGGCCGAAGCCGGCCAGGTCGAGGGCGACCGGCCGGCTGCCCCGGGCCAGCAGTGGGCCGAGCCGGCTCCAGTTCACGTGCGAGCCGCCGAGGCCGTGGACCAGCACGATCCGGGGGCTGCCGGCCGGTCCGCCGAACTCGACGCGGTGCGGAGAAGCGGCCGGAGGCGTGGCGGTGTGCGGCGCGGTCAGCCCTGAGGAGGTCACAGGGGATGATCCTGCCGCCGCCGGTTGCGTTGTCAACCGGTTCGCTGCGGCATTCCCGGTCCGCGTCCGACGATGTGTCAGCTCACAGGGGGGAGGCACCGTGCGCCGGGTTCAGCGCTCGGCGCGCTGCTCGACCCGCCCCTTCCAGGAGCCGCCGCGGCCGCGCCGGTGCCGCCGCGCGGAGTCGGCCGTCATCGCGCCGTAGATCATCATCACGCCGGGAAGCAGCGGTGCGCGCCAGGCGCTGAGGCGGTAGAGACGCAGTACCGGAAGATAGCTCGCGCTCATCAGGGCCCAGGCAGCCAGGCTCGGCGCGGCGACGGCCCACAGCCTGCCGTCCCCGCCGGCCACGGCGGCGGCGACGAATACGAGGCCGAACACGGGCGGCACCGCGTAGGTGAGGAGCAGGCCGAACAGGGTGCCTGCGAGAAGCCACGGCGAGTACCGCAGTTGGGTGTACGCGCTGCGGGCGATCATGTCCCAGAGGTCGGCCAGGCGGGGGTACGGCCGCAGGCTGAGCACCCGATCGGTGGCCCCGAGCCAGATCCGGCCGCGCTGCGCCGCCGAGCGCCCGCCGTCGCCGGCGGCGCCCTTGATCAGGGTGCCCAACGCCACGTCGTCGATCCGCGCGCCGGAGATCCGCTCCAGGCCCCCGGCCTTCTCCAGCGCCTCGCGCCGCACGAGCATGCAGCCCCCGGCCGCGGCGGCGGTGGCCGAGCCGGGGCGGCGGACCCAGGCCGGCGGGTAGAGCTGGAAGAAGCTGTAGACGAAGGCCGGCACGATCGCGCGCTCGGCCGCCGAGCCGGTGCTGAGCAGCGCCATCAGCGAGACCAGGTCCCGGCCGTCGGTCTCGGCCTGCCGGACGAGGCGGCGCACGCTGTCGGCCGGATGAGTGATGTCCGCATCGGTGAACAAGACGTACCGCGCGGGCTCGCCGCCGCCCGCGCCGTGATCGACGAGAGGGTCCGAGGCCGCCGCGAGCCCGCTGTTCATCGCGGCGACCTTGCCGGCCCAGCCGGGCGGCGGCCCCTGTGTGCGCAGCACCGTCAGCATGCGGTTCGGGAAGCGGGCCGCCACCTCGCGCGCGACGTCCGACGTGCCGTCAGCGCTCGCGTCGTCGACCACGATCACGTCGAGGCGGCCCGGATAGTCCTGGCCGAGCACCGACGGGAGCGTCGCGGGCAGCATCTTCGCCTCGTCGCGCGCCGGGACGACCGCGGTGACGGCGGGCCAGTACCCCTCCGGCGCCGTTCCCTCGCGCGGGGCCGGGACGCTGTCGGGCTCGGGCAGGCGCACGTCGATCCGCCAGAAGCGGCCGCGGCCGAAGACGATGCAGATCCAGACGACCAGGGACAGCCAGGCGGGCACGGCAAACGCGATCAGCGCGGACACGGGAGCAAGCCTCGCACGGCGCGCGGCCGCCCAGTGCGATCGCCGCACAGCGGGTCGCTGCGCCCGCCGTCACCGCGCGCGACCGGCGGCGGCTCCGGCCCGGCAGCGGGCCCGACTCCTCATGTTGTTCTCATGCTGGGCTCATCGGACGGTGAGAGCGCCACGGGAGAGTCGTGGCGCACAAGGCGGCGCGGTGGACGCGCCCGCACCGACCGAAGCCGACAGGGGACTCGCGTTCCGATGTTCTTCACCTACCTCTTCCGGGAGCTGCGCAGGCGCAGCCGACAGGCGGTGCTGATAGCCCTGGGCCTCGCGCTCGGCATCGGCCTGACGATCACGGTGACCGCCGCCTCGAGCGGCGTGAAGGCCGCGCAGAGCGCGGTGCTGCACTCGCTCTACGGCGTCGGCACCGACATGACCGTCTCCTCCGAGGCCAAGCCGCCGTCCGGAAGCGGCGGCGGCAGCTTCAACTTCTCCGGGCCGCCGTCCGGCTCGGGCACCTCGAACTCGAACTCGGACACGCTCTCGCCGTTGCGCGGCGCCACGATCTCGACGGCCACGCTGAAGAAGATCCAGTCCACCAGCGGCGTGGCCACGGCGGTCGGCTCGCTCACGCTGAACGACATCGACATCAACACCTCGATCACGCAGCAGGGCTCGTCCTCCTCCTCGTCCTCGTCGGGCTCGGTCCCGTCGCCGGGCGAGGGCGGCAGCTCCCAGTTCCGCGGCGGCGGCAACTTCAACAGCACGCCGGTATCCGGGGTCTACACCAACGACCTGTCGATCGGCCCGCTCTCGAGCCTGACGGTCTCCTCGGGCCGCACGCTCAACACCTCCGACGCGGGCAAGTACGACGCCGTGGTCACCAAGACCTACGCCGAGTCGGACAGCCTGAAGCTCGGCGGCACGGTCAAGCTGGCCGGCAAGAGCTTCACCATCGTCGGAATCGTCAGCGGCTCGTCCTCGTCCGACGTGTTCATCCCGCTGGGCGTGGCGCAGACGCTCTCCTCGACCGACGCGGTCAGCACCGTCTACGTGACCGCGGACAACTCGACCGAGATCACCTCGGTCGCGAACGCGATCAAGAAGGTCGGCTCGAACCTGACCGTGACCACCTCGTCCGACCTGGCCAGCACGGTGACCGGCTCGATCTCCTCGACCGCCAGCCTGGCGAACAACCTGGGCAAGTGGATCTCGATCGCGGTGCTGATCGCGGCGTTCGCCGTCGCCGCCCTGTTCACGATGTCCGCGGTCGGTCGGCGGGTGCGTGAACTGGGCACCCTCAAGGCGCTGGGCTGGACCTCGCGTCGCGTGGTGCGTCAGGTGATGGGCGAGGCCATGGTCACCGGCCTGATCGGCGGCGTGGTCGGCATCGGACTCGGCCTCGGCGGCGCGGCGATCATCGACGCCATCGCGCCGCCGCTCACCGCCTCGACCGGGGGCACAACCAGCGTCAGCGGCCTGCCCAGCGGCCCCGGCGGGAGCGGGTCGGGCGGCTTCCCGGGCGGCGCGGAGGGCGGCGCAGGCGGTGGCGGCGGCGGGCTCGGCCGGGCCACCGCGACGGTCACCGAGCACCTGACCGCGCCGGTCTCCATCGAGATCCTGCTGATCGCCGTGGTGCTCGCGGTGCTCGGCGGCCTGATCGCCGGCGGCTTCGGCGGCTGGCGCGCCTCGTCGCTGCGCCCGGCCGACGCCCTGCGGAAACTCGCGTAACCCCAGCCCAGGAGAACTTCCGATCATGACGTATGAAGTCAGCGGCCTGACCAAGGACTACCAGCGGGGCCGGGAGACCGTGCACGCGCTGCGCGGCGTCGACGTGACCATCGCCGACGGCGAGATGCTCGCCATCCAGGGGCCCACCGGACACGGCAAGTCCACCCTGCTGCAACTGCTCGGCGGACTCGACCGCCCCACCGCCGGAACCCTCACGTTCGACGGCCAGGACATGACCAGGAT
>DASYAE010000063.1:0-1956 GCA_036501535.1 Actinocrinis sp. | reverse complement strand
CCGGGTCCGGCGCGCGGAGGGCGCCTCCGGCAGCGTGGCGCGGATCTGCTCCACCCACTCGGCGTCGGGGGCGACCGGGACCAGGTCGGGCTCGGGGAAGTAGCGGTAGTCCTGGGCTTCTTCCTTGGACCGGCCCGAGGTCGTGGTGCCGCTGTCCTCGTGGAAGTGCCTGGTCTCCTGGACGATCCGGCCGCCCGCGTCGAGCACCGCCGCCTGCCGCTCGATCTCGAAGTAGACCGCGCGCTCGACCGAGCGCAGCGAGTTGACGTTCTTGGTCTCGGTGCGGGTGCCCCACGCGGCGGCGCCGCGCGGCGCGATCGAGGTGTTCACGTCGCAGCGCAGCGAGCCCTCCTCCATCCGGACGTCGGAGACGTCGAGGGAGCGCAGCAGGTCGCGGAGTTCGGTGACGTAGGCGCGGGCGACGACGGGGGCGCCAGCGCCGGTCCCGGGGATCGGCTTGGTCACGATCTCGACCAGCGGGATGCCGGCCCGGTTGTAGTCCACCAGCGAGTACTCGGCGCCGTGGATGCGGCCGGTGGCCCCGCCCACGTGCAGCGACTTGCCGGTGTCCTCCTCCAGGTGGACCCGCTCGATGCCGATCCGCACGGTCTCGCCGTTGACGTCCACGTCCAGGTAGCCGTCGGTGCAGAGCGGCTCGTCGTACTGGGAGATCTGGAAGTCTTTCGGCATGTCCGGGTAGAAGTAGTTCTTCCGGGCGAACCGGCACCAGGACGCGATCTGGCAGTTCAGGGCCAGGCCGATGCGGATGGCGTACTCGATCGCATTTTTGTTGACGACCGGCAGCGAGCCGGGCAGGCCCAGGCAGACCGGGCAGACCTGGCTGTTCGGCTCCGCGCCGAAGCCGGTCGCGCAGGCGCAGAACATCTTGGTCCTGGTGCCCAGCTCGACGTGGGTCTCCAGGCCGATCACCGGCTCGTAGCGCTCCGTCGCCTCGGCGAACGGGACGAGGGTCTCAGTCACTTACAGTCCCTTCGCGTCGGCGAGCAGCGGGTGGCCCCAGCGGCCGGTGAACGCGGCCTCGGCGGCGGCCGCGACCCGGTAGAGCCGGTCGTCGGCCATGGCGGGCGCCATCACCTGGAGCCCGACCGGCAGGCCGTCCTCGTCAGCCAGGCCACACGGGACCGAGATGGCCGCGTTGCCCGCCAGGTCCGACGGAATCGTGCACAGGTCGGCCAGGTACATGGCCATCGGGTCGTCGGCGCGCTCGCCGATCCGGAACGCCGTGGTCGGCGTGGACGGCGACACCAGCACGTCGACCTGGCCGAAGGCCGCGTCGAAGTCCCGGATGATCAGCGTGCGGACCTGCTGCGCCTTGCCGTAGTAGGCGTCGTAGTAGCCGCTGGACAGCGCGTACGTGCCCAGGATGATGCGCCGCTTGACCTCGGCGCCGAACCCCTGCGCGCGGGTCAGCGCCATGACCTCCTCGGCGTCCCGGGTGCCGTCGTCGCCGACCCGCAGGCCGTACCGCATCGCGTCGAACCGGGCCAGGTTGGACGAGCACTCACTGGGCGCGATCAGGTAGTAGGCCGGGAGGGCGTACTTGAAGTGCGGGCAAGACAGCTCGGTCACCTTGGCGCCCAGGGATTCGAGTTGTTCCACGGCATCGGCGAACCGGGCCAGCACGCCCGGCTGGTAGCCCTCGCCGCTCAGGTCGGTGACGACGCCAATCCGCATGCCGCTGATGTCCGCCTCGCGGGCCGCGGCCACCACCGGCGGCACCGGCGCGTCGATCGAGGTGGAGTCCATCGGGTCGTACCCGGACATGACCTCGTGCAGCAGCGCGGTGTCGAGCACGGTCCGGCCGAACGGGCCCGGGGTGTCGAGGCTGCTCGCGAACGCGACCACGCCGTACCGCGACGAGCCGCCGTAGGTCGGCTTGGTGCCGACGATGCCGCAGACCGCGGCGGGCTGCCGGATCGAGCCGCCGGTGTCGGT
>DASYAE010000062.1:0-84930 GCA_036501535.1 Actinocrinis sp. | reverse complement strand
CTGACGACGGAAAAGGGGATCGAGTTCTCGGTCACCGTTCAGAATATTGCCGACCAGCGTGCACAGTTGGTGAGCTCCGTGGAGATGCATTATCAGATGCATTCGAAGTATCACACGTTCTTCGCCGGCTGGGACGAAGATCCGGACGCGCGACCCCGCGCATATATCGTCAGCTTCGACGGCGAAGAACGAAGTGACGTCGATGTCAGATTTGATGGCATCATGCCGACAGTTCTTCCCAGAACGAAGCTGCCGCCCGAGAATTTACCAGAGCTGCCGAGCTTCGGCACCGAGACGATTCCCCAGATTCGGTATATCGGTCCATTCAGGCGGCAGCCAGAATTCGACTACAGGTTCCCCCGGCGCGATCTATACGATGTCGGAACGGCAGGTCAGAATGCTCCTGCGGCGCTCGCTCGCAATGCCCTCGTGGCCCATGGCGGGATCCTCGGCCAGCTCAATCAGGATATTTCATCGCTCCTCCCGGGATGGGAGATCGACGTGGTCGAGGAAGGGAGCCGATTCTCCATCTGGTTGTCCAAGCCGGCGGAGGGGTTGAAGGTCAACCTCGCTGACGCCGGCGCCGGAGTCGCGCAGGTCCTCCCGCTGTTCGTCCAACGCGCTCTCGACTCGGGTCTGCAGCCGGCTCTCGGCCTGGACATCCTCGAAATCATTGAACAGCCCGAACTGCATCTGCACCCTGCGGCTCACGCCGATCTCGCCGACCTGTACGTCAATGCCGTCGAGCGTCAGCACGCGCGCTTCATCATCGAGACTCACAGCGAAACCATGATCCTCCGGTTCCGGCGCCGTATCGCCGAAGGGAGGTTGAACGCCGACAAGGTGGCGCTGTACTTCGTCGAGTCGACCGGCTCAGGCTCCTCAGTGCGCCGGATCAACATCGATGAGCGGGGCAATCTGGACTACTGGCCGGAAGGCGTGTTCTCCGAGGACTATCGCGAACTGCTCGGCCTGACCGCCGCGCAGGACGCTCACTGAGGGGACAGGTGCCATGCGTGTAGGGATCGAGAGGCGTGTCTTCACCGAGTCTCACGAGTCAGGGATCGAAGCGATAGTCCGACTCCTCGGGATGATGTTCCGCCGAGGCCGGCACGAGTGGTGCGGCCTGAGCCCCGAGCTGCGCCGTTGCGCAGAGACATACTGCAAGACCCATCTGCCGACGACGCGGCTGCCACCCGCCACCACATCGGAGTTGATCGAGAAGGGAACCGTCGCAGCCGCCTGGGGGCCGCAGTCTCCTGTTCAGGTGACCGTGGCGCTTGACGGGCTCGACGACATCGTGACTGATCTTGAGAGCCCAGCCTTTCTGGTCGTGGAGAACGTCAACGGCGATGGTGGCTTTGTCAAAGCCGTCAGCCGAGTCTTCGGCGTCACGCGCATCACGACAGCCCTCGAATACGGCTGGCTCGAGATTGTCCACGGAGGCGGAGATACCACCTTCGCCGTGTGCCTGAAGCAGGCCGAGCGATTCCGTGTGGACCCGAGGGTGGTACTCATTCTCGACAGCGATCGACTCTTCCAGAACCACCGCACCGCCAATCACGAGAAGGCCGAGCGCGCGGCGAAGGAACGCATCAGGGTCCACGTGCTCGAACTCCGAGAGGTCGAGAACTACCTGCCGAACCGCCTGCTTGCCTGCCTTCGGCGAGGGACGGAGTTCAACAAGCGTCTCGGTGCGCTCAAGACGCTGACGTTCGAGCAGCGCGGCTATTACGATATGAAGCATGGGTTTCAGCGCACACGCGCAGCGGGATCTGCTTCAAGCAAGGTAGTGGCCCCTGAGTGCACTGCGTTGTACAACGGGCTGCCCGTAGCCACTACACAAGTGCTGGACATCGGCTTCGGCGAGCAGGTCTTGATCAACTGCCTGGACCATGCTGGTAGTCTCCAGCCCCAGGACTTCGACAAAATTGGCGTGACGGAGGAACTGCGCCGCCTGCTCACCCTCATCGAATCGGTCATCTAATAGGGAAATCCATGGCACAGCCGACGCGCATGGTGGTCAAGCCCGAGATCATCCTCCTCGAGGACCTGCTGGCCGAGGTCCGCGAAGGGCGGCTTCGGGTGCCGCACTTCCAGCGGCCCTTTGTCTGGCGTCCTGAACAGATGACCCAGCTGTTCGAGAGCATCGAGAAGGGTTATCCCATCGGCAGTCTGCTCATCTGGGAGACCACCGAGGCGCTGCGCAGCCTGTCCCGGGTCGCCGGCGTCGACGTCCCGGCGCCCGCGCCAGGCAGCCAAGTCTCCTACCTCCTTGATGGCCACCAGCGAATCTCCACACTCTTCGGTACTCTCACGAAACGTCCGGAGTCGCCCGCCCCTGAGGCCGAGTGGCTCTGGCGCGTCTACCGCGTGTTGGGTACTGGAGAGGACACTGACGCAGCGGGCGGCGCGGAGCCCGCACGGTATCAGCATTGGCGCCGATCCCAGGCTCCCCGCACCAACTACCTGCCGATGTCGGCCGTGCTGCGCACACTAGACTTCCTCGCCTACTCCCGCACTGTGGCAGCTGATGATCGAGCCGACGCCGACCGGCTCATCACCGAGGCCGAGCGGGTGGCTCAGCGGATCAAGTCCTGCCAACTCGCGGTCGTTCGCCTGCGCGGCGGGTCGCTCGAACAAGCGGTAGACGTATTCTCGCGTGTCAACAGTACTGGCCAGCCCATGACGCCCGAACAGATGGTCTCGGCGTTGACATATGACGAGGCGTCCGAGGGCAGCCTCCTGTCGCGCATCGAGCTCATCAGCGAGGGGCTGGCCGAGCAGGGCTATGGAGCTGTCAACCCGACCACGATCTTTCGTACGATCCTCGCGGTCAGTGGCGTGCAGGACGTCATGCGCAGTTCATGGAGCACGCTGGCGCAGGAGATCAAGCCCGGGCTCGATGATGACGTGAAACGAGCCGAGACCGCGCTCTACCGGACAGTTGAATTCCTCAAGGACGATGTCGGCGTGCCGTTGGGGCGGCTCGTGCCCTACCAGCACCAGATCATGACTCTCGCGACGTTCTTCGGACTGCTGCCACAGCCGAGCCCCGAGACGACGAACGAACTCGTCCGGTGGTTCTGGGGAACCTCCTGGTCCGGCTACTTCGCGGGAGCCAACACGACCACCGTACGAGACACCCTCAATCAAATGCGCGACTTCGCTCACGGCAAAGTACGTCGTCCGTGGGACCAGGTGCAGGCCAGAGCGCTGCCGCAGTGCTACACGCTCGCCAGTGCGCGCATCAAGTCTTTTCTGATCTGGCAGTTCGTTCATTTCAAGCCGCAGCTGGGGTCGGACGGCTCCCCGATCGATTCGGTGCGGATCCTTGCTGCCTCGGACTGGCGTGCTCTTCGCCAGATCGTCCACGGCGATGAGGATTCCAGTCCGGCAAACCGGATCATCTTCCCCACGCCCGCCAGGGTCTCGGTGCGCGCCGCGCTCAAAGATCTCGATCCGGAGGTTCGCGACGCGGTTCTCGCCGGCCACGGGATTCCGATATCGGCTTACCGCGCGCTCCTCGCCGGAGACGACGCCGGCTTCGTTCGCGAGCGGGCAAAGAGCCTCATTGCCGCGGAGCAGGAGTTCATGCGATCGATGGGAATCGATCCACCTGCCGAGAGCGATCAGGGTGATGATCTCAACGACTCCGACTGACAGCCAGCTGACGTTGGACGAGGCCAGGCATGTCCGCGTGCGTAGACCGGCGGACTTTCCGGACCAGCCAGGTGCCCCGAGCACGGCGAAGCGCCCGGCGGGAGGCGACGGTGTTGCGTACCGCCTCCCGCCGGGCGCTCCGGGTAGTAGCGCCGACGCCTGTCGGTCCGTCGGATCAGCCGCCCTGCTGGTGCCAGATCTGCGCCAGGACCAGGCTGACCAGGTAGACCACGAAGAAGATCCCGGCGAAGAATTTCCGGCCGGTGGCCGCCAGGGCCAGCGCGCCCGCGGCGAACCAGGCCACCTGGAAGGCGATCAGGCCCGCGGTGGGCAGCTTCACCCCCGCGCCGGGCGCTCCGAAGAGGCCCCAGAGGATGCCGAAGAGCGCCACCGCGCCGATCGCCGCGAGTACCTTCGGCGCCATCGTTCGGCCGACGGAGTGGTAGGCCCAGATCCCGACGAACGTCAGGACTCCGAGTTCGAGCAGGAACGCCACTGTCGCGTTCACGTCTTTAGCCGCTGACAACACGCCGTTCGAGCTCCCTGCCGCCATCAACATGCATTCTCCATTCGTTCCAGCGCCGCAGCCGGGCGGTGGCGGTGGTATGCCCTCACTCCTACCCCCGCGGCCGCGGCGCGAGCCGTCCGCCGCCGTATCCGCCGATCACGATTCCGTTCGCAGCGCACTACGAATCGGCTGCGGTCGGGACCAGGGCGTTTCCGGCGTCGGCAGCTGCATTACGCAGGTCTGATCGCCGGTCGGCGACCTACCACTGCGGGGTCTCGACGATCTCCAGCACCGCGACGGTCCAGCCGAAGCCGATGCCGGCGCCGGCCGCGACCACCTTGTCGCCGGGCTTGAGCAGGCCCTCCTCGGCGAGGTGGTTCAGGCAGGTGAACTGGTCCGCGCCGCCGACGTGCGCGTAGTCCAGGCTCCAGTCGTACGCGGTCTGCTTCGGGTCCAGGCCCAGCGCGCCGTGGAAGCCCCAGTCGACGATCGAGCGGGACATCGCGGCGTGCACGAACCACTGGGTGCCGGCCAGGTCGGTGTCCGCGTCGGTCAGCGCGTCCTGCAGCACCGCGCCGAAGTTCTTGTTGATCGTCTCGATCGCGTCGTCGTAGCCGCCCTCGTGCCGCTCCAGCCACTCGGTCTTGCGGCCGGCCAGGTCGATCGGCTTGCCCTCGTGGAACGGCGTCGGGGTCCAGCCGGTGCCGCGGTAGAGCGGCTCGAGCGAGGCGTCCGCGCGGCTGGCGGTGGACAGCAGCTTGGCGAAGCCGCCGGAGGTGCTCAGCACCGCCGCGCCCGCGCCGTCGCCGTACACCAGCTGGTCGTCCGCGTTCCACCGGTCGAAGTAGGGCATCTTGAAGGCGTCGCCCACGGTGACCAGCGCCGCGGTGCCGGGCCGGGCGGCCACCCAGGAGGCGCCCAGCTCCAGGCCGGCCAGGCTGCTGTTCGAGCCCTGCCGCACCTCGATCGCCGCGGCGTGGCCGCCGACCGCGTGTCCGAGCACGTAGTGCGCCGGGGTCCAGAAGTCCTGGCCCGGGTGGCTGGCGCTGGCGTGCAGCACGACGCCGAAGTCCTCCGGGCCGAGCCCGCTGCGCTGGACCGCCTGCTTGCCCGCGGCCGCGGCCATGACCGGGCCGGTCTCCTCGTCGTTGGCCACCCGCACCGACCGGTAGCCGTTCATCTCCAGGGCCTCGGCGGTGTAGAGGCCGTCCGCCACCGCCTGCTCGGCGGTCAGCCGCTGCTCGGGGAAGTAGGCGCCTAGACCGGACACATATACGTTCTGCCAACGCATGGATGACTCCTGATTCGAGGATGAGGGCGCTTCGCGTCAGTTAGCTACCCCTCGCATTGTGCAGGCCCTGGCCGGAAAGGCGCTTGAGCGTCGCTCGCACGCCTTCCCGGCCAGGGCCTTTGTGTGCCTTCATGCTCCGCGGGGTTCTGGAGGTTCCTCCGAACCCGCCCCGCCGCTACACCCCGCTCGGCACCACCAGCGCGCCGACCGACTCGCCGATCCGCCGGCCTATCGCGGCGAACGCATCTTCCAGGAAGTAGAAGTGGCCGCCGGTGAAGGTGAAGTGCGCGAACTCGGCCGAGGTCTCCCGGGCCCAGGCCGGCATCGATGCCGGCGGCGCCCAGCCGTCCCGGTCGCCCGAGAACGCGGTGATCGGGACGCTGAGCGGGGAGCGGTCGGGCCGCGGCTGGTAGGTGTCCGCGGCGCGCAGGTCAGCGCGCACCGTGTTCAGCAGCCGGTCCCGGATCTCCGGCACCCGCCGCACCTGCTCCGGCGTGCCGCCCATGCCGATCAGGGTGTCGAGCAGCGCCTCGTCGTCGAGCTCGTACAGCTTGCGCCGGCTCAGCGCCTGGAAGCCCGGGGCGATCCGGCCGGACACGCCGACCCAGACCGGCGGCATGCCGACGCTCTCGTCGCACATCCAGCGGGCCGACTCCAGCGCCACCACGGCGCCGAGGCTGTGCCCGAACAGGGCCACCGGCATGTCGGTGAGCCAGGGGTCGATGTCGGTGCAGACCTGCTCGATCAGCTCCGGCATCGCGCCGATCGGCGGTGCGGCGGCGCGCCGGCCGCGGCCGGGCAGGTCGAGCAGCAGCACGTCCCACTCCGGCGGCAGCTTGCGCGCCAGGGGGTAGTAGGCCGCGGCCGACCCGCCTGCGTGGTGGAAGACGATCAGCCGCAACTGCGCGCCCGGAGGCGGCCCCGGCCGTAGGAAAACATTCATGCGGTGTACCCCGCCATTTCGCTGTGTGCCGGATCAGGACGCACCCTCTGCTCGAGTCGCATGGCGAGCTCGCGCAGCGGGACATCGAGTTCGAACTCCTCGGCGGGCAGCGCCACCCCGTACTGCTCCTCGAAGGAGCGCAGGAGCAGCAGCGCGGTGAACGAATCGCCGCCGATGTCGAGGAAGGACGACTCAGGATCGATGGGCTCCTCGCTGCGGAGTACCAGCGCGAGCTCATCCAGCAGGAAGGTCTGCACCGGCAGGGTCTCGGCGCTCTCCAGCTGCGCCGCCTCCCGGTCCAGGTCTCGCAGATCCGCGTCGCCCGGGTCCGCGGCCGCAGGGTGCTGCGCCGCGGAGCCGGCCTTCGCTGAGCCGACCTCGTCGTCTCGTGGCTCGTCGATCCAGTAGTTCTTGTGCGCGAACGGGTACGTCGGCGCGGACGGCAGCAGCCGGGCGCCCGGCCCGGAGAGCGCGTCGAGCCGCAGCCGGGCCCCGTGCGTGTACAGGCCGGCCAGTGCGGCCAGCAGCAGGGCCGGCGCGTCGGCCGGGTCCCGCGTCAGCAGCGGCCAGCGCCGCCCGCCGCTCTCCAGCTCGGCGACCGGGGCGCCCTGCCCCGCCGCCTTGACCGCGACCGGCTCGGCGTTGACGCCGAGCCGGCGCAGCAGTTCCGCGAGCGCGACGTCCGGCGCGCCGTTGGGCACCGTCAGCGCGCTGAAAGCGCGGCCGAGCCCGGTGAGCCCGGCGGCCAGCTCGGCCGGCGAGCCGAGCACGCGCAGCGCGAGCTTTCCGGTCAGCCGCTCCGGACGGCCGGTCGGGCTCTGCTCGAGCCAGCCGGCCAGAGCCGTGCGCAGCTCGGCCGGGCCGGCTCCGGACACGGCCAGCCGCCAGTCGTGCGCGGTACGGCCGGCCCGCAGGGTGTGGCAGAGGTCTGTCACCCACGGGGCGGGCCGGTCCCCCGCCGCGGCCAGCAGTTCGGCGACCGTCGCAGCGAGCTGACGCAGCGGCGCCTCGCCCTTGGCGGAGAGCACCAGCAGGTGCCCGCCGGCCGGCTCGCTGGCCGCCTCGGCCGTCGCCTGCCCGGCCTCGGGCGCCTCCCCGGCCTCATCAGCCGGCGTCGGCTGATAGGCACTGAGCAGCGCGTGCGCGTTGGTGCCGCTCAGGCCGAACGCGCTGACTCCGGCGATACGCTCGGTGTACGCCTCCGGCCAGGGCTGCGCCTGCCGCGGCACGTCGACGGACACGTTCGACCACGGCGCCAGCGGGTTCAGCTCGGCGTCCGGCTCGATCGCCGGCGGCAGCACGCCGTGCTGCAGCATCATCACGACCTTGATCAGGCCGGCGATGCCCGCGGCCGCCTCCAGGTGGCCGATCCGGGACTTGACGCTGCCGATGCCCAGCGGCGTCGTGCGCTCGCGCACCTCGGGCCCGGCCAGCACGGTCAGCGCGCCGATCTCGATCGGGTCGCCGAGCGAGGTGCCGGTGCCGTGCGCCTCGATCCAGCCCACCTCGTGCGCCGGGACGCGGGCGTCCTCGAGCGCGCGGCGCAGCAGCTCCTGCTGCGCCGGGCCGTTCGGCACGGTCAGGCCGGAGGAGGCGCCGTCGTGGTTGACCGCGCTGCCGCGCACCACGGCCAGGATCGGGCGGCCCTCGCGCTCGGCGTCCTCCAGCCGCATGACCGCCATGACCGCCACGCCCTCGCCGCGGCCGTAGCCGTCCGCGTCGGCCCGGAAGGTCTTGGAGCGCCCGTCCGGGGACAGCGCGCCGCTCTGCGCCAGCGAGACCATCAGGTCGCCGGAGAACAGCATGTTCGCCCCGCCGACCAGCGCGTAGCGGCACTCCCCCGCGCGCAGGCTCTGCGCCGCCAGGTGCAGCGCGACCAGCGAGGAGGAGCAGGCCGTGTCCACGCTGACTGCGGGCCCTGAGAAGCCCATCGCGTAGCTGACCCGGCCGGCGGCGAAGCAGTGCCCGCCGCCGGTGCCGTAGTACGGGTCCACGCCGCTCTTGTCCGCCCGGCCGGCGATCCGGTGGCCGTACTCGGAGGCCATGATGCCCACGAACACGCCGGCCGGGATGCGCAGCTGGCGGTCCACCGGGACGCCGGCCCGCTCCAGCGCCTCGTGGCAGGTCTCCAGCAGCATCCGCTGCTGCGGGTCGAGCGACTCGGCCTCGCGGGCGGAGATCCCGAAGAACGCGGCGTCGAACCCGGCGACGTCGTCCAAGAAGCTGGCCCGGTCCACGTAGGAGGTGCCGGGCTGGTTGCGGCGGGCGTCGTACACCGCGCGCAGCCCCGGCCGGTTCTCCGGGATCTCGGTCACCACGTCCCGGTCGCCGAGCAGCAGCGACCAGTAGTCCTCCGGGGTGTTCACCGCTCCCGGCAGCCGCACGGCCATCCCGACGACGGCCAGCGGCGAGCGCCGCTGCGCCTCGAGCTCCCCGATCCGCGCGCGCAGGCGCCGGGTGAGACCGAGCTGTTGCTCGATGATCTGACGCAGATCGTCAGTTTTCATGACGGGTCCTCACACTCCGGTTGACAGGTCGTGCTGCACGGTCATGAGCAGCTCCTCGAGCGACAGGTCGGACGGGTCGTCGTCCGACTGCCGCGCCGGCTCCGGCACAGGGGTGGCGGCCGGTGCGCGGTCTTCGGTCGGTGTGGCAGGTGCGGCGGGCCGCTGGGCGACCTCCAGGGTCTCGGCGATGTGGCGGGCGAGCGCGGCCACCGTGGGGTGGTCGATCGCGACGGTGGCGGGCAGGTCGTAGTCGAGCGCGCGGGACAGCCGGGCGCGCAGGTCGATCACCATGATCGAGTCGAGGCCGAGCTCGCTGAACCCGGCGTGGTCGTCGACCTCGACGCTCTCGCCGAGCGCCTCGGCCACCACGGCCCGGATCGCCTCGCGCAGCGTCTCCTGCGGGTCGGCGCCGTCCAACTGCGCACGCAGCCAGCCCAGCGGCCTGGCCGATCCGGAGCCCTGCTCGGCAGTGCCCTGCGAGCCTCCGGACGCCGGCAGGAGCCCGGCCACCAGCGCGGCGCGCGGGTGCGCGCCGACGGCCTGGCAGTAGGCTGCGACGTCCATGTCGACGGCGACCAGGCGGGCCGGGCCGCCGTTGACGGCCAGGTCGAGCGCCGGCGCGGCGGTCTCGTCGGTCAGCGGGCGCAGGCCCAGCCGGCCGACGGCCTTGGCCACCGCGTCGGTCGCCGCCAGGCCCGCGCCGGAGCTCGGGACCCACGGTCCCCAGCTGACGCTGACCGCCGGGACGTCCTCGGCGCGCAGCTTCTCGGCCAGCCCGTCGAGGTAGCCGTTGGCGGCGGCGTAGTTGGCCTGCCCGGCCGAGCCGAGCGTGGCCGAGACCGAGGAGAAGAAGACCAGCGCACGCAGACCTTCAATACCGTGCGGCAGGTCCCGCAGCGCGGCGACCAGGGTGTCCGCGCCGCGGCACTTGGCCCCGAACACGGTGTCGAAGGACTCTGCGGTCAGCGTGTCGAAGGCGCCGTCGGCGGTGGTGCCGGCCAGGTGGAAGACACCGCGCAGCGGTGCCGCGGCCTGGGCCGTGGCGACCAGCCTCGCGCAGTCCTCGGCGCTCGTCACGTCGCCGGCCACGACCTCGACCCGCACGCCGCGGCCGCGCAGCGCCTCGATCTGGGCGAGCGTCTCGCCCTCCGGGGCGCGCCGGCTCATCAGCGCGACGGCTCCGGCGCCCTGCTCGGCGAGCAGTGCGGCCAGGCTGAGGCCCAGCGCCCCGCAGCCGCCGGTGATCGCGACCGAGCCGTCCCAGTCCGTGTCCGCGGACTCGGGGCGGTCGGCCGGGGCCATCCGGCGCACCCGGACCTCGCCGTCGGCGAGCGCGAGCCGGCTCTCCGGCAGGCCCGCGCCGATCTCGCCGGCCAGCGCGGCAGCTGCCGCGGCGGCCTGGTCCTGCTGACCGGCCTGCGAATCCAGCTGCAGCCGGACCAGCCGGCGGCCGGACTGCTCCGCCTCGAGCGCGGTGAGCATGCCGTCCACCGAGCCGAAGACCGCGCCCGAGCCGACGACGAGGTACGGCGTCGCGGCCGGGACCCGGCGGACCGCGTCCGCCACGTCGATCGCAGCCTTCTGCGCCGCAACGGCGTCGCCGGACTCTGCGCTCAGCGGCCTGACGTCGACCACCGCGGAGGAGTCGCCGACCGAGGCCGCGCCGAGCTTCTTCGCCGTGATCTTCCGCCCGGTCCAGCCGAGCGCGCGCCAGGCCGCGGTGAATGCGGACGCTGTCGCGCCCTCGCCGACCAGGACGACGGAGCCGGTGGTCTGCTCGGCCGGGGCGGTGCGCCCGGCCGGCTCCCAGCGCAGCGCGTAGGTGTTCGCGACGCCGGTCTGCAGGCTGGCCTGCAGCACCGCGCGCGAGGCGTGCCGGACCCGGAAGTCGTCCGCGACCATGACGCTCTGGCCGGCCGCGGTGAAGACGTGCAGGTCCGCGGACTCGACCCGGAGCCGGCCGTGGGGCAGGTCGGCGGCGTTGCGCACCACCACGTGGCCCCACAGCTCGGGACGCCCGTCCGGCGCCTGCGGGAAGTCGACCCGCCGGATGGAGAACGGGATGGCCAGCGAGGGCGCCTCGCCGGCGTCGTCGTCGACCAGGAACCCGGCGATGCTCTGGAAGCAGGAGTCGATCATGCCCGGGTAGATCCGGTACTCGTCCGGGTCGTCCGGCAGGACCGGCTGCGCGTAGCGCACCAGCGCCTCGCGGCCGCTGATCCAGACGTCCGCGATCCACTTGAAGGACGGGCCGAGGGTGTAGCCGAGGTCGCGGAAGTAGGCGTAGAAGTCCTCGCCGCCGATGTGCCGCTCGGCCGAGGCCATGAACTGCGCCATGTTCGGCACCTCGGCCGGGACGACCGCGTTGCCGGGGGCGCCGCGGCGGGCCGAGACGTGCTGGGTCCACTCGCCGGCGCCGCCCTCGACCTGGCTGTGCACGCCGATGCGGTCGGCGTCGTCCAGGATCTGCAGCTGGTACTCCTCGCCGTCGAGCAGGACCAGGGCGCGCGGGCAGACCATGTCCTCCAGCGCGAACGCGGAGCCGTCGCCGGCGAAGGCGGAGAGCATCGTGCCCAGGTGCGAGGCGGCCGGGGTGACCACGGTGCCGTAGAGCCGGTGGTCGCCGAGGTAGGCGGGGAAGTCGACGTCGCGCCGGGCGCTGATGACCCGTCCGGTCAGCGCCGGGGAGTGCAGCTCGCGGCCCCAGTGCTTCTCGGCCGGCCGCGCGGAGGCCGCGCTTCCGCGGCCCGCGGCGGCCGAGCCGCGCGCGACCCGTGCGCCGCCGGCGCCGCCGGCCGTGGTCCAGTAGCGCGTGTCGGCGAACGGGTACTTCGGCGCCGCCGCGGACCCGGAGCGGCCCGGGCCGTGCACGGCCGCCCAGTCCAGGTCCTGTCCGAGCTCGTACAGCGTCTTGGCGGCGGCGAGCATGGTGGCGCGGTTCGGGGAGGTGCGGCGCAGCGACGGGATGCCGCCGGCCGGCGGGGCGAGCTTGGCCGAGGAGGCCATGTTGATCAGGGTGCGGTCGGGGCCGATCTCCAGCAGCAGGTCGACCCCGTGCTCGATCAGCGAGGCCATGCCGTCGTGGAAGCGCACGGCGTTGCGCACGTGGTCGGCCCAGTAGGCCGGGCCGTACTGGTCGTCCTCGGCCAGCCGGCCGGTCAGGTTGCTGACGATGGGGATGTTCGGGGCGCAGAACTCGACGCCCTCGAGCACCTTGCTCAGCGGCTCCAGCACCGGGTCCATCAGCCGGGAGTGGAAGGCGCGCAGCACCGCCAGCTTGCGGGCCGGCACGCCGCGCTCCTTCATCTGCTCGGCGAAGGCGTCCAGCGACTCGCGCAGGCCGGCCAGCACGAGCGAGGTCGGGCCGTTGACCGCGGCGATGTCGAGGTCGGTGCCCTCGATCCACTCGCGCACGGACTCCTCCGGCGCCTGGACGGCGAGCATGCCGCCGGGCTCGGTGGTCTGCATCAGGCGGGCCCGCTCGGCGATCAGCCGCAGCCCGTCGCGGCGGCTGATCACTCCGGCGTAGATGGCCGCGGTGATCTCGCCGACGCTGTGCCCGATCAGCGCCTCGGGCTGCAGGCCCCAGGAGTCCCACAGCGCGGCGAGGGCGAGCTGGGTGCACACCAGCGCGGGCTGGGTGATCCGGGTCTCGTCGATCGCGGCGGTGTCGTCGGAGTAGTACATCAGCTCCGCGATGCTGGCGCCGAGCAGCGGCGCGAGCTCCTCGTCGCAGGCGCGGATCGTGTCGGCGAACACCGGCTCGGTCTCGAACAGCTCGCGGCCCATGCCGAAGTACTGGCTGCCCTGGCCGGAGAACAGGTACGCGACGCGGGGCGCGCCGCCGGCCGGCTCGGGCCGGCCCGGGGCCGCGCGCAGCGCCTTGGCCAGGTCGGCGCCGTTCGCCGCGACGACCGCGGTGCGGTGGCCGAGGTGCGCCCGGCCGGTGCCGGAGGCCCGGGCCGCCGCGGGCAGGGCCGCCTCCGGCAGCGCCTCGGCGAAGCCGGCCCAGGCCTCGACGACCCGGCTCAGGCCGTCCGCGTCCGGGGCGGAGAGGGTGACCAGCTGCAGCCGCGGCTCCGGCTCGATCGCCACGGTGTCCGTGCTCTGATCCACCGGCGCGGCCTCGCGCAGCACGAGGTGCGCGTTGGTGCCGGAGAATCCGAAGCCGGAGATCGAGGCCAGCCGGGGCCGGCCGCCGGCCGGCCATTCGACCGCCTCGCGGGCCACGTTGACGCCCAGCCGGTCCCACGGGATGTGCGGGTTCAGCTCGGCGGCGTGCAGGGTGGACGGGATGCGCTGGTTGCGCAGCGCCAGCACGGTCTTGAACAGCGCGGCCATGCCGGAGGCGGACTCGCTGTGCCCGATGTTGCTCTTGACCGAGCCGACGTGCAGCGGGGTGCCGGAGTCCCGGCCGGAGCCGAGCACGGACCAGGCCGCGTCGATCTCGATCGGGTCGCCGAGCGAGGTGCCGGTGCCGTGCGCCTCGAGGTAGTCGATGTCCTTGCCGGAGACGGCCGCGTCGGCCAGCGCCGCGCTGATGACCGCGGACTGCGCCGCGCCGCTCGGCACGGTCAGGCCCGAGGAGGCGCCGTCGGAGTTGACCGCGCTGCCCAGGATCACGGCCAGCACCCGGTCGCCGTCGCGCTCCGCGTCGACGAGCCGCTTGAGCACGACCACGCCGCAGCCCTCGGCGCGCACGAAGCCGTCCGCCTGGGCCGAGAAGGTCTTGCAGCGGCCCTCCGGGGAGAGCATGTGCGCCCGGCTGACGGCCACCGTGCAGGACGGGTCCGCCAGGACGTTGACCCCGCCGACCAGGCTCGCGTCGGTCTCCCCGAGCCGCAGGGACCTGATCGCCTGGTGCAGCGCGACCAGCGAGGAGGAGCAGGCGGTGTCGATCGCCATGGCCGGGCCGTTCAGGCCCAGCACGAAGGCGAGCCGGCCGGCCGCGACGTTGAGCGCGGTGCCGGTGCCGAAGTAGGCGTCGAGCCCTTCCAGGCCGTCGCCCTCGAGCAGCCGGGCGTAGTCGGAGTTGGTGATGCCGACGAACACGCCGGTGCGGGTGCCCTTGAGCGAGGCCGGGTCGATCGCCGCGTCCTCCAGGGCGTGCCAGGCGGACTCGAGCAGCAGCCGCTGCTGCGGGTCCAGCGCGGTGGCCTCGCGGGCCGGGATGCCGAAGAAGGACGCGTCGAACCGGTCCAGGTCGGTCAGGAAGCCGCCCTGGTCGGTGGTCGTGGTGCCGGCCCGCAGCGGGTCCGGGTCGTGCAGCGCGGCGCCGTCCCAGCGGTCCGCGGGCACCGGGCCGACCGCGTCCCGGCCGGCGTCCAGCAGGTCCCAGAACCCTTCGACGCTGTCCGCGCCGGGGAACCGGCCGGCCATGCCGACGATGGCGATCGGCTCCGCGGCGCCGGGCGCCGGGCGGTGCGCCGATGCGGAGCCCGCCGAGCGGACCGGGCGGGGATCGCTCCCCGGCCGCTCGGCGGGGCGGGCCGCCGCCCCCGGATGCGGGGTGCGGCCCGAGCTGTTGGCCGCCTTCGCCGGACCGTGCTCCAGCCGGTCGAGCAGGTGGTCGGTCAGCGAGGTGGCGGTGGGGTGGTCGAAGACGTCGCCGATCTTGAGCTCGAGGCCCAGCGAGCCGGACAGCGCCTGGACCAGGTCGACCAGCACGATCGAGTCGAGTCCGAGGTCGAAGAAGCCGGTGTCGGCCGGGATGCCGGAGACGTCCTCGTGGCCGAGCAGGCCGGCCACGACCGTGCGCACGTGAGCGAGCAGGGCGCGCTTGCGCTTGGCCCCGGGCAGGCCGCTGATCTCGGCCCAGGCGGCGCCGCCGGATGCCGGGGAGCCGGCCGGGGTGTCAGCCTGCTGCGCGGACGCGTCGGCCGAGGTGTCCGTGGACTGCGACGCGCCGAGCAGGCCCCGCACCCGGCGGGTGCCCATGACCGCGCGCAGCCGGTCCCATGCGACCGAGCAGGCGATCAGGCGCGAGCCCGGGTCCGGGGCGGTGTCGGTCAGGCTGGCGCAGCCGGCCGCGGGGCCGACCTGCTTGATGCCCATCCGCTCCAGGTTGGCCCGGTCCCCCGCGTCGGTCATGCCGACCAGGTCCCAGGGCCCGAAGGCGATGCTGGAGGCCGGCAGGCCGGACCCGGCGCGCAGGCCGGCGAGCGCGTCCAGGCCGCCGTTGGCCGCCGCGTAGGCGCCGTAGCCCTCGGCGCCCCACAGGGCGCTGACCGAGGAGGTCTGGATGAAGAAGTCCAGCGGCCAGTCGCGGCTGAGCAGGTGCAGCCACAGCCCGCCGGAGTACTTGCCGCGCAGGGCCGCCGCGAAGGACTCCGCGTCGCTCTCGCGCAGTGGGACCTGGGCGATGGTGCCGCCGGCGTGCACGATGCCGCGGATCTCGGGCCAGCCGGCCGGAAGCTCGACCGCGCGGGCCAGCGCGGCCGGGTCGTCGGCGTCCGCGGACCGGTATTCGACCGCTGATCCGGTAGCCCGCAGCTGCTCCAGCAGCGCGGCCGAGGACTCGGAGAGCTCCGACTCCGCGCGCCGGCCGATCAGCAGCAGCGCTCCGGCGCCGCGGGCGGCCAGGTCCGAGGCGATCCGGCCGCCGACGCCGCCGAGGCCGCCGGTGACGACGTAGGCGCCGTCGGCGCGGACGGTCAGCTTGGGGGCGTACTTCTCGGCCGCTGCGATGCGCATGACGACCGGCACGCCGGCCCGGATCGCGATGACGTCCTCTGCGATCGGCGCGCCGCCGTCCGCGGCGAGCAGGGCCGCCGCGTCGAAGTCGCGCGGCTCGGCCGGCAGGTCGATGATCCGGCCGAAGGAGTCGGCGAACTCGAGGCCGAGCACCGGGGCCAGCCCGTGCAGCAGCCCGTGGTCGGTGGCGGCCAGCGGCTCGTCGCCGGTGACCTCGACCGCGCCGCGGGTGACCACGGACACGGTGACGATGGCGTCGGCGGACCGGCCCTCCTCGATCCCCCGCAGGGCGCTGACGACGCTGTCGCACAGCCGGGCGCCGAGGGCCGCGGGCTGCTCGTCGTCGGCGAGATCGCCGGCCGGCAGCGCGGTCGGCAGCGCGGAGGCGGCCGGGGCCAGCAGGATCTTGATGGAGCCGACGGCCGGCAGGGTGCGGGCGAAGTCGCGCCACTGCTCGACCGTGCCGGGCAGCTTGTCGCCGGCCAGCACGGCGGCCTTCCGGCCGAGCGTCGCGGCGGCGTCCGCGAGCAGGGACACGGTCTGCGCGTCCCCGCCGGCGATCACCAGGCGGTCGTCGGCGGCCTCGGCCGGCGCGGCGGGCAGGAACTCCCAGCGCGGCAGGTAGAGCTCGACCGGCTCGTCGGCGGCAGGCTGGGGCGCCTCGGCCGCGGCTTCGGCCGCACCCGAGTCAGACACGCCTGCATCAGACACAGTGTTCTGCGGTACGACGTCCGGGGCCATCCGGCGGCGCTGCCAGGGGTAGTTCGGCAGCGAGAGCACCTTCCGCGGCAGCGGCGCGGTCTCGGCGTCGCGGTCCGCTCCGGAGCGGTCCTCGGGACCGGTCAGCGCCGCTTCGTCAGGGCTCTGTCCGGCCGCGAAAGCGAGCAGGGCCGCCGCGGCGGCGGCCGGGTCCGAGGCGCGCACCGCGATCCGCCACGGCTGCCGGGCCCGGCCGTGCGTGGCGCTGTATGCGAAGGCTGCGAAGTCGCCCTCGGGCAGCCGCTCGAGCACGGCGGCGTGGCTCGCGGCGAGCTCGCGCACGGCCTCCTCGGAGCGCGCGGTCAGGGTGAATCCCTCGACCGGCGCGGAAGGCGCGTCCTGATTCGCCTGCGGGGCCGGCGCCGGGCCGAGCACGATGTGCGCGTTGGTGCCGCTCATGCCGAACGAGCTGACGCCCGCGTAGCCGCCTGCGCCGGCCGCCGCCCAGGCCTCGACCTGGGTCGGCAGCGCCACCCGGGTGCCGTCGATGTCGAGCCGCGGGTTGGGCGTGCCCAGGTGCACGATCGGCGGCACCTCGCGGTGCTGGATCGCCAGGATCGCCTTGACCAGCCCGGCGATTCCGGCGGCCGCCTCGAGGTGGCCGAGGTTCGTCTTGGCCGAGCCGATGTACAGGGGCGCGGCGCCGGACTCGGGGCCGCACAAGGCCTCGACGATGCCCGCCATCTCGATCGGGTCGCCGAGCGCGGTGCCGGTGCCGTGCGCCTCGATCAGGCCGATGTCGGCCGGGCTCAGGCCGGCGTCCTCCAGCGCGGAGCGGATCAGCGCGGTCTGCGACAGCACGTTCGGCGCGGTGAAGCCGGAGGAGCGCCCGTCCTGGTTCAGCGCGGATCCCTGGATCACCGCGTGGATCCGGTCGCCGTCCCGCACGGCCGCGTCGAGCCGCTTGAGCACCACGATGCCGCAGCCCTCGCCGCGCACGAAGCCGTTGGCCCGCGCGTCGAAGGCCCGGCACAGGCCGTCCGGGGACAGCGAGCGGGTCTGCACGACCAGCCGGGTCGAGCGCGGGGAGAGCACCAGGTTCACCCCGCCGGCCAGCGCCAGCTCGCACTCGCCGCGGCGCAGCGCGTTGGCCGCCAGGTGCACGCCGACCAGCGAGGAGGAGCAGGCGGTGTCGACCGCGACCGAGGGGCCGTTCAGGCCCAGCGCGTAGGAGATGCGGCCGGCCGCGAAGCAGTTGCCGTTGCCGGTGGCCCAGTAGACGTCCGGCTCGAACGGCTGCCAGTCCCGGTAGTCCTGGCCGGTGACGCCGACGTAAAGGCCGACCCGGTTGCCGGCGAGCGCGTCGGTGGGGACGGCCGCGTCGTGCAGGGACTCGGAGGCGACCTCGAGCAGCAGCCGGTGCTGCGGGTCCATAGCGCGCGCCTCGCGCGGGCTGATGCCGAAGAACTCCGCGTCGAAGCCGAGCACCTCGTCCAGGAAGCCGCCGCGGCGCGGCAGGGTGCGCCACTGGTCGGCGAACGGCTCCTGCCGGTGCGCGGGCATCTCGCCGACGAGGTCGGCCCCTGATCTCAGGGCCCGCCAATAGCCCTCGGCGTCGCTGATGCCGCCGGGCAGGCGCAGTCCGATCCCGACGACCGCGATCGGCGTTCTGCCGGAGCGTTCGTCGAGCTCTTGTCGCAGCTTCTTGATGGTCTCCATGGCGCGGGAGAGCGCGGTCGGCGGGCTGGTGGGAGTCTGCATGGCGGCGACGGTCCTCGCTGTCTCGGGTGGATGGCTTGCGGCTCGAGCCGGGCCGGGGGTGACCCGGCCCGGCTGCCGTTGCCGGTCTTCTCGGATGTGGGAGGGGGATCCGCGCGGCGGCCCGGTCGGGGGTCCGGGACCGCCGCGCGGATCCGGTCTCAGCCGGCAACCGCCGCCGGCTCGTCGGTGATGCGCTGGCACAGCTGGCTGGAGAGCGCCCGCGCCGTGCCGTAGGTCCACAGCAGGGTCGGCGAGAGCTTGAGGGCGAAGGTGGACTCGAGCCGGTTGCGCAGCTCGAGGCCCATGAGCGAGTCGAGGCCGAGGGCCTTGAACGGGGTGTCGTCGTCGACGGTCTTCGGGTCCAGCCGCAGCACCCGGCCGACCAGCTGGCAGACCGCCGCCTGGACCAGGCCGAGCCGCTCCTGCTCGGAGCTGCCGCGCAGCGAGTCGAGGAACTCGTTGCTGCCCCCGCCGCCGGAGCCGGACTCGCCGGACCGGGACGCCGCGTGCAGCGTGCTCCAGCTCTTCTGCGCCGCCGTCTCGGGGCTGGCCTCGAACCACTGGCGCAGGTCGAGCTTCAGGTAGCCGGCCACTTCCGCGCCGCCGGACATCAGGTCCGCCAGGGCGGGCCAGGCGTCCTCGACGGTGAAGCTGGCCATGCCCCGGTCGCTGAGCCGGGCGCCGCGGTTCTCGTCGTCCGCGGCCAGGCCGATCTCGGCGAACGGCCCCCACTGGACCGACAGGCCCGGCCGGCCGCGCCGGCGCCGGGCGGCGACCAGCGCGTCCAGGCCCGCGTTGCCGGCCGAGTAAGCGGCCTGACCGGCGTTGCCGACCAGCGCGGCGGCGGAGGAGAAGGTGACGAAGAAGTCCAGCGGGTCCTCGTCGGTGGCGGCGTCGAGGTTGGCCGCGGCGGTCAGCTTCGGCGCCAGCACCCGCTCGATCTGCTCGGGCGTGACGGTCAGCACGGTGGCGTCGTCCAGCAGGCCGGCCGCGTGGACCACACCGCGCAGCTCGGCGCCGCCGGAGCGGACCTCGGCCAGCAGCGCCCCGGCCGAGGCCGGGTCGGACACGTCGGCCTGATGGGTCGTCACCTCGACGCCGTCCTTGCGCAGCCGCTTGATCACGGCCTGCGCGGCGGCGGTCGGCTTCGACCGGCCGGCCAGGGCGAGGTGCTTCGCCCCGAGCCCGGCCATGTACTCGGCCAGGGAGAGGCCGAGCGCGCCGAGCCCGCCGGTGATCAGGTAGACCGCGTCGGACCGGAACCGGCCCTCGGGCAGCGGCTCGGGCACCACGCCGCCGACCTCGTCCATGCCGCAGAGCACGAACTTGCCGATGTGCGAGCCGCGGGACATGGCGCGCAGCGCCTCCGCGGCCTCGGCGATCGGGTACTCGGCGGTGGGCAGCGGGGCGATGGCGCCGAGGCGCACCTGCTCCCAGGCGGCGGCCAGCAGCGCGGCGAACCTGGCCGGCCGGCGCTCCATCAGCCCGGCCAGGTCGACCGAGGCGAGCGTCAGGCTCTTGCGGAAGGCGCCGAGCCCGATCGCCCGGTCCTTGTAGATGTCCAGCTTGCCGACCTCGATGAACCGGCCGTCCTCGGCCAGCACCCCGAGGCCCCGCGCGATGGCCGCGCCGGTCAGCGAGTTGAGCACCACGTCCACGCCGCGGCCGCCGGTGGCCTCGAGCACGCGCTCGGACCAGCTCAGGTCGCGCGAGTCGAAGACGTGCTGGATGCCGAGGCTGCGCAGGTATTCGCGCTTGTCCGGGGAGCCCGCGGTGGCGATGACCTTGGCGCCGCGGTGCTTGGCCACGGCGATCGCGGCCAGGCCCAGTCCGCCGGCGGCCGAGTGGACCAGCACGGTCTCGCCCTGCTCCAGGCCGGCCAGGTCCACCAGGCCGTGCCAGGCGGTGCTCAGCACCAGGGGCAGGCCGGCCGCCTGGACGTCGGACAGCTGACCCGGGATCAGGGCCGCCTGGCCGACCGGCACCGTGACGTGCGAGGCCGCCGCGCCGAAGACGCAGGCCACCACGCGGTCGCCGGGCTCGAAGCCGGTCACGCCGGGGCCGACCGCGACGACCCGGCCGGCGCACTCGCCGCCGATCTTCGCGCCGCCGCTGGGGTCCGGGTAGGTGCCCATCGCCTTCATCACGTCGATGAAGTTCAGGCCGGTCGCGGTGACTTCGACCTCGATCTCGCCTTGCGCGGGGGCGCGCCGCTGCAGGGGGCGCAGCTGCAGGCCCTCCCAGAAGCCGGGCCGGGACGGGAAGAGCCGGAACGGCTGCGCAGGGCCCTGCCATGCGGCGGGCTGCTGCGCGTCCTCGTCCAGGCCCTGCACGAGGCGGCCGACGAACCGCTGCCCGGCGTTCAGGACCACCTGGTCCTCGCCGTCCGCGGCGACCAGCTCGGCGGCCGCGCCCGCGGCCCACCCGGACCAGCCGGCCGCGACGTCGATCAGCCGCAGCTGCAGCTCGCCGTGCTCGCGCCGGGCGACCCGGGTGAAGCCCCAGGCCAGTGCGGCGCCCGGGTCGAGCAGCGAGGTCTCGCCGGCCGGCTGCGCGGCCGCGGTGATTACGGCCAGCTGCGGCGGCGTGGACTTCGCGGTGCCCGCGCGGACCAGGCCGGCCAGCCGGGACAGGGCCGCGCGCTGGGCCGGAAGCCCGGCCTCGAAGTCCGGCATGAGCCAGGCCGCGTCGGTCCGGTCGGCCAGCAGCTTCTCCAGGTCGGCGCCGGTGTCCCGGGCCGACGCGACGCTCTCGACGCCCTGCGCCTTCAGCGCCTTGGCCACCTCGTCGACGGCCTCTGCGTCGTCGCCGAGCACCAGCCAGCGCCCGAGCCGTCCCGCCTCGGCCGGCTGGGCCGGCTCGAAGGCGAACCGGACGATCCGGTTCTCCGCCGCGGCGTCGCCGCCCAGGTCGATCGGCTGCAGGGCCAGGCCGTGCAGGCTCATCAGCGGCTGCTGCGCGGAGTCGAACACGTGCACGTCCATCTCCAGCGGACCGCGCCGCACCGCGTGCGACCAGACCCGCTGGACCGGCTCGAACTGCGGGGTGTGGAACTCGATCCGGGCCACCCGGACCGGGACCACCGCTCCGTCGCCGCCGAAGAGCTTGAGGCCGACCTGCAGCGCGCCGTCCCACAGGGACGGGTGCAGCGCGTCCTCCGCGGCGCGGCAGCGCGAGTTGAGCTGCAGCTCGCCCAGCGCGCCCGCTTCGTCCGCGTGCAGGCGCTCGATGGTCTGGAACGCGGGCCCGTACTCGAGGCCGCGCTGCCGCCAGCCGCCGTAGAAGTCCTCAGGGCTCGTGGACTCGGCGACCAGCAGGTGCGCCGGGAAGTCCGGCCAGGCCGTCCCGGTCCCGGCGTCCGCCTCCGCGGCCGCGCCGGCGTTGTCGAAGTACAGCTTGCCGACCGCGTGCTCGGTCCAGCCGGTGGCGCCGGCCGGCAGCGACATCAGCTTGAAGCTGCCGCCGCCGGTGATGTCGTCGTGCAGCTGGACCTGAAGCGCGGCCGGCTGGTCGCCGAGGGTCAGGTCGGAGCGGAACTCGAAGTCGCGCACCGAGCGCGGGCCGATGCCGGTGCGGGCGCGGGCGGTGGCCAGCGAGAGGGCCAGCATCGCGGTGCCCGGGACCACGACGGCGCCGTGCACCTGGTGGTCCGTCAGCCACGGGCTCTGGTCGGTGCCGAGCTCCAGGTCGCCGGTCCAGGTGTCGGCCTGCACCGAGGACGGGGCGAGCTCCACGCCCAGCTCCGTCCCGGCGGAGCGGCGCCGGCCGGCCGCGACCCAGTACTCAGAGCGCTGCCACGGGTAGCCGGGCAGCTCGGTGCGCGAGCCGCGCTCGAGCAGGCCGAAGGGCGAGAGGCCGGCGACGTACGCACGGCCGAGGGCGGCGGCGAAGTCGGCCGGGCCGTCCTGCTCCCGGCGCACCGAGGAGAGCGCGACCGGCGGCTGCGGGCGCTGCGCGGCGAGCTGCTCCACGGCCGGGGAGATCACCGGGTGCGGGCTCATCTCGACCACGTGCGTGACGCCCTCGTCGAAGAGCTGGTCCATGACGTCGGCGAACATCACCGGCCGGCGCAGGTTGTCGGCCCAGTAGCCGGCGTCCAGCTCGTGCGCCTCGACCCGGCGCTGCAGGACGGTGGAGAACATCGCCACCCCGCCGGGCCGCGGCTTGATCTCGGCCAGCGCGGTCAGCAGGTCCGGGCGCAGCTGGTCCATCTGCGGGCTGTGCGAGGCGTAGTCCACGTTGACCAGCCGGCAGAACACCTCGTCGGCCTCCAGCAGCTCCTTGAGCAGCAGCACCGAGTCGGTCTCGCCGGACAGCAGGCAGGAGGTCGGGCCGTTGTGCGCGGCGACCGAGACGGTCTCCTCGAAGCCGGCCAGGCTGGCGTGCGCGGACTCGTAGTCGAGGCCGACCACGAGCATCCGGCCGCTGCCGGAGGTGCGCTTGGCGATCGCACTGCGCCGGGCCATGATCAGCGCGGCGTCGTCGTAGGAGAGCAGGCCCGCCGCAGTCGCGGCGGTGATCTCGCCCTGGCTGTGGCCGACCACCACGTCGGGCTCGACGCCGGCGGCGCGCCACAGCTCGGTCAGGCCCAGGGTGACCGCCCACAGCGCGGGCTGCACCATGTCGATGCGCTCGATCCAGCCCTCGCCGTGCCGGCCGGAGAGCACCTCGACCAGGTCCCAGTCGACGTGCGGGCGCAGCGCGGCGTTGCAGCGGTCGACGACCGCGGCGAACAGCGGGCTCTCGGCCAGCAGCTTGCGGCCCATGCCCAGGCTCTGCGATCCCTGCCCGGGGAAGACGAAGGCGACCTTCTCGACCGGGCGGGCCCGGCCGGTGAGCACCTCGGGCGCCTCGTCCGGGTCGGCGAGGTAACGGCGCAGCAGGTCGCGGACCTGCTCGGCGCTCTCGGCCACCGCGGCGGCGCGCACCGGGAAGTGGTCGCGCCGGTACGCCAGGGCGCCGGCCACCTGCGCCGGCTCCTGACGGCCGATCAGCTCGCGCACGTCCGACACGCGGGTGCGCAGCGCCTCGTCCTTGTGCGCGGAGACGGTGACCAGCGCCGGGATGCCGTGCGCCGGGGAGGCCTCGGCGGCCTCGGGCGCGTCGGCGGCAGGCTCTGGCGCGCTGCGCAGTACGGCGTGGGCGTTGGTGCCGCCCCAGCCGAAGGAGTTCACCCCCATGTGCAGCGGGCGCTTGCCCGGGAAGGCCAGCGGCTCCCGGGTCACGCTCAGGTTCAGCCCGTCGAAGTCGATCTCCGGGTTCAGCTGCTCGGCGTGCAGGCTGGCCGGCACGACCCGGTGCTCCAGCGAGAGCACCACCTTCGCCAGGCCGGCCAGGCCGGCGCAGGCCTCGAGGTGGCCGATGTTGGTCTTGACCGAGCCGATCGCGACCGGGCCGCGGTTGTCCGGGCGCTGAAGCCCGACCACCCGGCCGATCGCCGTGGTCTCGATCGGGTCGCCGCGCCGGGTGCCGGTGCCGTGCGCCTCGATGTAGTCGACCCGCGCCGGGTCCAGGCCGCGCTCGCCGTAGACCGACTCCAGCAGCCGGCGCTGGCCCTCCGGGTTCGGGGTGACCAGGCTCTCGCCGCCGCCGTCGTTGTTCACCGCGGTGCCCACGATCACGGCCCTGATGTCGTCGCCGTCGGCCAGCGCCTTGGACAGGGTCTTAATGTAGAGCGCGACGACGCCCTCGCCGCGCACGAAGCCGTCCGCGTCGGCGGAGAAGGCGTGGCAGCGGCCGGTCGGGGACAGCCCGCCGAAGTGGGTCAGCCCGATCGAGACGTCCGGGGCCAGGATCAGGTTGACCCCGCCGACGATGGCCGCCTCGATGTCGCCGGAGCGCAGCGCCAGGGTGGCGGTGTGCAGCGCGACGAGCGCCGAGGAGCAGCCGGTCTCCAGGGTCAGGCTGGGGCCGTCCAGCTTCAGGAAGTAGGAGACCCGGGTGGCGATCATGTCCAGCGCGTTGCCTATAGCAGTGTGCTGGGTCGCGCCGGCGCCGCGGTCCTTGCGCAGGATCTCGTAGTCGTGCCACGAGGCGCCGACGTAGACCCCGGTCCGGGTGCCCGCCAGGCGGTCGGCGGGCACTCCGGCGTCCTCGAGGGCGCGCCAGGAGGACTCGAGGAAGAGCCGGTGCTGCGGATCGACGTCGGCCGCCTCCCGCGGGGAGATGCCGAAGAAGGTCGGGTCGAACAGCTCGACGCCGTCGAGGAACCCGCCGACCGCCTGGATGTCCTTCTCCGGGTCGAGCTGGGCGGCGGTGTCCCACCGCAGGTCGGGCACCGGACCGATGGCCTCGCGGCCCTCCTCCAGCAGCCGCCAGAACGCGGCCAGGTCGGGCGCGCCGGGCAGCCGGGCGGCCATGCCCACGATGGCGACCGGCTCGCCGGGTTCGGGTCGGGGACTGGCGTTCATCGTGCTCCTCCACATACGGGTGACGGTCGGTCGGATCAGGCGGCCGGTGCGGCCGGGGCAGCCGAGGCGGCGGAGCGGCGGACCAGGGCGTCGCGGCCCAGTTGGAGCTCCATCGGGTCGATCGCGTGCGGCAGGTCGATGACGCGGCTGAAGATCTTGTACTTCACCGAGAGCTTGTCCAGCAGCCGGAAGCGCAGCCGGCGCACGGCGACCGCGAGCGGCTTGTGCTTGCCCAGCGCGCCTTCCTGCATCCGCTGGTACTTGGTGACCCCGGTCTTGTGCTTGCGCCGGGCGGCCTCGACCTCGGCCAGCGCGGCGGCCGGGACCGGGCCCGCCGACGACGCCAGGGCCTTGACGATGGCCGGGACGAAGGTGACCGCGTCCTGCAGGCCGAGGTTCACGCCCTGGCCGAGCAGCGGGGTGACGGTGTGCGAGGCGTCGCCGATCAGCAGCAGGCCGTCGCGGCTCCACTGCGGCAGCTCGGCGGTGAAGATGTCGAGGAAGGAGGTGTCCCGCCAGCTCTGCACGTGCGTGTGGACCAGGTCCTCGAGCCGGGGGTCGATCTCGATGACGGACTGCTTGAAGGCCTCGAAGCCGGCCGCGCGCAGCTCCTTGAGCTTGCCCTTGGGGATGTTGTGGCCGATGCGCAGCAGGTCCGGGAAGGTGGGCAGCACGACCAGGTGCTGCGGCCCGTCGATGACCAGGTTGGCCTCCTGGCCCCAGTCGGCCGGCCGGGGCAGCTTGAACCACTGGAAGTCGCGCTCCATCGGGGTGATCACGGCGTCCAGGCCGGCCGCCGCGCGCACCTTGGAGAAGCGGCCGTCCGCGCCGACCACCAGCCGGGCCCGGATCCCGGCCTCGGAGCCGTCGGCCGGCTTGACCGTCGCGCCGGCGACCGTGTCGCCGTCGAACAGCAGGCCGGTGAAGGCGGTGCCGACCAGGTGGGTGTAGTTCGGGTGCAGCTTGGCGTCCTCGTTGAAGACGTTGATGAGGCCCGGCTGCGGGATGTCGATCGGCAGGACGTCGAGGCCGAACTTGGAGTAGTCGACCGAGAAGACCGGGCGCCCCTCCATGTACATCTGGACCCTGGTGGTCTCCAGGTAGCCGTGCTCGTCGAGCCCGGGGCCGTAGCCGAGGGCGCGCAGCATGATGACGCTGGGTCCTGCGATGGTCTCGCCGCGGAAGTCGCGGTCCAGCTTGACCTGCTTCTCGACCAGCACGACGTCCAGGCCGCGGCGGGCCAGCAGGCCGCCGAGCAGGGAGCCGGCCGGCCCTCCGCCGACGACCAGCACGTCGGTGCTGCGTGGCACGTCGTTCGCGGTGCTGCTCATGCTTGTTCCCAGCTTTCGAGTCGGTTGGCTACGGCGGCCAGCACGTCGGCCGCGAGGGCGCCGTCGACCACCCGGTGGTCGAAGACGAGGGAAAGGGTCAGCACCGGGGTTATGCGCACGTCGCCGTCGCGCACGACCGGGGTGTCGACGGCGCGTCCGACGCCGAATCCGACGGTGCCGGAGATCATCGGCAGGATGCTGCGGACCGGGGTCTGGCCGACCGAGGTGACCGAGAACGTGCCCTGCGTCTCGGCCCGCTTGGCCGGGATGCGCAGCGCGGTGCGGTAGAGCAGGTGGATCAGCGGCAGCGGAAGCTTGCCGAGCAGGTGCACCTGCCGCAGCGGGCCCTCGGGGCCGACCTCGGCGTCGCGGTAGGAGGCGATCTCGTCCTGGACCTCCAGCACCGAGCGGTTGGCCACGTCCGGCACGGTGGCCGACACGACGCAGCGCTGGCCGTCCACGGTCTTGTCGAACAGGACCTTGGCGTGGACCTGGCCGATCCGGCTCAGCTTGGGCCGCAGGCCGCCGCGCAGCATCCACTGGGTCTCGGGGTGCTCGGCGAGCACGTCGGCCGCGGCCTTGACCACGAAGCTGACATAGCTCAGCTTGCCGCCGCTGGCCCGGCGGGCCTCGGCGATGCGGCCGGCGTCCACGTCGATCGTCAGGTATACGTGCGCTGTCTTGCGCGCGTGCGCGAGGAACACGTACGTGCCCTTGCGCGGTGCGGGCAGGGCGCTCTTCTCGACGGCGGTGGCGGTCACGGCCGCGCCTCCTGCCCGCGGGCCGCGTCGGCCACGGCGACCAGGTCGCCGACGGTGGCCGCGGCGCTGTAGCGCTCGAAGTCGAGCGCTGAGCCCAGCTCGCGCTCCAGGAACATCAGCACGCGCAGGGCGTTGACCGAGTCCCAGCCCTCCACGGCGGACAGGTCGGTCTCGGCGGTCAGCGCGTCCGGGTCCGCTTCCAGCAGCTGGGCCAGGACGTCCGCGACCAGTTCGTCAGTCGGCATGGAACACCTCGGGGAGGGAGGGGGTCGAGATCCAGGCGGGCAGCGCCGGGATGTCCGTCAGGTCGTGCCGGAAGGAGCCTTCGGCCCCGGCCGCGGCGAAGCCGGCGCCCGGATAGAAGGCGGCGAACCGGGTGTTCTTCGGGCTCGGCACGAAGCCCGCGCGCACTCCCGCGGCCCCGGCGCCGGCCGCGCCCTGGAGCAGCAGGCTGATCACCGCGTCCTCGATGTTGCGGGAGAACGCCCGGCAGCTCAGGACCATGTTCTCGACGGTCCAGTCGCCGCCGCTCGCCGACCGGGTGACCACGAGCGCCGCGATCAGGCCCAGGTCGCCGAAGTCGTCGCGCAGCCGGACGCCGAAGGCGGCCGAGTCGCCGCCGGACAGCATCCGCGCGATCTCCTCGGTGCCGAACCGGCGGCCGGTGAGGTTGAACTGGTTGGTCTTGCCGAACAGCTGGGTGATGCGGTCCGCATTGACCTCGGAGAGCGGCTCCACTTCGATCACCGAGCCGAGGCCGAGCAGGTAGTCCTCCATCGTCCCGGCGGTGGCGGCGGTGCGGTCGCGCTGCGCCTGGGCCTTGTACGCGCTGGTGCGCGAGACGTCCTCGGCGGTCAGCGTCAGGATGTTGAACTGGCCGTCGGCGGCCAGCGCGGCGGCGTACCCGGCCGGGTCGGCGGGCACCTCGAGGGTGCGCACCTCCGGCTGCGCGCTGCGCATCATGCCGCGCTCGAACGGGCTGTCGTCCACGAACACCATCGCGTCGATGCCGAGGTTGAGCTCGGCCGCGATCTCGGCCACGTTGCCGGGCTTGGGCTGCCAGTTGGCCCGCCAGGCCACCAGGTCGGCGGATCGCAGGACCATGTCGGGGTGGTTGTCCACGGCGTCGCGGGCGACCGCGTCGTCGTTCTTGGAGCAGACCGCGAGCAGCACGCCCTGGCGGCTGTAGTCGCGGGCGAGGTTCTGCAGCTCGGTGTGCGCGCTGCCGGGGTAGGTCTCGCCGATCTTGAGGCCGGCCGTCCCGTCGTCGCCGACGATGCCGGACCACAGGGTGTTGTCGAGGTCGAGGATCAGGGTCTTGGCCGCGCGGCCGAGGTCGGCCCGGCTGATCCGGGCCAGCTCCTCGGCGTAGGCGGCGAGGTAGCCGAGGCTGTAGGCGTTGCGCGCGACGTGGCGCATCCGGTGCTCGGCGAAGACCGAGCCGGCCCGCAGCGCCAGCGCCTCGTGCGCGACCACCACGGCCGAGCCGTCCGCGCCGAGGTCCAGCAGCCGGGCGTTCATCCGGCTCCAGGCGGCGTCGAGGCGGGCCCGGCTGCGGTAGTCGACCAGCCGGTCCCGGCGCAGCGGGCCGAGCGGGATCGTGGTCAGCACCGTGAGACCGCCGAGGGTCTGCCGACTGGACTCGGTCCAGGCGGCCAGCTCGGCCGGGAACTCCTCGAGCCGCTGCTCGATCTCGGCCAGGTCGATGCCGTCGCGGATCCGCTCGAACACCGCGCCGTCGTCCAGCAGGCAGCCGACGATGCGGGGGCCGAGGGCGGCCAGCTCCGGCGCGCCCATGAGCAGTTCGAGCCGCCACTGGTTGAAGCCGGCCGACCGGATGGCCGACACGGTCGCGTCCCGCAGCAGCAGCGCGGTCAGCAGGTTCGCCACCGGGTCGATGTTGCTGCTGGCCAGCAGCGCGACCCGCTGCTCGCGGAACGAGCCGTCGGCCTCCAGCTGGGCGCGCACCTTGGCGGTGCCGAGCACCTGGCCGGCCGCCTCGAGGTCCAGCGCGTCGCCGGACTGCGCGAGCACGCCGAGCAGGCGGCGCAGCTCGGCCAGTGCGCCGGGGGCGTCCAGGCCGGCGCGCTTCAGGGCACTGATCGCGCGCAGCGGGCTGACGGCAGGCGCCGGCTCCGGCGCCTGCTGCTCCTGCCCGGCCGGGGCGACGTCGAGTCCGGCGGTCACGACACGCTCCCCGCGAGGGCGCCCTGCGAGTGCCGCAGCGCCATGCCGGCCTTGACCCACTTGGAGGACTCGACGGTGACCACGAGGACCCGCCCGCCGACCCCGACGCCCGACTCGATCCGCCGCATCGCCCGGTTCAGCTGGACGAAGGGCAGCGCGTTGCCGTTGTTGCCGGTCTCGGCCACGCAGGAGACCGCGCTGGCCGCGGACACGCCCATGTGCTCCCGGATCTTCTCGGTCATGATCCCGTTGAGCTGCGGGGTGAGTACGTGCTCGACCCCGGCCGGGTCCCAGCCGGTGCGGGCGGAGAGCTCCTTGAGGATCTGCTCGGCCATCTCGGGCACGTGCGTCTCGATCGCCTTGTAGTCCTCCTCGGCCATCGACTCCCGGGTCTGCGTGCCGCGCGGGCCGTCGACCATCGGGGCGCCGTCGACGCCGTACCAGCGCACGACCTGGGCCGGCTTGCGGCCCATGCCGCAGGTGCGCAGGAAGATCTGCTCCAGGACCAGGCCGGGCCCGTCGTCGTCGGCGTCGACCACGGCCGCGCCGGCGCCGTCGCCGAACAGCGCGAGGTTGACCACCGCGGCCGGCTTCATGGTGCGCAGGTCGGCCTGCTTCGGCCACATCTTCTGGCAGCTGTCCGCGCCGATGACCAGGCCCCGGCCCATCCCGGAGGCCAGCAGCCCGCGCGCGGTGTAAAGGCCCTGCAGGGCGCCGGCGCAGCCGGAGGTGAGCTGCAGGGTGGGCACCTCGTTGATGCCGAGGGCGTCGGCGACCAGCGCCGCCGTGGCCGGCATCAGGTGCTCCGGGGAGGCGGTGGCCAGCACCAGGAAGTCGATCGACTCCGGGCCGAGTCCGGCGGACGCCAGCGCCTTCTCGCCCGCCGCGACGGCGAGCTCGGTGGTGGTCTTGGGTACTCCGGGTGCGCTGTCCGGACTGCAGAAGTGCCGGCTGCGGTTGCCGGTCATCGCGTCCAGCCAGGCGGCGTGCAGGCCGAAGCGGTCGGCCAGCTCCGCGTTGGTGATCGGGTCCCCCGGCAGCACCTCGCTGAGCGAAACGATTCTCACCTCAATGTCGTCCTCTGCTTGAGTCGGTTCGACCGCGAACACACGCGTTAGGTCGCTGATATCCGCCCGGGAAGGCGGCACGGTCGACGCTAAAGGGGGTCTCTCGGGGACCCCTCGGACCAGACTCAAGCCCGGCCACAATCCGTCGGGAACGGCGCGGCCGGCGAGAAATCAGAGGCGGCAGGCACTGCGCGCCCGGCGCGGCGTCGGCCGCGGGGGCGCGAAGAAATTAACGATACTGATACGTAGGGAGGCTGTACGGGGGCTGCGGCGTGCGCGGCGGGGGCGGCGCTCAGCGGTTCCAGTAGTTCACGCCGCCGCTGATGTCCCGCGCCTGCACCACGGAGCCGTTGACGGTCCCGGAGGTGTTGTTGTGCACGTCGCCGCGCGGCGCGGCGGCGGGGGCCGGCCTCAGGGAACTGATGGCCTCGCCCAGGTCGGGGCGCTCGTCCAGCAGCGCGGCGAGGTAGCCGATCCAGTAGGCCACCAGGATCCGGTCGCGCTGCGCCGGATCGGCGGTGCCGGCCACGAGCGTGTTCGCGCGCGCCCGGGAGGCCTCGAGGTGGGCCTGGGCCTCGGTGAGCTCGGCGCGGCCGGCCCGGCCCCAGCGGCGCGCGATCGCGTCGCGGGTGGCGCTCCAGGCGTCGCCGAGCATCGCCGAGGCGAGCGACTGCGCACCGGGCATGAGCATTGTCGACAGGTCCACGATCGTCCCTCTCGGGCCGCGGCGGTCAGGGCTCGCAGAACATCAAATACTGTTGTGAGAGTAGCGCGCGGTGCCGACAGGCGGACCGTTCGAAGGCGAAGGGCCGGGAGCGCGCTGCGGCGCTCCCGGCCCGGCCGGGGATCAGCCCACGGTCCAGAACTCGCTGGCGCTGCCGTTGCAGGTGTACATGTCGGCGGTGGCGCCGGGCGAGGTGGAGGAGCCGGTCACGCTCAGACAGAGCCCTGAATTGTTCCCGACGATCGTGTCGGCCGAGCCGGAGCCGCCGCCTCCGCCGCCGCTGAAGCTGGACGGGTTGTAGCAGGAGTTGCCCGAGGAGTTAAATAGCGGCGTGGTGTCGACCGGCTCGTTGCTGGGCGGATCGACGATCACCGGCGAGGAGTTCTGGGTCAGGTCGTCCTCGCAGTTGATCACGTCGTTCGTGTTGCCGCCCTGGCCGCCGATCCACAGGTCGATGTGGTAGAGCCCGGGGCCGCCGTCCGGACCGGAGCCGGTCCAGTCCTCGTCGCACTCGGTGCAGTCGTCCTCCATGATGAAGTACCGGTGCAGGTACGGGTAGTACACGATGGTCCCGACGGCCAGCTCCGACTGGTCGGTCGCGTAAGTGATCGGGTTGGCGTAGGTGCCGGTCCCGCTGGCCACGTTGTGGATCGTCGGGTAGCCGCCGTCCTCGGGATAGGCGATCGCGTCGCCGGGCGGGGAGTTGTCCGGCCAGCCGTACAGGGTGACCAGGAAGTTGCGCGTCGTCGAAGCCTGAGCGGCGGGGCTGGAGGCGAGCATGCCGAAGGCGGCCATGGCCACCGCCAGCAGCCCGGCGGTCAGGAGCGTCACGTGGCGCCTGGTCGGGCGCCACCGGGTCAACCGCATGGAGAGGGGTCCTTTCGCGGACGGGGGAACGCGGATGCTGTGTGGACCTGAGACTGTGCCGACCTGGGAGAACCCGTGCGCCGCCGGCTCCGAGCCGGTTTTAATCGTTAGATAACTTTACTAACTTCTCGCCGGAAATTACGCCACCGCGGCGGGCCGGTCAAGCGGTGCGCGCCCGCCTTGGCCCGTTTTTGACCCGGCGCGCGCCCGCGCCGCAATTCGGCCGCGCGGTGGGCAAAAGTACGCGCCGGAGGTCTTGACGGTCGGTGACCCGCTCAGTACGGTGCGATCCAGCAAGTTAGTAAAGTTAACTGACAATTTTCCCCCTACCGACCCGCTCCAGCGCGTGCCGCCCCCGTCAGGAGTCACCGAATGCACCTGCTCCCACGACGCCCCCGTCCCCGCCGCCGCACCAGGGCGCTGGCCGTGGCCGCCGCACCAGGGCGCTGGCCGTGGCCGCCGCGGCCGGCCTCGCCGCCGGCGCCGCGGCGCTGCTGCCCGCGCCGGCCCACGCCGCGACCGCCGCGCTGCTGCGCACCGACCAGGACGGCTATCTGTCCACCGACACCAAGATCGCGTATCTGATGTCGACGAAGGCGCTGTCCGGCGAGACCTACAAGGTCGTCAGCTCCTCAGGCACGACGGCCGCGAGCGGCTCGGTCACCACGACCAGCCGCGGCTCGTGGAACTCGACCTACCCCGACGTCTATCCGATCGACTTCTCGAAGGTCACCGCGGACGGCACCTACCACGTCACCGTCTCCGGCACCGACAGCGCCTCCTCGGACACCTTCAAGGTGGAGAGCGCCGCAGACCTCTACGGCCCGCTGGTGGCCGACGGGGTCACCTTTTTCCAGAACCAGCGCGACGGCGCCGACCAGGCGAGCACCGCCCTGGACCGCAAGCCCTCGCACCTGAACGACGCGAGCGCCACCGTCTATCAGACCCCGACTTTCATCGCGAACAGCGACGGCGGCACCGGCGATCAGATCAGCGGCAGCCTCAAGGCGGTCTCCGGGGCCGCGCCGGTGGACGCCGAGGGCGGCTGGTTCGACGCCGGCGACTACCTGAAGTTCACCTTCACCGCCTCGTACGCCGACGACCTGCTCTACTCCTCGGCGCTGGCGCTCGGCTCGGCCGCCCCGGCCTCGCTGACCGCCGAGGCGCAGTACGGCACCCAGTGGCTGAACCAGATGTACGACCCGACGACGAAGACGCTGTACCTCCAGGCCGGCATCGGCGAAGGCAATGAGAGCACGTACTACGGCGACCACGACCTGTGGCGGCTGCCGCAGGCCGACGACTCCGACACCGCCTCGACGGACAAGTACGCCGCCGCGCACCGCCCGGTCTTCGAGGCCGCCGCGCCGGGCGCGAAGATCTCGCCGGACGTGGTCGGGCGGGTCTCCGCCGCGTTCGCGTTCGCCTCGCGGCAGGACGAGCTGTCCGGCGACACCGCCGACGCGAAGACCGAGCTGAACGACGCCACCTCGCTCTACGCGCTGGCGGACACCTCCGCGGCCGAGAGCGACAGCCTCGAGTCGGCGCTGCCCGAGGCGTACTACCCCGAGGGCATCTGGCACGACGCGATGGAGCTGGCCGCGACCGAGATCACGCTGGCCCAGCAGCAGCTCGGCGACCCGTCCTCGACCTACACCCCGTACCTGGACCAGGCGGCGACCTACGCCTCCGACTACATCAAGGACGACTCGGGTCAGGACACGCTGAACCTGTACGACGTCAGCGCCCTGGCGCACGCGGACCTGATCACCGCGATCCACAACGCCGGCAGCCCGTCCGGCCTCGCGGTCACCCCCGCCGACCTGATCGCGGACCTCAAGTCGCAGCTGGCCGGCGCGGCGGGCACGGCCGGCAAGGACATCTTCCGCGAGGGCGGCGACTACACGAACTTCGACGTCGACTCGCACACCTTCGGGTTCGTCTCCACCGAGGCGCTGTACCAGAAGGCCAGCGGCGACACCACCTACGCGGCCTTCGCCGGGGAGCAGCGCGACTGGCTGCTCGGCGGCAACGCCTGGGGCACCAGCTTCATGGCCGGGGTCGGCACCACCTATCCGACCTGCATGGGCGGACAGCTGGAGAACCTCGACAGCGCGGTGGACGTCGGCGCCGTGGTCAACGGGCCAAACGGCACGGACACCTTCAGCGGCGGGCTCGGCGACCTGCAGGACGGCATGAAGAAGTGCGAGAACGACTCGTTCACCACCTTCACCGGCCACGGCGGCGAATACGTGGACGACGTGCGGTCCTGGCAGTCCAGCGAGCCGGCGCTGGACATGACCGGCAGCGCCGTCCTGGCCGGCGCGCTGCAGGAGTCGCTGCTCGGCAGTGACATCGCGAAGAAGCACTGACCGCCCGAGCGCCGCGGGCGGCGAGGGCGCGGAGCAGGGGACGGATTCCCTGCTCCGCGTCCTGCGCGCCCCCGGGGGTTGGCGCCGCCTCAGCCGGACCGGGCGAGTTCCGCTTCGTCCGACGCCAGGAGGACCGCGCCGCGCAGCGCCGAGTCCTGCTCGAAGTGCGCCCGGACCAGCTGCGGCGGGAACGGGACCGCCTCGGCCAGCCGCCGCCGCAGCGCCGGCAGGATCCGCTCGGCCGAGCCGAGGAATCCGCCGCCGACCGCGACGCGCTGCGGGTCGAGCGCGACGGCGAGGTTGGCCACGTGCACGGCCAGCTCGTCCAGCGCGCCGTCCACGAAGGCCGCGACCCGCGGGTCAGCTGAGGCGAACAGCTGGGCCGCCGTCACCCGGCGGCCCAGCAGCCGGGCGCCGCCGGCGGCCAGTCCCGCTCCCCCGGCCAGCTCCTCCAGCGGGGCCCGGCCCGACGCCGCACCGCCGACGTCCTGCACGCCGCGCAGGACGTAGCCGATCTCGCCGGCGGCGCCGTGCGCGCCGCGCACGAGCCGCCCGCCGGCGAACACGGCGGCGCCGATCCCGGTGCCCAGGCTCAGGAACAGCGCCGGGTCCGCGTCGCGCAGCGCGCCGCGCCGGGCCTCGGCGACGCCCGCGGCCTTCACGTCGTTGGCGTACGCCACCCGGTCGAGGCCGAGCCCTTCGCGCAGCAGCCCGGGCAGGGCGAGCGACTGCCAGCCGGGCACGTTCGGCGCGAAGGCGATGCCGTCCTCGCGCACCACGCCCGGGCTGACCGCCGCGGCGGCGAGGCAGCGGCCGCCGGTCGCCGCCTCGGCCGCGCCGATCAGCTGCTTCGCCAGCAGCAGCGCGCGGTCCACCGCCTGCCGGGCGCCGCGCGGCGCGTCGGTGTCGATCCGCGCGGAGGCCAGCAGCTCGCCGCCGAGCGCCGCGGTCGCCACCGCGATCTTCGTGCCGCCGAAGTCCACGCCGACCACGAAGTCCGCGCCGCCGCCCGGCGCCGGTTGCGACGCCGGCAGGCCGGCGGGCTGTGCTGGTTGCGACGCCGGCGAGCCGGCGTCCCGGTGGCTCACACGGTCTCCTCGACCTGCTCGCTCGCGCCCAGGTAGTCCTCGCGGATCTCCTTGGGCCCGAACGGCCACGTCTTCTCGGCCTTCGCCCAGCCGAGGTAGGCCAGCACGCCGAGCGCGACCCAGGCCAGCGAGAACTCGATCGGGTGAATGCCCGGATTCGCCTTGTCGGCCCAGCCGTAGACGGTCGCCCAGCCGGCGAACGCGACGACCAGCGGCACCGGGTAGAGCAGCATCCGGTAGGGCCGCTTGAGGTTCGGCTGCCGCTTGCGCAGCACCGGGACGGCCGCGATCTGGGCCGCCGACTGGACGATCACCATGACCGTGGTGAGAAGCGCGATCAGCGTCGTGAGCGGCGGGTGGGTCGCGGTGTCGCCGACGTGGCGGGCGAACAGGAACGCCGCCGCCGTGACCACGGCCACGGTCGCCACGCCGAGCACGGGGAACCCGGTGCGCGGGCTCAGCCTGCCGTACGAGCGGAAGAACACCCCGTCCCTCGCCGCGTCGAACGGCACCCGCGACCCGCCGAGCAGCCCGGCGAACACCGACGTGAGCGCGGTGACCAGGATCAGCCCGACGATCACCTTCGCGGCCCCGCTGCCCCAGGCGTTCTGCAGCACCACGGCGGCCACGAACTGCGCCGCCGGGGTGCCGGACTTGGTCATGTCCTGCCAGTTCACCGCGCCGAGCACGCCGATCTGCAGGGCCAGGTAGATGAACATGATGCCGACCACCGAGACGATGATCGAGCGCGGCAGCACCCGGCCGGGCTCCTTGATCTCGGCGCCCATGTAGGCGGCGGTGTTGTAGCCCAGATAGTCGTAGATGCCGATGGTCAGGCCGGCGGCGAAGCCGACCCAGAACGAGCCGTGGCCGAGCGAGAAGGCGCCGGCCGGGTAGGTGAAGGCGCGGTGCGCGCTGAAGTGGATGAAGGCGGCGACGATCACGGCCGCGACGGCGACCATGACCACGACCCACAGCACGCCGGCGATCCGGCCGAGCCACTCGACCCGCCGGGTCAGCAGCAGGAAGATCGCCAGGATCGCGGCCAGCCCGACCAGGTCGCCCTGGCCGGGGGTGATGGAGGGCCAGATGTAGGCGAGGTACTGCACGAAGCCCTGGATCCCGGTCGACATGATCAGCGGGATGAACAGGATCGCGGTCCACACGAACAGGAACGGCATCAGCCGGCCGGTGCGGTACTGGAACGCCTCGCGCAGATACACGTAGCTGCCGCCGGCCCCGGGCAGGGATCCGCCGAGCTCGGCCCAGATCAGGCCGTCGGCGAGGGCGAGGATCGCGCCGGCGATCCAGCCGATGATCGCCTGCGGCCCACCGAAGGCCGCGACCATCAGCGGGATGGTGACGAAGGGCCCGATGCCCACGATCTGGCTCATGTTGATCGCGGTGGCCTGGTACAGGCCGATGCTGCGGACGAATCCGGCGGCGCTCGGTGGAGCCTTGCTCGTGCTCTCGACGCTCATCGCGCGGTCCCTTCCCGGGGCGGACCGCGGCCCGGCCCGGGCCGCGAACGGCTTTGATTTCGTTAAGTTAGCTAACTTTATTTAAATGGTCAAGGGTCGCCCGCGCGTCCGGGCGACCATTCGAGGCCGTTGCCGCAGCGCACCACGGCCGCGTTCTAAAGTGTGAACAGGACGAGAGGCGGTCGTGCGGCTGATGCGCGTGACGAAGGCGAGCACCGGAGGTTCCGCACCAGGCGGAGACGCCGCGGCGGACAAGGCGGCCCGCGACGCGAAGCGGCTGATCATCGCCGGCGGTGCCGCCGACGCGCAACGCGAGGTGACGGAGCGTCAGGCTGCCGGCGCTGACCAGGCCGAGCACAGTGCCGAGCAACAGGCCGAGCAACAGGCTGAGTCGGCGACCGCAGGGGCCTCCCCCGGCGCGGTCCCGTGGAACCGCGTGGTGCTGCGCAGCTTCAACGAGCGCACGCTGCTGGACGCCCTGCGCGCGGCCGGCGCCGCCTCGCGCGCGGAACTGGCCCGCACCACCGGCCTGTCGAAGCCGACCGTCTCCTCCGCACTGGCCAACCTGGAGCAGTCCGGACTGGTGCGGCAGACCGGCGAGACGGTCCAGCAGGGCCGCGGGCGCAGCGCGGTGCTCTACGAGGCCGACCCGACCGCCGGATACGTGCTCGGGCTCGACATCGGCCGCGGCTGGATCCGGGCCGCGGTCGCCGACCTCGACGGCACCATCGTGTGCCGCCGCGACCGGCGCAACACCGCCCGCGGCGCGGGCGCGACCGTGCACCGCGCGGCCGAGCTGGCCCGCGCGGCCGTCACCGAGGCGGGCGTCGACGCGGGCCGGCTGATCCAGGCGGTGGTCGGCAGCCCGGGCGTGATCGACCCGGCCAGCCACCGGGTCCGGCTCGCCCCGAACCTGCCGGGCTGGAGCGGATCGGGCGTGTTCGAGCAGATCCGGGACGAGCTCGGCGTCCCGGTCGAGGTGGTCAACGACGCGAACCTGGCCGCGCTCGGCGAGTACGCGTTCGGCGCGGGCCGCGGCTGCCGGCTGTTCGTCTACCTGATGGTCGGCACCGGCGCCGGCTGTGGGATCGTGGCCGACGGCAAGCTCTTCCGCGGCAGCACCGGCGCGGCCGGCGAGGTCGGATACCTGCCGATGCACCCGCTGCCGCTCGCCGACGAGGCCGCGCAGGGCGCCGGTCCCGCGCACGCCGCCGATCCGGCCTCCCGCCGCGGCGAGCTGGAGGACGCGGTCGCCGCGGACGCGGTGGTCCGGCTCGGCCGCAGCTTCGGCCTCGACGACGTCGCGAGCGCGAAGGACGTCTTCCAGGCGGCCCGGCGCGGCGAGGCGGCGGCGCAGGCGGCGGTCGACCACGAGGGCGCGCGGCTCGGCCACGTCGTCGCCGCGCTGGCCGCGGTGCTCGACCCGGAGCTGGTGGTCCTCGGCGGCGGCGTCGGGCGCAACACGGACCTGCTGGTCGGCCCGCTGGAGAAGGCGCTGCGCGGGCTCAGCCCGCTGCGCCCCCGGATCGAGCCCTCGGCGCTCGGCGAGGACGCCGTCCTGCTCGGCGCCATCGCGACCGCGGTCGAGGTCGCGCGCGACCACACGTTCGACACGCATCAGAGCCAGTAGTCGGCGGCACCGTAACTCAGATACCGAAGTCATACCCCGCGCCGCGGCGGCCACCCCGCGCCCGGGTGCGCCGACGCGCTGCTGTGGCGCGCCGTGGCGTGCGCTGAACGCTTCGGACCTGCAGCGGCCATCCGGCCGAGCGCCATACGGCGGCGCCGGGATTCTGGGAGGTTCGTCCACAGCGACGGAAAGCCCGCCGCGCCGGCGCCGGATCCGGTCCACCGGAGCCGGCGGCGCGCCCGGACGGCGTCAACCGGTGAAGGCGGAGGTGGTGAGAGCGTGCCAGCGCGCAGGAGGCAGGGCCCGCCGGGTCCGCAGGACGGGACGCCGGACGACGCCCGGCAGTCGGCCGGCCTGAGCCCGCCCGGGCGGACCGCAGCGAAATCCGGACGCAGACCCCAGTCCGGCATATCCGCATCCCTGCGAGCTAAGGAACTCATGATGTCGGTGACCATAGACGCCGCGCTCAAGGAAGCCATGAACATCGACGGCGCCATCGGTGTCGCGCTGGTCGACTACACCAGCGGCATGGCGCTCGGCGCGATCTGCGTGTCCAAAGACCTGGACCTCACCATCGCGGCGGCGGGCAACACCGAGGTGGTGCGGTCCAAGATGCGCACGATGGAGATGCTGAACATGAACGACGCCATCGAGGACATCCTCATCACCCTCGGCCGCCAGTACCACCTGATCCGCCCGCTGACCGGCCGCTCCGGCTCGGGTCTCTTCCTCTACTTCGCGCTGGACAAGTCCCGGGCGAACCTGGCCCTGGCCCGGCACCAGATGCGCGCCATGGCGGACCACATCGACCTCTGAGACGCACGGCCCCGGCCGGGGCGCGGCGGCCCGGATCCCGGCCGGGGCGGATCGGGGCGGTGCGGAATCGCGGCGCGGACGATCTACTGTGGAGCCGCGCGCGGCGACCACCGCGCCCGCGCGAAACGGAACGGAAAGGGGGCCGGGCGACCGGGCCGGCCTGGGCCCGCGTCCACCTGCCTATGACGAAGCGCCCCGACTGGCTCGCCCCCTACCTCGACCTGCTCGGCGTGCCGGACCCCGGCGCCCCCTCCCCCGAGGCGCTGGCCGAACTGCACCGGGCGCACGTGGAGCGGATCGCGTACGAGAACCTCGACATCCAGCTCGGCCGGCCCCAGGGCATAGACCCGGCCGAGTCGGTCCGCGCCGTGCTGGCCGGCCGCGGCGGGTACTGCTACAACCTCAACGGCGCCTTCAGCGAACTGCTCGCGGCGCTCGGCTACCGGGTCACCCGCCACCGCGGCGAGGTGCACGGCCACCGCGAGGCGCCGGAGCCGGCCGGCTACGGCAACCACATGGCTCTGACCGTCGAGATCGACGGCCGGCGCTGGATGGCGGACGTCGGCCTCGGCAACGCCCACCACGAGCCCATCGCGCTGGCCGAGGGCGAGCACCGCCAGGGCCCGTTCGCCTTCCGGCTGGAGCGCGATCGGCGGGACGCGCCCGGCGCCGCGGGCGAGCCTGCGCAGCACTGGCACTTCACGCACGACCCGGCGCTGAAGTCCTTCCACGGCATGGCCTTCACCCTCGCGCCGGCGGCGTGGACGGACTTCCTGCCCCGCCACCGCGCGCTGTCCACCGACCCGGACTCGTTCTTCGTCCGGCTCGCCCAGGTCTTCCGCCGCGACGCCCTGGGCTTCGACTCGCTCGTCGCCTGCTCGCTGACCCGGGTCGAGGACGGCGGCGTGCGCATGCACCGCGAGCTGGCCACGCCGGAGGACTGGTTCGGCGCCGCAGAGTCCGTATTCGGCCTGCGGCTCGGCGCGGTGCCGCCGGACGAGCGGCGCCGGCTCTGGCCGCGGCTGCGCGCGCAGCAGGAGGCGGTGCAGGCGCAGAAGGCGCAGCGGACCGCCGGCTCGGAGCTCTGATCCTTGACAGGCAACCTCGAGGGTGCATAACCTTCAGTCACGCAACCTTACGGTTGCCCGATTTGCGGAGCGGCAGTGATGGACCAGTGATGGACGAGGTCTTCAAGGCGCTCGCCGACCCGAGCCGGCGCCTTCTGCTCGACAGCCTGAACAAGCGCAACGGCCAGAGCCTGCAGGAACTGTGCGCCGGCCTCGAGAGCATGACGAGGCAGTCGGTCACCAAGCACCTCGTGGTGCTCGAAGCGGCGGGGCTGGTGGTCGCCCGGAAGGACGGCCGGCGGCGGCTGCACTACCTCAACGCAGCGCCCATCCACGAGATCTCCGAGCGCTGGATCGGCCGCTACGACCGCGACCGGGCCCGGGCGCTGACCGACCTGAAGCACGCACTGGAGGACCGTCCGATGGAGCGCAGCGAATTCGTCTACGTGACGTACATCGAGACCACGCCGGAGAAGCTCTGGCAGGCGCTGACCGACACCGCCTTCACCGACCGCTACTTCGGCCGCACGGGCCCGAAGTCGGACTGGGCGGCGGGCTCGCCGGTGACCTGGCAGCTGGAGGCCGGCGGCGAGTACCGGGACCTCGGGCAGGTCGTCCTGGAATCTGAGCCCTGTCGTCGGTTGTCGTACAGCTGGCACAACTACCAGTGGGCGCACGCAGGGCTCTTCGGCTGGACCGAGGAGCAGTTCGAGCAGCTGCAGCGGGAGCGGATCTCGAAGGTCACCTTCGAGATCGAGCCGTTCGGCCGCGGCTGCCGGCTGACCGTGCTGCACGACGGCTTCGAGGGCGAGACCGAGATGCTCAAGGGCGTCAGCCAGGGCTGGCCGATGATCCTGTCCGGGCTCAAGACCCTGCTGGAGACCGGCCGGGACCTGGCGCCCGCCGAGCCCGCCGGATCCGCCGCCTGACGGCGTGTGACAACCGGGGTGACGCCCCGGACCCGGCCGGCTCCCCGCCGCGCAACTCGCGCGGCGGGGAGCCGGCCGTCGCACAACGCCGCTCGCTGGCCCTAGACGCAGCCGCGATGTCGGGGGATTCGTTTCGATCGCCCGTTCGGGGGCACCCGCTCGGCGATCCTCGAGTGACGAGAGTGCTGGGGCGACCGATTGCAGCTGTGGATATGCGCCGCGACCGCGCAGCTGACGGCGCGTGAGAATCTGCCCCGAATGCAGTACGCGCGCAGGAGCACGCTGAATAGTGGGATAGGGGATAGGAGAGGCACCGCAGCTTCGGGCGGCGGCGTGCGGGCCGCCGCCGAGGAATCCATCAGAAGGAGAACCGCGATGACGAACACGAAGGGCGACGCCGCCAACCAAGCGCGCGACACGGCCAAGTCGGCGAAGGACGGTGCGCAGGAGGCCATCGCGCGCGTCGCCGACGTGATCAAGGAGAAGGCGCCGCAGGTGGCCGCCACCATCAGGGAGAAGGCGCCGCAGGTGGCCGACGCGATCAAGGAGAAGGCGCCCCAGGTCGCCGCCACCATCAAGGAGAAGGCCCCGCAGGTCGCCGAGACCATCAGGGAGAAGACCCCGGAGGAGCTGCGCACCAGCGCCGTCGAGGCGGCCAGGAGCAAGCGCGGGAAGGTCGCCGCGGCCGCCGCGGCGAGCGTCGCGGTCGTGGCGGCGATGGCCCGGATGCTGCGCCGGCGGCGCGCCGGATCAGCGAAATAGCCGCGCGTACCCGGTCGGCCCGGGCAAGAACCGCGGTGTCGCAGGGTTCGATCGGGGTTGAGCGCCGCGCCCGCGCCGGGGTTCATTGAGTACGCCGGGTGACGTGTGCGGGAACTGACGAGAAACGAGGTAGCAGTGACGGAGCCGGTCGTACTCGAGGGGGACGCGGCCTGCGCCGCGGCGCCAGTTCAGCTGCCAAGCGCCGCGGCGTTCGCGCCCGAGTTCCAGCCGCAGCCAGAGCCCGAGGCCCGGGCCGCAGGCTCCACGCTGGAGATCGACGCCGCCGCGCAGCCGGCCGCCACGGTCGCGGCGCTGGCCGGCGAGCTGGACCGGTGGACCGCGCCGACCCTGGTCGCGCTGCTCGACGAGTTGGCCGCGCAGTGCGTGGCGCACCTCGTGCTCGACCTCAAGCGGCTGTACTTCGTGGACGCCTCCGGCCTGCTGCTGCTCCTCGACGCGCACCGCGCGCTGCAGGAGCGCGGCGGCAGGCTCTCCCTGGTCGGCGTGCGCCCGCGGGTCGTCGACATCCTGCGCCGCACCGGCGCCGACCAGGTGCTCCCGGTCTACCGGACCTTCGCGCAGGCGGTCCGGCCCGAGGAGGCCTGACCCTCCGGCCGGTGAATCAGACAGCTGAATAATCCCGCCGAACGGCCGGGCGCGGCGACACCGACCGGCGGCCCCGCCCGGGTCGTGTGCCGACCAGTGATCCGACCTGTCGCGATCTGTGACGACGACCGCATATCCGCTGCCGACGCGGTTACCCGGTAACCACACTATGCAGTGGGGGCTTTAGGCCGGCGGAGGTTGCCGTGAACATGACCGACTGGGAGCGCCGGGCGCTGCAGCAGATCGAGACCGACCTGACCGCCGAGACGCCGCGGCTCGCCCGGCGCCTGCGCGCCCCGACGCTGTGGGCCCGGCTGGTCTGGGGACCGCCGCTGCTCAGGGTGATCCTGGTCGTCGTCGGACTGCTGCTGGCCCTCGGCGCGATCATCCTGATCTCGGCGCTGACCGCCGGCCCGGCCACGACGTAGCAACGCAGCGACGTAGCGGGCTCCCGGCTTTCAGTACTCCGCGTCCTCGTCGTCCTCGTCGTCCCCGACGATGTGCATGGCCGCCTCCTCGGCGCTCGCCCCGGCGCCGTCGATCCCCGCGTCGCGGGCGAAATAGCTGTTCTCCGCGACGCTGTGGGCGCCCTCGTCCAGCCCTATCAGGCGGCCGGCGCGCGGCTCGGCCGTCGCGCTCTCCTCGAAGGCCTCGTCCTGCTCCGGCCGGTCCTCGTCCTCGGGCTCGTCCGGACCGGTCGAGAACCGCTCCCCGCCGGACTCCGGCTCCTCCTCGGCCAGCCGCTCGTCCAGCGACTCGCCGGCGCGCGCCTCGGCCGGCGTGACGCCGTACCGCTCGGAGGCCGGCCGGCGCTCGAGCGGGCTTATGCCGGTGTCCAGCGGGTCGTAGCCGAGGTCGTCGGTCTCCAGCGAGTCCCCGGGCTCGAGCACGCCGTCGTCCTCGGGCAGCTCGTCGGCCTGCGCGCCGGGCCCGTCCGGGTCGAGATCTTCGCGGTCCATCCCCGGATATTAGCCCGGGGCGCGGAAATCATGCGCGCCCGCCCGCCGCCCTTTCAGTCCGCGAACGCGGTCTGCACCGAGGCGCGCAGCGGAAGCCGCTCCCCCACCCCGGCCAGGTCGAAGACGCGCTGGATCGCGGGCTGCGGCGCCACGATCCGGAAGTCGGCGCCGTCCGCCGCGGCGACCTTCACCGCCTGCAGCAGGATCCGCAGCCCGCTGGAGTCGAGGAAGGTCAGGCCGGTGCCGTCGAGCACCACCCGCGCCCCGCCGACCAGCCGGGGCTCCAGCTCGCGCCACAGATCCTGGGCCGCGGCCATGTCCAGCTCGCCGACGGCGGCCACCACGGTGCCGCCGCGCTCCGCCGTCGCAACGCTGACGGTGAACCGGTCCATCCGCGAATCCCCTCGCCTACCATGTCCGGGCCCTGGTCAGGACCGCATCGAGATCACCCTACCGCGCGCACGGCACCTGGTCAGCGGCGCCGCTGAGAGTCCCGCCGAGCCGGCGCACCGCCGCCACGATCTCCCGGTTCGGCACGCCCTTGACCAGGTATTCCGTCACACCGGCAATTCGCATCTCCCGGATCGCCGCGGCGTCGCCGTGCGCGGAGAAAGCCATGATACGCGTCGTCGGCGAGCACACACCTATCTCGCGCGCCGCGCGCGGACCGCCGCCGCCGGCCATCCGCACGTCGAGCACCGCGACCCGGGGACGGTGCAGGGCCGCGAGGTCGATCGCCTCGGCCGGGCCGGCCGCCAGCGCGACCACGCGCAGGTCCGGCTCGGCGTCGAGCACGTCGCGCAGGGCCTCGCGGATCATCGCGTCGTCGTCGCAGACGAGCACGGTGAGCGGCGCCCCGGGCGGCGTGGCGCTCACCGGACGGTCCCCGATCGGGAGCGCTGCCCGCCAACCTCACCCGGCCCGGTCGCGGCGCCGGGGATCCAGAACTCGACGACGGTCCCCCCCTCGGGCCGCCGCAGCATGGTCCACCAGCCGCCGGCCGCCTCGGCCCGCTCGCGCATCTCGATCACTCCGTAGTGCTCGGGGTCGTGGCGCATGTCGGCGGATTCGTTGATGCCTCCGCCGTCGTCGCGCACGCGGGTGAGCACGCCGCCGCGATCCGGCGCGACGCTGATCGAGACCGTGCTCGCGCGGGCGTGCTTGTGCACGTTGGCCAGCGCCTCCTGGCAGATCCGGAACACGGTCACCGCGCTCTCGGTCGGCGGCTCGCGGTCCAGGCCGAACTCGAACCGGTGCTCGAGCCCCCAGCCGTCGGCGGCCTCGGCCAGATAGGCGGACAGCGCCTTGGCCAGCCCCTCCGCCTCGACGCCGGAGGGCCGCAGCCGGAAGACCAGGCCGCGCAGCCGGCCGATGGCCGCGTCCACCGCCTCGGTCAGCCGGCGCAGCTGGCCGGCGTACTGCTCGGGCAGCTGGTCGGCGAGCAGCTGCTGGCGCATGCCGACGGCGACCATGGACTGGATCGAGTCGTCGTGCACGTCCCAGGCGATGCGGCGGCGCTCGCGCTCCTGCGCCTGCACGAGGTGGGCCAGCAGCCGGTGCTGGTCGCTGAGGGCCCGCTCGCGCTCGCGCCGCTCGGTCATGTCCCGGGTGACCTTGCCGAAGCCGCGCAGCTCGCCTGACTCGTCGAACAGCGCGGTGATCACGACGTTGGCCCAGAACCGGGAGCCGTCCTTGCGCACCCGCCAGCCCTCGTCCTCGACCCGCCCTTCCGCGACGGCGATCTCCAGCTCCCGCTGCGGCTTCCCGGCCGCCACGTCCTCGGGCGGGTAGAAGACGGAGAAGTGCACGCCGGCGATCTCCTGCTCCCGGTAGCCTTTGATCCGCTCGGCGCCCGCGTTCCAGCTGGCGATCCGCCCCTGCGGGTCCAGCATGAAGATCGCGTAGTCGGAGACGCTCTGCACGAGCAGCCGGAAGAGCTCCTCGCTCTCGCGCAGCCGCCCGCCCGCCACCGGCGGTTCGGGCACGTCGCCGGTGGCCTTGGACTCGTGGGGGATTTCGTGCGGCCCGTCGCCGAAGCTATTGCCGCGTGCCGCGGTGTTCATGCCTCAGCTTGTCACGCCGTGCTCGGCGGCCGGGACGGCCATCCCGACGTGCACCGTGCCGTGCGCGGACGACTCGGGCGTCGTCTCGCACCAGACCACCTTGCCGGAGCCGCGCCGGAACGAGCCCCAGGCCGCCATCCGCCCGACCATGATCAGGCCCCAGCCGCCCTCCGGGCCGAAGTCCGTGCGCTGCTCGGGCAGCTCCGGGCTGTCGTCGTACACCTCGATCCGGGCCCGGTGCGGGCTGCCGGACAGCCGGATCGTCGGCGCGCCGGAGCCGTGCAGCAGGGCGTTGGAGACCAGTTCGGAGACGGCGAGCACGATCTCGTCGTGCCTGCCCAGGTAGCCGGCCTTGACCAGCTGCTCGGCGGCGAAGTCGCGGGCCAGCGCGGCGGCCCCGGGATCCTCGGGGAGCGTGAGGGACTCGTCCTGGTCGTCGGTGGTCTCAGCGCTCACCGCTCCAGTCTGCAATGCCCCGGACTCATATGCGAGAAGCGCGGATGTACTACGCGCCTGATGCAAATGCACTAGTCATGGCTCGATATCAGCCACAATGCGTCAAATGCGTCAGTCGATCAGCCCTGCGCGCCGCGCGATCGCGACCGCCTCGAGCTTCGAGCTGGCTCCGAGCTTCACGAGCACCCGCTGGACGTGGTTGCGCGCGGTGTTGTCGGCCACGCCGAGCCGCCGGGCGATGGTCCGGGTGGCCCGGCCGTCGGCCATCAGTTCGAGGGTCTGCATCTCGCGCGGCGTCAGCAGGCCCGCGGCGGCGGAGCGGCCGGTGAGCCGGTCCAGCATCTCGCCGAGCAGGCCCGGCCCGAAGGCCACGTCGCCGGCCGCGATCCGGCGCACCGCGGCCTCCAGCTCCACGAGGCTCGCGGACTTGAGCACGAGGCCGGCGCCGCCGGCCCGCACCACGCGCAGCGCCGTCGCCGAGTCCGCCTCGCCGGTGATCACGAGGACGCGCGCGGCCGGGCTCGCCGCGCCGAACTCGGCGATCGCGGCGATCCCGTCGCCGTCCGGGAGCCGCCGGTCGAGCACCACGACGTGCGGGCCGAGCGGACGGACCCCGGCCAGCGCATCGGCCAGCGACCGGACCCGCGCCACCACCTCGATGTCCCCGGCCCGCTGCAGCGCCAGCCCGATCGCCTCGGCCACCATGTCGTGGTCCTCGACGAGGAGCACCCGGATCGGGGCGGGCGGCGCTGCGGCCGGCTGCGTCATCGGCGCCCCTTCCTGATTGTGCTGCTCTGGGGCCGGTTCCAGGCTATCCCCCGCCGAGATCAATATCCCGCACGACGCAAGGCGCGAGCCGCCGTGCTCTCCCGACGGACGCCGGCGGCCTGACCGCGTATCGCGGCGGCGACCGGTGACGCCGGAAAACCGTTCGCGGCGGCCGGATCCGGCCTGGCAGCCTGGCCGGATGGTCGACCTGCTGTTCTCGGACGCGCGGCTCGCCGCTCTCTATGACCTGATGTGTCCGTGGGACGGCCGGGAGGACTTCGGCTTCTACCTCCCCCTGGTGATGTCCGCGCGGTCGGTGCTCGACGTGGGGTGCGGCACGGGGATGCTGCTGCACCGGGCCCGGGAAGCGGGCCACACCGGCCGGCTGTGCGGGCTCGACCCGGCCGAGGGGATGCTCGCGCAGGCGCGCCGCCGCTCGGACGTCGAGTGGGTCCGCGGCGATCTCGCGTCAGTGGCCTGGCACGCGGAATTCGACCTGGTCGTGATGACCGGGCACGCCTTCCAGGTCCTGCTCGGGGACGACGAGCTGCGGGTCGCGCTGGCCGCGGTCCGCGAGGCGCTGCGCGAGGACGGCCGCTTCGTCTTCGAGACGCGCAATCCGGCCGCCCGGGCCTGGGAGCGGTGGACGCCGGACCGGGCGATCGAGGTGGTCGACGCGTCGGGCGCGCGGGTGCGGAACGTGTCCGAGGTGCGGGAGGTGCGCGGCGACCTGGTCACCTTCACCCAGACCTTCGCCGGCGCCGGCGCGCAGCCGCCGCCGGTCAGCTACAGCACCCTGCGATTCCTCGGTGCCGAGCGGCTGGCCGGGTTCCTCTCCGGCGCCGGGCTCGCGGTCGAGCGGCAGTTCGGCGACTGGGACCGCGGCCCGGTCACACATTCGAGTCCTGAGATAATCACCGTGGCGGCGCGGAAGCCGGCCGGGCGGGTACGACTTGCGCACCGGGTCGGCACCGGCGGACTTTGCCGAGCGATGGGTCCGCGTCACGTTCAACAGTCTGATGAGCGGAAATAGACGAGAGCGTCTGCTGTTCATTTCGGCGACATCTTCGGGGTCTGTATGCGAAACCCGGTTCCGGCTTCCCGGGTGGAGTGTGATCCGAAGCTGCCCGTATCGTGCCCCTACCCAGGAGCCACTATGAAACCGTTGCGCCGCATACCCATGCTGCTCGCCGCAGGCTTCGCAGCCGCAGCCACCCTGATGGCCGCGGGGCCCGCCCAAGCCGCCGGAACCTACTCGCTGCTGGTCCTGCCGGACCAGGGCGAGACCCAGATCTACAACTTCGTCGACAGCGCCACCAGCTCGATCGACGTGACCATGTACGAGTTCAAGGACACGACGCTGGCCAACGACCTGATCGCCCGGCACAACGCCGGCGTGAACGTCCGGGTGATCCTGGACCAGGCCCAGATGTCCTACGACCAGGCCACCTACAACGCCCTGACGGGCGCGGGCATCAGCGTAGTGTGGTCCTCCACGTCGTTCACCTACACGCACCAGAAGACCATCACGGTGGACGACAAGGAGTCGTACATCACCACCGGCAACACGGACACCACCTACTACTCGACCTCGCGCGACTACGGCGTCTTCGACACCGACGCGAACGACGTGGCCGCGGTGGTGGCGGTGTTCAACGCCGACTTCGCGCACACCTCGATCACCCCGGGCGACGGCGACGACCTCGTCTGGTCGCCGACCGACTCGCTGAGCCACCTGGCGGCCCTGATCAACGGCGCGCAGCACTCGCTCGACATCGAGGAGGAGGAGTTCTCCGACACCACCCTGGTCGGCGACATCGTCTCCGCCGCCCAGCGCGGGGTGACCGTGCGCCTGGTCCTGGAGAACGAGAGCAACGACTACGGCTCCGAGATCAGCCAGGTCGAGGCGGCCGGCGCGACGGTGAAGACCTACACCTCGTCGACCGGCTACTACATCCACGCCAAGGCGATCGTCGCGGACTACGGCACCTCGACCGCGAAGGCCTTCCAGGGCTCGGAGAACTTCTCGTCGAACTCGCTGGGCAACAACCGCGAGCTCGGCCTGATCGTCAGCGACGCCGGCGTGGTCTCGGGCCTCGAGTCCGCGTTCACCGCGGACTTCAACGGCACGGCGGGCAGCGGCGTGGTCTCGGTGACCAACCCGGGCAGCCAGACCTCGACGGTCGGCAAGGCGGCATCGCTGCAGATCTCCGCGAGCGACACGGCCAGCGGCACGCTGTCCTACAAGGCGACCGGCCTGCCCGCGGGTCTGTCGATCAGCTCGTCGACCGGCCTGATCTCCGGCACGCCTACCACCGCCGCGACATCTAACGTCACGGTCACCGCGACCGACTCAAGCGGGCCGTCCGGCGCCACGTCGTTCAGCTGGACGGTCAACCCGGCCAGCACCGGCAACACGGTCACCGTCGCCAACCCCGGCAACCAGACCGGGACCGTCGGCACCGCCGCCAGCCTGCAGATCTCCGCCACCGACTCCGCCTCCGGCCAGACGCTCAGCTACAGCGCCAAGGCCCTTCCGGCAGGCCTGACGATCAACTCCGCCACCGGCCTGATCTCCGGCACACCCACCACCGCCGGAACCTACTCGCCCATCGTCACCGCGACCGACACCACAGGCGCCTCGGGCACCGCGAGCTTCAGCTGGACCGTCAACGCCGCCGGCGGCAGCGGCTGCACCGCGGCCCAACTGCTGGGCAACCCGGGCTTCGAGAACGGCAGCTCCAGCCCCTCGCCCTGGACGGTGACCTCGACCCACAGCCCCAACGACGTCATCAACGACAGCTCCAGCGAGCCGCCGCACAGCGGGACCTGGGACGCCTGGCTGGACGGATGGGGCACCACGACCACCGACACGGTCGCCCAGACGATCACGCTGCCCAGCGGCTGCAGCACCTACCAGTTCAGCTTCTGGCTGCACATCAACACCGCCGAGACCAGCACCAGCACCGCGTACGACACGCTGGCGGTGCAGGTGCTCAACAGCTCCGGCACGGTGCTCGGCACGCTGGCCACGTACTCGAACCTCAACGCGAACACCGGGTACGCCCAGCACAGCTTCAGCCTGTCCGCCTACGCCGGGCAGACGGTCACCCTGAAGTTCACCGGCGCCGAGGACTACACGAAGCAGACCTCGTTCGTCCTCGACGACACCGCGGTGAACGTGAGCTGAGCCCGAAGGGGCTGAGCCGAACCGCTAATCCCTGATCTCCAGGCCCTGGGACGCCGCCTTCACCGGCGGCGTCCTTTGGTTCGCCTTCGCATAGTGCGCAAACGCCTCGCGGTCCTCCTCGGTGTAGGGCGGCGGGAAGATGCTGCGCGGCCAGAGTCCGCGGCTGCGCACGACGTCGGCCTCGACGACGTAGAGCGTGAGCCGCGCCTGCAGGTAGAACCAGGCGATCAGGCCGAGCACGACGCCGAAGACGCCGTAGAGGGTCGAGGCGTGGCGCAGCGAGTGGGTGATGAAGTACACGCCGAACGTCTGCAGGATCTGCCAGACGATCGCCGCGAGCGCCGCGCCGATGCGCAGGTCGCGCCAGGTCACCGCGGCCGCGGTGGCGGCGCGCAGGCCGAGCAGGAACAAGCCCATGTTCACCACGAGCGAGGCGGCGATCGCCAGCACGCTGCCGAGCACTCCCCCGGCCAGCGCGCCGATGCCGGAGAGCACGGTGGTGCCGAGGACGCCGAGTCCGAGCACGCCGATGACAGCGAGGTCGCGCACATAGGCGGTCGGGAAGCCGGGGCGCTCGTAGCGCGGCACCTCCCAGACCGTGTTCATCGCGTTCTGCACCGCGCGGGCCACGCCGCGCGCGCCGAACACGACGCCGAAGATGCCGACGACGAAGCCGACGCCGGTGCGGTTGAGCGAGTGGATGTTCGAGTGCAGCTGCTGGCCGATCACCGGGAAGTCGCTCAGCGCCGAGTTGAGCACCTTCTGCTGCAGCGACGGGTCGCCGCGCAGCAGGACACCGAGCACCGTGACCAGCAGCAGCAGCGCCGGGAAGACGGAGACGAAGGCGTAGTAGGCGATCAGCGCGGAGAGGTTGCCGGCCTGGTCGTCGTTGAATTTGCGCAGCACCGCGACCGTGAACGCGATCGGCCGGTGCCGCCGCTGGAACGCGTCGGCGGCCCGCAGTGCGGCGCTGAGGGAAAGGCTCATCCGCGTGATCTCCTTCGCCGGTGGACGGAGCCCGGTGCGACGGCGCGCGACTCCCTCGGCCGTAGGCACAGCGGGTGATGCATACGAGGTACAGCGATACTGCGGTGCGGCAAAGAGCGAACGGTGTCGATTACCCGCGATCGGCGCTTGAAATCGCAGGGTGAGCGAACCGGGGCGGACCGGCGGGTGAACGGGGGCGAACGGGGCTCATCTGCCCGCCGCGCGCGCCGGGCAATCGGCGGATGGCGCCGCCGAGCGCAGAAGAAGCGGCAGAGTTCGCGGTGCCGGCGCGGCGACACGTGCGGCGCGCCTCCCGGCAGAGCCTGAAGGTTAACGCGCGAACTCGATACGCTGTCCGCACCGGAATCGATCACTCGATCGGCGGTAGAGCCGGGATTCCCCCGATGAGCGCAATCCGAGGCCGGCGACGCATGGCCGCGGCCGCAGCGGGAACCCGGCGGCCTTGTTGTGGGCCCGGGCCGCGCAGGGAGAGCCCGGGCGGCGCGGCCCCGGACCGGCGCTGCGGGACGGGGGCCACCGACGACAGCGAGCCGGGGAGTCACGATGACCATCACGCGCGAACACGTCACGCCGGACGCCGAGGTGTCCGACATCCACGAACTTGCCCAGCAGCTGCGGGTGGACGCGATCCGGGCCAGCACCGCCGCCGGGTCCGGGCACCCGACCTCGAGCATGTCGGCGGCCGACCTGATGGCCGTGCTGATGGCCCGCCACCTGCGCTACGACTGGCAGCGCCCGGACGACCCGGCCAACGACCACCTGATCTTCTCCAAGGGCCACGCCTCGCCGCTGCTCTACGCGATGTTCAAGGCGGCCGGCGTGATCGGCGACGACGAGTTGATGACGACCTACCGGCGCGGCGGACGGCTGCAGGGGCACCCGACGCCTGAGCTGCCGTGGGTGGACGTCGCGACCGGTTCACTCGGACAGGGCATCGGCTACGCCGTGGGCGTCGCGCTGGCCGGCCGCACGATCGACAAGCTGCCGTACCACGTGTGGACGCTGTGCGGAGACAGCGAGATGGCCGAGGGCTCGGTCTGGGAGGCGCTGGACAAAGCCTCGCACCTCGGGCTGGCCAACTTCACCGCGATCGTCGACGTGAACCGGCTCGGCCAGACCGGACAGACCGAGTACGGCTGGGAGACCGGGGTCTACGAGCGGCGCGTCGCGGCCTTCGGCTGCCGGCCGGTGGTCATCGACGGGCACGACCTGCGGGAGATCGACAGCGCCCTGCGCGAGGCCGCGGAGAGCGGCGAGCCGACGGTCGTGATCGCCCGCACGGTCAAGGGATCCGGCGTCGCCGAGGTCGCCGACAAGGAGGGCTGGCACGGCAAGGCGCTGCCGCCGGACCTGGCCGAGCGCGCGGTCGCCGAGCTCGGCGGGGTCAGGAGCCTGGTGGTCACCGGGCAGCCGCCGCGGGCCGAGGCGCCGGCCGAGGGCCCTGGCACGGCCGAGGCGGAGCCGGTACGGCTGGAGCCGCCGAGCTACGAGCCGGGCGAGAAGGTGGCCACCCGGGTAGCGTTCGGCGACGCGCTGACCGTCCTGGCCGCGCGGCCCGACGTGGTGGTCCTCGACGGCGAGGTCGGCAACTCGACCGGCACGGAGAAGTTCCGCGAGGTCCGGCCGGAGCGGCACTTCCAGATGTTCATCGCCGAGCAGCAGATGATCGCCTCCGCGGTCGGGCTGGCGGTGCGCGGCCAGAAGGTCTACGCCGCGACCTTCGCGGCGTTCCTCACCCGCGCGCACGACTTCCTGCGCATGGCCGCCATCTCAGGGGTCGACCTGCGGCTGAGCGGCTCGCACTGCGGCGTGGAGATCGGCCCGGACGGGCCGTCGCAGATGGGCCTGGAGGACCTGGCGATGATGCGCGCGCTGCCGGGCTCCACGGTGCTCTACCCGGGCGACGCGACCAGCGCGGCCGCCCTGACGCTGGCGATGGCCGACACTCCCGGTATCAGCTACCTGCGCACCACCCGTGGCGCCTATCCGGTGCTCTACCCGGCCGGGACCGACTTCCCGATCGGCGGATCGAAGGTCTTCGGCGCGAACCCCGGCGACCAGGCGACGCTCATCGGCGCCGGGGTGACCGTGCACGAATGCCTGAAGGCCGCGCAGGAACTGGCCCGGCTCGGCATCCCGGCGCGGGTGCTCGACGCCTACAGCGTGAAGCCGCTGGACGACGGGGCGGTTCGGGAGAACGCCCGGCAGACCGGGATGGCCGTGGTGGTGGAGGACCACCACCCGGAGGGCGGCATCGGCGAGGCCGTGGCGCGCGCCCTCGTCGGGCTGCCCGTCTGCTTCGCGCACCTGGCGGTGCGCGACCGGCCCGGCTCCACCTCGCCCGAGAAGGCCCTCGACCACGCGGGTCTGACGGCGCGGCACATCGTGGCCGCGGTCCGGCGCCACGTCGAGGCGCGCAGCGCCGCCGGCGAGCACAAGCCGACGCTGCACGCCGAGTGACGGCGCAGCGTCGGACGAGCTGATGGTCCGGATCCGTTTATAGCCAATCGTTCGTGATTGCACGGGCACTGATGACCATTGAGTGGCCGTACATCCTCGGTCCGGCGACGGAAAGGATTATCCGGCCGTTTGCAGTCCGGACGCCCGGAGATGCGTGGCAGGGAGCTCATGGACCCGAACGCTCATGGGCGAGCTGACGGGATGTCCGGAAGGAGTTCCACGACGGGTGTCATCCTGCTTGTCCTGCTCCTCGCCCTGATCCTCGGCGGTCTGGGATTCGCGGCGCACGTGCTGTGGATCATCGCGGCGGTCGTGTTCGTGGCCTGGCTCGTCGGATCCGGCTTCGGCGGCGGCGAGCTCGCCGGCGAACAAGGCGAATGAGGAGCCGGGAGTACCCGGAACATGGGAGCGCAGGTCCTGGACGGGGACCTGCGCTCTCGCCGTTGCGCGGCCGGAGCGGACCCGGCCCGGACGGCCCGGCCGACCCCGGCGCATTCCCCCGAAAACACGTCGCACGGTGCGAAGGCCACTCCCTGCCACCATTCGACTCTGCTCGGACCCTAGTCACACGGACGCTGTTAGCTGCATAATCGGTGCGCGAGCGGTAACTCGCATTATGTCTGGTATGCGGCCGGGCACGTGCTCGCGGAGGATGCTGTGACACTGACGGATCGAGAGCGGCGCACGCTGCAGCGCATCGAGCTCGAACTCATGACCGAAGCCCCGAGGCTCGAGCGGTTCCTGCGCGCGCCGGGCCCATGGATCCGGCTGCGCTGGGGTCCTCGGCGCAACCGCCTGGCCCTGCTCAGCATCACCGTCGTCGTGCTCTGCAGCGCGCTGGCCGTGACACTGGCGTTCACGCTGCCGCATTGAGCGACCGGCCGCGCCCCGCAGAGGCCTGATGCCTGCGGTCGAGCGCGGCGGCGATCGGCGTCCGGGTCCGCACACCTCGCGTGTCAGTCCACGTGTGCAATCCGGACGACTCAGTCACCGGTCGCCCGAATGGGCGCATCGCCCACATTCGTCCCTTGAGTCGCATCGCCGAGCGCAGCGCCGTGTGCGCGGCCCGGGCGCGCATTTCCGCGCCGCGCGGCCGCCGAGCGGACCGGTCGGTTTCAGACATCTTCCGCCGCCCGCCTTGGCACCATCACCGAGCGCGAGATAGTGTTACGGTGAGTTAGTTGCTTCGTGCAGCTAACTTAACCGGCCGCCGCCGGACCGGACCGCGCAGCGCCTGCGCGCCGCGCGGTCCGCCGCGACGCGCCGGGGCGCCATCTGCCAGGAGTGCGCAAGGAGCAATATCATGACCCTGACTGCCTCGCAGACCGATCCCCCCGCCTTCCCCGCCGCTCGCGGCCGCTGCCCCTTCGACCCGCCGCCGGCCTACGAGGACGCCCGCCGCGAGGCGCCCGTCTGCCGGGTCCGGCTCTTCGACGGGACCCCGGCCTGGATGATCACCCGGCACGAGGACGTCCGCACGGTGCTCGGCGACCAGCGGTTCAGCGCCGACGCGTCCAAACCGGGGTTCCCGTTCCTCACCGAGGCGCGCAGGACGCTGTCCATGGAGGGGCAGAGCTTCGTCCGGATGGACGACCCGGAGCACGGCCGGCTGCGCCGCATGCTCACCGGCGACTTCATGCTCAAGCGGATCGAGGCGCTGCGGCCGCAGGTGCAGCAGCTGGCCGAGGACCTGCTGGACCGGATGACCGCGGACCGCGCCGAGGCCGACCTGGTCGCCGAGTTCGCCCTGCCGCTGCCCTCGCTGGTGATCTGCCTGATGCTCGGCGTGCCCTATGAGGACCACGAGTACTTCCAGGCGTGCAGCCGGACCTTCCTGGACAACCGGTCCACGGCGGCCCAGATCGAGCAGAGCCGGCGCGGCCTGCTCCGCTATCTCGGCGATCTGGCCGAGAAGAAGCGGCGTGACCCGGACGGCGGCATCATCAGCCGGCTGGCGAACCGGGAGGGGCTCGGCCCGGACGAGGTCGCCTCCATGAGCGTGCTGCTGCTGGTCGCCGGGCACGAGACGACGGCCAACATGACCGCGCTCTCGGTGCTCGCCCTGCTGCGCAACCCCGACCAGCTCGCGCGGCTGCGCGCCGAGCCCGCGCTGATCAGGGGCGCGGTCGAGGAGCTGCTGCGCTACCTGTCCATCGCGCAGGCCGGGCTGGTCCGGGTCGCCACCGCCGACATGACCGTCGGCGGCCAGGAGATCCGCGCCGGCGAGGGCGTGATCCTCATGATCAACGCGGCGAACCGGGACGAGGAGGTCTTCCCCTCGGGCGGCGAGCTCGACGTCGAGCGGGCCGCGCGGCGCCACGTCGCCTTCGGCTTCGGCGTGCACCAGTGCCTCGGCCAGCCGCTCGCCCGGCTGGAGCTGCAGATCGCGCTGGAGGCGGTGCTGCGCCGGCTGCCCTCCCTGCGCCTGGCGATCGCGTTCGAGCAGGTTCCGTTCAAGCACGAGATGTCGATCTACGGCGTGCACGCGCTGCCTGTGGCATGGTGAGCATATGAGTGTTCGCACGGAAGGGAAGACCATGCGAGTCACCGCGGACCAGGACCAGTGCTGCGGCTCCGGGATGTGCGCCCTCACCGCGCCGGAGCTGTTCGACCAGCGGGAAGAGGACGGCCTCGTGGTCGTCCTGCAGCCGTCGCCGCCGGCCGCCCTGCACGCCGCGGCGAAGGAGGCTGAGTCGCTGTGCCCTTCCGGCGCGATCCGCGTCCTCGAGCAGGACCCTGACGACCAGACGGCAGACGCCTGACAGCTGAGGCGCCCTGTCGGCGGCCGCGGATCAGAGCAGGATGACACTGTGCCGCTGGACCGGCGGCTTCCGCTTCGCCGGCTTCTTCGGCTCGTCCGGCGGCGCGTCGAGCTGCGCCGCCTGCTTCGGCGTCAGGCGCAGCGCGCCGGCCGCCACGTTGGCCTCGAGGTGGGCCGGGTCGCCGGTGCCCGGGATGGCCAGGACGTGCGGGCCCTGATGCAGCGTCCAGGCGAGCAGGACCTGCGCGGCGCTCGCGCCGTGCGTCTTGGCCACCCGGCGGATCCGGTCGTTCACCGGCTTCGCCGGGCCGGCGTGGCCGCCGAGCCCGGCGACGGCGAAGTAGGGCACGAACGCGATGCCCAGGCGGCCGCACTCGCGCAGGATCCCGGTGTGCTCCCGGCGCTCGTAGCCGAACCGGTTCTGCACGCTGACCACCGGCGCGACGGTCCGGGCCTGCTCGAGCTGCGCGGCGGTGACGCCGGAGACGCCGAGGTTCCGGATCAGCCCGGCGTCGCGCAGCTCGGCCAGCGCCCCGAAGTTCTCGGCGACCGGCGGGCCGTCCCCCTGCACCCGCAGGCTGACCAGGTCGAGGTGGTCGCGGCCGAGCTGGCGCAGGTTCTCCTCGACCTGGCCGCGCAGCTCGCGCGGCCCGGCCGGGGGCAGCCATGCGCCCGAGGCGTCCCGGGACGGACCGACCTTGGTCGCGATGACCAGGCCGTCCGGATAGGGCGCCAGGGCCCGGTTGATCAGCTCGTTGGCGGAGCGCAGCGCGGAGAAGTAGAAGGCCGCGGTGTCGATGTGGTCGACGCCGAGCTCGACCGCGCGCCGCAGCACCCGCACGGAGCGCTCCCGGTCGCTCGGCTCGCCCCGGTCGAAGACCTCGCTGCCGGTAAGGCGCATCGCGCCGAGCCCGATCCGGTGGACCGTCAGGTCGCCGAGCCGCCAGGTCCCGGCGGCCTCGGTGGTGATCGTCGACGAGGGCATGATCTTCGGTCCTCTCTGTGATCCTCGGTCGGTTTCCCCGCGCGCGACAGCCCGGGGGCGGGCCGCGATCGGCGTGGTCCGCCCCGGGTCGATGGCCGGTGTGGGAGATGGCAGTATGCGTCCGAATCGGGGTCTCGAGGAAGCCCGGGAAATCGGGGAAAAGTCACACCGGAAACCGGAACACCGCGGCGGCGCGGCTCGTTGTACAGGGGAGATGCGCGCTTATCAGGCGGCGTAGTTGAGTTGTGCCTCGTGCAGAAACCGGGGCATCCGCCGCAGACCACTGCGAATCGGACTATTCTCTGCTCACTGTTTTTCTGCTCACTATTTTCTGCGGGCTCTGACACAGCCGTGCTCTGGGCTTCGTCCGCGCTCCTGCGTTCGCACTCTACCCGGCTCCGCCCGGCCTAACTCCGTTGCGCCTCGCGCGATCATCCCGGGACCATGCCGGCATGGACCGCGACTCGACGACTCCCGGACCGGACGGCCGGCAGCCGGATGCCGCGCCCGGCCGACGGGCCGCTCCGCCTGCATCCGGCGTGCGAATCGCCTGGTGGGACGTGCCGCAGGCACAACGCGCCCGGGTCGAGGACGCGCTCGGCGGCCGCGTCGTGGAGGCGGTCACGCAGGCGGGCGGGTTCTCCCCCGGCGCCGCGGCCCGGCTCCGGCTCGCCGACGGCCGCCGGGCCTTCGCGAAAGCCGTCAGCGCCGCGCAGAATCCTGACGCGCCGGCCTTCCACCGCCGCGAGGCGCGCATCGCGGCGGCGCTGCCGGCCGAGGCTCCGGCACCGCGCCTGCTCGCCGCCCTCGACGAGGACGGCTGGGTCGTGCTCGTCTTCGAGGACGTCGACGGGACCGCCCCGGCGCAGCCGTGGCGGCGGGACGAACTGCGCCGCGCCGTCGCGGCGCTGGCCGACATGGCGCGGGTCCTGGACCCGTCCCCGATCGACGCCCCGGACATCGCCGAGTCCTATGACTGGATGTTCAAGGGCTGGCGGCGGCTCGCGGCAGCCCGGGACGCCGGCGCCGACGACCTGGCCGGCCTCGACCGGCGGGCCGCGCGCCACCTCGACCGCCTCGCGCGGGCCGAGGCCGACTGGCCCGCGGCCGCGGCCGGGACCGGCCTGGTGCACGGCGACGCGCGGGCGGACAACCTGCTGCTGACGGCCGACCGGGTAGTCGTGGTGGACTGGCCCGCCGCCTGCGTCGCAGCACCCTGGTTCGACCTGGTCGCGATGGTGCCCAGCGTGTGGATGCACAGCGGCCGGGACCTCTCACGGGAGATCACCGAGCATCCGCTGGTCCGGGACGCCGATCCGGCCGCCGTCACCGTCCTGGTCATCGCGCTGACCGGGTTCTTCCTGGAGCAGGGCCGCCAGCCCGCGCCGGCCGGGCTGCCGACCCTGCGCGCCTTCCAGTCGGCCCAGGGCGATGCCGCGCTGGCATGGCTCCGCGAGCGCTGCGCCTGGTGACTCCATTCGGCCTATGCGGGCGTGCTCCAGCTGCTGCAGGCCGCGGGAGTCGGTTCCGCCACGGACGCGTATCGGGTGGTCTCCACGGTGACGAAGGACGGGACTTACCTGGTCGGTCTGAACTTCGACGGCGACTGCGAGTTCCTGCGCACGGGCTCGACGGCGGACCCCGTCGTCGCGCTCTGGCTCGCGCCGATGGACGACCAGCAGCCGGCCTGCTCGGCGGGCAGCGCTATGGCCGAGATGGGGCTCTACGGCACGAGTGCAGCGCAGGTGAGCTGAGCCGGGCTGATCCACGCGGTGCGCACCCCGCGCTCAGAACGAGCGGCGTGCAGTGATCAGCTCGAAGTCCCGGCCGGTGCCGGTGCGCAGCTCCAGCGCGTCGATCACCGGGGCCCGGCCGACGCAGTAGACCGTGCTGGCGCCCCAGTCCAGCTCGATGCCCGTGCAGCCGGGCACGTCGACCCGGGAGCCGGCCACCGGCGCGCCGTCGACCAGCATGCTGACGGCGGCGCGGTCGAGCCGGTCGAAGTCGGTGCGGACCTCCTGCCAGGTGGCCATGCGGTCGGCCTGCCAGGCCTGCCACTCGGTCAGCGAGTCCGGCTCGACCGGCTTCGGGCCGAACGCCCCGTAGGAGAAGGCGCGGACCCAGGATCCGAGGTCCTCGACGTTCGTCGTGGGCAGCGCCCCCTCGCCGCGCGGGCGCACGGTGCGCACCACCAAGCGCTCATCGCCCGGACCCGCGTACACCACTTGGACCGCCCACGGTTGGCCGTCGCTCTCGAACAGCACGCCCGGCGCCGATCCGGTCGGCGGGTTGTACGCGAGCGCTACCGCGCCGGGGAAGGCGGCGATGAACGCGGCCGGGTCCAGCCGGCGCCTTCTCGGCATGCCGCCCGACTCGCGGCCCTGCATGGGGGATTGCATCCGGCCTCCGACTCCGTCGTCGCTGCGGATCATTCTCGCATCAGTCCCGTGTCTTGTGTCGACAGTTCGGGGCGTGGCGGGCGCCGATCGACCGGACGGCGCGGTAGGCGGATCCGGGCCGGGGGCCGGAGGTCACAGTCTCCTGATCATCCCCGCCTGACCGCGACGACGACCGACGCGGTCGGCGTCGTGAGGATCTCGACGGTGACGAGGGCGGGGTGCGCCAGGTAGAACACGCGCAGTTCGTCCACGGCGCCGTCGAAGCGCGGCGGCCAGCCGACGCTGGGCGTGAAGTCGTCGAGCACGAGGACGCCGCCGGGCGCCAGCATGTCGACGACGCGCTGCGGGTCCTCGCGCTTGCCGCCGCCGTCGCAGAAGAAGAGGTCGAACGGCGCGTGCTCGGCGAGCAGCAGCCAGTCGCCGGCCAGGACGGTGACCCGGGGATCGTCCGCGAAGATCTCGGCGGCCCGCCGGGCGCGGTCCGCATCCTGTTCCACCGTCACGAGTCTCGCGTCGCCGGCCAGCCCGTCGTGCAGCCAGGCCGTGCCCACGCCGAAGCCGGTGCCGCTCTCCGCGACGACCCCGCCGGGCTTCGACGCGGCCAGCAGCCGCAGCAGGCCGCCGACCTCGCTTGTACTGCTGTAGGAGAACCCTGCTTCAGCGGCGGCGCCGACGGCCGCGGCGAGGCGTTCCGGTGTGCCGGGTCGCGCGTCCTCCATGGCAGGGCCTTCCCTCATCCCTTGTCGCAGCGTGCTTCCAGCGACGGACTCTACCGCTCAGCGCGTGGACGCCGGCCGGTATGCGCGCAGGAAGACGCGCACGCCGCCGACCACGAGCCGGTCGATCTCGGCCCCGTCCAGCCGCAGCGCGCCGTACCACGAGCGGCTGTTGACGCGGGCGGTGACCAGCAGGCCGAGGAACTCCGCCGCCTCGTCCGGGTCAGGGACCTCGAGCAGGCCGCGCGCGCCGAGGTCGGCCAGCCGGGCGGCCAGGGCCTGCTGGACCGGGCGGTCCTGGACCGGCGTCTCGAGCAGCGCCGGGAAGTGCGGCGCCTCGGCGATCAGCAGCCGCATGATCTCGGCCCGTTCGCTCGATCGGGCGACGGCGGTCGCGAACGCTCGGCCGAACGACGTCAGCGCGGGCTCGAGCTGCTCCGGCCGGGCGATGTCGCCGAGGGTTTCGTCGAGCAGCGTGCGGAATGCGGCCGCCTGCGCGTCGGCGATCTCCCGGACCGCGGAGAGGAACAGCCGCTCCTTGTCGCCGTAGTAGTCGTAGATCGTGCGCTTGGAGACGCCGGCCGCCTGCGCGATGGCGTCGACACTGGCCCGGGCGTAGCCCTCGCGGGCGAAGACGTCGAGCGCGGCCCGGGCGATCGCGGCGCGCTTGGCCGGCGATCCCTGGCGCAGTGCTGCTGTTTCCGGCATCGGCGACCTGTCCTTCCCTGCTCAGCCCCGAATCTTAAGCCCGGCCGGCTCCGGGCCGGGTTCGTTCCCGCCCGACGCGCGCATCACTCATCACACATCACGCTGCGCACTTCACACTGCACGGCGCGCGGCGCAGTGGCCACGCTAACGGGGAACTACACCGTGCAGTATACCGAACTACACTGCACGGTGTAGTGTGGAATGCATGCGGAACGCAGAGAGGCGCACCACGACCGTCGACACGCCGTTCGACCCGGACGGCGGCGCGGACGCGACACCGACAGCCACACCCACACCCACACCCACACCCACACCCACACCGAGCCTGAACCCGGAGCCTGAGCCGGAGCCGGACCGCCTCGATCCGCGAATCCTCAAGCTCGGGGCCGTCATCGTGGTCGGCTCCATCGCGGCGATGCTCGACATGACGATGGTCACCGTCGCGCTGGCCGATCTCGCGCGTTCGTTCCATGCGCCCGTGAGCACCGTCCAATGGATCAGCGCCGCCTACCTGCTCGCCATCGCGACGGTCATACCCGTCACCGGCCGCTTGGCCGAGCGGTTCGGCGAGCGCCGCATGTGGATCTTCGCGCTCGTCGCCTTCCTCATCGGCTCGGCGCTGTGCGGCAGCGCCTGGTCCGCGGCGAGCCTGATCGCGTTCCGGGTCGTCCAGGGCGTCGGCGGCGGCATGATCGTGCCGCTCGGCACGATGATCCTGGCCCGGGCCGCGGGTCCCGGCCGGCGCGGCCGCGTCATGGGCCTCGTCGCAGTGCCCACACAGCTCGCACCGGTCGCAGGTCCCTTGATCGGCGGCCTGATCACCGACGGCGCCGGCTGGCGCTGGATCTTCGCCGTGAACGTGCCGATCTGCCTCATCGCCGTTGTGCTCGCAAGGCGCTACCTCCCGCCCGACAGCCGATCCACGGGCACAGACGCAGTCGCAAAGCCAGAACCCGCCGACGCTCGCCGGGCCGACCCTCGGCGCCGGCCCGACATCATCGGTCCGGCCCTGCTCTCCCCCGGGCTCGCCCTCACCGTCTATGGGCTGTCCGAGCGAACCGCCTGGCTTCCCCTGCTCGTCACCGGTTCGGCCCTGCTCGCGGCCTTCGTCGTGCACACGCTGCGCAGCGGCACCACCCCGCTGCTCGACCTGCGCCTGCTCGCCCACCGCCCGCTCGCCGCAGCCTCGGCGCTCGGCCTCCTGTCCCGGCTCTCCGTGTTCGGCGTCATGATCCTGATGCCGCTCTACTACCAGCAGGTCCGCGGGCACGACGCGCTGAGCGCAGGCCTGCTCCTGGCGCCGCAGAGCCTCGGCACGATGCTCGCCCTGCCGCGGGTCGGAAGGCTCACCGACCGGATCGGCGCGCGTCCGGTGGTCCTCGCCGGTATCGCGGTCACCGTACTGGGGTCGGTCGTGTTCACTCGTGTGGGCGCAAGCACCGGGGGGATCGTGCTCGGCATCGCGCTGTTCATATGGGGCATCGGCGTGGCCGCCGTCACCGTGCCGGTCTCGGCCGCCGTGTACGACGGGCTGCCGCCGGCCGCGATCCCCGACGCGACCAGCATTCTGATGACCATCCAGACGGTCGGGGCGTCGGCCGGCGCCGCGGTCCTCGCCGCGATCCTGCAGAGCCGTCTCGCGGGGCACGCCGCCGATCCCGCGGCCGCCTTCGCCGAGACCTTCCGCCGGGTGCTGCTCTTCACTCTGCTCACCGCGATCCCGGCGCTGCTGCTCCCGTTCCGCCGACGCGGCGCCGAGTGAACGGCGCCGCCGCCTTAGCGTGCTGACTCTGTGCTCGTGGTCACCCTGCGCCCGTTTTCCGGGCTCGCGCCACCGCTCGACGTTCCCTGGCAAGCCGCGCCAGGAACAGAGCAGGCAGCAGCAGCGCCGTCGCAGCAATCAGTGGGTTGATGATCGAGCTGATGCCGGGAACCGTGCGCCCCAGCGCGTATCCGGCCATCGTGGTGCCCACCGTCCACAGCAGGCCGCCCACGGTCTGCCAGAGCAGGTAGACATGCGCGGGCACGGCGGCCATGCCGGCGGTCGGTCCGATCACCGTGCGCACGACCGGGGTGAACCGGGCCGCGATCAGCGCCGGTCCGATGCCGACCCGCAGCAGCAGCGACTCGGCGCGGGCCGCGGCCCGCCCGATCTGCCGGCTGTGGCTGCGCGCCAGCAGCGCCCGTCCGGCGCGGCGGCCGAGCAGGAAACCGACCTGCGCGCCGGCAAGCGCTCCGGCCGATGCGGCGACGAGCACCCAAAGCAGCGAGAGGTGAGTCGGGCCGGTGCCCGCCGCGCAGACCAGGCCGGCGGTCAGCAGCAGCGAGTCGCCGGGCAGCAGGAACCCGACCAGCAGGCCGGTCTCGGCGAACAGCACCAGGAAGATCCCGGGGACGGCCCAGTGGCCGAGCCAGCCGAGCAACGATGCCGCGTCCAGTGGATTCATCTCGCACCCCCTTCGGCCCGGATCCGGCGTCGGGCCGACCGCCACCCGCGGCCGGCATAACGAGCCTGACATCACGCGGCGGGGCGATCGATGGGGCCGTCACCCCGATCCGGGGTGGTGCCAGCACTACCTTCGAATCCTGTGATGGAGCGCGGGCGCCGGCGGTCCTGCGGTCCGGCGGGCGATGCGGGCTCGGCCGACCGGGCATCGAGACCGGCCGCCGCCCGGGAATCCGTCGCTGCTGCGCGGGCCATTTGTGTGATGCGGGTCACATCGTGTGGATGGGATATCGTCGCGGTCGGGGAAGGGAGACGACTGTGGACGGGGCGCTGAAGGTGAGCGGAGCCATGTTCGGGCTCGCATTCGGGGACGCTCTCGGGGCGCCGACGGAGTTCATGTCCTACGACGCGATCATGGCCTCATACGGCCCAGACGGCCCGCGCGACCTCGCGGGCGATCCGGCGCGGGTCACCGACGACACGCAGATGACGCTGAGCGTGGCCGCGGCGCTGGCCACCGCGCTGGAGCAGCCGCCGCTGACCGCCGGGCGGCTGGAGGCGCCGCTGCGCGCGGAGTATCTGGCGTGGGCCGCCAGTCCCGAGAACAACCGGGCGCCGGGTATGACGTGCCTGCGCGCGATCGGCCGCCTGAGTGACGGCGGCCCGTGGGTCCGGGCGAGTGAACACGGGTCGAAGGGATGCGGGGCGAACATGCGGGTCGCGCCGGTCGGCCTCGTGCCGGGCCTGAGTGAGGCGCAGCGGGCCGGCGCCGCGCAGTTCCAGGCGGCGCTGACGCATGGTCACCCGACCGCGCTGGCCGCGAGCGAGCTGACCATGCTGTGCGTGTTCTGGCTGCGCGACGGCTTGGCCCCGGCGGACCTCCCGGCCGCCCTGCGCGAGCGCTGCCATGCCCAACGCGACGTCTATCGCGGCGACTGGCTCGGCGAGCTGTGGCAGCGTCCCGGTGCGACCGGGCCGGAGCAGTTCATCGCGCGCGGCTGGGACGAATGCCTCGGCGTGCTCGACCGGCTGGAGGTCGCGCTGGCTGCCGAGGACCGCGCGTCCGACCCCTGCCTGGCGACCGGCGAAGGTTGGATCGCCGAGGAGGCGCTGGGCACTGCAGTGCTGTGCTTCCTGCTCTATCCGGACGAGCCGGTGCGGGCGCTCGGCCGGGCCGCGGCCACCTCGGGCGACTCCGACTCGATCGCCTGCCTCGCCGGGGCCTTCGCCGGCGCCGCGCACGGGCTCGGTGCCTGGCCGCAGGATTGGATCGCGCGCATCGAATACGCCGAACGGCTCAAGCGCTTCGGCCAGATCTGGGACTGACTGACCGGCATAAGACTGACCCGGCGCAAAACTGACGCAGCGTGGGACTAACACAATGCGGAACTGACGCCGGATCAGCCGGATCAGCCGGAGTCATCCGATCGGCCGTGCTCCGCAGCGCTGCTCCCGCCGTCTCTCTCGACCTCGTTCCCGCCTTCACCCTCGGTCCGGCGCGCGCCCGCGTCTGCGTCTAAGCCCGCGCCCGCGTCTGCGCCGATCGCCTCCAGGCGCGCCGCGATCCGGTCCGCGTCCGAGATGCGGAGCCGCCGGAAGGTCTCCAGCGCCTCCTGCAGCAGCGCCACTCCCCCGGGCACGTCGCCGCGCTGCAGCCGGCTCTCGCCGATCCCCTCCAGCGCCAGCGCCTCCTCGTCGGGGATCCTCAGCGCGCGGGCGCCCTCGAGAGCTTCGGCGTGCGCTGCTTCGCTGCGCTGCGCGTCACCGGCGGCGCGCAGCGTGGCGCCGTAGATGTTCAGCACCCAGACCTCGTTGCCGCGCGCGCCGAGGCCGTGGTACTGCTCCAGTGCGGTCTCCAGGTCGCGCATCGCGCCGGGGTGGTCGCCGCTGTGCAGGCGCACCTTCCCCAGGCTGGTCATGATCGTGGCCTCGCCGAGCCGGTCGCTCTCCGTCCGGCGTATCTCCAGGGCCAGCTCCAGGTCCCGGATCGCGCCCTGATAGTCGCCCACCAGCCGCCGCGCGCCGCCGAGCTCCCCGAGCGCGGTCGCCTCGAAGTGCCGGTTGCCGAGCTCGCGCTGCAGCCGGAGCGCCTCCTCGAGATCGCGGATGACCGTCTCGTAGTCGCCGTCCATCGAGCGCACGCCGCCGAGATAGATCAGGGCGTTGGCGCGGCCCTGCCGGTTGCCGATCTCCCGGTGCAGCGCGACCGCCTGCTCCAGGGCGTCGATGGCGCCGTGCCGGTCCGAGGCCAGGTACCGAGCCACGCCGAGCTCAATCAGGGTGAAGGCCTGGCCGGTGCGGTCCCCGGACGCGCGTTGCAGCTCCAGCGCCGGGACGAGGTCCCCCAACGCGTCCGCGCTCTCGCCCTGCAGCCGCTTGATCGTGGCCAGCTCGATCAGCACGCCGCTCTCGCCGTGGCGGTCGCCGACCTCGCGGTACAGCGCCAGCGCCTGCCCGAGCTCGCGCCGCGCCGCCTCGTATTCGCCGGTGTGCACGCGGATGGCGCCCGCGTCGTTCAGCGCCCGGGCCAGGGCGGCGTGGTCGCCGAGGCGTTCGGCGGCCTCGACCGCGATGCCGTGCACCACCAGCGCCGGCTGCCACGGACCGTCGATGAGGTGCAGGTTCGCCATGCCCGCGGCGAGGGCCACGGTGCGGGTGTCGCAGCCGCGCTCGACCGTGAAACCGAAGCAGGCGGCCAGGTTGCCGGCCTCCGCGCGCAGCCAGGCGACGGCCCGCTCCGGGTCGGCCAGGTCGGGCGCGTGCGCCGGGGCCCGGCCGACCGGCTCAGGACGCTGATATCTGGCCACCCGCGTGTCGGCGACGGCCGAGGTGTGCTGGTAGTAGTCCAACAGCCGGCCCAGCGCCGCGTCGCGGGCGGCGCCGGGGTCGGCCTCGGCCAGCGCGCGGGCGTGCGCGCGGATCAGGTCGTGCATCCGGTAGCGGCCGGGCACCGGCTCGCTCAGCAGGTTGTGGTCGACCAGGTCCTGCAGCAGCCGGTCGGTCTCGGCCGGCGCGGCCTCCAGCAGCGCCGCGGCGGCGTAGTCGTCGATGTCAGGACCCGGAACCAGGCCGAGCCGGCGGAACAGCAGCCGCCGGTCCCCGGCCAGCGCCTGCAGGGAGAGGTCGAACACGCTGCCCAGGTCGCGGTCGCCGGCGGCGAACGAGGTCAGCTCCGGGCGCGCCGCGCGCAGCTTCTCCAGCAGGTGCTCCATGCTCCAGGCCGGGCGGTGCCTGATGAGCGCGGCGGCGATACGCAGTGCCAGCGGCAGGCAGCCGCACAGCACGGCGACCTTCTCCAGCAGCGGGTCTCCGGCGATCGTGCGGCCGTCGCCGGCGGCCTCGCGGAACAGCGCGACCGCGTCGGCGAGGGGCAGCACGTCGAGCGGCAGGGCGTGCGCGTCGTCGAGGGCCTTGAGCCGTCTGCGGCTGGTGATCAGGACCAGGCACCGCCCGGCCCCCGGCAGCAGCGGCCGGACCTGCGCCTCGCTCGCGGCGTTGTCCAGCAGGATCAGGGTCCTGGTGTCGGCCAGCCGGTCCCGGTAGAGGCTCGCGCGGGCCTGCGGGTCGGCCGGGATCCGCTGCGGCGGGACGCCGAGGCCCTGCAGGACGGCGGCCAGCGCGTCGGCCGGGTCGCGCGGCTCGGTGCCCTCGGTGTAGCCGTGCAGGTCGATGAACAGCTGGCCGTCCGGGAAATGCTCGGCCAGCCGGTGCCCGGCGTGCACGGCCAGCGCGGTCTTGCCGACCCCGGCCATCCCGTCGATCGCCGAGATCACCACCGTGCCGCCGGTCTCGCCCACCTCGCCGACCAGCTCCACCAGGGTTTTGAGCTCGCCGATCCGGCCGGTGAAGTGGCGCACCGCGGCGGGCAGCTGACGCGGGACCGCCTCGCGGCGCGGCGGCGCGGACTCGACCGGCCCGGCCGCCAGCCCCGGGTCCGCGCACAGCATGCGCCGGTGCAGCTCGCGCAGCTCGGTGCCGGGCTCGATGCCGAGGTCGTCGCGCAGCCGCCGGTCGGTGCGGGCATAGAGCTCCAGCGCGTCGGCCTGCCGACCGGAGCGGTAGAGCGCGAGCATGAGCAGCCCGGCGAACTTCTCCCGCAGCGGGTGGTCGGTGTTCAGCACGGTCAGCTCGGCGACGAGCTCGCGGTGCCGCCCGCAGGCCAGCTCGGCCTCGACCGCGGACTCCCGGGCCAGCAGGCCCAGCTCCTGCCAGGGGGCGCCGAGGCGCTCGCGCAGCCGCTCCGAGGCGGCGTCGGCGAGCAGCGGGCCGCGCCACAGCGCCAGGGCCCGGCGCAGCATCCCGGCGCTGCGGGCCGGATCGGCGATGCCGCGGGCCTGCTCGACCAGGTCGCGGAAGACCAGGGCGTCCACCGCGGCGGGGTCGGCCTCGGCCAGGTAGCCGCCACCGGACCGCAGGAGCCTGATGCCGAGTCGGCCGTCGCCGTCCGGGTCGAGTCCGGAGCGCAGCCGGGAGACGAAGGTGTGGATCGCGGCCTTGGGATCGCTCGGCGGCTCGGCGTCCCAGAGCAGGTCGACCAGCCGTTCCACCGAGGAGGCGGTGTTCGCCTCGAGCAGCAGCACGCCGAGCAGGCACCGCTCGCGCCGGCGCCCCACCGCCAGCAGCCGCCCCTCGTGTTCGACCTCGAACCGACCGAGCAGCCGAAACTCCACCCGGCACCCCCAGATCGCGTGCACCGTGACGGCGCTGGTGGGACGCCGTGTGGCGAGGATGCGCATCAGCCTAGCATCGACAGCCCACGTCGCCGGGTCGGCGCCGGATCTCGCCGGTCGCCGCGCAGCTGAATATCCCCGCAGATCAGCGTGTCACTGCGGGGGCTGGGCCGGTGGCCTTCAAGCGGCGGACGCGGCCGCCACCGCCGAGGAGGTGCTGCGGCCGGACGCGCCGTGCCGGGCGGCGAGCCGGCTGCGCCGGGCGGCCTCGGAGCGCGCGCCGGGCTGGTGCCCGGGCTCGATGGTGAAGAGCCCGTACATCCCGGTCGCCTTGAGCGACTTGACCAGCAGGGGGCGCACGCCGCGCAGGATCGGCGGGAGGTGGCCGTGCCGGACCGCCTCGCGGTAGACCGCGTGCAGCGCGCGCAGCCCGGAGGCGTCGAAGAACATCGCGCCGGACAGGTCCACCACGAGCCGGGAGTGCTCGGCGTAGGCGGTCATCAGGCGCTCTCGCAGCTGGTCGGCGGTCGCGATGTCGACCTCACCGCGCACGTACAGCACGGCTTCGTCGGAAGCGGTCGTCACGTCGAGCAGCAACGATTCGGTCAATGTCGGTTCACCTGCCTTCTTCGGTGTCCGGAGCCGGGCCGGACGGTACGAACAACCGTCGTCGGCCCGGGGGCATTCCGCCACTCGATGTCGTCGGGCCGCCTTGTCGGCGGCGGATGGTGCGCGCGGACCGGCGGGGGGTGGAACGCTCCTCATGAGACTTCTGCGAAGCGATAAATCCTCAAGCCCCGCCTACCGGTCGCTGGAAGTATAGTCCGCGCGAAGCCAAGCTACAGCATTATCTGTTACCTGAGAAAACGATCACGCGGCGCCCGGCGCGGTACCGGCGGCGACGCGCAGAACCGCCCCGAATGGATCACCCCGCAGGTCGGGGGCCGCGGTCCGCGCGGCGCGCCGGCCGCCGACCTGCGCCTGATCCGCGCGCCCGGCCGCGCGGCATTAATTACCAGCGAATTCATCCGAGCTTTCGCCGGGAGCGAACGCGAATAGCGCCGCGAATAGCGAATAGCACCGGGTGTGCAGCACGGATTCAATCGCCGGCCGGCCGAATGCGCCGCGCTGCTATTCGAGGGGCGCCGCCGGGAACCGCTCGACCCGCCCGGCACGGCGCGAGCCTGGGCCGATGCCGCGTCGGCCGTCCGAGTGGCGAAGCGGACATATGGTGAAATGATTATCCGGAGACCGAGCTTCTCCGATGCCCGGCCTGCCCAGAAAACTTCCACTGGGAGGCAGCTATGGCTCTGTCCCGTACGGCACTGCTGTGCGTTTTCGCGACCACTCTCCTTCTCGCCGGCTGCGCCTCGACGGCGAAAAGCGCATCCGGCCCGACATCCCGTGCTGCAGCGCCCGCGACCACGGCCCAGACCCAGACCTCGCAGACGCAGACGTCGTCCGCGGCCCCAGCGCCTGTGGCCTCCGCTCCCCCGGCGAGCCCGCCCGGCCTCACTCCGGCAGGCGTCGTCGAGGCCTACTTCGCCGCCGTCAACAGCCGCGACTACACGGAGGCCTGGTCGCTCGGCGGCGACAACCTCGGCCAGAGCTACGGCACGTTCGTGGCTGGATTCGCCGACACGGCCGAGGACACCGTCGACAGCCTTTCCGCGAACGGCGCGAACGTGGCCGTACAGTTCACGGCCACGAACACCGACGGCACCACGGCCGGGTACGCGGGCACTTACACCGTGACCGGCCAGGCGATCACCGGAGCGTCGATCGCCCAGGTCGCGGGCCCGCCTCCGCAGACCCTGTGCGGCGCCCCGGCGAATCCGTACGGCTACAACTACTGCGGCAGCGGCGGCAAGATCACGAGCCCGCCGCAAGACATCTGCGACTACTTCTCCTGCATCGACTACTTCCAGAAGGGCAACGGCTACATGGTCGAATGCGAAGACGGCATGGTCAGCATGTCCGGCGGCTTCAGCGAGGCCTGTAACGACCACGGCGGCGTAAAGCAGCAGGTCTACAGCGGCGGCTGAGGGCCGCGGCCGCTCTGGCGGCCCGGCTGCCCCGCAATACATCCGACGATGTGCGTCCGCTGTCGGCGTCTCTTCCGAACACTGATGTGCGACACGCCGACGCGCGTTAGGAGGAACGGTGTCCCTCATACGGCGCAGCACACGACACGACGAGCCGCTGCTGTTCGGCGTCGAGGAGGAGTTCCTGCTCGCCGACACACGCAGCCGGTGCACGGTCGCGCGGGCCGCCGAGGTCATCGAGGCGGCCGCGAAGATCATGCCGAACCGGGTCGCGCCCGAGTTCTGCGCGACGCAGTTGGAGACCCGCAGCGAGCCGACCAGCGTCGCGCAGGCCTTACGCGCCGATCTGGCAGAGATCCGCCGCGTGGTCTCGGAGGCCGGCGCTCGTTCTGGCTGCCTGCTGGTCGCCTGCCCGACCGCAGTGCTCGCAGACCAGCCGCTGCTTATCACCGACGACGATCGCTATCACCGCATCGCCGACCACATCGCCAACGTCCTCGACACCTGCGACAGCGAGATCTGCGGCTGCCACATCCATCTCGGCTCGCTCGCCCGGGACGAAGCGCTCGCGCTCAGCGCGCACCTGCGCCCATGGCTGCCGGTCATCCACGCGTTGGCCGCCAACTCCCCCTTCGCGGGCGGCCGCGACCACGGCTGCGCGAGTTGGCGATCAGTGCTCTACGGCCGCTGGCCGACCGTCGGCCCCGCGCCTGTGGTGGACAAGGACGGCTACGAACAGCTGACCGCGCACATGATCGCCTCCGGCGCGATCGCCGACCGGAAGATGATCTACTGGTACGCGCGGCCGTCCGAACACCTGCCCACGCTGGAGATCCGGGTCGCCGACGTCAACGCCGACCTCGATGTCACGGTGCTGCTCGCGGTCCTGCTGCGCGCACTGGCGACGGATCTGCTCGCGGATGTGCGCGACGAGGCCGCCTATCCGCTGATCAGCGATGAGCAGCTGCGCGAGGGCCACGACCAGGCGATCCTGTACGGCCTGCGCGGCACGGCCTTCGATCCGGCGGCCGGCGTGCGCCGGCCGATGACGGAGCTGCTCACGGCTATGCTCGAACGCAGCCGCGGTGCACTCGAGGCCGCCGGCGATATCAGCATCGCCACACGGATGCTGGCCCGCATCGGCGCCTGCGGGACCGGCGCTGACCGTCAGCGTGCTGTATACCGGCGGCGGCGCTCATGGGTCGACGTCGTCGACTATCTCGCGATGCTCACCGCTGCGCCGTCCGAGTGACGGCCCTGATGCGCTCGACCGACGTGGTGCCGACGTGGTGCTGGTGCGCGCCCGGCTCCTCCGCGCGATGGCGGAGGAGCCGGGCGCCGGAAGCCCGGCCGCCGGGCCGGGAATCGCTGAACCGGCCGGATCCGGCCAGCGGTGTGAGCGCTGGCCGGATCATCGTCCGGCCCGGCGGTCCGGGCGTGGATGAGAGGACCGGCGAGCCGGCAGATCAGTATCCGCCGCCTGCTGCGGCCGAGCTGGAGCTCGCGCCGCTGCTCTTCACCTCGGAGCCGCTCGGCGCGACGGCCCACCAGACGCCGCCGCTGCCCTGGCCGTTGACCTGTCCGGCGGACCTGTCGCCGGCGTAGTAGTAGACCGGCCAGCCGGCGATGGTCAGCTGCTTCGTGCCGTCCGAACGGGTGATCGAGCCGACGAGGCTGCTGTCGACGCCGGTAACGTTGGTGGTGGCCGGGACCGGCGGCCATGCGGTCGCGCAGCCGCCGGAGCAGTTCGATGTGGGTGGGTTGTTCGAGTCCTGGTCGTACCGGTAGACGGTCCGGCCGGTCGAGTCGACGACGATGGTGCCGAGTCCGGCCGCCGAAGTGGTCATGATGCCGACGGCCGCGGCCCCCGAGGAGGAGGCCGGCGAGCTCGCGGCGGGCGCAGAGGAAGAAGAGTTCGTGCTCGGCGTGCTGGGATTACTGCTGCACGCCGCCGTGAAGGCGAGAGCGGCGGCGCCGGCGACCGCGGCGCCGCTGATCCGGGCCAGACTGCGCTTCATGCTCTGACGTCCTCCTTCGTGGGGTGAGGGGGGCCGACGGGATTGCCGACGGCTTCAGAGGTTGCACGGAACCGGCGCCGGATCCGTTCAAGACGGTGCGCATGGGAGTGATAACGATCTGCGATAGTGCGAGCGTGCGAGGAGGTTGGCGGGACCTACGACAGAGTCCTTATATCTTCGGACTGCGCAGTGCCTGATGTGGAACGCGGTGGTCACCGTCGGCGTCGCGGTCCGCGCGTCAGCCCAACGCTTCCGATCTCGCGAGATGCACGGCCCCGACGATGTCCGCGTCGAAGCCGAGGGAGCCGGGCCCGATGCGCAGGGCGGCTGCCGCAGCCGGGGCGGCGTATCGCTCGATCTGCTCGGAGATGCCCGCCTGCACATGGCGGCCCGCGGCGCCCAGGGCCGCGTCGAGCACCAGGACCGCGGGGTTGAGGAAGGTGCACAGGTCGGCGAGCGGCCGGCCGAGGGAGCGGCCGACCTCGCGCAGCACCCGGGTCGGCCCCGGCTCACCGGCCTCGGCCAGACGCAGCACCTCGGCGAAGGTGAGCGGACGGTCGTAGCCGGACTGCATCAGCTCCAGCAGCGGCTGCTTGAATCGGTTCGCCAGGCAGCCGCGGGCGCCGCACGCGCACAGCGGGCCGTCGTCGTCCATGTGGATGTGCGCCAGTTCCCCGGCGAAGCCGGCCGATCCGCGGTGCAGTCGGCCGTCGAGGACGAGCCCGGCGCCGACGCTCCGCTCGCCGAGCTTGATGTAGAGCACGGAGCTGAATCCGCGCCCGGCGCCTGACCCGGCCTCGCCGAGCGCGCCGAGGTTGGCGTCGTTCTCGACCAGGACCGGGACGCCGAGGCGGGCGCCGAGTTCCGCGGCCGGGTCGGTGCTGAGCCAGGGCGCGAAGCCGACCGCGCCGACACGCTCATGGCTGTGCTGCTCACTGTGCTCATGATTGTGCTCATGACGGTGGTGCTGACCGGGGTCGGGCCTGGGGCTGTGGCCGAGCGCGGTCTCGGCGCCGGATTCCGTCGCTTCCGCGTCGGACGCGGTCTGCGCGGGGACCGGCTTGCGGTACGGCGTGCCCACGCCGCGCTGGAACGGGGCGGGAACGCCGATCACGACCCGGTCGGGCGCGGCGTACTCCCGGTCCGGCGCCTCGACCCGCCGGCAGACGGCCCGCAGCGCCGGTTCGAGCAGGTCGATCCGGGTGGTGTCCTGCGCGGCGACCTCGATCTCGGAGCGCTCGAGGATGGTGCCGCCGTAGGTGGCGATCGCGGTCTGCAGCCGGCCGAGCGTCCAGATCACCGCGCCGAGGGTGCGCGCGGGGCCGGCCGAGACGAGTTCGACGGCCGGGCGTCCGGCGCTCCTCCCGCCGACCCCGACCTGCCGCTCGACGACCGCGCCGGAGCGGATCAGGGCCGCGACGGCGGTGGTGACCGTGCCGAGCGGGAGGCCCAGGCCGGTGGAGAGCGCACCGCGGGTGACGCCGTCGCCGACCTCGATGGCGGCCTTGATCCGCTCGACTGCGGGCTTCGCCGCACCGTGCCGCTCGGCCGCGGGCTCCGCCGCGCTGTGCTGTTCGACTGCGAGCTCCGCCGCAGTTGGCCGCCGACCGTCCTTCATGGCGCGAATCCCTCCCCTCAATTTTCGTGAAATCGCGTAAATTAACGCCCTGGAACTCGCTCGCCATCCACTCTGCAGTCCCCTACGCTGACTCGCCGTGGACTCGACAAACGCGGCGACATCGGAGGAGCTGGCGGCTTCTCTTAATTATCGCGAAACAGAGAAAATTGTCCAGCCAGAATTACCGCCGCCCCGGATCGGGCCGATGGCCGCGTTGGCGGTGCCGTCCTTCCGCTGGTGGTTCCTGAGCCAGATCACCTCGTCCTCGGGCTTGATGACGCAGTCCGTGGCGACGTCCTGGCTGGTGCTCAAGATGACCGGGCGCGGCTTCGACCTCGCGCTGCTCTCCGCCGCCACGATGCTGCCGGTGCTGTGTGGCAGCGCGTGGGCCGGGGCGCTGGTGGACCGGATCGACCGGCGCCGCCTGCTGATCGCGACGCAGAGCTCGCTGACCGTGCTGAGCGGGGTGCTGTTCGTCCTGATCGCCTCCGGCGCCGCGCGCTACCGGTCGATCGTCGCGGTCTCGGTGGCGTCCGGGCTCGTCAACGCGTTCGACGGCCCGGCCCGGCAGGTCTACGTGCTCGACCTCGTGGGCCGGGACCGGCTGGCCGGGGCCGTGAGCCTCTACGAGGTCATCCTCAACACCTCGCGCGTCCTCGGCCCCGGACTCGGCGGCCTGTTCCTCGCGCTGCTCGGCCCGGCGGCGTGCGTGCTGGCGAACGGCGTGTCGTTCCTGGCGCCGATCGCCGTGCTGATCCGTTACCGCACGAAGGCGACCGCCGCGGTCGTCGAAATCGGCGCGGCCGAGCCGTCGGATCCGGCTCAGGGGTCGAGCACGCGTCCGCGCAAGGGCAAGGGCGCTGCGCGCGCGGGGCTGCGCTACGCGTGGTCGATCCCTGCGATCCGGGCGTGCCTGCTGCTCGCCGCCGCCTGCGGCATCCTGTTCAATCCGGCGGTGCTTTTTCCGCTGCTCGCCGTGCAGAGCTTCCACCTCAGCGGTGGCGGTTACGGCGCATTGACGGCGGCGTTCGGGATCGGCGCGCTGCCCGGCGCACTGCTCGCCGCGCGCGGGGGCGGCGAGCCGACGGGGCGTCAGGTGGGTTGGCTGGCGGTGGCGACCGGCCTGTGCGTGGCGGTCACGGCCTACGCGCCGAATCTGCCCTTGGTCTTCCTGGGTATGGGAGCCACCGGAATGGCCTCCATCTGGATGATTGCCCGCGCCAACACCCTCGTTCAACTGCGGGCCGATCCCGCGATGCGCGGGCGGGTCATGGGCGCCTGGACCATGGCGCTGCCCGGCATGTCGCCGGTCACCTCGATCGCGGCCGGACCACTGGCGGACGCGGCCGGCGCACGCGCGGCCTTCGCCGCGGCGGGCCTGCTGATCGCCGGGATCACCCTGGCCGGCTGGCGCGGCCTCACCTCGGGCGCCGCGCCGCGATCCGCCGGATGAGCGATCGGCTCCCGCGTCCCGCCTCCTGCCTCCTGCCTCCTGCTTTCTGCCGTTCGGCGGCTGCGTCAGCGATATGACGGCAGCTCAGTTCCGGTCACCTACGCGCAGTAGTCGAGCAGTGCGTCCTGGGCCTCGGACGAGTGAGCCGCGCGGTGCGTCTCCCGCGCCCGTTGGTGGTAGAAGTGCTCGCCGGTCACGGTCGCGGCGGGCTCGTCGCTGACGGCCAGCCAGGCCTGGGTGACCGATCCGAGGCCGAGGTCGTCGGGAGCGCCGCGGCCGCCCATCCTGGTGGCCACCCAGCCGGGGTCCACCGCGTTGCTCAGCACCTCGGGCCAGCGCCGGGCGATCGCGAACGCGAGGACGACGTCGAACAGCTTGCTGTCGGAGTAGGCCTGTGAGCCGTTCCAGCGGCGGGCCTTCCACTGCGGATCGTCAAGGCTCGGCGATCCGCCGCGGTGCATGCCGGAGCCGAGGTAGACGAGCCGTCCGGGCGGCGTGACCAGCGCGGTCAGGAGGTATGGCGCCAGAACGTTGACGGCGAAGACGTGCGAGAGCCCGTCCGCGGTCTCGATGTGCGGCTCGCGATAGCCGACCGCGGCGTTGTGGATCACCGCGTCGAGGCGGCCGAGGGCGTCGGCCTGTTTGGCCACGTCGCGCATCCCTGCGACGGTGGTCAGGTCGCCGACCACGATCCCCGCGGCGGACGGCAGCGCGGCGCGCATCATCGGCGCGGGCGGCATTGCGTGCATGCAGCGTGACCGAGTGGCCCTCGTCAGCCAGCAGGCGGCCGGCCATGAGGCCGAGTCCGTCACTCGATCCGGTGATCAGAACGTGGGCCATCGCTGGCTCCTTAGCTGTACTCCTCTTGGCTGTGCTCCTCGCGTCTACGCGTCCACCCTATGACGCGGCGCCGGTTCCTTCCGGCTCGGGCGCGTCCGGGTCCATATCCGTATGTGCGCCGTCCGTGTATGCGCCGTTCGTGTGCGCGCCGTCGATCCCGTCCACGCGGAACTGGTCGAGCGCGTCGGCGAGGTCCAACACGTACGTCACGCTGTGCGATGGTGCTCGCAGGCGGAAGTCCGTCGCCTCCGTGTCGGCCGCCGTCCCGATGTGGATCAGGGCACGCAGTCCGGCCGCGCTGAAGAAGGTGACCCCGGACAGGTCGACGGTCAAGCGCAGCGGGTGGCAGCGCAACGCGCGCAGTGCGCAGGCGGTCAGCAGACCCGCGGTGCCGATGTCGACCTCGCCGCAGGCCTCGATGACGATCGACCGCCGGTCGCCCGCGGTCCGGACGCTCATCAGCGGCAAGCCGTCCGGCCCGTACGGGCCGCATGGCTGACCGGCAGCGTCGCTCGCAGTCATGAACCGGACCCTTCGGCACGTCAGTCGCAGTCGCCTGATCGCGGACTGTGACGAACGCGGATCCGGCGGGCAGAGCACTGCCCTGGCTCACGTCCGAACCTGCGGCGAGCTTACCTCCCGGTAGGCCGAACCATCCACTAGCCACAATGGCGGCTCGGTGGTACTGCGCCGGGCCTCGGGGCACTCGCGATCAAGGCCTGCCCGGACCGTCACCGCCCCAGCTGTGGCACTGCGGGCCCGCCGCCCAACATCCGCACGACCTGTCGAGGAGGGCAACGAACTTGGCGAAACAGCAGATCAACCCGACTGTACAGGCTGCACCGACCGTGCAGCTGCTGCGGCTGCTGGCCGAGTCGCCAGAACTCGACGGTTTCCTGACCGCGATCGTGCGCCTGGCGGCTCAGGCTGTGCCGGCCGCCGCCGCGTGCGGCCTCACCGTCTGCCGGGACGGGCAGGCTTTCACCGCGGCCGGCAGCGACGCGTTCGCCGCGCAGATCGACGAGATCCAGTACGAATTCGACCAAGGACCGTGCCTCGAGGCCATACGCACCGGCAAGGCCATCGAGATCGACGACCTCGCGGGCGACGAGCGCTGGGAGCTGTTCCGGCCGCGCGCCCTCGCGCACGGCGCCGCCAGCTCGCTCTCCTATCCGCTGGCGGTCAACGGGCAGGTGGTCGCCGCCCTCAATCTCTATGCGACGCGCCGCGACGCCTTCGGCCCGACCGACCGGGCCATCGCGCAAACCATTTCCGAGCATTGCACCGCCGCGCTGGCCGTGATCCTGCGGCAGGCCGAGCAGGAGCTCGTGCAGCAGCAGCTCGACGACGCCATGCGCTCGCGCAGCGTCATCGACCAGGCGATCGGAATCCTCATGGCGCAGCGGCGCTGCACCGCCGGCCAGGCCTTCGAGGTGCTGCGGCAGGCCTCCCAGCACCGCAACCGGAAGCTGCGGCAGGTCGCCACGGACATCATCGTCAACGTCACCGGACAGCCGCCGCAGGCACCCACCGGCTTCCGCACCAGGCCGCCGGGCGACGCAAACGACGCACAGCAGTAGCCGATGCGGTCATGGATGGGCCGCCGCACCGCGCGGTATGCTCGGGAGCGGTCCGGTTGTCGACCAAGTTGTCAATAATCTGAGTCGACCGGACGCTGCTCCCCGCCCCATCCCAGCCCATCGTCGTGCTGCGGCTCCCCCTCCGACGCCTGCCCGGCGGACCCCGGTTACACCGCCGCGCACGCAGGCCCGACCGACGATCGGCAAGCCGCTGCATGAACACCGCCGACCTCCTGGCCATCACCTCCGACGACCTGGCGATCACCCGGCTCGGCGAGCGGGCCGTCGACACGCCGCTGGCCGACCTGATCGGCAGCCGTCCGGAGACGATGCACTATGTCACCCCGACCGACCGCGTCCTGCTGGACGACACCCTCGGCATCGCCAAGCGGCGCGGCGGGGTCGCGGCCGACCTGCCCGCGTTCAATCCGGGCGGCCCGCGCGAGAAGCTCTTCTTCGACCCCGCGACGGTGACCGCCGGCATCGTGACCTGCGGCGGCCTGTGCCCCGGCGTCAACAACGTGGTGCGCGGGCTGGTGCTGCAGCTGTCGAAGGCCTACGGCGCGAAGTCGATCCTCGGGTTCCGCAACGGATACCGCGGCCTGACCGACGAGTCCGAGGCGGTCATCCTCACGCCCGAGAACGTGCGTGATATCCACAACCGCGGCGGCACCATCCTGGGCACCTCGCGCGGCAACCAGGACCCGGCCGCCATGGTCGACACGCTGGAGCGGCACGGCGTCGACATGCTGTTCGTGATCGGCGGGGACGGCTCGCTGCGCGGGGCCCAGAAGATCGCGGCGCAGGCGGCGGGCCGGGGCCTGCCGCTCGCGGTGGTCGGCATCCCGAAGACGATCGACAACGACATCCCGTGGATCGACCACAGCTTCGGCTTCCAGACCGCGTTCTCCCGCGCGGCCGAGTCCATCCGCGCCGCGCACACCGAGGCCAGCTCCACCCCCGGCGGCGTCGGGCTGGTCCGGCTGATGGGCCGGCACAGCGGCTTCATCGCCTGCTACGCCACCCTGGCCAACCACGACGTCGACTTCACCCTCATCCCCGAGGTCCCGTTCCGGCTCGACGGATTCCTGCGCGTTCTGCGCGACCGGGTCGAACGGCAAGGGCACGCGGTCGTGGTGGTCGCGGAGGGCGCCGGACAGGATCTGCTGCCCAAGAGCACGCAGACCGACCTCTCCGGCAACGCGAAGCTCGGCGACATCGGCGCGTTCCTGCGCGAGCGGATCACCGAGCACTTCGACGACGCTCCGCTCTCGCTGCGCTACGTCGACCCCGGATACGCCATCCGCTCCGTGCCCGCCAACGCGTTCGACGCGGTCTATTGCACCCGGCTCGCCCAGGCCGCCGTGCACGCCGGGATGGCCGGCTTCACCTCGCTGGTGGTGGCGCGCTGGCACGGACGCTTCGTCCACCTGCCGATCGCGCTGGCCACTGCGAGCCGCAATCAGGTGGACCCGCACGGGGATCTGTGGATGTCCGTGCTCGAAGCAACAGGACAGCCCAAGCAGTTGTGAGCGCCGGGTTCATCCGGCCGCCGGCCCCTGTTCCCGTGCGCTGCAGTACGGTGTCTTCGTTGTCTGATTGCTAGGATGACAACGAGCGCACGATCAATTCCACTGGGCGAGACATCCACTGCGGCGATTTTCGGGCGGTCTCGCCGCCCCGGCACGGAGGGGGTCCGGGCCGGACCCGCCGCACGAGGGGACACGGGATGTCGAAGACACTGCTGAACCGCCTGGCCATGCTGGAAGTGCTGGACCTGACCGGCCCGCTGACGGTGACCGAGCTGGCCCGCCGCTCGGGCCTGGACGTGACCGTGGTCTCCCGCACCGTCGCGGCCTGCGAGCCGGGCGGCTGGCTGGTCCGGCTGGACGGCAAGGTGGCGCTCGGTCCGCGCTGCACCCTGCTCGGCCACAACGGCCCGACCGCCGAGGTCATCGCGCGCGCCGCTCCGCTGGTGCACGCGGTCGCCGGGGTGACCGGGCTGCTGACCCGCGCCTACGGGCTGGTCGGCGAGAACGCGGTGCTGATAGCCGCGGCGGCCGGGCGCGAGCTGACCCTGCCGCCGGGGCCCTCGCTGCACGCCCCCCTGTACGCCTCGGCCGGCGGCCAGGCCATCGCGGCGCAGCTCGATCCCGAGCGGCTCGCCGCCCTGCTGCCGCCCGAGCCGTATCCGGACGCCGCCGCGGTCTTCTCCGCGCTGTCCGGCACGGCGGCCGAGGCGTTCCTCGCCGCGCTGAACCGGCCGACCGGCTCGGCCCGCGCCCCGCGGCCGCTGGCCCGCAACCGGGCCGAGCTCGAGGCCCAGCTCGAGACCATCCGCCGGGACCAGGTCGCGATCGACGACGGATCGCTCGAACCGGCGCTGGCCTGCATCGCGGTGCCGTGGCCGCAGCCGGCGCTGCCCGCCGCGCTGGTCTGCGTCGGCCCGACCGACACACTCGCGTCGGACCTCGCCTTCATCAAGCATGCCCTGGCCGCAGCCGGCCGCCCGGGAGCCACCCCGCGCGAAGTCGTCGCCACGGCGGCGCGCACCATCGACGGCGTCCCGACGTCCGGCTCCCAGTCCTAGGGAAGCGCTCTCAAGTCACCTGGCGATGTCCGCCGGCAGGTCCACTTCGAGCCACACCGCCTTGCCCGCGCCACGCCGCTCATAGCCCCAGGCGCGCGACAGGCTCTCTATCACGTGCAGTCCGTGGCCTCCGGGCAGCGCCTGGTCGGGCCGCCGCATGACCGGCGGAGCCGAGCTGCGATCCGTGACCTCGATGCGCAGGCGGTCCCGCGTACAGTCCAACAGCAGCTCGGCCGGACCGTCCGCGTGCATACAGGCGTTGGTGACCACTTCGGAGACCATCAGCACGACGTCGCGCACGAACCGGCTGCGGCTGTCGTCCGCCCTGGGACCGGTGTCGCCGGCCGGGGGCCACCACTGCGCAAGCGTCTCGCGGACGAAATCGCGGCACCTGCCGATCACGCCGCTCCCGCTGCCGGGCGGCGGCCGGAGCACGCGCCGGTCGGTCGGCGCCCCGTGGTGGGCCGTTCCGGCGCTCATCGGGGTTCGCCCGCCGGACACCGGCATCCGCGCTCGTCCATCGATCCTCAGCCTTCCGCCGACGCCTGGCCGTCGCCGTTCTGCGCGTCGTCGCCGCGCCTTCCGGCGAGCGCCTCCTCGACGCCCGCGTAGCGCACGAAGGCGGTGGTCGTCCCGGTCAGGTCGAGCACCCGCTCGAGCGCGACGGGCACGCCGACCAGCGCCAGCTCCACTCCGGCCGCGCGCGCCGCCAGCCGGGCCCGCAGCAGCACGTTGAGCCCGCTGGAGTCGCAGAACTCCAGCCCGGCGCAGTCGACGAGCACCCGTGCGGCGTGCTCGGAGAAAACGGTGTTGATCAACTCGCCCAGCATCTCGGCGCTGTCGAAGTCGAGTTCGCCGACAAGCGTCACGATCACGGCCTCCGCTTCGCGCCGGGTCGACATGGTGAGGCGCGCGCGTCCGGATTCCCCGTCGGCCGCATCCCACACGCTCGGCTGCATGCTCAATCTCCCTCACCTTCGTCGGCGCGGCCCGGGCCGTCCTGTCCGTTGTCCGCGATCCGGGCCGCGAACAGGACGATGTCATCCTCCTGAGGCCGGCGGAACACCTCCAGCAGCGTGTCACAGAGAGCGTCCGGATTCTCGGGCGCGGCCGCGGCCGCGCGGCGCAGCGCCTCCAGGCTTATCAGCAGGTCGACGCCGCGGGACTCCACGAGGCCGTCGGTCACCAGCAGGATCCCGGTCCCGGCGGCTACCGGGCGGCGCACCGCGGGGCGCTGCGGGAGCAGCGCGCCGAGGATCGGGCCGTGCTCGCGGACCAGCTCGCAGGCGCCGCCCGGCCCGCGCAGCAGCGGCGGGAGGTGGCCCGCGTTGGCGATCTCGATCTCGCGGCCGCCGGACGCGATCAGGACGAGGCAGACCGTGGCGGTCCAGCCGGGCCAGACGCTGTACATCAGCCGGTCCAGCTTCTCCAGGATCTCGTGCAGCGGAGCGCCGTCGAAGGCGTAGGCGACCAGGGCGTGGCGCAGGCCGCCCATGACGATGGCCGCCTCCATCGAGTGCCCGGCGACGTCCCCGACCGCCAGCAGCAGCCCGGCCCGGGTGTGCACGGCCTCGTAGAAGTCGCCGCCGATCTCGTTCTCGACCTCGGCGGGCATGTAGCGCACCGCCAGCTCGATCCCGTCCGCGCGCGGGAGCCGGGCCGGCAGGAACGCACGCTGCAGCGTGACCGCGAGCGCGTGCTCCTCCGTGTAGCTGCGCAGGGCCTCCAGGGCCAGCGCGGCCGTCTGCGTCAGCTGGGTGAGCAGCTTGCGGTCCTCGTCCTGCCGGATGATCGCGCCCACCGCGACGACCACCGGCGGGCGGCCCCGCTTGGTGCGCGCGGCCGTTACTGTGACCTCGCCGGCGAGCGGGATCAGCCCGTCGCCTCCGGGCCAAAGCGGGGCCGTCGCCTGTGCGGTCGCGACGCCCACCCGGTTGCCCAGCGACTTCCCGACCAGCTGCGCGAGCAGGTCGGCGGACACGAGCCGGCTGACCGGGGCGCTGCCGTCCAAGCCGGAGTTCAGGTGGACGGCGTCGGAGTGCGGCGACTGGGTGAGCACGACGGCTGCGACGCCGAACAAGCGGTTCGCCGCCTTCGCCACGGCCGCCGCGAGCGCCGGCGCCTGCGACGCGCCGTAGATCTCCAGCGTCGCCTCGTTGAGCACGCCCAGGCGCGCGGCCAGGCTCTCCGCGCGGACGCGGGCGCGGCTGTAGCGCAGTGCGGCGGCAACCGTCGCGATCAGCTCGCCGGGGGCGATCGGCTCGGCGAGGTATGCGTCGGCGCCGCGGTCGAGCCCCTGGGTCCGGTCGCTCGGGGCGATGGCGGTCGCCGAGACGTGGATGACCGGCGTGCCCGCGGTGGCCGGGTCCGACTTGATGCGCTCGCAGACCTCGAAGCCGCTCATGTCCGGCAGGTGCACGTCCACGACGGCCAGGTCCGGCAGCGCGAGCCCGTCCCGCGCCCGCTCGCTGGGGATGTTGAAGGCCTCGGTCCCGTCGCCGGCCTCCAGGAGGGTGTGGCCGGCCCGCTTCAGCCAGCTGGCCAGGATGTACCGGTGGGTCGCGTTGTCCTCGATGATGAGGAGCAGCGCCGCGTCGTCGACGCGCTCAATCGTGTCGGTGCCCATCGCCCTCCACCTCCCCGGGGCCGGAGAACAGCAGGTCGGCCAGCCGCGCCGGCGTCACGCGGTGCTTGGAGACCACGGCGCGGGCGTGCCCGAGCCCCGGGCCGGACTCCTCGGCCAGGTCGGCCCCGGTGACCACGACCACCGGGATGTCCCGCAGCCGCGGTTCGGCCGCCAGCGCGGCCAGCACCGCGTAGCCGTCCATGCCGGGCATCTGGAGGTCGAGCAGCACGGCGTCCGGCTGCTCGCGGCGCACCGCCTCGAGCACCTCCGCCCCGGAGCCGACCTGGAGCACGCGCTGCGCGATCTGCTCCAGCACCGGGCGGAACACCTCCGCGAACGCGGGGTCGTCGTCCGCGGCCAGCACGGTGCCGACCCGGCGGATCGGCGCGGTGCGCCGGTCGAGCCGGACCGGCAGCCGCAGGGTCACCGTGGTGCCCTCTTCCGGCGCGCTGGCCAGCTCCCGCCGAGCAGCCCGGCGAGCCGCCGCGCGTACGGCAGGCCAAGGCCCGTGCCCGGCCGGTCCCGCTGATGCGGTCCGGGCACCTGGTAGAACTCCTCGAAGATCAGCGCCTGCTGGTCCTCGGGGACGCCCACGCCGGTGTCCCGCACCGTGAAGAGCAGCCAATCCGGGTCCTGCGCCGTCACCTCGAGGCGGACCTCGCCGCTGCGGGTGAACTTCAGGCCGTCGGAGAGCAGATTGCGCAGGATCCGGGTCAGCATGACCTCGTCGGTCGACAGCACGGGCAGGCCGGCCCCGTCGCCGACGACCAGCTCCACCTGCGCCGACGGCTTCGCGCCGGCCATCAGGCCGTGGATCTGGGTCAGCAGCATCGGCAGGTCGACCGGCGCGATCTGCGGCACGAGCTGCCCGGCCTCCGCCTTCGCCACGTCGAGCAGTTCGTCGACCAGGCTGAGCAGCATGTTGCCGGCGGCGCCGATCAGTTCGACCTGCCGCCGCTGCTCCGCGGCCAGCGGGTCGGAGCCGGGGTCGAGCAGCAGCCGGCTCAGGCCGATCACCGAGTTGATGGGCGTGCGCAGCTCGTGGCTGATGTTGGACCAGAAGCGGGTCTTCGACTCGCTCGCCTCGCGCAGCAGCCGGCTCTTCTCGTCCAGCTCGGCGTACAGCGCCACGACGCCCCGGTTGGTCTCCTCGAGCTCCTCGGACAGCTCCGTGTAGAGGGCGACCACGCCCTGGTTCGTCTCGGCCAGCTCGCGGTTGAGGCGTTGCAGCTCCTCGCTCTGCGCGCGGGACTCGTCGAGCGCCGCCAGCAGATCCCGGGTCTGTGCCCGAAGATCGTCGATCACCGTCGCCCCCGTGTCGGCCTCGGCGCGCAGCGCGCTGCGGATCCGCTCCGCCTGATCGGTCACCGCATCAAGTGAAGTGGGCAACGCGCACTCGATCAATACCCGGCCGCCCTGAACGCCGGGCTCCTGGACGGCCCGCGGAAACAGGCGGGTCACCGCGGCCATCGACTCGTCGCCGGCCCGCCGCCCGTCCGGCCACTCGAGGACCACGACGAGCTCGGCCGGATCGCGTCCGCGCAGCCGGAACGCGGCGGACAGCGGCTGCGGGCGCAGCAGGTCGCGGCCGAGCTCGCTGACCGCGGTCGCCAGCCGCACCTGGTCCCGGCCGTCGAGGCCGGCGGCCTCGGCGCAGGTCTTGGCCCGCCGGCGCAGCGCGAAGACGTCCCGCTCGGAGCCGATCTCCATGGACAGCAGGAGAAGGGCGTCCGGCGAGCCGGACGGCCGGGACGTCACCATGGGCCCGAGGCTACAGCGACGCTCGCGTCATCGCGGCGCACGGCCGCCTCGCGCAGCAGCCGGGCGGCGATCACCACCGGGATCCGGCGCGGGAAGCCGCCGACCACGTCCGCGCCCCACCGCGTGTTGACCCCGTCCGAGTGCATCACCAGAACGCTGCGCGGGACCAGCGGCTGCTCGAAGGTCCGCAGGGACGGCAGGTGATGCCCGACGATTCCGGGCATCGAGAGCAGAGCGGCCCGCGATCCGGCGCCGACCAGCACCGCGGCGGTGTTGCCGACGCCGCACAGGCGGACCCGCGCGGGCTCGGGCTCGACACATGCGACGGCCAGCGCCGCGCCGCGTGTGCCGCGCAGCGCGCGGTGCAGCTCTTGGACCATCTGCGCCGGAGGTCCGGGCCGTGCCTCACGGAAAGCCTTCACGGCGGCCGCGGCCGCCAGCGAGGCCATCGGACCGTGCCCGAGACCGTCGCAGAGCATGAGCAGGAGCGCCGGGCCGTCGGGGCCCTCGTCCAGGCGCGCGCTCCAGGCGTCCCCGCAGACCTGCTCGCCGCTGATCGGCCGGGTCACCCCGGCGGCCGCGGGCTCGGAGCGGTCCGGCGCGCCGTCCGCCGCCCAGAACCGGGCGGCCAGGATCGTGCCGCGGTC